>NZ_QWEK01000030.1 GCF_009935845.1 Pseudoflavonifractor sp. 524-17 | reverse complement strand
ATGGGAAGATATCCTCGCAGCCCTGATTGGGCAGGATTTGGTGGACGAAACAACGCTGATGCTGGACAGCACCACAAACTGAAAAACAACCGCCGCTTTGCCACCAGATATGAGAAGAAAGCACTCTATTTCCGGGCTGTTGTCTGCCTTGCCTGTATCCTTAGATGGTTACTTTGACAGTTTTAAAACAGACTCTAGCACCTGGTCCAGGCTGTGTACCGCCGTCACCGTATCGTCCGGCGCCGTTCCCCCGTCCCGCTGGAGCAGAATGGGGCGTATCCCGGCAGAGCGGGCCCCCGCCACGTCAGAGCGGTAGGAGTCCCCCACGTGGATCACCTGCTCCGGCCCGCAGCCGCTGACCTCCAGCGCCTTTTCGAACAGCTCCCGGTGAGGCTTATAGGCCCGCACCATGTCCGCGCAGACAATCCCCGCAGGGGAGAGCCCCTTGTCCTCCATTCCCTTTTCGATGTACTGCATCCCGTTGTTGCTGATCACATAGATGGGCCTGGAGCACCGCTTGAAAAATTCCTTCACGTCGGGAAAGGGGGGCGCGTAGATCCAAAACCGGCGGATCTGCTGGTGGAGGTCCTGTAAATCCTCCCTGAGATGAAATTCCGCCGAAAATTCCTCCAAAAGCCGATCCACAATCTGGTCCTCTGTCTGGTAGGTGTCCAGATAGCTGGCCTCCTCATACGCACGCAGCCTGGTCCACCAGAGGGTGAGGACCTCTCTGGGGCCAGACAGGTCGCTGTTCTGGCAGATCCGGGCGACGACCTCCTCCATCTCCCTGCCCCGCTCCTGCACCATTGTCCCTGTGTAATCCAAAAATACCGCCTGTATCATGGATAACCTCCTGTCTGTACTGCACTCAATTCAGAATCGCGTGTTTATTTTAGCACCGCCGCCGGGAAATATCAAATTCTCTCCGGCGGCGCGGGGGAGCCGCCTTTGCCTCCTCCTGCAAAAGCGGCAAAATTTTCACCCAGACTTGGTGAAGAAAGTTTGAAATCCGTTAGGGTTCCCGCGCTTTTGTCACTCGCCAGGCATAAATTTTGCGTACCAATCCACATACGCCGGTGAAATCAGCGCTTTCTTAACAAAATCCCCGCTATGACAGAAGAGAAAAGTATGTTACAATAGATGCGGCCTTGTTTGAAAACTGTCAGCACAGCCCGAACAGCGGGGGTTTTTCCACCATGCGGCGTTTTGGACTGTCGTTTATCAAGCAAGAACTGAGAACCTGTTCCTAACCGGATCACGCTGGATTTCCGCGGCCTTTTACGGTTGTGTGCAGGTTCTGAATCTCAGCCATGAGATAAATTTTAACAGAACCGAGGGAGTCAATTTTGGAACTGATGGAGTGGCTCACCCACAATCAGGCGGGAGAGCTGGTTTTTACCATGCTGGTGGCCATGCTGCCAGTAATTGAACTGCGGGGGGCGATCCCCTTCGGGGTGGCGCTGGGGCTGAATCCCTGGGCGGCACTGACGGCCAGTATCATTGGAAATCTGCTGCCGCTGCCCTTTATTGTGGTGTATATCCGGCGGATTTTTCAGTGGATGCGCCGCCGCCTGCCCAGGCTGAATCATCTGGTGGACCGGCTGGAGCATAAGGCCCATCTGAAGGGGCGGAAGGTGAGCAAATATCAGTATCTTGGCCTGATGATCTTTGTCGCCATTCCCCTGCCGGGGACCGGGGGGTGGACCGGCGCTCTGGCGGCGGCCTTTTTGGACATGCCCCTGCGCAAGGCGGTGCCTGCCCTGGTGGCGGGGGTGTTCACCGCGGGCTTTTTGGTGACGTTTTTGACCTATGTGGTAAAAATGGCTATCATTTGAACCCTTTTCTCCCCCGCCGCATAGGATGGCCCGGAGGTGAGTGGAGATGCAATCCATTCTGCAAGCGTGTGTGGCCCTGCTGGCCGCCACGGGGCTGCTGACCTTGGCGTGGCTGTGCTTCGGCAAGCTGCTGTGTCCCCGGGCGGGGGGGAAAGAGGGCGGGCCGGTGTACGCCGTCCTGCCGGTGCGGGGGGACGCCGCCACTTTGGAGCACGATGTCCGGGGCCTGGTGTGGCTGCGGGGCAGCGACAGCGCTAAATTCACCATTGTCATCGCCGACGCCGGCCTCAACGACCAGGGGCGCAGCATCGCCCACGCGCTGCTCATCCGGCACGGAGGTATGGCCCTGTGCTCAGCGGAGCGGCTTGGGGAGTACATAAGAGAAGCAATCGGGTAAAGGGTGATCCAGTGGAACACAGAGAAGAACAGGAGCTCTCTCTCATTGAGGGCGGTGTGGACGCCGTGATCTATCAAAACGAGGAAAACGGCTACACCGTGCTTCGGCTGGACGCGGGAGAGCAGGGGGGCATCACCGTGGTGGGGTGTATGCCTGGCGTGGCTCCTGGGGAGCGTCTGTCCGTCCAGGGGAAATGGATGCGCCACGCCTCCTATGGGGAGCAGTTCAAGGCGGAGATTGTGGAGCGCCGGATGCCCGCCGGGGAGGAGGCCATTTTGGAGTACCTCTCCTCCGGGGCGGTACGGGGCATCGGCGCGGCCACCGCCCGGCGCATTGTGCAGGAGTTCGGCGGGGAGGCCCTCACCGTGCTGGAGGAGGCCCCGGAGCAGCTCACCAAAATCAGGGGCATCACCCGCAAGCGGGCTCTGGCCATGGGAGAGCAGTTCCGCCTTCAGATGGGAATGCGCCGGCTGCTGGAATTTCTGGGAACCCACGGGGTGGCCCTCCAGCTGGCCATGCCCCTGTACCGCCGGTACGGCAACCGGGCGCTGGAGGTGGTGCGCTCCAACCCCTACCTCCTGGTGGACGAGGAGCTGGGGGTGGAGTTCTCCGTGGCGGACCAGCTGGCCCTGGACATGGGCCTGGAGGGAGAGGATCCCCAGCGCATAGAGGCGGGGCTTGTCTTTGAGCTCAGCCACAATCTGATGAACGGCCACACCTTTTTACCCAGGCGCAAGCTCCTCGCCGCCACTGCCCAGCTTCTTCAGATCGAGTCGCCCGAGGTGCTGGAGGACGGGCTGGAGGCTTTGGCCGAGCGTGGGGAGGTGGTGCAGGAGCCGGTGGCTGGAGAGGCGGCGTGCTACCTGTTCGACCTCCAGGAGGCGGAGGAGTATGTGGCCCAGCGCCTGGGGGAGATGGCCCGGCGGGAGCTGCTGCCCCCCCAGGGGCTGGACGGGCTCATCGACCGCATTCAGCGAGAGCAGGGCATTGTCTACGCCCCCCAGCAGCGGCAGGCGGTGGCCACCACCGCCCAGCGGCAGGTGATGCTCCTCACCGGCGGGCCGGGGACGGGAAAGACCACCTCCCTGCGGGGGGTGCTGGCCCTGTTTGATTCCCTTGGCCTGGACACCGCCCTGGCCGCCCCCACCGGCCGGGCCGCCAAGCGGCTGGGGGAGCTGTGCGGCCGGGAGGCCGCCACCATCCACCGCCTGCTGGAGACCCAGTTCGACCCCGGCAGCGGCCGGCTGGTCTTCGCCCACGATGCCTCCGACCCCTTGAAGGCAGATGCCGTCATTGTGGACGAGACCTCCATGGTGGATATCTCTCTCATGCGGGCGCTGCTGTCCGCCCTGCGGGGAGAGTGCCGCCTGGTGCTGGTGGGAGACCCGGACCAGCTCCCCTCCGTAGGCCCGGGGAACCTGTTCTCCGACCTCATCCGCAGCGGCCGGATCCCCATGGTGCGCCTGACGGAGATCTTCCGCCAGGCGGCCCAGAGCGCCATTGTGCGCAACGCCCACAGCGTCAACCGGGGGGAGCTGCCGGTGCTGCGCAATGGAGAAAGCGACTTCTTCTTCCTGCGCCGGAAGGACCCGGCCCAGGCCGCGAATACCATTGTGGAGCTGATCCAGACCCGACTGCCCAAGAACATGGGCATTCCGGCGGAGCAAATTCAGGTCCTCTCCCCCACCCGGAAGAATATCGCCGGCACCGCCGCCCTCAACCGGGCGATCCAGGAGGCGGTCAACCCCGCCCAGCCCGGCCTGGGGGAGCGGCGGTTCGGCGAGTACCTCTTCCGCGCCGGCGACCGGGTAATGCAGGTACGCAACAACTACGACCTCATGTGGCGGTCTGAGGACTCCCTCACCTCGGGAATGGGTGTGTTCAACGGGGACATCGGCCGCATTACCAAAATTGACAACCGGGACGAAGTCATCACCGTAAACTTTGACGGCCGCATTGTGGAGTACTCCCCCGACATGCTGGGAGAGCTGGAGCCCGCCTACGCCGTCACCGTCCACAAGGCCCAGGGCAGCGAGTACCGGGCGGTCATTTTGGCGGTGTGCCGGGGGGCGCCCATGCTCCTCACCCGCGGAGTGCTCTACACCGCCATCACCCGGGCCAGACAGCTGCTCATTCTGGTCGGCGATGAGGAAGTGGTGGCCCAGATGACCGCCAACGACCGCCAGCAGCGCCGCTACTCCGGCCTGCGCTGGCGTCTGGCCCAGGAAAAATAGGTTTCGCAAAATTTCGTTGACTTGAATCAAGTTGTATAGCTTAATTCAAGTATATATCAAGTATATCATCAGCCTATCCTAAGGATGGATGGTGGCATGAAATGAAGCGTGACAAACATCTGGGCATTACAATCAACAGCGAAATGCACCGGAAGCTGGTCTATATCTCAGACTATGAGGGCCGTTCTATGAGCGGACAGATTTTATATCTGATTCAGCAGTGCATTCGTACCTTCGAGCAGGAGCATGGCGCCATTGCCCTGGACGAGCAGTCTTGAACCGAGGGGTTGTGTGGGTTCTGGACCTGCTCTTTCCGCCCAAATGCGCGTTCTGCGGCGGGCTGCTGGCGGACGGGGAGGTCCATCTGTGCGCCGGGTGCCGGCGGGAGCTGCCCTGGCTGAAGGGCGCGCAGGCGGAACAGGCCTGTGAGAATATCACTCTGGCGGTGTCCCCGCTGCGCTATCAGGGCAAGGTGCGCGACTCCATCCGGCGGTATAAATTCCACGGCCGCCGGGGCTATGCCAAGGCGTATGGTCCCCTGGTGGCGGCGTGTATCCAGGCCCATCTGCCGGGGCGGTTCGACCTGCTCACCTGGGCGCCCCTGTCGGACAAGCGGAAGCGGCAGCGGGGATACGACCAGGCCTTTCTGCTGGCAAAGGCGGCGGGCAAGGCGTTGGGGATAGCGCCCACGCCCCTGCTGAAAAAGACCCGCCACACCGCCGCCCAATCCGGCCTGGACGGCCAGGAGGCCCGCAGGACCAACATCCAGGGGGCCTATCAGGCGGTGGGGGGGATCCCTCTGGTGGGGAAACGGGTGCTCCTTTTGGACGACGTAATCACCACCGGCTCCACCGCGTCCGCCTGCGCCCGGGCGCTTCTGGACGCAGGTGCGGCGGAGGTTTTATGCGCCACGGTGGCCCGGGCCCGCTGACCCGCCGGCAGTCCGGCGCGTGCAATCGAACATAAGATGCAGAATAGTTACAAAAACTTATGAAAAAACCAGTTGAAATCCATGCGCTTTCTCTTCTATAATAGGGAAGAAACACAGATATAGCACAGGCACAGCGATTAACTGTGAAATTCTGGGGAAAAATAAAGCAAATGCGAAAGAAGCTTTGAGGTGTGGGAATGTTCAGTAAGGATATCGGCATTGACTTGGGCACTGCGTCCATTTTGGTATATGTAGAAGGCCAGGGGATTGTCCTTCAGGAGCCGGCGGTGGTGGCCCTGCATAAGGACACCGGCAAGCTGCTCAAGGTGGGCACCGAGGCCCAGCAGATGCTGGGCAAAACCCCCGGCAACATTGTGGCCATCCGCCCCCTGCGGGAGGGGGTTATCTCCGACTATGACATGACGGAGCGGATGCTGAAGGAGTTTATCCGCAAGGTGACCTCCTTCCGCCTGTTTAAGCCCCGCATTGTCATCTGTGTGCCCTCCGGCATCACGGAGGTGGAGGAGCGGGCGGTGATTGACGCCGGCATTCAGGCCGGGGCCCGGCGGGTGTACCTGATTGAGGAGCCGCTGGCCGCGGCCATCGGCGCCGGCATCGACATCACCCGGCCCGACGGCCACATGATTGTGGACATCGGCGGCGGCACCGCGGATATCGCGGTGATCTCCCTGTCCGGCATTGTGGAGTCCAGCTCCATTAAGATCGCCGGCGACAAGTTCGACGAGGCCATTGTGAAATACATCCGCCGCAAGCACAACGTCCTCATCGGCGACCGGACGGCGGAGGAGCTGAAGATGAAGATCGGCTGCGTCTTCCCCCGGCCGGAGGAGGAGTCCATTGAGATCAAGGGCCGCTGTCTCATGACCGGCCTGCCCCGGGTGTTCACCGTCACCTCCAGCGAGATGATCGAGGCCTTTGAGGAGCCCGCCACCCGCATTCTGGAGGCCATCCACAGCGTGCTGGAGAGCACGCCTCCCGAGCTGGTGGCCGACATCGCCACCAACGGCATTGTTATGACCGGCGGCGGCAGCCTGCTGTGGGGCTTTGACAAGCTCATCGCCTCCCACACCGGCATCGAGACCTATGTGGCGGACGACGCCATCTCCTGCGTGGCCTACGGTACCGGCAAGAGCCTGGACACCATCGGCGACATGCAGGACGGCACCATCAACCTCTCCCGCCGCAAGCAGATGAACTAACCTATGGGCGCTGTACCGTCGGTATAGCGCCCATATTTTTATAGAGAAAAAATATAAGGAGGAAGCACGCATGAAAAATTTTGAGTACTATACCCCCACAAAGGTGGCCTTTGGCCGGGGGGAGGCGGACCGGGTGGGGGCCCTGCTGGCGGAGCAGGGCTGTCACAAGGTTCTCATCCACTACGGGGGCGAGAGCGCCCGGCGCTCCGGCCTGCTGGACCGGATCGAGGCGTCGGTAAAGGCGGCCGGGATCCCCTTTGTCTCTCTGGGCGGCGTGGTGCCCAACCCCCGCATCGCCAAAGCCAGAGAGGGCATCGATCTGGCCCGGCGGGAAGGGGTGGACTTCATCCTGGCCGTGGGGGGCGGCAGCGTCATCGACTCCGCCAAGGCCATCGGGTACGGCATCCCCTATGACGGAGATGTCTGGGATATCTATGCCGGCCGGCATGTGCCGGTTCAGATGTGCCCCGTGGGGGCGGTGCTTACCCTGTCCGCCGCCGGCAGTGAGATGAGCAACTCCTCCGTTCTCACCAACGAGGAGCTGGGGCTGAAGTGGGGGTGCAACTATGATATCTGCCGCTGCCGCTTCGCCGTGATGGATCCAGAGCTCACCTATACGCTGCCCCCCTATCAGACCGCCTGCGGCGTGGTGGATATTTTGATGCACACGATGGAGCGGTACTTCACCCGGGAGCCGGACACTGCCCTCACCGACCGCCTGGCCGAGGGGCTGATGCGCACTGTGCTGGACTGCGGCCGCACCGCCTTGGCCCAGCCGGAGGACTACAACGCCAGGGCCCAGATCATGTGGGCGGGGAGCCTGTCCCACAACGGCCTCACTGGCTGCGGCACCGTAGGGGACTGGGCCAGCCACAAGCTGGAGCACGAGCTGAGCGCCATGTTTGACGTGGCCCACGGCGCGGGCCTGGCCGCCATCTGGGGCAGTTGGGCCCGGTATGTCTACCGGGAGGCGCCGGAACGGTTTGCACAGTTTGCCGTCAACGTCATGGGCTGCGCCCCGGGCGCGCCGGAGCAGACCGCTCTGGCCGGGATCGAGGCCCTGGAGAACTACTTCCGCGCCATCGGAATGCCCGTCTCCCTCCAAGCGCTGGGCTGTACCATAGGCGAGGCGGAGATCGCCATCCTGGCGGATAAAGCCAGCCGTCAGGGAACCCTCACCCTGGGAAATTTTAAAGTGCTCCGCCAGGCGGACATGGCGGAGATCTACCGTATGGCAAATTAGACAATTCCAGCGCTGCTCCAAAACGAAAGTTTTCCTTCTTTTGAAGCAAAACTTTCAAAAACTCCTTGTATCTTGAAGTAATCCATGCTAAATTACCTTTAGTGGCGGATAACTTGCAATAATATGGAATAAACTAGAAATTAACTTTCATAAGGAGTGACAACACAATGGCGGAGGAACAGCAGACCTGCCGTTTGGAGCATGACTCCATCGGCGAGCGGCAGGTCCCCAAGGACGCGTACTACGGCGTACAGACCCTGCGGGCTATGGAGAACTTTCACATCACCGGCCTGACCATGCACAAGGAGCTGATTGTCAGCATCGCCCAGCTGAAAAAGGCGTCGGCCATCACCAATCTTGAGATCGGACTCCTGGAGCGGAGGGTGGCGGACGCCATTATTACCGCCTGCGACGAGATCATCGGCGGCAAGCTCCATGACGCGTTTATTGTGGATCCCGTCCAGGGGGGCGCCGGCACCAGCCTGAATATGAACGCCAACGAGGTCATCGCCAACCGGGCCATTGAGCTGCTGGGGGGCCGGAAAGGGGATTATTCCCTTGTCAACCCAAACGACCATGTGAACTATGGCCAGTCCACCAACGACGTCTACCCCTCCACCGGCAAGCTGGCGGTGCTCAAGCTACTGGTGCGGGCCCAAATCCAGCTGGAGCGGCTGTATACCGCCCTGCTCCACAAGGCGGAGGAGTTTGACGACGTGATCAAAATGGGCCGCACCCAGATGCAGGACGCGGTGCCCATCCGTCTGGGCCAGGAGTTCAAGGCCTACAGTGAGGCCATCCGCCGGGATATCGCCCGCTTTGAGCGGGCCATGGACGAGATGCGCTACCTGAACATGGGGGGCACCGCCATCGGCACCGGCATCAACGCCGACGGGGAATATCTAAAGCGCATCATCCCCAATCTGTCCAAGGTGACCGGCCTGCGGCTGTTCCAGCCTCTGAACCTCATCGACGCCACCCAGAACCTGGATGAGTTTGTGGCGGTATCCGGCGCGGTGAAGACCTGCGCCGTCAACCTGTCTAAAATGTCCAACGATCTGCGGCTCATGTCCTCCGGCCCCCGGTGCGGATTCAACGAGATCAACCTGCCCCCCAGGCAGAACGGCTCGTCCATTATGCCGGGCAAGGTCAACCCGGTCATCCCAGAGGTGGTCAGTCAGGTGGCGTTCAACATCATCGGCAACGACATGACCGTGACGATGGCCGCCGAGGCGGGCCAGCTGGAGCTGAACGCCTTTGAGCCCATCATCTTCTATAATCTTATCGAATCCGTGGAAACCCTTACCTTCGCCATCAATACGCTGGTTGACAACTGCGTGGAGGGAATTACGGCCAACCGGGCGCGCTGCCGGGATATGGTGGAGCACAGCGTGGGCATCATTACCGCCATCTGTCCCCACGTGGGCTATGAGGCCGCCGCCAACGTGGCCAAAAAGGCCATTCAAACCGGCGAGAGCGTCCGCTCCCTCACCATTCGGGAGGGCCTGCTGGACGAGTCGCGTCTGAACAAAATTCTGGATCCCTACTCCATGACCCAGCCGGGGATCTCCGGCAAAGAGCTGCTGGAGCAATAGGGCGGAAAAATACGATCCCGGGCCGTGCAGATACACGGCCCGGGACCTTTATTTTCTGAAAAATGCGGCAGATCAGCCCACCTTGTGGACGGTAATGCTGGAGTTGGAGAAGGCGACATTGGTGTTGTTGGCGGTCAGCGTCACGGTGGCGGGGGCGGTTGTCACACTGATCAGAGTGTTGCCGGCCAGAGCAGCGGTGTCTCCGGCGGCGGTAATGGTATTTGTCGCGCCGCTGCCAGGGATCTCGGCACCGTTCAGGTTCAGCTGGACGGAGGCCGTAACCGGCGGGGCGGTGGCGGTAGTGGTGCCAGTGGTGGAGTAAGTCACCTCATAGGTGCCTGGCTCTGTAATGGTAAAGTCGCCGCTGCCGGCGGTGTGGGTAACTGCCGTGCCGGCAGCCACCTGATTGTCCGCGAAGGTAAGGGCGTCTCCGGTGGCGGCGGGGGTCTGGGCGGCGGCGTTGACTGCGTTGACCGCATTCAGTGCAGGCGCGGCGCCGGTAGGACCGGCAGGGCCAGTGGGACCCGCAGGACCCTGGGGGCCCACCGCTCCGGCGGGGCCCTGGGGGCCGGTTGCGCCAGCCGCTCCGGCGGGGCCAGTGTCTCCGGCCAGTCCCTGGATACCGGCAGGGCCCTGGGGGCCGGTAGGACCGGCAGGGCCAGTGGGGCCCTGGACACCCGCAGTCCCGGCGGGGCCCTGAGGACCGGTGGGACCGGCAGGACCTTGAGGACCCACTGTCCCGGCAGGGCCCTGGGGGCCGGTGGGACCGGCGGGACCCGCGACGCCCTGGGAACCCGCAGCACCGGCGGGGCCCTGAGGGCCGGTTGCGCCAGCCGCGCCGGCAGGGCCAGTGGGACCCTGGGGTCCGGCGGGGCCCTGGGGCCCCTGAGCGCCCTGGGGGCCTTGGGGACCGGTGCCCCCGGCTGTGCCCTGCACGCCCTGAAGGCCGGCAGGACCCTGTGGGCCGGTTGCGCCCATGGGACCCTGGGGACCGGTGGGGCCAGGAATGGGTACGATGCTCACCGAGCAGGGCTCCGTGGGAGGCGGAGGACAGGGCGGACCCGGAGGGCAGTTGGGGGGATAGGGCCGGCAGCCGCAGCCGCAGTCTTTATTGGGATAAATATTCATAAGCATAACCTCCGTGGTATCCTATGCGCCGGAGTACCGGAGGGTGCGGCGCTTCACTGCCGCAGCAGCAGATGGATGTAGCCCAGCTGGCGCTCAATAAGGGTCTGGCTGTCCAGGGCGTCCCCCAGCTGGATCTTTTGGGTCAGCAGCTCTTTAAAGCAGTAGAGGATGATCTCGTTTACCGCCCCCTGCTCGTCGGGAGAGAGGGTCCCTTTGGCCAGGACGGGGCGCAGAAGCCCCCAGCTGCGCTCCGCCAGAGAGCCGCAGGTGAGCAGCTCCAGGGTGCTGCCGTCCATCTCCCCCAGCTCCTCGGGAAAGACCTGGTAGTAATCCCGGGTGATGTCGGTGAGCTCGCCGCTGTACTTGCCGTAAAACAGGTTATAATAGGCGTGGGGGTGCCGGAAGGCGGAGGCGCAGAAAAAGCGCCACATGAAGAGAAACCGCTGGAAATCGTCCTTCTCCCCCGCCAGATAGCGGGCCAGGTTCCGGTTGTAGTCCTCAAAATATTTCATGGAGGCGTAAACTGCCAGGTGGTCCAGATCCTTGAAATAATTATACAGGGTGGCGCTGTTGTACCCCGCCTTTTTGGCTACCCGGCGCAGGGTGAGGGCGTCGGTGCCCTCACTCTCGATAATCTCACTGGCGGCGTTGATAAAGCAGGCGAAAACCTGGTTGCGCTGCTCGGTGCAGTAGGGGGGCCTGGACATGGGCATTCTCCTCTCAAAATTCCACGGTGGGCGGACAATCGGACGGGGCGGGCCAGCCGGTCACCACGGCTGAAAAGCAAACTGATCAGTCTATATTTTCAAGGCAAATTATTTTCTGACACATTATACCGTAACATTCAACAGTAATCAAGATGATTATTCATTTTTAATTTAAATAACCGCGATTTAGGCCGGGTTTATCTATTTTCTCACTCAAAATAGGGGTTGACTTTCTTTCCGAATCATTATAAAATCACCACAAAGAATAGAGCGTTTCAATAAATGTGGCATGTAGGGCCGTCACCGTCCCGGATTGGCGGATTTGCCCGCCGCTCTCCCGGACTGTGCACCCCCGACATACGGTTCCATGCGTCTTTCTCCGCTGGGTGCGGGCATAAGAGCCTGTCGCGCGCAGGCCCTAAGAACTTGTGGGAGGCATTCGTAATTATGGACAAGATCTATGATGTAATCATCCTGGGCGCCGGCCCGGCCGGTCTGGCCGCCGGCCTGTACGCCGGCCGCAGCCGCCTAAGCACGCTGATCATTGAAAAGGGCAAGGACGGCGGCCAGATCGCCATCACCGACGAGATCGAGAACTATCCCGGCCAGATTGTGGAGGGTGAGAGCGGCCCCAGCCTCATCGCCCGCATGACGGAGCAGGCCGCCAAGTTCGGCGCCGAGCGAGTCACCGACGTGATCAAGAGCGTGGATCTCGCCGGCGAGATCAAGACCCTCACCGGCAACAAGGACACCTATCAGGCCAAGGCGGTCATCGTGGCCACCGGCGCGTTCCCCAAGCCCATCGGCTGTGAGAACGAGGGCAAGTTCATCGGCAAGGGCATCTCCTTCTGCGCCACCTGCGACGCGGCTTTCTTCGAGGACTTTGAGGTCTACGTGGTGGGCGGCGGCGACTCCGCCGTGGAAGAGGCCATGTACCTGACCAAGTTCGCCCGCAAGGTGACCATCATCCACCGCCGGGACGAGCTGCGCGCCGCCAAGAGCATCCAGGAGAAGGCTTTCGCCAATCCCAAGATCGCCTTTATGTGGGACAGCGTGGTCCAGTCCGTGGATGGCGAGGATCTGCTGAACAAGATGGTGGTCAAAAACGTGAAGACCGGCGAGCTCACCACTGTGGAGGCGGACGAGGAGGACGGCCTGTTCGGCGTGTTCGGCTTCATCGGCTACAACCCCAACTCTGCCCTGTTTGAGGGGGTGCTGGACATGGATCACGGCTACATCAAGACCGATGAGAACATGCACACCAACCTTCCCGGCGTCTTCGCCGCCGGCGACATCCGTGTGAAGAGCCTGCGCCAGGTGGTCACCGCCGCCGCGGACGGCGCCATCGCCGCCATGCAGGCGGAGAAGTTTATCAACGAGTAAGCAGCAGACGCGGTCCGCCGCGTGTTATGTGAGAGCCAATCAATGATTGAAAGGGGTTATTTTAACCATGCTGGAACTGACAAAAGAGACCTTTGAAGAGGAAGTCCTGAAGGCTGAGGGCAAGGTGCTGGTAGACTTCTACGGCGACGGCTGCGTACCCTGCCAGGCCCTGATGCCCCATGTCCACGAGCTGGCTGAGCAGTACGGCGACAAGATCAAGTTCACCGCCCTGAACACCACCAAGGCCCGCCGCCTGGCCATCGCCCAGAAGGTGCTGGGCCTGCCTGTCATCGCCATCTATGAGAACGGCGCTCAGATCGCCGCCTGCGTGAAGGAAGAGGCTACCCCCGAGGCCGTCAAGGCCATGGTTGAGGCCAACATCTAATCCCCCGTTAGTAGGCGGACTTTCCGCTTTACTATAAAATTTAAAAGGAAAGGAGAGAAACACCATGGGAATGCTGGAAGGCA
The DNA here is from genome assembly GCF_009935845.1 of Pseudoflavonifractor sp. 524-17. Taxonomy (GTDB): domain Bacteria; phylum Bacillota; class Clostridia; order Oscillospirales; family Oscillospiraceae; genus Pseudoflavonifractor_A. Next base: position 35,317 of record NZ_QWEK01000030.1, on the reverse strand, counting down.
AGAAGGCCATTATCATTGGTGACCGCGACGGTATCCCTGGCCCCGCTATCGCAGAGTGCGTGCAGACCGCCGGCGCCGAAGTCGTGTTCAGCTCCACTGAGTGCTTTGTGTGAACCAGCGCTGGTGCAATGGATCTGGAGAATCAGAAGCGGGTTAAGGATTTCGCCGAGGAGTTCGGCCCTGAGAACGTGATCGTTATTCTGGGCGCTTCCGAGGCGGAGGCCTCCGGCCTGGCGGCTGAGACCGTCACCGCAGGCGACCCCACTTTCGCCGGTCCGTTGACTGGAGTCTCGTTGGGACTCAAGGTTTATCACGTGTGCGAGCCCGAGATCAAGGATGAAGTTGATTCGGCCGTGTACGACGAGCAGGTCAGCATGATGGAAATGGTCCTGGACGTGGATGAGATCATCGGTGAGATGAGTTCCATCCGCGAGCAGTACTGCAAGTACTAATTGCGCTGTGACACAAAAGTGGTGGTAGGACGCGGCGCGCCCTGTCACCGCTTTTGTGCTTTTTCCCATCTCCCAGATACACTCTCTGCTTTCCCCGCGCCAAAACAATTTACCGCAGGCAAAAAAATTGAATCCGATTCACATTTGGAAAGGCGGTTATTCAAATGAACAGCGTATTGAAGGGCACCGGCTACATTCTGGTTCACACCCCTGATATGGTCATCCACAACGGCTCCACCCAGACCACGGAGCGGGTGGTCAATCCCGACGGCGAGTATCTGAAGGAACTGCCCAAGCACCTGCGCAGCTATCAGGATGTGCTGGCCTACTGGCCCAATCAGACCTATATCGGCAACGTCACCCCCGCCCAGCTGGCCGAGCAGGGCAGCGCCTGGGTGGATCTGAAGTGCAATGTCACCGACCGCTACGGCAAGTACGGCGAGATTATGCCCCAGGCCGAGTTCCTGCTGCTGATGCAGATCTGCGACTGCTTCGACGTGGTCAAGCTGGACAAGGACTTCGTGGCCGAGCATAAGCAGGCCGTGGTGGATCATCCCCTCTTTGACGGGGAGATGACCAACCGCATCGCCGACGGCGTGGAGCTGTCCGAGGTGGAGCACCTGGTCAACGACGAGCACGCCGAGGGCCTGTACCATAATAACAAGCTGGTGGGCTGCGTCAAGCGGGCCCACGACATTGACGTAAACCTGTCCGCCCATGTCATGCACGAGAACCTGGTGTCCAAGTCCTCCAGCGTGCTGGCCCTGCTCCACGCCGTGAAGAACGCCGGCATTGACAAGGGCGAGGTGGAGTATGTCATCGACTGCTGTGAGGAGGCCTGCGGCGACGTGAACCAGCGCGGCGGCGGCAATTTCGCCAAGGCCGCCGCGGAGATCGCCGGCCTGTCCAACGCCACCGGATCCGACACCCGCGGCTTCTGCGCCGGCCCCGCCCACGCCATTGTGGAGGCCGCCTCTCTGGTCAAGGCCGGGACCTATAAAACCGTTGTGGTCACCGCCGGCGGCTGTACCGCCAAGCTGGGCATGAACGGCAAAGACCACGTGAAGAAGGATCTGCCCATTCTGGAGGACGTGCTGGGCGGCTTCGCCGTGGTCATCAGCCAGAACGACGGCGTGAACCCGGAGATCGACCTGTCCATCCTGGGCCGCCATGTGGTGGGCACCGGCTCCGCGCCCCAGGCTGTTATCGGCTCTCTGGTGGCCGATCCCCTTGCCCGGGCCGGCCTGAAGATTACCGACATCGACAAATACTCCCCCGAGATGCAGAATCCCGACATCACCAAGCCTGCCGGTGCCGGCGACGTGCCTCTGGCCAACTACAAGATGATCGCCGCCATGGCCGTCAAGAACGGCGACCTGGACAAGAAGGCCATGCCTGAGTTCCTCACCAAGCACGGCCTGGTGGGCTGGGCGCCCACCCAGGGCCACATCCCCTCCGGCGTGCCCTTTATGGGCCCCGCCCGGGATCAGATGCTGGCCGGCGAGCTGAACACCGCCATGATCATCGGCAAGGGCTCTTTGTTCCTGGGCCGCATGACCAACCTGTTCGACGGCGTCTCCTTCGTCATGCGCAAGAACAGCGGTGAGACCGAAGAGGGCGGCGTCTCCACCGAGACGGTGAAGAAGCTGATTGCCGAATCCTTCCGTCAGTTTGCCGCTACTCTGGCCGCTGACGGCGAGTAAGGGGGGAGACGCAATGGCTGACAAGACCAAAAAGCTGATTGCCGACACCTTCCTGGCTATCGCGGAGGGTCTGGAGACCGGCACCTTCGGCGCCAAGCCGAAGATCGCCGTGACGGCAATGGGCAGCGAGCACGGCGAGGCCACCGTGATGGAGGGGGCCGTCAAGGCCGCCCGGGCCGGCGCCGACGTGTACTTCATCGGCACCCTCACCCACCCCGAGGTAAATACCGTAGCCGTGGCCGACGAGGACGCCGCCCACAAGAAGATGGAGGAGCTGCTGGAGACCGGCGCGGTAGACGGCGCGGTGACCATGCATTACCCCTTCCCCATCGGCGTGTCCACCGTGGGCCGGGCCGTCACTCCCGGCAAGGGCAATGAGATGTTCATTGCCAACACCACCGGCACCTCCTCCACTGACCGGATTGAGGGCATGATCAAAAACGCTATTTATGGCGTCATCGCCGCCAAAGCCTGCGGCGTGGCGGATCCCACTGTGGGCATCCTGAACGTGGACGGCGCCCGCCAGGCGGAGGGCGCCCTCAAGACCCTGAAGGAACAGGGCTACCCCATCACCTTTGCCGAGTCCGCCCGCAGCGACGGCGGCTGCGTGATGCGCGGCAACGACGTGCTCATGGGCTCTGCCGACGTGATGGTCACCGACTCCCTCACCGGCAATATCCTGTCCAAGATGCTCTCCTCCGCCTGCACCGGCGGCAGCTATGAGGCTGTCGGCTACGGCTATGGCCCCGGCATCGGCAAGGGCTATAACCGGCTGGTCATGATTATCTCCCGCGCCTCCGGCGCCCCCGTTATCGCCGGCGCCATCAGCTATGCCGCCCAGCTGGTGCGGGGCAAGGTCTTCGACGTGGCCGCCGCCGAGTTCGCCGCCGCCGAAAAGGCCGGCCTGGACAAGCTGCTGGCGGACCGCAAGGCCGCCGCCAACAAGGCCGCCGCCCCTGCCGAGGAAGTTACTGCTCCTCCCAAGGAAGTGGTTACCGCCCAGATCCCCGGCATCGAGGTCATGGACCTGGAGGACGCCGTCAAGGCCCTGTGGAAAGAGAAAATCTACGCTGAGGACGGCATGGGCTGCACCGGCCCCATTGTCCGTGTCTCCGAGGATAACAAGTCCAAGGCGGTGGAGATCCTCAAGGCCGCTGGGTTTATCTCCTAATATCATCTAAATCCTATATGACCCGGAAGGGAGCGGAATGTACCGGCTCCCTTCCGGGATTCTTTTTGTCCTTTTCTGCCCCCGCGCGGGGAACGCTTCCTTTCTTTTTGGAAAGAAGCCAAGAAAACATCCGGGGGGAGGCAGCGTACAAAAGTGTGCGCTGCCTCCCCCCGGAGCGGACTCAAACCGTTACGGTCAGAAAGGTCTCTGGATAGAGCTCCCGCAGGTACCGGGTCGCCTGCCAGGCCCCCGTCAGGCTGTCGAAGAGGCCGAAGACGGTGGGACCTGTGCCGCTCATGCACGCCCCCAGGGCGCCGGCCTGGATGAGGCTATTTTTGATCTCCGCCACGGCTCCGGCCTGGTTGCGGGGGAGCACGTCCTCAAAGACGTTATACATCCGCCGGGCCACTCCCTGGAGATCCCCCGCCTTCAGCGCCCGCAGCATTCCCTCTGTGTCCGGCCGGCAGGTGGTCTTCATGCTGTCAATGCGGCCGAACAGCTCCGGCGTGGATACGGAGAAGTGCGGCTTGCACAGCACCACAAAACACCAGGGCAGAGCGGGCTGGGGAGTCAAACGCTCCCCCCGGCCCTCCGCCAAGGCGGTGCCCCCCAGCACGCAGTAGGGCACGTCAGATCCCACCCGTTCCCCTATTTGGGCCAGTTCTTTTTGGGAGTAGCCCAGCTCCAGCCAATCGTTGACGGCCAGCAGCACGGCGGCGGCGTCCGAACTGCCGCCGCCCAGGCCGGCGCACACGGGGATATGCTTTTCCAGCGTGATCTCCAGGCCGTTCCAGTCCATCCCCGCCGCTTCACACAGGCACACCGCCGCCGCCGCCGCCAGATTATTCCGTCCGGAGGGCAGGAATTCCAGATTGGAGCCGACGTGGATGCCCCGCCGCCCGGTGCGGCAGAGGGACACCCGGTCGGACAGGGCCACGGACTGCATTACCATGCAGAGATCGTGGTACCCATCCGCCCGCCTGCCCAGTACATCCAAGGTCAGGTTCAGCTTGGCCCTGGCCTGTCTCACAATGGTTTCCATACGGTTCTCCTTGCCTCAGCGGATCTTCCGCGCCTCCAGATAGAATCGCTTGTCGTTGGCCTCTCCTATGGAGAAGGTCTTTCGGGGCAGCACGCCCTCCCGCTGAATCAGCGGGAACAGGTCCCCCTTCTCCAGGGCGGGGAGCAAAAAGGCCATGTTGCCTGACTTTTTCCCCAGCCCCCTGGCCACGCTGTCCCCGTAGACATAGTCCATCCGTCCGCCCCGGCGCTGAATAAACTCGTCCAGAACGGGCTGGAGGGTGGCAACTTCCAATCCTGTGTCTGGATTGGGTACGGTAATCGTCCCCTCGCCGCCGGCGTGGATATAGGACAGCCGGTGCCCCTCCCCCTCGCCGTAGTGGGCGCCGGGGAAGGCCGCGATGACCGCGGCCAGCACCTGTTCTGGCTCCACCCCAAAGAGCACCCGGTGAACGGGGCGGATCTCCAGGCTCTCGTCCCGGAGGTTCGTCAGCTCCGCCAGAGCATACCGCGCGGGCAGATTCTTCCACTGATCCTTGGGGGCAAAGCGCTTCTGCCGCTCATAGCACTCCTTGGCAATCGCCAGGGCGTGGTTGCCGTCTCCCACCGCGAAGGCCACCTCCCCCTGGCTGGTGACCGCCCGCAGCAGCTCCGCCGCCTTGGCCAGATGGGCCTCCGCCAGCTTCCAGCCGGCGATATGTCCTCCGTTCTCCATCAGCTCAAACTCATACAGGGGCTCCATCTCCCCCCGGCGGGCGTGAAGGTATTCCATAAGTACGTCTTCCTGGTCATCGATCAGCAGCATGGTGTGGGGCAGCTCCAGCGGGGCGTTCTTCCGCACCGCCACCCGGGGCGGTACGCGGGCCTGGACCACCCCTTCGGTGGCCCGCACCGCCGTAGCCTCCCCCAACTCGTAGTCGTACTCCTCCAAATCCACCTTGCCCACCAGGCCCCGGCGGGTTTTCCCGTTGGACAGCCGCCGCTCCACATAAATCATGGCGCCGGCCAGAATGCGCAGCCGGTTTTCCCGCAGGTAGCGGGTCATGGTGTTGTTCACGTCTACAATATCAGTGTCTACATTGGGGCCTGCCAGACAGCTCTCCGGCAGGATAAGGCGCAGGGTAGAGGGGGCGCCGCCCACATACTCCTCCACCCGCTGCCAGTACTCCGGCTGAGAGGTATACTGATCGCAGGCCACCACAGACCACTTGCGCATGTCGCAGTTCTGGGGCAAAAGGATATCCGCCGGGGTAAAGGGAAGTCCGTCAAAATAGCTGGACATGGTAATCCCTCCGTTGTCTATAATCCGGCCGTCCGGCCCGTTGGTTGATTGCTTCTATTTCCCCCGCAGGTTGGTCAGGAAGTGATCCATCCTGGTCAGGGCCTCGGCAATGTCCTTCATGCTGGCGGCGTAGCAGCAGCGGACAAAGCCTTCGCCTCCGGGGCCGAAGGCGGCGCCGGAGATCACCGCCACCTTTTCCTCCATCAAAAACCGTTCGCAGAACTCGTCGGAGCTCAGGCCGCTGGAGCGGATATCGGGGAAGACGTAGAAGGCCCCCTTGGGCTCAAAGCAAGGCAGGCCGATGCGGCGCAGGCCCTCCACCAGATAACGGCGGCGGCCGTCGTACTCCTCCCGCATTTTTTCAATATCCCCGTCGCCGCTGCGCATGGCCTCAACGGCGGCATACTGGCTCATGGTGGGGGCGGACATGATGCCGAACTGGTGGAGCTTGATCATCTGTTCAATTATCTCTGTGGGGCCGCAGGCATAGCCCATACGCCAGCCTGTCATGGCGTGGCTCTTGGAGAAGCCGTTGACCAGAATGGTCCGGCCCTTCAGCTCCGGCAGGTTGGCGGGGGAGACATGGTGCTGGCCGTAGGTCAGCTCGGCGTAGATCTCATCAGAAAGGATCATGATGTCAGTCCCCTCCAGCACGGCGGCAATGGCCTCCAGGTCGGAGCGCTCCATAATCCCGCCGGTGGGGTTGCACGGGAAGGGGAGCACCAGTGCTTTGGTCTTGGGGGTGATGGCGGCTTTCAGCTCTTCCGCCGTAAGGCGGAACTCGTTCTCCGCCTTTGTCTCCACCATTACAGGCACGCCCCCGGCCATATTGGCCAGCGGGCCATAGCACACGAAGGAGGGCACCGGCACAATCACCTCATCCCCCGGGTTCACAATGCACCGCAGGGCCAGATCAATGGCCTCGCTGCCCCCCACCGTGATTAAAATCTGGCTGGCGAAGTCGTATTGCAGCTGGAAGCGGCGGTTCAAATAGGACGCCACCTCCCGCCGCAGCTCCGCCATACCGGCGTTGGAGGTATATTTTGTGTGTCCCTTCTCCAAAGAGTAGATGCCCGCGTCCCGGATGTGCCAGGGGGTGACGAAGTCCGGCTCGCCCACCCCCAGAGAGATGGCGTCCTTCATCTCGTTCAAAATGTCAAAAAACTTCCGGATGCCGGAGGGCTGGGTGTTTTTAATCCGCTCCGACAGAATGCTGTCGTAATTCATGAGAAGATCAACTCCCTCTCCTGCTCCTCCGCCTGCTGGAAGATCAGGTGCTTTTCCTTGTATTTTTTCAGAATAAAGTGGGTGGCAGTGCCGGTCACATCCTCCAGAGTGGCCAGGCGCTGGCCCACGAACTGGGCCACCTCTTTCAGTGTCCGCCCAGAGATAATCACCGTCAGGTCGAAGGCGCCGGACATGAGGTAGACGCTCTCCACCTCGTCATACTGGTAGATTCGCTCCGCCACCCGGTCGAAGCCCTCCCCCCGCTGGGGGGTCACCTTTACCTCAATGAGGGCGGTGACGGCCTCCCGGTCGGTGCGGTCCCAGTCTACAATTGCCTGATAACCCAGGATAATCTTGTCCTCCTCATACTTCCGCGCCGCGGCCTTCACCTCATCCACGGTCATGCCGGACATAGAGGCCAGCTGTTCCGGGGTCAGCGTACAGTCCTCCTCTAAAAGCTGAAGCAGCTTTTTCATGGAATTCCCTCCTAACTTTTCCAACCGAAAAACGGATATAACCGCTCGATTTAAATATTCTTATTATACTACCAGCCGGCGGTTAAATACAATAGCGCCCCCTCTCCCGGGGCAAACTCTTCCGACCTGCACAATCCATCCCGCACTTCCCAACAAATTTTTCGTGAATTTTCCCGGACGGGTGCATTTGAGAACAGACAATAAGAACCTGTATTCATAACCGGGAAGCGCTGGATTGCCGCCGCGGGGCGGCGAAAGGCCTGGCAAGACAGGGTCCAGCGGTTATGAATACAGGTTCTCAGGTCTTGTCTGAACAATATTCAAACGCCAGAGGCCTGATTTAATAAGTATGAGTGCAGAGCTCCTGGATTTTGGCCTGGAGGCCCTTCAGGTCAGCATAGGTCTCCGGCCGGCGGCGGGGATCCCGCAGCAGGGCGGCGGGATGGAACATAGCCGTCATCTGCACCCCCGCTTTCTCAAACCACAGGCCGTGCTCTCTGGTAATCTTAAAGTCCTCTTTGATCAGCTTCATGGCGGCGATGCGTCCCAGACAGACAATAATTTTGGGCCGGAGCAAAGCCACCTGATTGCGCAGATAGCCGATACACGCCTCCTGCTCCGCCTTCAGCGGATCCCGGTTCTCCGGCGGGCGGCACTTGACCATATTTCCGATAAACAGCTTGGACCGATCCAGATCGATCATAGCCAGCATTTCGTCCAAAAATTTGCCGCCCCGGCCCACAAAGGGCCGGCCGCTCAGGTCCTCCTGCTCGCCGGGGCCCTCCCCAATGAGCATCACTTCTGCGTCTTTGGGGCCCTCGCCGAAGACTACATTGGTACGCGTCTCCCACAACGGGCACTTCTGGCAGGACAGACATGTCTCCCGCAGCTCTTCCCAGTCCATCATCTGAACCCTTCCCCCTTTTTCTATATGGAATGATACAGCTATTTTACCACATCTTTCGTTCCCTGCCTAGAGAATCGCTGCTTTCACCGGCTTGTGCGGATTGGCGGGCAAAATCTCTGTCTGGCGGGCGGCAAACAGCGCAGGCATTTTTTTGACAGAGCAAAAGCGGGAACCGGCTGGTTCCCGCTTTCAGCAGCGCTGTATTCTTTTACTTTTGCAGGGGGGAGTCCTCACCCTTGCTGATCTTCACCACCACGCCGGACAGGGCGATGAGGGCGATCAGGTTGGGCAGGGCCATGATGCCGTTGAAAAAGTCCGCCAGGTTCCACACCAAGCCCACCTTCAGCACGGAACCGATGACCACGCACACCACCACGATAGCGGCATAGATTTTTACGGCCTTATTGCCAAAGAGGTACCGGATATTCTGCTCACCGAAGAAGTACCAACCCACGATGGTGGAGAAGGCGAAGAAGAGCAGGCAGACGGCCACAAACTTGCTGCCGATGTCGCCGAAGGAGACCGCAAAAGCGGCCTGAGCCAAAGCCACGCCCTCGGGGTTATTGGCCAGGTCGTTGACATTCAGGGCGCCGCTGGAGATCATCACCAGGGCGGTGAGTGTCAAGATGATAAAAGTATCGATAAAGACGCAGATCATGGCCACAACGCCCTGATCCTGGGGCTTGGCCACCTTAGCGATGGCGTGGGCGTGGGGCGTGGAGCCCATACCGGCCTCGTTGGAGAACAGGCCCCGGGCTACGCCAAAGCGCACTGCCTGCTTGATGGTGATGCCCACCGCGCCGCCGACGATGGCCGCAGGATTGAACGCGCCCTCAAAAATCATAACAAAGGTCGCGGGAACATGGCCGATGTTCATAATCAGGATAGCCAGGCTGCCTAGGATATAGACGATGGCCATAATCGGAACTACCTTCTCGGTGACAGAGGCGATCCGCTTCACGCCGCCCAGGAAAATGAAGCCGGCCAGCACGGCCACTACCACGCCTACCGCTACCTTTGGAACGCCGAACGCGGTATAGAACGCGTCGCTGATGGAGTTGGCCTGCACCATATTGCCCATGAAGCCCAAGGCCAGAATGATGGCTACGGAGAAGAAGCCGGCCAGGAATTTGCCAAAGCCGCCCCTGAACGCCGCCCGAATATAGTACACCGGGCCGCCGATGACCGTGCCAGTCTCATCTCTGGTCTTGTACTTCTGGGCCAGCACGGCCTCGCCGTAGATGGTCGCCATGCCGAAGAAGGCCGCCAGCCACATCCAGAAGATGGCGCCGGGACCGCCGGAGAGCAGCGCCGTGGCACAGCCGGCGATGTTTCCGGTGCCCACCTGGGCGGCAATGGAGGTAGCCACCGCCTGGAACGAACTCATGCCGTCCTTGTCCGCGCTTTTGCCAAACAGGCTGAAGCCGCCGAACATCTGCTTCCACCCCGCGCCGAACTTGCGGACCTGGATGAACCCCAGCCGGATGGTAAAGAGGATCCCGGTGGCCACGAGCACATAGAGCAATATGTTGTTCCACACAAAGTCACTGGCAATCCCTACAATTTCCGTCAATTTTTCCATAACAACCTTCCTTTCTCTCCCCAACCTGGGGGCTGCCGGCACCCTGTGGCCCGACACACATGGACCGCCTGGATGCCTGCCTCTGGTTCCCCGACTTCCTCCTTTCCGCTTTCAAAGACCAATACACCCGCCGCACACAGGCGCGGCGTATGCCGTCAAAAATAAAAAAGCCCGGCCAACCCCTTAATGTGTCCGCACTGTAAAGACACTCTCTTTTCCCTTTGAATTAGCCGCTTAAATATTTTTATCCAAAAATTGCGGTTATTTTCAATGCTTTTTTGTACAGCTCTATCATATCCTATTTTATACCGTCAGTCAAGGGCGTTTTTTCTATAAAGAAAATTCCGATCAGCTCTATTTTACCCATGACAACACAACCGGAATTTTTATATTTCTATGTTTGTGCTCTTCATATGTCTTTACTGTAAAGACATATGAAGAGCGGCCTGTGCCAGTTGGCACAGGCCGCTCTTTGGGCTCAGCTCAGACGCTTGGTATAAAGCTCCACCGCATCCCGGAGGAAGGCCGCGCACCCCTGCGCCTCCCGGTCGTAGTAGGCTACAAACCGGGGATCCTCGGGATACATCGCCGCCAGACCGGCGTGGGCCTGCGGGGTGTATGCGCTCCCGCTATAGGCCAGCCAGCGGCGGTGCGCCCGGGCAATGGCCTGCCCCTCCTCCCCCTCCGGCGGCAGACCCGCCCGCACCGCCTGAGTCAGCCTGTCCTGTATTTCCTTTCCCAGCGCGGTCCACGCGTCGTACTCCTGCTTGGTCAGGCCCATCACCTTGGCATAGGTGGCGTCCACCTCCTGGTCTCCGTACTTGCTGCGCAGCTCTTCGCCGTATTTTCTCTCGTTTTCTCCTATTACGCGCTGTTTAAAACACTCAAATTTTTCTACATCTGTCATGGGAATTCCTCCTTGCTCCTGTTGAATCGACCGTTTTACGGCGGCGATCTGACGGTCCAGCTGCTCCCTGCGGCGCTCCAGCTCCGCCAGATGCCTGGCCAAAGCCGCCGCCCGGTCCAGGTCCGCCTCCTTCAGCAGCTCCGCCACCGCGGACAGCTCCAGCCCCAGCGCCCGATAGAACAAAATCAGCTGCAGCCGATCCACCTCCGCCGGACCGTAGAGGCGGTATCCCGCCCCGCTGGCCCGAGTGGGCTTCAGCAGCCCAATGGCATCGTAGTGCCGCAGAGTGCGGGCTGTCACTCCCGCCAAAGCGGCCAGTTGACTGACAGTGTACTCTATGGCCATAAAGTTTCCCTCCTGTCAAACCTGAGTATAGGCTATGACGCAGCGGAAAGGTCAAGAAAAATTTTTGCGCCATTTCCAGTATTTTTGTAATAATTTATCCTCATTCGACAGTCCGGAATCATTTTCGCGCCCGCTCCACAAAAAACAGACGGGAAATGTTTCCCGTCTGTTTTTACACCGATTGACCGCTTCTTACACTCCGGCCAGGGCCTTGTCCAGGTCGGCCAGGATGTCGCTGATGTCCTCCAGACCCACGGAGAACCGCACCAGGTCGGGCGCCACGCCGGCGGCCCGGAGCTCCTCGTCGTTCATCTGCCGGTGGGTGGCGGAGGCGGGGTGGAGCACGCAGGTCTTGGCGTCGGCCACGTGAGTGGCGATGGACGCCAGCTCCAGCCCGGCCATAAAGGCCTCCGCCTTGGCCCGGCCCCCCTTCACTCCGAAGGAGACCACGCCGCAGGTGCCCTTGGGCAGATACTTCCGGGCCAGCTCGTAGCAGGAGTCCCCAGGCAGGCCGGGGAACTTCACCCAGGCCACTTTCTCGTGCTTCTGGAGGTACTGGGCCACTGCCAGGGCGTTTTCACAGTGGCGGGCCATGCGCAGGGGCAGGGTCTCCAGGCCCACATTGAGCAGGTAGGCGTTCATCGGGGCGGGGATGGACCCGAAATCCCGCATGAGCTGGGCGGTGGCTTTGGTGATATAGGCCCCTTCCAGGCCGAAGCGCTGGGTATAGGTTACGCCGTGATAGCTCTCGTCCGGGGTACACAGGCCGGGGAACTTGTCCGGCCAGCGGGTCCAGTCAAATTTGCCGCTGTCCACAATGGCGCCCCCCACCGCGTTGGCGTGGCCGTCCATGTATTTGGTGGTGGAGTGGATGACAATGTCCGCCCCGTGCTCAAAGGGACGGCAGTTTACCGGGGTTGCGAAGGTGTTGTCCACGATCAGGGGCACCCCGTGGGCGTGGGCGGCGGAGGAGAACTTTTCAAAGTCCAGCACCGTCAGCGCCGGGTTGGCGATGGTCTCGCCAAAGACCGCCTTGGTGTTGGGCCGGAAGGCGGCGTCCAGCTCCTCCCGGGTGCAGTCTGGCTCCACAAAGGTAAATTCAATGCCCATGCGCTTCATGGTCACGGCAAAGAGGTTGTAGGTCCCCCCGTAGATGGCGGAGCAGGCCACCACATGGTCCCCGCAGGAACAGATATTGAAGACCGAGTAGAAGGATGCCGCCTGGCCCGAGGAGGTCAGCATGGCCGCGCTGCCCCCCTCCAGGGCGCAGATCTTGGCCGCTACCCGGTCGTTGGTGGGATTTTGCAGCCGGGTGTAGAAGTAGCCGCTGGCCTCCAGATCGAAGAGCTTGCCCATGTCCTCGCTGGTCCCGTAGCGGAAGGTGGTGGACTGGATGATGGGGATGTTGCGGGGTTCTCCGTTTTCCGGGCGGTAGCCGGCGTGGAGACATTTGGTGCTGATCTTCTGCTCGCTCATTGGAAGGACTTCCTTTCTCTGCCTGTCTCGGGATTTCTTTGGTAGGATTCACTTTCTCTATACTACGCTAAAGCGTGAAATCTGTCAACGCTTTCTTTGTCGGGGAACCATCCCGCCGCCCGTTTTTCCGCAAAGGCGCCGGACGGTAAAACCGTCCGGCGCGCCTGATGTTACTTACATATTGTTCCGCTGCTCTTCCAGCTTGGCGATGAGGGCGGAGAGCTTTTCCGCCCGCTCCCGCTCGGCCTGAACCACGTGTTCCGGGGCCTTGCCCACAAAGCCCGGGTTGTTCAGCTTGGCCTCCAGACCGGACAGGCTCTTGCGGTTCTTCTCCAGCTCCTTTTCAATGCGGGCCCGCTCCTTCTCCAGATCCACCAGCTCCGCCAGGGGCATGGAGATGCGCGCGGCGTGGGTGATGACGGTGACATTGCCCTTGGCGCTCTCCGCCTCGTCCCCCTCCAACCCCGCCGCGCCGGTGATGGTGACGTCGCTGGCGTAGGCCAGACGCTTGAGGAAGGGAATCCCCGCCGTAAAGGTCTCCCGCTCCAGGGTGGCCACCGTCAGGCTGGCCTTTTTGGAGGGGGGCACGTTCATCTCCGCCCGGCGGGTGCGCACCCCCCGGATGGCCTCCATAATGAGCTCCATCTCCTTCTCCTCCTGGGGGAAGGAGCGCTCCGGGCGGTACTCCGGCCACTTCTGGAGCATGAGGAAGTCCCCCTCGTGGGGCAGGGCCTGCCAGATCTCCTCGGTGATAAAGGGCATAAAGGGGTGCAGCAGCTTGAGGGTCTCGGTAAGAACGTAGCACAGCACCTTCTGGGCGTTGATCTTGGCCCCTTCGTCCTCCCCTTGGAGGCGGGCCTTGGTCAGCTCAATATACCAGTCGCAGTAGGAATCCCAGATAAAGTCGTACACCTTCTGGGCGGCCACCCCCAGCTCGTACTTCTCCATATTCTCCGTCACCTGGGGGATGACGCTGTTCAGCTTGGAGAGAATCCACTTGTCCTCCAGCTCCAGCCTGTCCGGCAGCTCACACTTGCCGATGGTCAGGTTCATCATCAAAAAGCGGCTGGCGTTCCAGATCTTGTTGGCAAAGTTGCGCATGGCCTCGCACCGCTCGGTATAGAAGCGCATATCGTTGCCGGGGGAGTTGCCGGTGACCAGGTTGAAGCGCAGGGCGTCCGCCCCGTACTGGTCGGCGATCACCAGAGGGTCGATGCCGTTGCCCAGGGACTTGGACATCTTCCGGCCCTTGTCGTCCCGGATCAGGCCGTGGATAAACACGGTGTGGAAGGGTGGCTTTCCGGTGTGCTCACAGCCGGAGAAGATCATCCGGGCCACCCAAAAGAAGATGATGTCATAGGCGGTGACCAGTACGTCAGTGGGATAGAAATACTTGAAATCTTCACTGTTCTCGTCCGGCCAGCCCAGGGTGGAGAAGGGCCACAGGGCGGAGGAGAACCAGGTATCCAGCACATCCTCCTCCTGGACGATGCGGGCGCTGTGGCAGTGGGCGCACTCGGTGGGGTCGGTCTCGGAGACTGTCATCCTTCCGCAGTCCTGACAGGTCCAGGCCGGGATCTGGTGGCCCCACCACAGCTGCCGGGAGATGCACCAGTCATGGACGTTTTCCATCCAGTTGGTATAGATCTTGGCAAAGCGGTCGGGGACGAACTTGGTCTCTCCCTCGTTGACCACCCGCAGGGCCTCCCTGGCCAGGGGCTCCATCTTCACAAACCACTGGGCGGAGATAATGGGCTCCACGTCAGTGCCGCAGCGGTAGCAGGTGCCCACGTTGTGGGCGTGGTCTTCCGTCTTCTCCAGCAGGCCCAGGGCGTCCAGGTCGGCCAGAATGGCCTTGCGGGCCTCGTACCGGTCCATGCCCTGGTATTTGCCGCCGTTTTCGTTGACCTTTCCGCTGTCGTCCAGCACCCGGATGGACTCCAGATTGTGGCGCAGGCCCACCTCGAAGTCGTTGGGGTCGTGGGCGGGGGTCATCTTCACGCAGCCGGTGCCGAACTCCAGGTCCACGTACTCGTCGGCCACAATGGGGATCTCCCGGTCCATCAGGGGCAGAATGCAGGTCTTGCCCACCAGGTCCTGATACCGCTCGTCCTTGGGGTTCACCGCCACGCCGGAGTCGCCCAGCATAGTCTCCGGCCGGGTGGTGGCCACCACGCAGTACCGGCCCTCCTCCCCCTTGATGGGGTATTTGATATGCCACAGGTGGCCGGGCTTGTCCTTATACTCCACCTCCGCGTCGCTCAGGGCGGTGACGCACTTGGGGCACCAGTTGACGATCCGGCTGCCCTTGTAGATCAGCCCCTTGTTGTACAGGGAGACGAAGACGTGGCGCACCGCCTTGGACAGCCCCTCGTCCATGGTGAACCGGGCCCGCTCCCAGTCGCAGGAAGAGCCCAGCTTCTTCTGCTGGGCCACGATGCGGTCGCCGTACTTGTGCTTCCAGTCCCACACCCGCTCCAGGAATTTTTCCCGGCCCAGGTCGTGGCGGGACAGGCCCTCGCTTTTGCGCAGCTCCTCCTCCACCTTGATCTGGGTGGCGATGCCGGCGTGGTCGGTGCCGGGGACCCACAGGGCGGCATAGCCCTGCATCCGCTTGAAGCGGATGAGAATGTCCTGGAGGGTGCAGTCCATGGCGTGGCCCATGTGGAGCTGGCCGGTCACGTTGGGGGGCGGCATGACGATGGTAAAGGGCTTTTTGGCGGGGTCCCGCTGTCCCCGGAAGCAGCCGTTTTTCTCCCACATCTCGTAGATACGGCCCTCCGCCTCCTGGGGCTCGTAAATCTTGGGCAGTTCTTTCTTCATTGGTAATTCACATCCTATTTCAGTAATCTCTTTTATGGCCTCTGTCAGGAGAGGGTGTAGACGGTGATCTGGGATTTTTTGTCCCGGCTTTTGTTCTGGGCCGTGAGAAATTGAATCAGCGCCTCCGGCGCGGCCCCCTGGAAACGGGACTTGTCCAGAATGCACCCGCCCTGGCCCTGGAGGAAGAGGTAGAGCCGGCTGCCGCAGTCGCACAGGGCGAAGACCTCCTCATAGCTGTGCTGCCGCGCCTGAGCGCCGATCCGGGCGGTAAAGCCGCCGTCAGAAAAGGTGAAGGTGATGTCCTCCGGCGGCGCAGCGGTGCGGCCCGCCCGGGCGATGAGCTGGTGGTAGAACAGGGCCGCCGCCAGGCATAGCCCGCCCAGCACCGCCGCCGGGATAACCAGCAGCCGCCGGTCCGCAGCCCATAGATAGCCCCCCATGGCAAAGCAGAACACGCTCAGCAGCCCCATCAAAAACCGGGTGCTGCCGCTCTGGCCCCGCTGCACCGTGCGGCCGGCGGCCCGCTGGAACGCCGCCGTCTCTTTGTTGTCATATGTGGTTGTCACTGTGCAGTTCAACCCGACGCCTCCTTTTCTCTATCCCCGCGCAAAAATAAAACGCCCCGAGCCAAAGGGCTCAGGGCGAACGATCTGTCCGCGGTACCACCTGAGTTCGGCCGCCAAAACGGGGCCGCGCTCTGGGCCCGTAACGGGGGCCGGCCGGCGGCGTATACTTTGTATTCTTCTACGCCGCGGCTCCGGGGCGACCTTCCCCATACCCGTCCAAAGCCTCGCACCAAACCGGCTTTTCTCTGACTCCGGGTCTGCTGGGTACTCCTCCCCATCCTCGCCTTTCGCTGATTTCTCTAGTATATGAAATCCGCCGGAAAAAGTCAACCGCTTTTGTCCGGCCCCATCAAAAAAATGTGCCGCCCGGCGGTATTCTGCCCTTGTTCAGACAGGGCCCAGCATCCAGTTCATCAGCAGCAGCAGGCCGAACCCGGGCAGGCCCAGCAGGCCGAGAATGAGGGCATTGAAGAGATTCACCCCCAATGAGATCCCCAAAAAGCCGCCCGCCTGGCTGAACAGAGCCAGCCCCGCCAGCCCAACTCCCGTCCGGCCCAGCAGCCGGAGCAGCCGCCTCACGGTTTTTCCCATGGCCAGCAGCACCAGCAGGGCCATCAGCCCCACGGTAATTGGGGCCGCATAGGCCCGCAGTATGTCCAAAGGCAAGGCACTTCCCTCCTGTTGATTGTTCTTCCCAGTCCCTTGGATCCTTCCCGCTGTTTATGGATAGGCCGACAGAGGGCGGAAGCCGCCCTTTTTCTCCCGGCGGGGCGCCTCCTGGCTGTCCGGCGCCTCCAGAGTCTTTACCTGCCGCAGCAGATAGGCGTATCTGGCCTGAATGGCGTTGATGGTATAGATATAGGACTCGATGAGATCTGGGTCCCCGGTACCGTTGAAGTTGGCGTATGCTTGGGCCAGATCCACTCTGGCCCGGTCCAGCTCCTCCCGCAGGGTGCGGCGGACCTCTTCCGTCTCCTGCCGCCTGCGTCTGTCCGCTCTGCTCATACTGTGCTCCTTTCTCCGCAGTTCACTCTATGGCTCAGTTTTGCCGGGTATGCCTGCTTTTATACCAAAATTTCCCGCGAATGTCCCGCTCCGCAGCGGTCATACTATGCTCGGACAGGCAGTGAGGGACACTTCCTTCCAAACGCATCTCCTTTTAAGCCGGTGCCGGGCGCGCGCGCCCTCTGGCGAAAGGCGAAAGGAACTGCGGTCTGTCCGGCCAAACGGCTCTATCCGCCTGGAGGAAATCTTCTTTGGGCGGTACGGCGGCCGTGGAGGGCCGCTGTGTGGGAACCTCTCCCATGCGGCGGCCCTCGTTGCTTTTCTCCCCTTTTGGAAAAAGGGGAGGAGAAATTTTGACAGCGGTTGACTTCGACGGAAAAGGACAGGGGCGGCAAGTTATAATCGCAGTACACCAAAATCTGGTACACTGCGATTTTTTATGTGCCGGACGGGAGGCGGAAAGATGGGTGTGACCTGTACGGAAGAGGGCCGGAGGATGACAATCCAGATCTCCGGCGAGGTGGACCACCACCGGGCCAAAGAAATTATGACCGAGCTGGAGCGGGCGGTGGAAGCCGGCCTGCCCAGGCAGCTGACGCTGGACCTGTCAGGGGTCACGTTTATGGACAGCTCCGGCATCGCAGTGCTTCTGCGGACCTACCGCCAGCTGGCGGGGCTGGGGGGCGCCATGGAGGTGGCGGGGGTGCCGCCCCAGGCGGGGAAGGTGCTCAAGGCGGCCGGGCTGGAGCGGCTGATGCCCCTTGAATACAAGGACTAAACGTGTTCGGGCGATCTGAGCGCCCGGTGGAGGGATTACATATGAGACAAGCAGCGAAAAACGAGGCGGTGCTCACCTTTCTCAGCCGCTCCGCCAACGAGGGCTTCGCCCGGACGGCGGCGGCCAGTTTTGTGGCCCAGCTGGACCCCACCCTGGACGAGGTGAACGACATCAAGACCGCGGTGAGCGAGGCGGTGACCAACTGTATTGTCCACGCCTACCCCCAGGCCCTGGGGAAGATCAGCCTGCGCCTGCGGCTGTACGGGGACAATACGGTGGAAATTGTGGTGAAGGACACAGGGGTGGGCATTGCCGACGTGGACAAGGCCCGTGAGCCCCTGTACACCACCGGGGATGAGGCCCGCTCCGGCATGGGCTTTACCATTATGGAGAGCTTTATGGACGGAGTGAAGGTGCGCTCCGTCCCCGGAAAAGGGACCGCCGTCACTCTGGTCAAGCGGATCGCCCGCCGGGCGGGCGTGCCGGCGTGAGTGTGGCGGACACCCCCGCCCTGCTGGAGGAGGCCCGGCAGGGGGACAACGAGGCCTGCGCCCGCATTCTGGAGGAAAACGCCGGCCTGATCTGGGGCATCGTGCGGCGGTATTACGGCCGGGGCGTGGACCCGGAGGACCTCTATCAGCTGGGGTGCCTGGGGTTTTTAAAGGCGGTGCGGGGCTTTGACCCCTCCTTCGGCTGTCAGTTTTCCACCTATGCCGTGCCCAAGATCACCGGGGAGATCCGCCGCTTCCTCCGGGACGACGGGACCGTGAAGGTAAGCCGGGGGCTGAAGGAGCGGGGGGGCAGCATCCGCGCGGCCCGGGAGAAACTGTCCGCCGCCCTGGGGCGGGAGCCCACCCTGTCCGAGCTGTCCGCCGAGACCGGGCTGACGCCGGAGGACATCGCCGCCGCGGAGGAGGCCAACCAGCCTGTAGCCTCCCTCCAGATGGAGACGGGGGACGGCCTCACCCTGGAGAGCCTGCTGGGCGGAGACGGGTTCGAGGAGGATCTGGTGGAAAAGGACGCCCTGCGCCAGGCGGTAAAATCCCTCCCCGAGCGGGAGCAGAAGGTAATCCTCCTGCGCTACTTCCGCTCCTTTACCCAGGACCGGACCGCCAAGGTGCTGGGGGTGTCCCAGGTGCAGATCTCCCGCATCGAGCGCAAGGCTATGGAGCACCTACGCCGCCTGCTGGAATGACCCTGATAAAAAGCCCGCCTGTCCAATCTGTGGACAGGCGGGCTTTTTGGCGCGCTGAGGCGGGGTTCCGCCCCCCGGTTACTCAATCTCTATATTTTGTATACCATAGTTGAGAATCAGATTGATTAACTCGTTGCGGGAATGGTTTGTCTCCGCCGCGAGTTTGTCCAGCCTGTCAAGGGTGTCCTCCTGAAGCCGAACAGTGATTATCTTGTGCCCGTCATTGCCCCGCCGCTTGATTTTCAAGGGTTCACTTTTCATATCGCTGTACCTCACAATCTATCATAAATTATAACTTGACAGGGAGGCACAAAGTATAATATAATATCATATCATTTTAGATATCAAATTATATTACAGGAGGCAGTGAGAGATGAGAAAAGTTCTGGCCCTTGTGCTGGCGGCGGCCCTGGCCCTGGCCCTGACGGCCTGCGGCAGGGACTACAGCGCGGACTTCACTGGAATGCTGGATGTGTACAGTCTGGACATGACGGAAGACGACGCCATCGCCTTGGAGGATGGGGTTGACTACGAGGCAGAGGATCTGGGCGACAGCAGGCTGCTGGAGTTCGAAAACGGACATATCTACCGCTTTTCCAAAAAGGACGGCTCCTTCGAGTTTGTCAAATGGACGCTGCCGGACCATCTGGTGGACGCGGGCCTGGAGATGTGGGAGGAGGTCATAGACGAGGGCATCGAGAGCTGGACAGACCGTTATGGCGGGCCCGAGTTTAACGAGAAGATCGATTCCTACAGCTGGTACGGCAAGGTAGACGGTCAAAGGGCCCAGTTATCCGTTCAGAAAGGCATCAAAAACCTGACCCCCTCCATGCTGGAGCTGGATAAGGTAAAGTAACTACATAAAGAAAAAGGGCGGTTGCAGCGTTCATTCTGCAACCGTCCTTTTGTTGGTATGAGCGGTCATTTCCGGCGGCGGCCGGAGTAGCGGGAACCCCTGCCGGCGGCGCTGGCGCTGTAGCGGCTGCGCCGCTTACCAAAGAGGAGGCGGCGTCCGCCGAAAATGAGGACAAGCCCGCCAGCGGCGGCCAGGGCGGCCTTGACCCAGAGCTGCTGAAAAAAATTCTGCACCTGGTTCAGGCGGTAGAGCAGCTCAGAGCGCTCCACAGTGCTGGTGGCCAGCAGATCCGCAGAGCCGTAGGACTGGCCCTGGTAAGTAACAGTGACGGTGCCCAGCTTCTGGCCCGCCTGGACCGGGGCCTGGACCTCCTCCGGCAGGTCCACCTTCTGCTGGAAAGCGCTGGGCTCGATGTCGTTGGGGAGGGTGGCCTCCAGACTGGCGCTGGGCTGGACGGTGACATAATTGGCCCCGGCGGAGAGGGACACCCGCACCTCCGGGAATCCGGAGATGCCCTCCGCCAGAAGGGTCTGGGTGGAGAAGGAGTCAAAGCCCCAGTCCAGCAGGCGGCTGCTCTCAGTGAAGTAGTTGACCTCCGGGTTGACCTTGTAGTTCTCCGCCCCCAGCACCACGGCGATGAGGGTCTTCCCGTCCTTGGTGGCGGAGGAGGCCAGACACCGGCCTGCCTCCGGCGTGGAGCCGGTCTTGATGCCGTTGGCGTACTCATACCAGTAGCCGGACACACGCCAGGTGGAGATGAGGGCGTTGGTCTCGTGGAGCTCCCGCTTGTCGCTCAGATTGGTGGCGGGGACCTCATAGGCCTTGGTGGAGACGATGGTGCGGAAGGTGGGGTGCTGCATGGCCTCGTGGCACATGAGGTAGATGTCATAGGCGGTGGTGTAGTGGCCGTCGTCGTGGTAGCCGTGGGTGTTGACAAAGTGGGTGCCGGTCATACCCAGCTCCTGGGCCCGGCGGTTCATCAGGTTGACAAAGGACTCCACGTCGCCGCACAGGAACTGCCCCAGCGCGTTGCACGCCTCGTTGGCGGAGGCGGTGAGGGCGCAGTAGAGCAGGTGCTCCAGGGTGATCTGCTCCCCGGCCTTCAGCCCCACGGTGGACCCCCCCTCGCCGATGCCGTAGTTCACCTGATCGCCGATGGTGACCACCTCGTCCAGCCGGTGGTCCCCCCGGTCAATGGACTCGATCACCAGCAAAGCGGTCATCACCTTGGTGATGGACGCGGGGTAGTTCTTGTCCTGGGCGTTCTGGGCGTAGAGGATCTCCTGGGTGCTGTCGTCCACCAGAATGGCGGCCTTGGCCTCGATCTTCATGGTGGAGAGGAGCTGGCTGTCCTCCTTCAGGTCCCCCATTGGGTAGGAGAAGGGGGCGGCGGAGGCGGGGATCTGGGAAAACAGCAGACACAGCAGCATCAAAACGGGAAAGAGACGAATTTTTTTCATAGGAAACGCTCCATCATTGTGATATACTGGGTGGTGTACGCCGCGGACCGGCCGCGAGATGAGATGTAGACATAATTATATCAGACAAAGCGCCCAAACGCAATGGAGAGGACGTGAGGGATTGAAGATTTCCAAATTGGAGTGGGGCGCGCTGGCGCTGACGGCGGTATTTTTTGCCTTTTCCGCCGGCTGGCTCCTCCGGGGGACGGCGGACGCGCCGCCCGTCCGGGTGGAGACCGAGCGCACCCTCACGCTGGAGGAGCAGACGCTCAGCCTGCCGCCGCAGTCCACCCCCGCCCCAGAGCAGACCTTGCCTCCGGGGGAGAAACTCAACATCAACACCGCCAGCGCGGCGGAACTCCAGCGGCTGCCGGGGATTGGAGAAAAGCGGGCGGCGGACATTATCGCCGACCGGACCGCCAACGGCCCCTTCCGTATTCCCGAGGACCTGACCCGGGTGAGCGGCATCGGCGAGGGAACACTGGCGCATTTGCTGGATTATATCACCACAGGGGAGGACGCACCGTGAAAATTTTAGTGGTAGACGACGAAAAGGTTCTGGTCAAGGGGATCAAGTTCAACCTGGAGGGGGAGGGCTACGAGGTGGAGACCGCCTGCGACGGGGAGGCTGCGGTGGAGCTGGCCCGGGGGGGCGCCTTTGATCTGATCATTCTGGACTTGATGATGCCCAAGATTGACGGGCTGCAGGCCTGTATGCGCATCCGGGAGTTCTCCAACGTCCCGGTAATCATGCTCACCGCCAGAAGCGAGGACGCGGACAAGATCGTGGGCTTTGAGTGCGGGGCGGACGACTATATTACAAAGCCCTTTAACATTTTGGAGCTGAAGGCCCGGGTGCGGGCCCTCCTCCGCCGGGCGGGCATGGCGGAGAAGAAGGAGAAGGGGGGCCGGCTGTCCGCCGGACACATCACCCTGGACCCGGACGAGCGGGCGGCCTGGAAGGGGGAGCAGAGCGTGGACCTCACCGCCAAGGAGTTTGACCTGATGGAGCTGCTCATGCGCAACCCCGGCCGGGTATACAGCCGGGAAAACCTGCTCAATGTGGTGTGGGGATACGAATACGCCGGAGACTACCGCACCGTGGACGTACACGTGCGCCGCCTGCGGGAGAAGCTGGAGCTGGACCCCGCCCGGCCGGTGTATATTCTGACCAAGTGGGGCGTGGGGTACTATCTCAAGAATGGCTGACCGTACGCCGCCCGCGGGGCGGAGAGGGGGGAGAGACATGCCGGCGCAGACGCTGGGGCAGAGCGTGCCCTTCTGGCGCTCGCTCCAGAGCAAGTTTATTTTGAGCTACGGGGCCATTGTGATCGCCCTGCTGATCTTTCTGAATACCTACCCCATTCTAATCTCCCAGAACCTGGTGTTTCAGTCCAAAAAGGACTCCCTGTGGCGGCAGGCGGACATCATCACCTCCACCCTGGCGGGGGCCGGGGGGCTGACGCCGGAGGGCGTGGAGGGCAACCTGAACCAGCTGGGCGTGACGGCCAAGCTGGGGGTGGCGGGGGTGGACCGGGTACTGGTCACCGACCCCGGGGGCCTGGTGCTCTACGACACCAGCGAGGTGGACAACGCCAGAGACCGCTACGCCCTGCTGTGGGAGGTGGTCAGCGCCCTGCGGGGCAACGATGTGTTCCGGTCCGAGTTCCGGGAGAAGGCCTTTCACAGCTGGGCGGCGGCGCCCATCATCTACCGGGGGATGACCCAGGGGGCGGTCTATCTCTACGAGTGCGACAGCAGCCAGGCGGAGGTGCTGCTGGACTTCCAGAAGAACCTGCGCAATGTGTCCCTGGTGGTGTGCGTGCTGGCCCTCCCCCTGAGCGTACTCTTTTCCACCGCGGTGACACGGCGGATCGCCGTGCTGCTGCGGGGCATCCGCACCGTGCGGGAGGGGGAGTACAGCCACCGGGTGTCCGTGTCGGGGCGGGACGAGCTGTCCCGGCTGGCCAATGAGTTCAACGAGCTCACCGGACGCCTTCAGGTGACGGAGGAGGTCCGCCGCCGCTTTGTCTCCGACGCCTCCCACGAGCTGAAGACCCCCCTGGCCTCCATCCGGCTGCTCAGCGACTCCATCCTCCAGACCAAGCACATCGACAGCGAGACGGTGCAGGAATTTGTGGCGGATATCGGCAGCGAGGCGGAGCGGCTCACCCGCATTACGGAAAAGCTGCTCACCCTCACCCGGATGGACACCGCCCCGCCCCAGAATCTAACGCCCGTGGACCTGAAGGCGGTGGTCCTCCGCGCGGAGCACATGCTCTCCCCTTTGGCCCGGGCGGGGAATGTACAGCTGAAACTGAATCTGGCGGAGCAGTGCCTGGTCCTGGCCACCCAGGACGATCTGTATCAGGTGGCCTTCAACCTGATGGAAAATGCAGTGAAATACAACCTGCCTGGGGGCAGCGTGATGGTAAAGCTCTCCCTGCGCCGGGGCCGGGGCCGGGAGGAGCGGGACCGGGTGGTACTGCTGGTGGAGGACACCGGCATGGGCATCCCCGAGGAGGACATGCCCAAAATATTCGACCGCTTCTACCGGGTGGACAAGGCCCGGTCCCGGGCGGCGGGGGGCACAGGTCTGGGCCTGTCCATTGTGCGCGACACGGTGCGCCAGCACGGCGGCAGCGTAGAGGTGCGCCGGCGGGTACCGGAGGGCACCTGCTTTCAGGTGGAGTTTCCCCGCTGGCAGGAGGGGAGAAAGGGGGGACGGCCATGAGGCGTGTCAGCGCTGGACGCAGACTGCTGGCAGCTTTGTGCCTGCTGGCCCTGGGCGGGTGCGCCGCCCGCCGGGAGCGCGCCGGCAGCGAGGGCGAATATCAGATCTATTTCGCCGCCGCTCAGAGTGAAAACGGCGCCGCGGTGGCCAGCGAGTCCTGGACGCCGCCGGCCCAGGGCGGGGAGATCCAGGCCCTGCTGGACCGGCTGCTGGCGGGGCCGGAGG
Organism: Pseudoflavonifractor sp. 524-17; assembly: GCF_009935845.1. GTDB lineage: Bacteria > Bacillota > Clostridia > Oscillospirales > Oscillospiraceae > Pseudoflavonifractor_A. The sequence goes on along the minus strand of NZ_QWEK01000030.1, from coordinate 11,127 downwards.
CGCTGTCTCTGTACTCCCCCTTTCCCCAGGGGCTGTTTGTGCGCGGCTGGCGGCTGGAGGGCGGACAGCTGCTGGTGGACTTTTCCGAGGCATACGGCGGCCTGTCGGGCATTGAGCTGACCCTGTCCAACTACTGCCTGACCCTCACCCTCTGCCAGGCCCCGGGGGTGGAGACGGTGCAGGTGACGGTGGAGGGGGAGGCCAGCCCCTTCGTCCCCGCCGCCGGCCTGCGGGCGGGGGACGTGGTCCTCTCCGGGGCGGAGCGGGAGCCAGTGTGGGTGACGGTAGAGCTGTGGTTTGGTTCGGCGGACGGCGCCGGGCTGGCCACAGAGTACCGGCAGGTTCAGATTACCGGGGAGAATACCCTGAGCAGCACCCTGCTCTCCGCCCTGCTGGCCGGGCCGGAGGACCCGAATTTGCAGGGCCTGATGCCCCCGGACACCCAGGTGGCGGGGGTCCTGCTGGAAAACGGGGTGTGCAACGTGGACCTGTCCCAGTCCTTTGTGGACGGCCTGCCCCGGGACGAGGCGGAGCTGGAACGGCTGGTGGCCTCCATCACCCAGACCATCTGCGCCAACCTGGAGGGGGCGGAGCAGGTGCATCTGTGGTGCGAAGGCCGGCCCATCCCCCTGCCCAACGGCCTGGGCGAGCCCCAAAGCCCCGGCTCCTGGATCCAGCCATAGACAGGAGGCGCCCCTGCCTTTTCCCCTAGGCCCATGGCGGGGGAACAGACCTGGGCTTTCGCGCCGTCTGCCGGGCGCTGAGCGGCTGCTACACCACAACGGAGACAGCCAGCTCCAAGGCTGTGCTATCAGGACAAAAAATCCAGCCCCTAACAATACCGGCCTGCGCGCATTCAAAAATGCGCACAGGCCGGCTGTTTATGGACGGCGAACATAACTGGTCAAAATATCAAGTCAAGCGCGATGAAAACAAGGGATATGTATAATACCCCGGCAAGGAGAAGGCTGGATGCTTTTCCCTCCCGCCGCCACCTCTGAAAAGATTGATATGTAAAATGTAACGCAAGGGGAAGGCACACCAGAGTGAGCGCATAGTCAGGCAACATATCCGTAAAGAGCCGCAGGAAGAGTACAAGCAAGCCCACCGCAAGATAAACCAACCAGAGAATACGTACATACCATCTCATAGAAAACCCTCGCTATATAGAAGCAGTTACAACATCCCCGCCGATTTTGGAACCAATCGCTGCGGCATCCGAGAGATTTTCGTTGGAAATCCTCACTGTAATTTCGCCATATTTAGGGGACGTACCGCTTATTCCTACCGCTTGCAACATAATCGTTTAATGTAATTATATAAAAATTTATGTGCATATAAAACATCAGACTCACGCCCCTTTTGTTATATTATACTACAAGAATAAAACCGAGTCAATATATATAATAATCAGATTTTAATCCCGCCCTATAAATGTGATTTTGCATAAATAGCCCGGAAAATTTTTCTGTAAAACCGCGCGCGCAGATGAAATCAGCGGATCCGTAAAACGAGCGCGCTCTTCCTGCCTTTTCTCCTTGCCCCAACAGGTCCTGTATGGTATGATTACCAGGAAAACTGAAAGGATATGAGGAATCCACGTGAACATCGGTACCATTCAGATTGACACCCAAGTGGCCCTGGCCCCTATGGCAGGGGTGACGGACCTGGGCTTTCGCACCATCTGCCGGGAACTGAGCGGCTGCTACACCACAACGGAGATGGTCAGCTCCAAGGCCCTGTGCTATCAGGACAAAAAATCCATCCCCCTGCTCAAGCTGGGGGAGGAGGAGCACCCCGCCGCCGCCCAGATCTTCGGCAGCGACCCCGCCTGTATGGAGGAGGCCGCCGGCATTGCCGGCCAGGTGTCCGGGGCGGAGATTATTGATATCAACATGGGCTGTCCCGTGCCCAAGGTGGCCCAGAGCGGGGACGGCTCCGGCCTGATGCGCACCCCAGAGCTGGCCGCAAAGGTAATGGAGGCGGTGGTCCGGGGGGCGGGGGGCCGGCCCGTCACCGTCAAATTCCGCCTGGGGTGGGACAAGGGCTCCATCAACTGCGTGGAGTTCGCCCAACTGATGGAGCAGGCCGGCGCCGCCGCCGTCGCCGTCCACGGCCGAACCCGCAGGCAGATGTACTCCGGGGAGGCGGACTGGGACTACATCCGGGCGGTGAAGGAGGCGGTGTCCGTCCCGGTCATCGCCAACGGGGACGTCTTCTCCCCCGAGGCCGCCCTGCGCATTCTCAAACGCACCAGGGCGGATATGGTGATGATAGGCCGGGGGGCCTTTGGCAACCCCTGGCTGCTTCAGCAGTGCGCCGCCGCCCTGCGGGGAGAACCCATCCCGTCCCTCCCCCCGCTGGCGCAGCGGTGCGCCACCGCCATGCGTCAATTTACCCTCAACGCCGCCCACAAGGGGGAGAAGATCGCCTGTCTGGAGGCCCGGCGGCACTACGCCTGGTACCTCAAGGGGATCCCCTACGCCGGCTATTACAAGGAACAGATCGCCCGCGTCTCCACCATGGAGGACTTAGCGCGGGTCACCCAGGGCATCCGCCGGGATTTGTGCTGAGCCCTCCCAATTTTGAGAAAGGGCGGTGAAGACCGTGTCCACAGAGCAGGAGCTGGTATCCAGGGCCCAGGCGGGGGACGAAGAGGCCTTCGCCGCCCTGGTGGAGCAGAATCAGACCCGGGTCTACCATCTGGCCCTCCGTCTCACCGGCAGCCCGGACGACGCGGCGGAGCTCACCCAGGAGGCCTTTCTCAGCGCCTGGCGGGGCCTGGGGAAGTTTCAGGGGGGCAGTTCCTTTTCCACCTGGCTCTACCGGCTGACCAACAACCTGTGCATCGACTTTCTCCGCCGGGAAAAGCGGCGCCGTTCTTTGTCCATGACCGTCTCTCTGGACGATGAGGAGGAGGGGCGGCAGGCCGACCTGCCGGACGACCGGTATAACCCCCACCTGGCTGCCGAGCGGAAGGAGCTGGGGGAGGCCATCCGGGCCGGGCTGGCGTCCCTCACCCCTGAGCACCGGGCCGTGCTGGTCCTGCGGGAGTTCGACGGCCTGTCCTACAGCGAGATCGCCCAGCTTCTCTCTCTGGAGGAGGGGACGGTAAAGTCCCGTATCGCCCGGGCCCGGCTGGCTCTGAGAAACTATTTGATCTCCACGGGGAACTTTTCTCCCCCCGCATCGTCTTAGAGAGTAGAAAAAGGAAAGGAGGGAGCTTCATGATTCACTGTGACCAGGCGCTGGAGCTCATCAGCGCCCGGCTGGACGGCGCGCTCACCCCTCAGGAAGACGCCGCCCTGGAAGCCCATCTGGCCCAGTGTCCCCAGTGCCGCGCCCTCCTGGCGGACTTGTCCGCCCTCCGCGCCGCCTGCGCCGGGCTGGAACCCCCTGTCCCCGCCGGCCTGACGGATCGGATTATGGCTCAGCTCGCCAAAGAGGCGGCGGAGCCCGCCCCCGTTGCACAGCAGCCTAAAAATAAAAGTTTTCTTTGCTTCCTTTCTTTTGAAAAAGAAAGGAAGTGGCGGAATTGGGCGGCCACCGCTGCGGTTTTCGCCCTTATCCTGGCCGGGGCAGGCCGGGTGTGGCAGACCTCGCTGCTTGGAACCGGCAGCGGGTCTGGCGGCGCGGCCCCTGCTGCGGGGCCGTCCGCTGACGGCGTCGCCGGCGGCGGAACGCGCTCCCTCATCTCAGAGCAGGCGGGCGCCCCCGAACTTGCCTCCCCCAAGGCCGTGCCGGAGCAAACCGCCCCTGCCACCGATACCGATAATGCCAGCCAGACCAAATGCACCAGTTATCCCAACCCCCAGTCTGAGACGCAGCCCGCCTGCGCCGGGGAGAGCAGCGCGCTGCCGGAGACCGCCGCCCCCGCCGGCGCGGACATCGCCGCTGCCCCCCAGGCCTCCGATCCCCCCGCCCCGGCTGTGTTCACCGCCGGCCGCTCCGGCGATACCGGCCCGCTGGACCCCCAGGGGGCGCTGGACGCCCTCCTCGCCCAAATAGACGGCAGCTATACCTTGGCGGATCTGCCTGACAACACAGTGGGCTGCCTCCTCTTCCCCGCCGCCGGAACGGCTCCGGACTGGACCTGCGGGGCGCTGGTCTATACCGGCTCCTTGGATGATGGAGGCTTCTGCTTCCACCTGCACACCTATGCCCAGGACCCGCCCGGCCCGGACGGCCAGAATACGGACTACCTGTGCTATGTGCTGGACGCCGCCGGCGTCCTTACAGAGGTCCAAACCCTCACGGAAGACGCCCCCTGCGGCTGCTCCGGGATTTTTTAACACTGTATTTGAGACGACAAAAGGCACGGCCAGCTACCGTGCCTTTTACCGTAACTTTATTGCAGGAGGTGGTTCCCATGGACTAAATAGCGGACAGCCAGTGACTATCTTCTTTGAAGCGTGTGGGAGGCTGTATTGATGTAACGAAGAATTCCGCTAGTAAAACAAAGGAGTGTGCCACTTATGAAAAAGGCTATTTCGATTTTAAAGTCGATATTACTAACTAAAATTATTTGCTTGTGATGGAATTTGAACAGGCTGTTTTTCCGCAGAAAGATATTGCCGAACTCTTAGAATGGCTGCAAGAGAAATATGTTGTATCTGAGATAAAACTTGCCGATTTCTCAAAATCGTTTGGAAAACACTTGGTATATAATGCGGTTCATGCTGTTACGAATCAGAAGCTGATGTTAGAAGAGCGTGAGTTGCAATTTATATGTTATAGAGTGGAAAAGGCAGCTCATAACAGTGAATATGATTATATTTTAGAGAGCACATACGGAGAATATATTTATGTGATTATCGAGAAAAATACTGGCTATATTTTATCCAACTGTAACAAGCTATATCTGGAGTTAGTGATAGCGCGGGGCGTTACAAAGGAGGATATAGATAATAATACCATGTATATGCAGTATTATCTTGATTGCTTGAGGCTGCGTCAAGAGGAAATGGATTGAGGTGAACAGCGATTTCCAGATCCCGGCGAGGACTCGCAAAAGCACGTTCACACTGGCGACACAACGGGATGCTTTCTATGCCCCAAAAGGCCCGCGCACTTTAGGCGGGCGTCCGTAAAACAGGGAACGGAGCGTATCAGTATCGATACGCTCCGTTTCTTGCATACCCCCGATTGCGCGCCCCCTGGCTCTCCCCCTGGGAGAGCCAAGTACTGAGCGCCCTTGCAGCTACAGCAATTTGCCTTGCTGTAGCGGTTCCCTGTCTTATGAGCACTGCGGTTGTCCGCGCGGGCCTTTTTGTGGAGTTTGAACGATTTTAATGAATTTGCTGTTGCCAAACTGTTTATTTTGAGTTATAATGACTACTGTCAGTCGTGATGATCCATCGGGGCACACTGCTGGCCCGATTTCAAGTGCAAGGAGAGGAAACATATGAGCTATTCTGCGCAAAACATCCGCAACATCTGCCTGCTGGGACACGGCGGCAACGGCAAGACCACTCTGGCGGAGAGTATGCTGTATCTCACCGGCGGATCCATCCGGATGGGGTCCACGGTAGACGGCAACACCACCTGCGACTACGACCCGGAGGAGACCCGCCGCCAGATTTCCATCTCCACGGCGGTGGCTCCTGTGGAATATAAGGGCTGCAAGATCAACGTGCTGGACACCCCGGGCTATTTTGACTTCGTAGGCGAGGCCATTGAGGCCATGAGCGTCTCCGGCGCGGCGGTGATCGTCTGCTCCGCCAAGGGCGGCATGAGCGTGGGCGCCGAGAAGGCCTGGAACTACTGCGAGGACCGGAAGATGCCCCGCATCCTCTATATCTCCAAGACCGACGAGGACAACGCCGACTACAACGCCGCTTTCGCCACCCTGCGGGAGCGGTTCGGCAAGAACATCGCCCCTGTCGTCGCCCCCATCTGGGACGAGAACAAGAAGGTCATCGGCATTATCGACGTACTTCACAAGCGCGCCTATGAGATGCAGCACGGCAAGCGGGTGGAGATCGATGTGCCGGAGGATAAAAAACCTGTGCTGGATGAGCTGTACGACGCCCTGAAGGAGTCCGTGGCCGAGACCAGCGAGGAGTTTATGGACAAATACTTCGGCGGAGAGGACTTCACCTACGCCGAGATGGTCCAGGGCCTGCGCCAGGGCGTGCGGGAGCTGTCCCTCTTCCCCGTGGTCTGCGGCTCCGCCGCGGAGGGGCTGGGCACCCTGATGCTGCTGGACACCATTGTGGACCTGGTCCCCAACCCCCTGGAGGGCTCCCCCGAGATGGTGGAGAACGCCGACGGCGAGCTGGAGGAATATGTCCTGTCCGACCGGGCCTATCCCTGCGCTTTCGTCTTCAAGACTACCTCTGACCAGTACGGCAAGTACTCCTATATCAAGGTCTTTTCCGGCACACTTACCCCCGATATGCCTGTGGTCATCGCCCGCACCGGCGAGACCGTCAAGCTGGGCCGCCTCTATGTGATGAAGGGCAAGAAGGCGGAGGAGGTCAAGGAGCTGGTGTGCGGCGACATCGGCGCCGTGGCCAAGATGGACGCCTTCAAGACCGGGGACACCATCTGTGACAGCCGCAAGGTGATTAAAATCGCCCCCCTGCCCTTCCCCGAGCCCTGCTACTCCGTGGCCATCGCCCCCAAGACCAAGGGCCAGGAGGACAAGATCGCCGGCGGCCTCACCCGCATGAGCGAGGAGGATCCCACCTTCACCTGGGCCAACAACGCCGAGACCCGTCAGATGGTGGTCACCGGCACCGGCGATATGCAGATGGACGTGCTTCTCTCCAAGCTGAAGAGCCGCTTCAGCGTAGAGGCGGAGCTTTCCACCCCCCGGGTGGCCTACCGGGAGAAGATCCGCAAAAAGGTAGAGGTCCAGGGCCGCCACAAGAAGCAGTCCGGCGGCCACGGCCAGTTCGGCGACGTAAAGATCCGCTTCGAGCCAGGCGAGAGCGAAGAGCTGGAGTTCTGCGAGGAGGTCTTCGGCGGCGCGGTGCCCAAAAACTACTTCCCTGCGGTGGAAAAGGGCCTGCGGGAAGCGGTGCAGCACGGCGTGCTGGCCGGCTACCCCGTGGTCAACCTGAAGGCGACCCTGTTCGACGGATCCTACCACCCGGTGGACTCCTCTGAAATGGCCTTTAAGACCGCCGCCCAGCTGGCCTACAAGGCCGGCCTGCCCGACGCCAACCCCATTTTGCTGGAGCCTGTGGGCGAACTGAAAGTCACCATTCCCGACAGCTACATGGGCGACGTCATCGGCGACCTGAATAAGCGCCGGGGCCGCGTCATGGGCATGAATCCCGACGGCAAGGGCAACCAGGTGGTGGAGGCGGAGGTCCCTATGGCCGAGATGATGACCTACGCCATCGACCTGCGCTCCCTCACCCAGAGCCGGGGCTCGTTCACCTTCCATTTCGTCCGCTACGAGGACGCTCCCCCCGCCGCCCAGCAGAAGGCCATCGACGCCGCCAAGGCGATGCAGGAGCTGGACAACTAAAATTCACGCTGTGGTTCTGAACTTCAAAGAGGGCCTGCGGTTTGACAAACCGCAGGCCCTTTTTTCCTGCGGAAATTGCCGTCTGAAAAAAAAGTTCTCTAAATCTCTTGACAATATATATATATATATATGATATAATTTACGAAAACTTGTGCAGTATGACGGTTTTCTCTTCTGTTTTGCTGCGCAAGACGATAAAGGAGTGTTTTGGAATGAAAAAGCGTTTCCTCTCCCTGGCGCTGGCGCTGACTCTGTGCCTGTCCTTGCTGCCGGCGGCCTCCGCCGCCGCGGGGCTGGACAACTTCACCAAGTCCAACCCCTATACCCCCGGCCAGTTTACCGACGTCCCCGCCGGCGCCTGGTTCGCCGGCCCGGTTCAGGCCGCCTATGAATACGGCCTGATGCAGGGCCCCAGCGCCACCCTGTTCAACGCGGGCGGCAACGTGACCATCGGCGAGACCGTGGTCATCGCCAGCCGGCTCCACGCCGCCTATCAGGGGGAGGGCTTCGTCTTTGAGCCCGGCGACCCCTGGTATCAGCCCTATGTGGACTACGCCGCCGCCAACGGCATCGCCGGTGGCTATCCGGACTACGGCGCGGTGATCAGCCGGGCCGGCTTCGCCATGATTCTGGCCAACGCTTTCCCGGCGGAGGGGCTGGCCGCCATCAACACCGTGGAGGACAACGCCATTCCCGACATCCCCTCTGACGCCAACTATCACGACGCCGTCTACCGCCTCTACCGGGCAGGAGTCCTCTCCGGCTCCGGCGCCACCCGGGCCTTCCTGCCCAACAACAATATTACCCGGGCCGAGGTGGCGGTGATTCTCTCTGCCATGGCGGACGCCTCCCTGCGCCAGAGCTTCACCCTCTCCGCCGCCGCCGTTCCCACCCCCACGCCTACGCCTACTCCCACACCTACGCCTGCCCCTCCTGCCGGACCCACCTACAACCAGCTGGTCTCTCCTTTCAATAAGATTGTAGACGGCTACAACGACGGCCGGTACCGCATTATGGTTATTATTACTACCGCCACAACGGCAGATGTGGCCAGAATGTCCTATGATATGGCGGCTGAGCCCCTCTTCGGTTCCCCAAATTTCAGCACGATGCTCAGCGCGGAATCCACGCGGCGCGATGCTCTGAAAGATATGCGCAAATATGTTGATGAGGCACTTCCCTATGCCAATGCCATTCTGGCCGCCTGCAACGAGTATCCGGAGTTCTTCGCCGATCTGAAGCATGTTACAGAGACCACCATCTCCGAGCTGAAGGATCTGCGCAACCGCACCTTTACCTCTGAGGGCGACCTGGACTTCGCCCATCAGGTCACGGACCACTGGCTGGAAATCTCCGATCTCATCGACGATGCCCGGATCCGTATGAACGCCCTGAAAAAATAACCGCCGGCAGAAAACAGGTCCCGGCCCCTGCGCGCAGGGGCCGGGACCTTGCTAGTTCAGCCGGAAGAGGGCGCGCACCGGCACACCCTGTGCGGCCAGCGCCGCAAGATACTCCACCCCGCCGAACACCAGGCAGGCCAGCCCAGCCAGCCCCGCCCCTACGCCGCTGTCTGTCAGCACCCGGAACAGCAGGTTGATGCACAGCCCCGTGAGCACCGAGGCCAGCATGGGCGCGGTACACCACTGGAAAATCCGGGGCCGCATCCCGGCGTACCGCCCCACCGCCGGCCAGTTGAGGAGCAGGCCAAGGGCAGAGCTGATCACAAATCCGGCCACATATCCCCCCAGCCCCACGCCAGGCAGGCCCATAAAAAACCAGGTACAGCCCAGCTGGACCGCGGCGCATACAATGGCGTTCCACGCGGCACGGCGGTGCTTTCCCACGCCATTGAGCACTCCGCCCAATACTGACTGATAGCAGGACAGCAGCACGCCCGCCGACAGGGGGAGGATAAACTGTCCCGCCGTGGGTTCCCGGAACAAAAAACGCCCGATTGCCGGCCCCAATACTACCAAAAAGGCCATGCAGGGCATAATCAGCACCGAAGTTGCCAACATGGCCTTGTTGATCCGGTCCCGGATGCGGTCCAGGCGGCCCAAAGCGGCGCTCTGGGCCAGCCGGGGCACCAGCACCAGCCCCATGGCTCCAATAAAGGCCGACGGCATGTTCAGCATCGGCGCCGTCATGCCGCACAGCACCCCAAAGGCGCTCATGGCCTGGGACACATCCGCCCCCGCCGCCACCAGCCGCTGGGGGATAAGAATGGCGTTGGCCGACCCCATCAGGTTCCCCAGCAGGGCGGTCACCCCCGCTGGTACGGCGATAGACGCGATGCGGCGGTTCAGCCCCGCCTTGGCCGGTACTCGCGGCAGCCCGGCCATATACCGGCGGCAGAGCGTCACCAGCGTCACCGCGGAAAACACCTCGCACAGCACCATGCCCAGCACGATCAGCCCCACGGTCCGTTCCGGATTCTGAGGCAAAAACGCCGCCAGCAGGCCCAGCACCGCCCCCGCCCGGATAAACTGCTCGCACAGCTCCACCAGCGCCGGCGGACGCACATTTCCTGTGCCGTAGAAAAAATGCTTGTGGAGATTTTCAATCCCCGTCAGCAGAATGCAGGGCATCAGAAGGAGCAGGCCCAGCCTGGTTCGGGCGTCCCGGAGGATATAGACCGAAATAGCGTCGCTGAACAGAACGATCACTGCCGCCACCGGTACAAAGATTGCCAGAAAAGCCGCCCCACACCGGCGGAGCACCGCCCGCACGCCGCCCCCCATTTCCCTGGCGCAGAACTCTCCCGACAGTTGGGACACCGCCACCGTGGGCCCCACCGCCGCCAGGGACATAATCACTGCGCTTACCGGTAAAATGAGCTGATAAAGCCCCATAATCTCCGCCCCCACCATCCGGGACAGGAAAATCCGGTACACAAACCCCACCGCCTGAGCCACCAGACCGGCGCCGGTAAGCAGCAGAGTTCCATATATCATTGAAGACCGGCTCAGTTTCAAAACTTGGCTCCCCCCTTTTCCTTATCTATATTCGCGGAGAATCAGAGACATTCTCTGGACGCCCTCCGGTGGCGGGGCCCTGCGCGGGCGGCGCCAGGGCCCTTTCCCGAAAGGACCCTGGGCCCAAAGGGCCCAAGGGGGGCTGGCCCCCCTTGGGGAGCCCCCATACAATGAGCCCCCCGGTGCACCGCGCCGGATATCTGCCATGCCGATGTGCTAGTCCGGCAGACAACGCAGTCCCAGCTGGGGCTTTACAGGAGACGTTACAATAGAAGAGCCGGGCCTCTCGAGTCGGCCCGGGGGTTTGTTTACAGATGGCGTTCCCCCGGGCCGACCAGGGAGGCCCGGCACATAAAGCCTGGTCTGGCAGGAGACCTGCGCAGGGATCACTTATCTCGAAAAACTCTCAGGACGCTGAGGCAGTGGTGGCGGCGGGGCACGCCGCCTGGGCCCCCGCGCTGGGGGAGTCCAGAGGGGGGATCATCCCCCCTCTGGCCCTTTGGGTCCAGGGCCCTTTCGGGAAAGGGCCCTGGTGCCCGCCGCGCAGGCGGCCCGTGCGGCGAGCACAAATCCCGCCCCCGCGGGGCGGCCCGCCTACAGGAATCCCTGCAACTTTATTTGACAAACCGTCTCAAAACGAGTATCATAGTTTCGCGCTTTGCACTGTAA
>NZ_QWEK01000029.1 GCF_009935845.1 Pseudoflavonifractor sp. 524-17 | reverse complement strand
TTTTTCTCACCCTGCTCTATTTTACCTCGTTTATATGAAAAAGTCTGCCGAAGGGCAGACTTTTTCGACAGGCTGGGGGCATAGGCCAAATGGCCTATGCCCTGTCTTACTTAAAACACAGATATTCCAAAATCCGGGCGAGTAGCTCCACCGTGCCTACGTAATAACCACTGCGCCCATAAACTGCCTGTCCCGCTTTGCTGCACACCACAGCCAGAGGGGGACGGTCCGGATCGCAGCCCAGCCGGCGAGCCACCTCCTCCAGATCAAAGCTCCACTCATCCATCAGCACCTGAATTTCGGGCCATTTATGCAGCACTCTGGCCAACGTGGGCTGTTTTACGCTCTCTGCACTTCGCACAAAAAATTTAATGTCTGCCGGGAGCGCCTGGAATGCCTCCTGTCTGTCTGTCAGCTCGTTAAGTATATGCTCTGTGGGTTCACTCCCCTCCTCCAGCCAGAACAGTAAAGCGGGCTTGCCGCTGGTATGCCGCCCATCCCCCACTGGTTCTCCCGTCAGCGTAACCGCCGGAAGGGGCGGCATGTCCTGTTCTCCCAGCATATCCGCTAAAGCAAAGGTACGCAGACAGAGTGGGATGGTCTGCCCCTGTCCGGACAGGATAAAATCCCGCCGGGCGGCGAATTGACTGCCGTTGGGCAGGCGCACTGCGGTGATGATCCGGTACCCCCCCACAGGCAGGTTCAAACAATATATCTCCCTGTTCCAATCCCCATCCCGCAGATTTAACTGCCGCCAGCCCATCTCTGTCCAGCAGGAGAGCGTCCAATTCTGCCGGTACAGGGGTATCTGTCCCTGTGTCCGCACCAGCCGCAGCGGCCCAGTCTCCTCCTCCGCTACCGTCCGAAACCGACCATTCTCCCAAAACTCCGGCACCCCGTCTGTAGGCCGCAGCCGGGCGGCGATGCCCAAGGTACGCAGCAATGTCACAAACAGCACCCGGAGACTCTTTTCGTCGCACCGGCCCCGTTTCACTGCTACGGCAGGGGTCCAATACAGATTGGCGTAGCAGTCCCCCTGCGGCGCTGCAATATGGCGTCTCAATTCCCCCCACAGAAGGCCGGGCCGGGTGCGAAAGCGCTCTTCTAATCCTGCCAGCCATTGGGACAGCGGACCCCGCCAGGAGGTGAGCTTCTCCCAGGCGATTCTGGGGCAGGCTACATAGCGCCAGTAAATTTCTTCCGGCAGCTCACCGGCGGAGGGCAGGTGGAAGAGATCCTCTAACGTCTCACAGTCTGTATCCCGCAGATCTTTCTCCGCCAAAGTGGCTAGCAGCCGGGCCCGGCTCTCCCGGTTCTTCCCAGAAAGGAAGGCATATATTTCGTCAAAATTGCCACGGGCGCTCCGGAGAAGTGCCTCCTCCATTTCCGGCAGAGCAGCTCCCCGGAGCGGGTCAAAGTGGGCGCTGAGCCGGCTCTCCCGTATGGCTGTTCCCTGGGCCAGGACAGCGGCCCGTTCTGTCTTTTGGATCTGTGTCAGTGTGCCGGGATGGATGGGTGCGTCTTTAGGCGCACAGTAATTCCACTCCACCCATTCTTCCTCCGGGCAGAACGCATCGGACAGCATCAGGGTGCACCCCTCCCCGGTACAGTCCTCTTCCGCCCACAGGCCGTTCCACTCCGCCAGGACATGAAGGCTGCCCAGTCCCAGGGAGATTTCCGCCTTCCCGCAGCCGTCCGCCGTCAGGATTGCAACCGTGTGAAAGCCAGCCTCATTGAGAAGTTGCAGATGGAGCCGGGCGCCGGGGGCAGGCGCTCCCTGCCACCGGACTGAGAAGCGGTATTCCGCCGTCCTGGCATAGCGGGCGGTCTGATTATACCAGGTCACCGCCCCTTCCCGGCCGATGGGGACGCCATGGAGTGGAGATGTACCCCGACCGAAAATCCGGGAATGGACTACCATAGCTCTGGAGGCAGCGGTGTTGAACCACCCACGGTCCAACACCGGCTCCGGCTCACAGGCGCCGAGAAAATGCCAAACTCCGCCGCATAACACCTCCACCCAGGCGTGATTGTCGTCGCAGTGGGACCACCGGGGGGCATAGATCTGCCGGGCGGGAAGGCCCACGCTCCGCAGAGCCGCTGTCAAAAAGGCGGACTCCTCCCCGCACCGGCCGCTTCCATTGCGCAGTACGGTCAATGGTGCGGCGGTGCGGTCATCCTGGCTCTCGTAGGACGCCCACTCATGGCACCAGCGATTTACCTCCAGCGCTGCCGCTTCCGGGAATAATCCAGTCACCCGGGGCTGAAGCGCACGGTAAAAGCAGGCATGATATTCACCCAGATCCTCATCGTTCACCCTGGGACAGAGGACATAGTGGTAAAAAATCTCCTCCTCCAGTTGGGCGCACCAGGCGAATTCCTGACGCACCTGGAGGGCGTGGTCCGCGCACGTAAGGAAGAAGTCAAAGGAATAGCAGTCCAGATCGCTCACCGGCAGACTGTCCCGCAAAAATGCCATAGCCTGCCGGCGCTCCCCTGTCAGCGCATCCAGTTTCTCGCTCCACTCAGGCCGCATTGTCTCTCTCCTCTCTCTGAAACATCATGGCGCTCAGAAGCTGTACCATTTGGAAAAGTATGCAGATTTGCGAGGGTAAATCATCTTTGACGAGGCAAACAATCGCCGGAACACGCTGCGTATTTCAAGATTTTTCAACGCCGTTCAGAGGCGATTCGATCTGCAAAGACCGTACTGAGACAATTGGTACAGCTTTTCAGCTTTCCTCTGCCAGCAGTTCTTCCAGCTCTTCCTCGGAGAGCACGGGAATGCCCAGCTCGTTGGCCTTTTTCAGCTTGGAGCCGGCGGCCTCTCCCGCCACCACATAGCTGGTCTTTTTGGACACCGAGCCGGAGACCTTGCCGCCCAATGCCTCAATTCTCGCCCCAGCCTCCTGCCGGGTGAGTCGCTCCAGTGTGCCGGTGAGGACAAAGGTCTTCCCCGCCAGCTTGTCCCCAGCAGGCGCCTCATGGCTGTCCATATTTACCCCCGCCGCTCGCAGGCCGTCGATCAGGTGGCGGCTTTGGGGACTCTGGAACCACTGCACAAGGCTCTTGGCGGTAATACCGCCAATGTCCGGCACTTCGGTGAGCGCCTCCTCCGTGGCAGCCATCAGGGCGTCCAGGGAGCCGAACCGGGCCGCCAGCACCTTTCCCGCTTTCTGCCCGACCTGCCGGATCCCAAAGGCGAAGAGCAGCCGGGACAGGTCGTTCTCCTTGGATTTCTCAATGGCGGCGATCAAATTCTGAGCGCTGCGCTCTCCCAGCCGCTCCAGTTTGGACACCGCATTTGCCTCCAGCCGGTACAGATCGGCGGGCCCCTTTACCAGCCCGGCCTTCACCAGCGCCTCTACCACTGCCGGTCCCAGGCCCTCAATGTCCATGGCGTCCCGGCTGGCGAAGTGGACCAGATTGCGCAGCACCTGGGCAGGGCACTCCGCACCGGTACAGCGGATGTGAACCCCGTCCTCATCCCGGACCACCGGTGCGCCGCACACTGGACAGACCTCAGGCAGCGTATAGGGAACCGTCCCCTCTGGCCGCTGCTCTTTCAGCACACTGACAATCTCGGGGATAATCTCCCCCGCCTTTTGAATCAGTACCGTGTCGCCGATGCGGATATCCTTCTCCGCAATAAAGTCCTGGTTGTGGAGGGTGGCGTTGGTGACGGTGGTCCCCGCCAGGCGCACCGGCTCCACCACCGCTTTTGGGGTGAGCACACCAGTGCGGCCCACCTGCACCACAATATCCATCACTCTGGAGGTCTTCTGCTCCGGCGGATACTTGAACGCCGCCGCCCATCGGGGAAATTTGGCCGTGCTGCCCAAAATTTCTCTATCTGGCAAGCTATTTAACTTTATAACCGCGCCGTCGATGTCAAAGGGAAATTCCTCCCGGCTTTCCCCCATCTGGACAATTTGATCGCCCGCCTGGATAATGGTGGGACAGGTGTAATGTGGAATTACTTTAAAGTGCTGTGTTTTCAAGTATTCCAAGGTCTCTGTATGTGTCTGAAAGGTCTTTCCCTCCGCCAGTTGGATGTTGAACACCTGAATATCCAGCCGGCGGGCCGCCACCACCTTGGGATCGTGCTGACGCAGGGAGCCGGCGGCGGCGTTGCGGGGATTGGCGAAGAGAGACTTCCCCTGCACCTCCAGTTGGGCGTTAAGCGACTCAAAAACCTGCTTGGGCATATACACCTCGCCCCGGACAATCAGCCGGGGCAGCTTGTCCGGCAAAACCATGGGGATGGCACGCACGGTCTTCAGATTCTCCGTCACATCCTCCCCCACCCGGCCGTCTCCCCGGGTGGCCCCCCGGACAAAGACGCCATTTTCATACTCTAAGGCCACTGACAGTCCGTCCACCTTAGGCTCCACATCGTATTCAATCTCTCCGTCCAGGGCGTCCCGCACCCGCTGGTCAAACTCCCCCAGTTCTTTTTGGTCAAATACGTCCTGAAGACTCTCCAGCGGCACCAGGTGGACCACCTCCTGAAAGCCGTCGGCCACCTTGCCCCCCACCCGCTGGGTGGGAGAATCTGGCGTCACCAGCTCAGGGTGGGCCGCCTCCAGCTCCTCCAGCCGGCGGAGCTTGTGGTCAAAGTCGTAGTCGGACATAGTGGGGTTGTCCAGCACATAGTACTCATAATTGGCCTGTTCCAGCTCCTCTCGAAGGGTCTGGATCTCCTGTTGTTCGTCCATCTAAAGCCTCCACTTCTTCACATTGAAACCGCGCCGTAAACTGGGGCGTCCGCCAGCGCAGGAGTACAAACAGTCCATACCCCAGCATCGCCCCCAGGGTGTTGAGAATGACATCGTCAATATCGGTACTGCGGACCACGAAATACTGTCCAATTTCGATGAACACAGAAGTAATAAAGCCGGTCTTCGCCGCCCGCTGCCACCTGGCTCCCCGCCACAGCAGGGCGGGAAAGAGGCCGAAGGGCACAAAGACCGCCAGATTTCCCCCCAGGTTCAGCAGGGTAAAAGCCCAGCCGCCTTTTTGCAGCTCCCACCGGTAATCGGAAAGCATATGGAACGGCACCAAATTCACCCGGTAAAACGGCCCATACCGGCAGACCAGCAGCCGCACGTCTCCCCACATACCATCCGTTGTGGCCGCCGGCTCTACCACAAAGTCCGGCAGGAGCGTCATCACCAGTACGCCGGACACGATGGCCCCAAACAGAAGGAGCGCCCCCTCCCGCAGCGTGCTGCTTCTCAGCCCCATGGCTGCCAGAGTCCTCTTCCGGTAGGGCCGCAGGCCGGCAAACAGCACCGCCGCCGGAAGGGCGGCCAGCAGCATCATCTGCAGATAACGGAACAACGTATCACGAAGAAACATGTATATTAAGAAAGTTCTCCTCTCTCCTTTTCGTAACCAAATGGAAGGTTGAGATAGGTGTCCGGCACCTGTCCAATAATCACCGTCTCCGTCACGCACACCGGAACATTTATGCTATACTCTGCCCTTCCCCCCGGCAGCAGCAGGGACACCTCCACCGTCACGTCCAGCATCACCTGATGGAGGGTCTGGTTGATCCCCGCCGCAGTAAACTCATTGCGAAACTCCGCCCTTGGCACCGCCGCCGCCAGTACCTGCACGGACAGTACCGGCCCCCGGCCGGAACAGATCCCCCAGCCGGTGAGATTTCCTATGGGGATTCCCAGGGTCTCCCGGTCTAATGCCCGCACCCGCTCCAGCACGTCTGCCAGAATGCTCCCCCGCAGCCTGTTCAAGGCGGCCGGGTTGGCAGTGAGGGTAGTAATGGTCCCGTTCTGGTCGGTCTGAATGGCAAACAGCCCGTCGCCGGCATCGCCTTCCTCTAAAGAGCGGCCTACCGCGTCGTTGACGATCTCCGTCACCGCATTTTGCAGCTTCGCTCCGGCCAGCTCAATCACCACCGGCCGGGCCAGCCGGTCAATCTGCCAGAACAGCGCCAACGCCAGCCCAATCCCCGCCAAGGCAGGAAAGAGATGGTATCTCCGTTGGGCCGTACCTCCGCCGTATCGGCTGGCCAGCCGCCGCAAAAAGACAGACCGCACAAGCCCTCCCCCCTTTGGGTTCAGACTATGCGCCAGATTGCTTGACCTAGAACCCAGGCTCTTAGAAATGGTACAGCTTCTTATTCCGTCCGGAGCAGCTCCTCCACCGCCAGCAGAACCCCCGCCTTTCCTGACTCATAGGTCAGGCCCCCCTGAAGGTAGGCAGTATAGGGCTCCCGCATGGGCGCGTCGCAGGACAGCTCGATGGACGCCCCCTGGATAAAGGCCCCCGCCGCCATAATCACCGGGCTGTCATAGCCTGGCATGGCCCAGGGTTCCGGCGTCACATAGGAGTCCACCGGAGCGCCAGACTGGATGCCCTTGCAGAACCGCTTCAGGGGCTCCGGCGCGCCGAAGTGGATCATCTGGATGATGTCCCGGCGGACGGTATCTGAGGCGGGCTCCGTCCGGTAGCCCAATCCCTCCATAATCTTGGCGGCGAATACCGCCGTCTTCACCGCCTGAGCCACCGTATGGGGCGCCAGGAACAGTCCCTGGTACAGCGCCCGGCTGCTCCCCATCGTGCAGCCGCACTCCCGGCCAATGCCGGGGACGGTGAGGCGCATAGCCGCCCCCTCGATCAGATCCCGCCGCCCGGCCAGATAGCCGCCGGTAGG
Source organism: Pseudoflavonifractor sp. 524-17 (assembly GCF_009935845.1). Classification (GTDB taxonomy): domain Bacteria; phylum Bacillota; class Clostridia; order Oscillospirales; family Oscillospiraceae; genus Pseudoflavonifractor_A. The sequence goes on along the minus strand of NZ_QWEK01000029.1, from coordinate 44,258 downwards.
AGCAAGCCCGCCGCCGGGATTTTTGATCAGAGATCCCACCACCAGATCTGCCCCCGCCTGGGTGGGCTCTCTGGCCTCCACAAACTCGCCGTAGCAGTTGTCCACCAGAATGGCGGCGTTCGGATTATTCTCCCGTACCACCCGGCACAGTACTCCAATCTCCTCCACCGACAGGGACGAGCGGGTGGAGTACCCCTTAGACCGCTGGATCAGTACCGCTTTCACCTTTGGGTCCCGGACCGCCCGGGCCAGCCCCTCTGGGTCGGGCGCGTCGTCGGCCAAATCCACCTGCCGGTAAGATACCCCATAGCTTTTCAGGGAGCCGGGGCCCTTGTCCGTTACGCCGATCACCCCCAAAAGGGTGTCGTAGGGTGCGCCCACCGCCGACACCAGCACGTCCCCCGGCTTCAGCGCCCCGAACAGAGCGCAGGCGATGGCGTGGGTACCGTTGACAAAGTTAATGCGAACCAGAGCGTCCTCTGTACCGAAAATATCGGCGTAGATTTGCTCCAGCCGATCCCGGCCCAGGTCATCGTAGCCGTAACCGGTGGTGCCGGCAAAGCAGCTCTCGTCCACCCGATATTTCTGAAAGGCCGCCAGAACCTTTTGCGTGTTCTCTTCGGCAATGGCGTCGATGCGGTCAAACTGCTCCCGCAGGCCGGACTGAGCCTCCCGCCCCAAGGCCCGGACCCGTTCACTTAGCTGTAAAGACATCTCGCTTTTTTCATCCTATCTATTCGATTTTGTATCGTGCCGGGGGCGTCTGTCATCCCTCCAGCTCCGCCCCGGCATAGGCGGCCGCCAGCGCGGCGCAGGCCTCCACGTCCCGGGCGTCCACCATCTCCTGTGGGGTATGGGTGTACCGGCAGGGAATGGAGATCCCCCCGGTAACCACACCGCCCCGGCTTTGGTGAATGGCCCCAGCGTCGGTGCCGCCGAACCGGATCACATCCCGTTGAAAGGGAATGCCCTCGGCCTGTGCCAGGGCGCACAGCTTTTCTACTATGGCGGGGTGGCACAGGACGCTGCGGTCCATCACCTTCACTGCCGCGCCGCCGCCCAGAACGCTGGAGCACTGGTGCTTGGTGTCCAGCTCGTCGTCCGCAGAGGTCACGTCTACCGCCACCGCGTAGTCTGGGTCAATCGAGAATGCCGCAGTTCTGGCTCCTCTCAGCCCCAGCTCCTCCTGGACAGTAAAGACAAAATAGAGGTCGTTCTCACTCTGCTGAAGCCGCTCCAGCGCCATCAGCAGCACCACGCAGGAGATGCGGTTGTCCATATAGGGAGAAACCAGCCGGTCTCCCGCTTGATAGGCAGGTGTGTCGTACACCGCCGTATCCCCCACCTGCACCTTGGACTCGGCCTCCGCCCGGTTCTTGGCGCCGATGTCGATATACAGATCATCCAGCTTGAATGCCTTCTCCGCCTGGGCGGACACCGCCAGCACCCCCCGAGTCCCGTTGGCAAAGCGCACCGGCGCATAGGCGATCTCCGCCGGGGTCAGCCCCCCCAGGGGTCCAAAGCGGAGAAAACCGTTTTCATCTATATGGGTCACAATACAACCGATGGAATCCATGTGGGCGGCGAACATCACCTTGGGACCTCTTCCCCGTTTGCGGACAATCAGATTTCCCAGCGGATCGGTGGTAATCTCATCGGAAAAGGGGGCGGACAAGCCGCGGATGGCCTGGGCTATCCCCGCCTCGCCGCCGGAGGGACCATGACAGCTATTGAGGACGCGGAGGGTTTCTAACATATCCATACACTTATCTCTCCCTGTCAGCCGCGGCCGGCCAGCGCGCCGATAAAGAGCCGCGACAATGTCAATATATTCTCTATATCCTGGATGCAGGCCACGCTGGCCGGCGCATGGAGGTAACGCACTGGGGCAGATATGGTTACAGTCCGCACGCCCCCCCGGGATCGCTGTACCGCCGAGGCGTCGTTTCCCCCCGCGAGGCGGTGCTTGGTCTGCCAGGGGATCTGGTTGGCCTGGGCCAGATCCCGGAGCAGCTCAAACAGCTCCCGATCCGCCACGGAGCCCAGATCCATAAAGGGCACCACCGGCCCCCCGCCCAAAGCACATACGCTCTGGTGTCCTTTGGCGCCAGGCAGGTCTGCGGCAGTGGTGGTCTCCAGCACCAGGGCAATCTCCGGCTTCTCCCCAAAGGCGGCTCCGAAGGCCCCCCGGCAGCCCACCTCCTCCTGCACAGTAAACAGGAAAGTGCAGTCCATGGGCAGTTCCTCTTCCAACAGCTTGATCATCACCGCGCAGCCGATGCGGTCATCCAGGGCCTTCGCCTTAATGAGGCCGCTGCCGAAGGTCTCGCTGTCGCTGTCGAAGACGCTGCAGTCCCCCAGAGCCACCTGCTTTTCCGCCTCCTCCTTGCTGTCCGCGCCGATATCAATATAGAGATCCTCCGTCTTGGGGAGGGTCTTCTCCTCCTCGCCGCTGACCAGATGGTAAGCTTTCAGGCCGATGACTCCAGGGATCTTCTCCGGCCCCACCCGCACCGGCTTGCCGATGAGCACCCGGGTGTCAATTCCCCCAACACAGGAAAATTTCAGATAGCCCTCGTCAGTAATCCGGCGGATAATCAGCCCCACCTCGTCCATGTGGGCGCACAGAGCCAGCTTCGGGCCACCGGAGCGCTTCCCCCTTTTGAACACAATTAGATTTCCCAGGGCGTCCACCCGTGTCTCGTCGGCATAGGGGGCTACCCGGTCTCGGATATTGGCCCGGACCTCCTCCTCAAAGCTGGACACACCAGGCAGGGCACACAGTTCCCTGACCAAACTCAGCATAGACTGCCTGCCTCCTCTCCCAGACGCTTGGCAAAGGCGGCCAGAAGCTGGGCCACCCGCTCCATATCCTCCCGATCCAGCACCTCAATGGGGCTGTGCATATATTTCAGGGGCAGGCTCACCACCGAGGTGGCTACCCCCTCCCGGCTGATCTGCATATGCCAGCCGTTGGTACCGGTGTGGCCGGCCATCACCTCCAGCTGATAGGGGATCTCTTCTTTTTCCGCCTTCTTCACCATCCGCTGGGTCATCCAGCGGGTCATATTGGGGCCCACTCCAATGGCCGGTCCGCCGCCTACGGTCAGACATTTCTCCTTGGGGGCGTCCGGCGTCTGGCCGTGAGTTACATCCACTGCCACACAGAAATCCGGAGCGATGGAGAAGGTGGCCCCCTTGGCTCCCGCGCCGCTGATCTCCTCCCGGGTGCTGCCCAGAATGTAGAGATCCACATCCAGCTTCACGTCCTTCAGCAGCTCTGCCGCCCGTACCAGCGTAACAAAACAAGCCCGGTCATCCATGGCCTTGCCCCACAGCTTTCCCTGCCCCAATGGGGCGCATCCCCCGCGAAAGACCATGGGCGTACCGATGGGAATCCGCTTCTCCGCTTCCTCCTGGCTCAGGCCCACATCCACAAAGAGTTTATCTATAGGAACGGATTTTTTTCGTTCGCTGTCCTTCAGCAGGTGAGGCGGGGTACAGGCCACTACCCCCAGCACAGGCTGCTGGGCCAGCACCGCCAGCTCCCGCCCCGGCAGCATCCGGGGATCCACACCGCCGATGGACTGAAAGCGGAGAAATCCGTCCTCGATTCCCGTCACTATCAATCCGATTTCGTCCAGATGGGCGTCCAGCAACAGCTTTTTCGCCCCCGGCTTTCCGCAGCGGCGCAGGCCGATGACGCTGCCCATGCGGTCTGTCCATACCTGATCCATCAGCGGCTCCAGCAGCGCCTGGGCCACCTGGGCTGCCGGGCCCTCAAATCCGGAGGGGGCGTTGCATGCGCACAGCCCCTCCAGCGCCTGTTTCATATCCAAGTTTTCTTCCCCTCCTTCCGGTTTTTCAGTCCAGTCCCCGAATGATGGTTTTAAACACATTGCCCCGCTCCATAAAGTTCTTGAACTTGTCAAAAGAGGCGCAGGCTGGGGAGAGCAGTACTACGTCTCCCCGTTCCGCCCGGCAGTGGGCGGTCAGTACGGCCTCTTGAAAATCATCGGTCTCCACAATCTCCAGCCCGCCCGGCTGATATCCGGGGGCGCCCTCTACCGCCGTCCGCAGCTTCGGGGCGGTGTCCCCCGTGAGCACCAGCAGCTTGACATGGTCCACGATCTCCGATCCCAGATCGTCAAAGGGGATATGCTTGTCATAGCCTCCGGCGATGAGGATTACCTTATCCCGGAAGCAGCGCAGGCCTGCGGCGGTGCGGGATGGGCTGGAGGCGATGGAGTCGTTGTAGTACTTCACCCCCCGCAGGGTGCGCACCAGCTCGATCCGGTGCTCCACCCCCTGGAAGGAGGCGGCGAATTCCCGGATCACCTGATCTGGTACCAGGCCATTCACCGCCCCGATGGCGGCCATATAGTTCTCTACATTGTGGCCGCCGGGCAGCAGAATGTCCGCAAGAGGCAGCACCTCCCGGCTCCCTGTCTCGTCCGCCACCCAGATGGCGCTGTCCTTCAAAAATACGCCCTGGGACAGTTCCCGCTGGCAACTGAACCGCACCAGCCTGCCGGGGACCCGCCCCTCAAAGGACTGGGTAATCGGGTTGTCATCGTTGAGCACCGCCACCCCGTCCCCGTCCTGGAAGCGGATGATGTTCTCCTTTGCGGAGACATACTCCTCCATGTCCAGGTGGACATCCAGATGATTGGGCGCCAGATTGGTAATGACCCCAACATCCGGGCTGCGGCCCATGGTCATCAGCTGGAAGGAGGACAGCTCCACCACCGCGATATCCTCCATCTCCATCCCCGCCGCGTCGGGCAGCAGCGGCTTTCCGATATTCCCCCCCACGTAGACCGTATGTCCAGCCGCTTTCAGCAGGCCGGCGATGATGGTGGTGGTGGTGGTCTTCCCGTCGCTCCCCGTCACAGCAATGATTTTGCAGGGGCAAACCTCAAAAAAGGCCTCCATTTCAGAGGTAATTACCGCCCCCCGCTCTTTGGCGGCCAGCAGCTGGGGTACGTCCGGCCGCAGCCCTGGGGTGCGGAAGATCACCTCCTCCTCCAGCTGGTCCAGATAGCCGGAACCCAGCCGGAGGGTAACGCCCAGACTCTCCAGCGCCTCCGCCTGACCGCCGAATTCCTCCCGGCCCCGTTTATCACAGGCGGTGACCTTGATCCCCGCCCGTACCAGCATGTTAATCAGCGGGGTGTTGGACACGCCGATGCCAACCACCGCCACTGTTTTTCCCTGTAATTGATCCAAATAGTCCTGTGCAGCGGAACTCATAGCTCTGTTCCCCTTTCAGAAATTCATGCGCAAGCAATAGCGCCGCCAGTTCTTCAGCAAACATTATTATACTTCCGCTTTGGAAAAAATTCAATGAAAAGCAGTCATTCTTTCCAAATATAGGTCTCTCCCCTGATCCGCAGAGCGACGGCGGGGGCGCGAAAACAAGTTGAATCCAATTAGGCGCTATGATATAATTGGGGGCATAGTGCGGAATGGAAGGGGGACATCAATCGTGAACCAAGCACTGCAAAAAGTCTCTTGCTGATCGGCTGTTTTCTTATGGCAGCGTTCCTTTTCATTTATTCGGTTACAAAGAAGGATGTTTTCGGCTATTTCAGCTTTGGTTTTGCCGCTGCTGGTGTCATTTTCTGGCTCATATTTGGCCGGTGTCCCAACTGCCGCGGCTTTTTAGGCCGCACATACGATAAATACTGTCCCCACTGCGGCGCAAAAATAGAGTGGTAATTTTCCATCTACAGGAGGTAAGCTGCTATGTCCCTCGTCGTTTTAGACGGCTATGCCATGAATCCTGGGGACCTCTCCTGGGACTCGCTGGAGCCCTACGGCCCCGTCACTGTCTATGAGCGCACCCCCCACGAGCTGGCCGCCCAGCGCATCGGCGCCGCTCAAATGGTGCTGACCAATAAAGTGCCCATTACTCAGGCAGTGATGGACGCCTGTCCCAACCTGCGCTACATCGGCGTTACCGCCACCGGCTATAATATTGTGGACCTGACTGCTGCCAGCGCCCGGGACATTCTCGTCACCAATATTCCCGCCTACAGCACCCCCTCTGTGGCCCAGCATGTCTTCGCCCTGCTGCTGGAGCTGACCAACCGGGTGGGCTGGCACGCCCAGAGTGTCCGGGCGGGCGCCTGGCAGAGCTGTGCCGACTTCTGCTACTGGGACCGCCCCCTGATGGAGCTGGCTGGGAAGACCTTCGGCATTATCGGCTACGGCCGTATTGGACAGGCAGTCGCCCAGCGGGCCATGGCCTTTGATATGGAGGTACTGGCCGTCTCCTCCCACGCCCTTTTGGACCAGCCCCACCTGCACACCGTATCTATGGACGAGCTGCTGGCCCAGTCTGACGTCATCTCCCTTCACTGCCCTCTGACGGAAAAAAATAAAGGCTTCTTCAACCAGGAGACTATTGATAAGATGAAGGACGGCGCTCTGCTCATCAACACCGCCCGGGGACCTCTCATCCACAGCGGCGACCTGGCCCAGGCGCTCCGCTCCGGCAAGGTGGCCGGCGCGGCAGTGGACGCTCTCCCCCAGGAACCGCCCAGAGACGGCGACCCGCTTATCGACGCCCCCAACTGCATCATAACCCCCCACCTGGCCTGGGCCTCTGCCGAAGCCAGGCGGAGGCTGCTGGACATCACCGTCCAAAATCTGGCCGCTTTTGCCGCCAATCAGCCTATTAATGTGGTGAACTAAGAAATTCCCCCGCTGCCAGCTGGCAGCAGGGGAATTTGCATTACTTCGCAATCTGTGAGGTGGCCTCGGGCGCGTCTGGCATTTCACCGTCTGACTGCCTCCAGTAGGGATTGACCTCTGTCCAGTATGTCTCATTTTCAAATTTACCAGGGTAAAACAAGAACAATACCGTATGCCCTATGCCGCCGTTGGGCAGCTCTTCTGCTGGGTCGTTGTCCCCCGGAAATACAATCTCCTCAATCTCCGCCAAGTCAATTGGCGTTTCAAATTGGAAATAGAAGCTGGCGTCCGCATATAAAAATTGCTTCTCTGCATCGCTATGCCAGGAAAGAGACATGGTATCTCCTGGCTTGGTATACACTTTTGTACCGCTCTTCAGCAGGATATAGGGCCGCCAGGGCGCCTGCTCTCCCGCCGCATTTACATATTCACAGGCATCTTCAGTTGTCAGAAGCAAAGAAAAGGACAGGGAAAAAGGCGAGAGTGAAAGTTCTTCCACCACAGCCGGCATCGTTCCGTCCAGCATTACACTGGAACGCCCTGTAAAGGAATAGGACTTCACCATGCTGGTCAACGGAAAACCGATATCAAATTCCAGATTGTCATAGACCACCGGGGCCCAATCTCCTGTCTCACCAGAATAGATGCGCAGCTGGGATAGATTTTCCAATGTACAGTACCCCAGATGCTCTGGCACCTTCTTATTAAATGTAAGATGGAACATCAAAGAAATTCGGTTATCCGTTGGGTTCTCATCCGGCAAGGAGTCTATCCCCCACCAGTACCCAGAAAAGATTGCGCCTTCTGTCTTTGTCTCATCTGTATACAACCCCACTTCGGCTGGCCGACGCTCCTCCGGCGCTCCTGTAAACCAATAATCCCCCCGTCCTTCCGGTGTTCCCTCCGCCTGGGGGAGCACGTCTCCCTCCGGAGCCTGAAACTCCATCAGGGCGTAAACGCTCCGCTGATCCCACACGACTTCCTTCACCGTAAGACTGGCGCCGGACCCGTTTTGATCCCAAAATGTCTGTTGGACCGAGGTTGCCGCCAGTTTTTCGGCCTGGTTTTTGTCTGAAATGCCGAACATGCTCCGAAACTCTGGTGAAATGCCTGCCAGGGACACCGCTCCGGCGGCTCCAGCCAGAAGGGACACTGCCGCTACAGCAGCCGCCATCCGGCGGTAGGGAACGGCCGTCCCGCAGTCTGTCTGTCCCCCCCGCCTGCCCTTCACCAGAATTTCTGTCAGGGCATCCTTTTCCTTGGGAGAGAACGACAATCCATCCAGCTCCTCAAAATACCGTTTCATATCTCCTGCACCTCCAATTCCGCTTTTAGCCGCCGTCGTGCCCGGCTCATCCGGGCGCGGACAGCCTCCGGTCGGACGCCAAGCAGTCCGGCAATCTCTTCTGTGTGGTAGCCCATGTAGTAATAGAGCACCAACACCTCCCGGTCTCTCACCGGAAGCTGTTGGACCTGCTCCAGTACCCCGTCCGGCTCCGGCTGGAAAACCGGCTGCTCCGCCGCCTGATCCAGCCCTACGGTATGCCTGCGCCAAAAGCTCCTGCGCAGATTTTTGCAGGCATTGACCGTCACCCGCACCATCCAGGCCCGCTCCTGGGCGCTGGTGGGGAATGTTTCGGCAAACGCCATCCGTTTCAGCAGCACCTCCTGGCAGATATCCTGTGCGTCCTGCACTGAGTTCAAAATAGAGTATCCCAGCCGCAGAATCATGTCGGAGTAGTCCGACACCAGACGTTCTGCCAGCTGGCGCTCCGTCTCCTGTTTCATTTTGTCACCTCCCTGCTGTGTCCCTCTATATAATAAAACAACTGGGCCGCCCCTTTTGTGACAGGGACGGCCCACGTATTTTTAAAAACTGTACCATTTTCGTATTTCGAGATGTTTAACACAGCCAGGGATAATTGGGACTGCATGGATGCGTACTGAAACGATTAGCACAGCTTCTCACATCAGGGGGGCCAGCACCCGCAGCACCGCCCGCAGAAGGTGGCGGCCGGAGGAGTGGGCCCGGCAGCGTTGGAGGGTAATGGCCTCGCAGTGCTTGAGCGTCTGGAGAAAATCCGCCTTCATGTCCAGCAGGCAGGGCGCACCGCACAGCCACACGCCGTTTTCAAAGTGGAGGAACATACTCCGGTAATCCATATTGATGGTGCCCACCGTACCAAAACGGTCGTCCACCACAAAGTTTTTGGCGTGTACAAAGCCGGGGGTGTACTCATAGATGCGCACACCCGCCTCCAGCAAGGGCTCATAGTGGGCGCGGGTCACCTCAAAAATGATCCGCTTGTCCGGGATATGGGGGGTGATAATACGCACATCCACCCCAGACTTGGCGGCGTTGCACAGGGCCCGGTTCACACAGTCGCTCAGAATCAGATAGGGCGTGGTGAGATACACATAGTCCTTAGCCTTGGTGATGAGATTGAGATAGACAGTTTCCCCCACTGGCTCCCCGTCCAAGGGGCTGTCGGTGTAGGGCTGCACAAAGTACTCCCAGCAGTTTTGGGGCATCTCCTCCGCCCGTGGCCGGAGGGCGGCAAAATTCTCCTGCGCGCCGCGGATATAGTCCCACATACTCAGGAACATCACCGTCATGCTCCACACCGCCTCCCCCCGCAGGAGGATGGCGCTGTCCTTCCAGTGGCCGTACTTCTCCACCCGGTTGATATACTCGTCCGCCAGATTGATGCCGCCGGTAAAGCCAGTGTGGCCGTCAATAATGCACAGCTTCCGGTGATCCCGATTGTTCAGCCGCAGGGAAAGAACCGGAACAAAGCGGTTGAAGACACAGCACTTGATTCCCTTGTCTTCCAGCTTCTGGGCGTACTTCTTGGGCAGGGTGAACAGGGAGCCGATATCGTCATAGATCACCCGCACATCCACCCCAGCCTTGGCCTTCTCCTCCAAAATCTCCAGGATGGAGTTCCAAAAAACCCCCTCTTCAATGATAAAATACTCAATAAAGATATATCGCCGCGCCCGCTTCAGCTGCTCCAGCATCTGTGGGAACACGCTGTCACCCAGGGGAAAATAGGCTGCCTCCGTGTTGGTGTACAATGGCCCATGGGCGTACTGCTCCAGATAGCTGGCCTGGCGTATTGCGTCCTCGCCGTAGCGCTCCAGTGTGGTCTCCACACCGGGCCACTCCCCATCGGTCTTACAGTCCCCCTCCAGAGCGGTTACCATCTGCCGCTCCATCCCCTGCATCTTCTGCTGCGCCCGTAGAGACAGCCGGTTGCCCCCTACCAGCACATAGAACAGCCCGCCGAAGACAGGAAAAAGCAGGATCGGAATAATCCAGGCGATCTTATAGCCCGGGTCGCTGCGGCTGCTTACAATCCACAGCACCGCTACCACGGATATGGCAATGCACAGCCAGTAGAAATAGATAAAGTACTCAAAAAACTGCAGCAGCATCAGCGCCAGCAGCGCCAGCTGCACCCCGATCAGTAAAACCGTTATGGTCAGCCGGTGGAACATCAATGACGCAGCTTTTTTCAGCATGTCCCGTTTCCTCCTTCCACCTGGTCTGGCGGTGTCTTTGAAGCCTGCGGCGTTTTGAGTTCCGCCGCCTTCACCGCCACATTTTCCTCCCCCAGCAGCCCGCGCAGCTCCTGGAGCAAAATGGGGTGTACCTGGCAGGGCAGGGCTTGGGACCAGGTATTGGTATCCATAAACTTCGCCCGCAGAGGCTCCTCTCCGGGGAACATCAGCAAAATGCGCTGTATTTTTCCCCATCTAGGATCCGTCTGGGCGGGCAGGCGCAGATACAGCTTTTGATACTGAGGCGCGTTCTGGGCGGCCTGGCCGTTCTCCTCCAGGGGCTGTATCTTATCGCACATGATCTGCGGGGCCTTTTCGTCCCGCACGGAGATACGGCCCTCTGCCACAACAGGCGTATTTTCTTTCAGATAGGCGCCGCTCTCCCCCAGCACCCGGGAAAAAACCAGCATCTCCATAGAGCCCGTGTCGTCTTCCAGCATCACATAAGCCATCAGCGTATTGCTGCGCGTCGTCTTTGTCTTGGAGGAGGTCACCACTCCGGCCACGGTCACCCGCTGGCCGTCAGAAAAACGTTCCGGCCCACCCTCCTGTGCAAAATCCGCTGTGATCGCCCCCATGGACACCGCATGGAACCGCTTTGCCGCTTCTCGATACTCATCCATGGGGTGGCCGGTAAGATAGAGCCCGGTGGTCTCCTTTTCCATCGCCATCAGCTCCCGGCGGGAAAATTCCGGGATGTTCTGCACTACAAGCTCTGGGGCGCTCTCCTCCGCCCCGCTGCCGAAGAGGTCAAACTGTCCGGCCAGATTCTTCCGCTTGTTCTGGGCGATAGAATCCACCACCTGCTCATAGCCCTGGAGCAGCTGGGATCGCCGCACCCCCATAGTATCAAAAGCGCCGCAGCGGATCAGACTCTCCAGCACCCGCTTGTTCAGGTCGCAGTCAAACAGCCGCAGACAGAAATCCGGGAAGGACGAAAAAGGCCTTTCTTTTCTCCGCTTGAGAATGTCCCCTACAATCCCCCAGCCGACTCCCTTCACCGCCGCCAGGCCGAAGCGGATATTCTCCCCCGAGACGGTGAAATCCGCCCCTGATTCGTTGATATCCGGCGGCAGGAGGGCGATGCCGCACTCCCGGCATTCATTGATATACTCCGCCACCTTGTCGCTGGAGTCCAGCACCGAGGTAAGCAGAGCCGCCATGTACTCCTTGGGGTAGTGATATTTGAACCAGGCCGTCTGGTAGGCCACAATGGCATAGGACACCGCGTGGGCTTTATTGAAGGCGTAGTTGGCGAAGTCGTAGATCTCATCATAGATATCCGCCCCCGTCTGCTCGTCCACCCCCCGGGCGATGCAGCCCGGAATATTCCGCTCAGGGTCGCCGTAGATAAAAGACTGGCGCTCCTTTTCAATCTGAGCCTTCTTCTTTTTCGATATAGCCCGGCGCACCATATCCGCCTGCCCCAGAGAGTAGCCCCCCAGCTCCTGAAAAATACGGATAACCTGCTCCTGATAGACAATGCAGCCGTAGGTGACAGACAAAATGGGCTCCAGCTTGGGGTGCTTGTAGGTCACCCGATCCGGATTCTGCTTGCAGGCGATAAACCGGGGAATCGACTCCATGGGGCCTGGGCGGTAGAGGGCGATAATGGCGGTGATATCCTCAATGTTCTGGGGTTTAAGTCCCACACACACGCCGGTCATGCCAGAGGACTCCATCTGGAACACCCCAGAGGTACGCCCGTCGGCGAGCATCTGAAATACCTCCGGGTCGTGGTCCGGAATATCCGCCAGAGAAAACCCCGGCTGCTTGGCCCACACCATACGCGCCGTGTCGTCCAGAATGGTCAGGTTGCGCAGGCCCAGAAAGTCCATTTTCAGCAGGCCAAGCTCTTCCAGCGTCGTCATCACATATTGGGTGACGATGGACTCATCGTTCCGCGCCAAGGGCACATAGTCCACCACCGGCCGCTTTGTGATCACCACTCCCGCCGCGTGGGTAGAGGCGTGGCGGGGCATCCCCTCAATGGCCTTTGCCGTATCAATGAGCCTATGGATGTCCTCCTGGCTTTCATAACTCTCCCGCAGGGGCTTGGACAGCTTCAGGGCCTCCTCTAGGGTGATGTGGAGGTTGCTGGGGCCGCTGGGCACCTGCTTGGCCACCGTATCCACGTCGGCATAGGAGATATTCAGCGCCCGGCCTACGTCCCGGATAGCCCCCCGGGCCGCCATAGTGCCGAAGGTGACAATCTGGGCCACATGATCTCCGCCGTACTTATTCTGAACGTACTCAATTACCTCCTGCCGGCGGCGGATGCAAAAGTCAATGTCAATATCCGGCATCGTAACCCGCTCCGGGTTCAGAAAACGTTCGAAATACAGATCATATTTCATAGGGTCCACATCGGTGATGTCCAGGCAGTAGGCCACCATGGACCCGGCGGCGGAGCCCCGGCCCGGCCCCACCGGGATCCCCCTGCCTTTGGCGTAGCCGATGAAATCCGACACGATGAGGAAGTAGTCCACAAACCCCATTTGCCGGATGACTCCCATCTCATACTCCAGCCGCGCCCGGAAGCCCTCCCCCGGCTGGGGGTAGCGGCAGGCAAAGCCTTTGTCGCACAGCGCCTGAAAATAGGCGTCCGGGTCGGTATGTCCCGCCGGCAACTTGAACTCCGGCAGGTGGTATTTGCCGAATTCAAACTCCAAATTACACTGGTCGGCAATCCTTTGGGTATTCTCCACCGCCTGGGGGTAGTCGGGAAAGAGGGCAGCCATCTCCTCCTCCGATTTAATATAAAACTCTTGCGTCTCAAACCGCATTCGGTTTGGATCGTCCGCAGTCTTGCCCATCTGGATGCACATCAGCGTATCCTGCATGGAAGCGGCCTCCCGGGTCAGGTAGTGGGCATCGTTGGTCACTACCAGGGGAATCCCCGTCTCCCGGTGGAGACGCAGAAGTCCTGCCGCGGCCTCCCGCTGGGCGGCGATGCCGTGGTCCTGTATCTCGATATAGTAGTTATCCGCCCCAAAGAGATCCCGCATCCGCAGGGCCTCCCCCTTGGCGCCCTGATAGTTGCCCCCCAAAATCAGCCGGGGCAGTTCTCCCGCCAGACAGGCGGACAGGGCAATCAAGCCCTCGTGATGGGCCTCCAGAAGCTCCTGATCCACCCGGGGCTTGATGTAAAAGCCGTCAATAAACCCCTGGGAAACCAGGCGGCACAGATTGTGATAACCTGTCTCATTTTTGCACAGCAGGACCAGGTGCCGGGCCTCCGCGTCGTACTCATGAATCTTATCTGTCCGCTTTCGGGGGGCTACATAGACTTCACAGCCAATAATGGGTTTTACCCCCGCCGCCTTGCAGGCCCGGTAGAAGTCCACCACGCCGTACATGACGCCGTGATCGGTGATGGCCACCGCGGTCTGTCCCAGCTTCTTCACCCGCTGGGGCAGATCCTGAATCCGGCAGGCGCCATCTAAGAGGCTGTACTCTGTATGGACATGTAGGTGGACAAAAGACATGGCGCTCCTCCCGTCTTACTCTTCGCTGCCCGCCTTAAAATTATAGATGGGCCTGATAATGCGTTCCATCTCTGCGGTGGGGGCAATGTTGGACACAATGGATTCCATGGGCTTATAAGCCATGGGACACTCATCCAGCGTGGCGCTGCTTACCGATGTGGTGTAGATCTCCGCCATCTGCCGCTTGAACTCGGACACGGTAAAGGACTGCTTGGCCTCCCCCCGGCTCATCAGCCGGCCAGCCCCGTGGGGCGCCGAGCAGTTCCAGTCCTCATTGCCCTTCCCGGTACAGATCAGGCTGCCATCCCGCATGTTGATGGGGATGAGAAACCGCTCCCCCGCCTGAGCGGACACCGCCCCCTTGCGCAGAATCATGGCGTCGGTGTCGATGTAGTTGTGTACCGTCGTAAACTGCTCCTCTATGTGGAACTTCATCCCCTCCACCAGCTCATCCACCATGGCCTGGCGGTTAAGGGCGGCGTATGCCTGAACCAGCTTCATATCGTGAAGGTACTGCTCGAAGAGATCTCCGGATACATAGGCCAAGGGTTTGGGAATGGCAGTGTGCTTGGTGTTGCGCCAGGTCTTAATGGCCTGCTGGATTTTCTTTTCCTCCCCCGCCGCCTTCATTTGGGCGATCCTCCGCTCCAGGCTGGCCTCGTCGGTCTGATTGAGCACCCGATACCCTGCCTCCTGGTAGTACTTTGCCACTTCTAAGCCCAAGCGGCGGCTGCCGGAGTGGACTACCAGGTAGAGATTGCCCTCTTCATCCCGATCCATTTCGATAAAATGGTTGCCGCCCCCCAATGTACCCAGACTCTTCTCTGCCCGCAGGCGGTCCACCGCCTTCCAGCAGCACAACTGGTTCAAATGGATTCGCTCTGAATACCGGTGGGCCTTCTCCCGGATAGCAAAACCAGAGGGAATCCGCTCATAGATCAGCTTGTCCAGCTTTTGAAGCTCCACATGCCGCTCCCGCAGACGGACGGTCTCCATGCCGCAGCCGATGTCCACCCCCACCAGATTGGGCACCACCTTGTCGGTGATGGTCATAGTGGTACCCACTGTGCAGCCTGCACCGGCGTGTATATCCGGCATCAGCCGGATCCTGCTTCCGGCGGCAAATTCCTGGCTGCACAGCTCAATCACCTGGGCGATGGATGCCTCATCCACCACATCGGTATAAATCTTCGCTGTATTGTATTTTCCCGCTACTTCTATCATAGCTTCTCCTGTTATTCTCTTGTCCCGGCGTTCCCCTGGCCCCGGCTCAGCTCCACCAGCTTGCGCAGGCGGTGGTTCAGACAGGACTTGGTCACTGGCGGCTGACATACCTCCGCCAGCTGCGCCAGCGTCAATTCCGGATAGGCCACCCGCAGCCGTGCTGTCTCCCGCAGTTTCTCTGGCAGCTCCGCCAAAGCTCCCCGGTCATTCAGCCGCCGAATGGCCTCAATCTGCTCCTGGGCCGCCTCCACAACCTTATCCAGATTCGCCGCATCGCAGTTCACCCGGCGGTTCACCCGGCCCATTACCTCTTTCTCCGCCTTAGCGTTCATCACCGCCATAGCGGACAACGGCGCACCAAGCAGGGTAAGAATGTTTTCAATCGTTTCGCTTTGTTTAAAATAGGTAATATAGTTGCCCTTGCGTTCAATCTCTTTTGGGAAAAAGCCCGCCTCCCGCAGCAGAGCGGACAGCTCCCGGCTCACATTGTAATGGGACGTAGCCAACTCCAAATGATACCGCTTGGCTGGATCAGTCACCGAGCCCCCCGCCAAAAAGGCGCCGCGGAAAAAGGCCGCGCGGCAGTGCTCCTCCTCCAGAACGGCGAAATTGATATGGTGGGCCAGAATCTCCTCTAAATCATAGCCGAATGCTGCGCAGATAGCCGTAAGGCTCTGTCTGTCCTCAATTGAAAAGATACGCTTTCCGCCTGTCCCATCCGGCAACTGGTCAAAGGACACCTGAAATGCCCTCTGGAACAAGTCCGGCAGGCGGCTGGCAAATTCCTCCGATTCAGTGGCAATCCGGGCTCCATCCCGGGAAAAATGGCGGCAGAACAGCAGCACCCCATACGCCTCTGCCTGGGCACAGCAACGGCGGGACAACGGCTCCCGGCACAGCTCCTTCTTCGTTTCTGACGCAAAGGACATGGGCCCTCCCCCTTAAAAAATCTTGGTCTCCGCCCGCTCCCGATAGAGCTCCATTACCGCCTGGGCCAGACGGGTGACAGAGTGGCGGGCGTAATTAGAGGTCTCGGAGGATACCGGACGAGTGATCACTTCCACCCCAAGGGCCTCAATCGCTTCCCGATCTATAATGATAGGAACTGCATCCTCCTCCCGATAGCGCTCCACCAGACCAGGCCGCACCTGAGCGGAGTTACACAGGCACAGATCCACCAGCCCTGGCCGGCCGTGCTGAAGCAGCGCGGCCACATGATCGCCGGCGGTCATTCCCTCCGTCTCGCCGTCCTGGGTCATGATGTTGCAGATGTATATCTTCAGCGCGCTGGAGCGGCAGACGGCCTCTGAAATCCCATCTACCAGCAGATTGGGTATCACGCTGGTGTACAGGCTCCCCGGCCCCAGCAGAATAAGCTCCGCCTGTTGGATGGCCTCCAGGGCGGCCGGCAGAGCGGCCGGCCGCTCCGGCAGCAGACGCACCCGCCTAATGCGGCAATCCTGCTCCTTCTTGAACTGGAAAATTTTTGATTCCCCCACCACAGAAGTGCCATTTTCAAAGGTGGCCTCCAAATTGACATCCGCATTTGTCACTGGCAGCACCCGGCCCGTAATGGCCAGCACCTGACTCATCCGGGCCACCGCCTCATCAAAGGAGGGAGACAGCCCATTGAGGGCAGCTAAAATCAAGTTGCCGAAGGATTGGCCGGTCAGCCGGCCGGCTCCCTCCGGGAAGCGGTAGCTCAAAAGCTGGCTCATCACCGGCTCGGCATTGGCCAGCGCCTCCATGCAGTGGCGGATATCCCCAGGGGGCGGCATCTTCAGATCTTCTCGAAGAACGCCGGATCCGCCGCCGTCATCCGCCACCGTGACAATAGCGGTCAGATTTTTTGTGTGAAGTTTCAGCCCCCGCAGCATGGTGGACAGTCCGGTGCCCCCGCCGATGGCAACTATTCTGGGGCCATTGACCCACTGAAACTCACTGTACAGAGATTCTGTCATAATCATTCCTCCGCGGCGCTCTCCGTCTACGCTCTCGTCATATCCCGGTGGTTCTCGCTGGCCTGATAGCCCCTTTGCCGCACAAACTCCGCCAGCGCCCGGGTGATGGCCACAGAGCGGTGCTGTCCGCCGGTACAGCCCACGGCGATGACCAGCGCGGTCTTCCCCTCCGCCACATACTGGGGCAGCAGGAAGCTCATCAAATTTTCCAGATGGGTCATAAAATCCCGGGTCTGCTGGTAATTAAATACAAAAGAGCGCACCGGCTCGTCCAGGCCGGTCTGGCGCCGCAGCTCCGCTAAGTAGTAAGGGTTGGGCAAAAAGCGCACATCGAAAACCAGATCCGCCTCAATCGGGATGCCATACTTGAAGCCGAAAGAGATGACATTCACGCCCATAGCGTGGGCCTCTTTGCCGTCTCCAAACAGGCGCAGCACCTCCCCCCGCAGCTTGGCTGTGGATAGTGCGCTGGTGTTGATGATATACTCCGCCCGCTGGCGTACCGGGGCCAGGGCGGCCCGCTCCTGCTGCACCACCTCCTCCAGAGAGCGGCCGTTTTTCGCCAAGGGATGCATCCGCCGGGTTTCCTTATAGCGCTTGATAATAACCTCTGTTTCTGCCTCTACAAACAGGGTTTTATAGGCGCACCCGATTTGGGTCAGCTCCTGCTGCGCCTCAAAAAGCCCGTCGAAGGTCTGGCCGCCCCGGATGTCCGTCACCAGAGCCACCCGGTCGTATTTCCCCTTTCCCGCCATGCACAGCTCGGCAAATCTGGGAATCAGGGCCGCCGGCATGTTGTCCACCACGTAAAAGCCCATATCCTCTAAAAAAGAGGCCGTCTTGCTCTTTCCCGCCCCCGACAAGCCCGAAACAATAACAAATTCCATTTCTCATCCCTCCGCTCCAGCCAGGCTGCGCTTAGAAGCCCAGCAGGCGTATCTCCAGTTCCAGCGCCACGCCTGTCTTTTGCAGGACGGTCTCGCGAATCCGCTCTGTCAGACGGAGAATGTCGCCGCTGGTGGCCCCACCCCGGTTGATCACGAAGCCCGCATGTTTTTCCGACACCTGGGCGCCTCCCACGCTGGCTCCCTTCAGTCCGCAGGACTCAATCAGCGCGGCTGCGAAGTGGCCTGACGGCCGCTTGAAGGTACTCCCCGCGCTTGGGTACCCCAGCGGCTGTTTCTCCCGCCGGCGGGCTGCTAAATCCTCCATTTTGGCCCGAATCTCTCCCGGCTCCCCCGGCTTCAGCGCCAATCCGGCCCGGAGAATCAGCCGTTCGCCGCCGGAAAAGGCGCTGCGGCGGTACTGAAAATCACAGTCCGCCCTAGGAATCGTCTCCATCTCCCCTGTAGGCGTCAAATAAGTCACATGCTCCACCACCTGGCACAGCTCTCCGCCATACGCGCCGGCATTCATGGTAATTCCGCCCCCCAGACTGCCGGGGATACCGTGGGCGAACTCCAGCCCGGTCAGCCCCCGCTCCAGCGCGAAATTAGCAATACGGGAGAGCAGGCATCCGCTCCCTACCTCAATCTTTTCCGGCCCGCCGGCCTCCATTCGCTCCAACCCCCGGACACTTTTGATGAGAAATACCTCCACGCCCTGGTCTGCTACCAGCAGATTGGATCCGTTTCCCATAAAAAAGGGGGTAATTCCGAGCGCGGCGGCGGCCTTTATCCCGGCAGCCGCCTCCTCCTCCGTCTTGGGCAGGGCCATAAGGCGGACGGGACCTCCGGTCTGAAATGAGGTATGCCGGGCCATAGGCTCCCTTTCCCGCAGCTCCAGTACCGGACAAGTTTGACGCAGCTGAGCTGCCAGTGCGGAAAAAGTGTCCATGTGATAACCCCCTGAATCTCCCACAGCCTGTAGGTTCCAAAATCTTGATTGGTTTATTATAACAGATCGATCTCTAAATTAGAATACGTCCCCAGGATTTCTCTGCTGAATCCGCGCAGTTTTACCGGTCGTAGACATACACAGGCACCCCGTGGGCGCACAGCGCCCTTTGGAGAATGGGCTCCACTTCCTCCCACCGACCGCCGGCCAGACCGCAGCCAATGCGGGGCATGTGGACGCTGGCACCCATACCCACAGCCTCCCGGGCCACTGCAGCCATACAGGTCTCCAGTGCGTCATACCGGATGGGGGGCACCCCGCCGATGGGCTGGATGTCCCGCTGGGCGATGAGATTGGCCACCGTGATCTCCTCACTAACCCGCACCAGCTGCACCCGGCCCAGGGCAAATTCTGTTCCGTCCCGGTACCAGGCCCGGTACTGCCGCTCCGGTTCCGTCCACCGGCGGGAGAGCTCCAGGACAAACCCCTTTCCCCAGCCGCCGATGTCGTTGCAGACATGGGCGATCATCTTCTGCCCCGCCCCTGCCGGAGCAGTGGCGTCTCCCTTTAAATAGTGAATCTGCTCCATGTTCTCACCCCATTGCCCCATATTTCAGCTCTGTTCCGTCTGCGGCATACTTCTTCCGCTTGGCTGTAATCTCGTCCATATGGATACGGAACAAGGCGGTGCGGCCAAAGCTGCCTGCCGCCGCCTTCTCAAACCGCTCCCCCATCTGCTGGGGACCGCAGTACTTTGCGCAGAAAATCCGCAGCGCCTCCAGCCGGTCTTGATTTTCCGTCAGTTCCTCCGCCGTCCCCCGCACCACGGCACTTTCAAACTCAGTGGTATACCGCTCGGGGATCACATGAGTATCCCCTACGGCGGTGACGCACACCTTTGGATGCACCCGCAGGCACTGGGCCTTCTCCCCCTCTGGGGCGCTGTGGAGGTAGAGCCACTCCCCCTGACGTGCCATATTGATAGGGATGCAGTAAGGCGCCCCGTCCAAACCCGTCATGGCCAGGGTCATCCACTCCGCTTTATCCAACACCATCAGGGCAAACTCCTGTCCCATCTCTCTGTCTTTTCTGCGCATCTGTCCTGCCTCCCCTGTCTTCCCGTCGTCCCAATCCGGTCTTTCCTAAAAATTCCTCGCGGAACTCCTATTACTATACTCCACCACGGATTTTTTTGCAAATTTTTCTCCGCCCCCTTGACAAGTCCGCCCCAGCGTGTATAATAACATATGAACAATAGCTCATATAAGAAAAAGGGAGGGATCCTATGTCTGGAAACCGCGGCGGCGATGTGGAGCAGTGCGACTATATCCACGTTCATGAGGACATTGTGGCCCAGGTCAACCAAAATATGCCCGATGAAGAGATTCTATACGACCTGGCAGAGCTCTTCAAAATTTTTGGCGACTCCACCCGCATCAAGATCCTGTACGTACTTTTTGAGTCGGAGATGTGTGTGTGCGACATCGCCAATCTGCTGGGCATGACCCAGTCCGCCATCTCCCACCAGCTTCGGGCTCTCAAGCAGAGCAAGCTGGTCAAGTACCGCCGGGAGGGCAAGACGGTTTTTTATTCCCTGGCGGACACCCATGTGCGCACCATCCTGGACCAGGGCATGGAGCACGTGGCCGAGTAAGCCCTCCCCTATCCCCAATCAAGCTTCAAAATACAACTGTAAAGGAGATTTTGACATGAAAAAGCACTTCAAACTGGTGGATCTGGACTGCGCCAACTGTGCCGCCAAAATGGAGACCGCCATCAACCGCATCGACGGCGTGAACAGCGCCACTGTCAGCTTTCTCTCCCAGAAGCTCACCCTGGATGCCGACAGCGACCGCTTTGACAGCATTTTAAAAGAGGTGGTTAAAGTCTGCAAGAAGGTGGAGCCGGACTGCGTTATTCAGCTCTAAGAATCTATATTCAGGTTGCCTTCAACCGGTATGAATACAGGTTCTAAGCGCGGCACGAAAACCGGGCGGTGGCCAAGCCGCCCGGTTTCCACCCCTCTATTTTCTATATTTCCCCTTATTTAATAGATTTTTCAAGGAGGTAGGTCTGGAATGAACGGAACACAGAAGAGGATGCTTGGGCGCATTCTTCTCAGCGGTCTGCTGTTGATTGTCTCTGCTCTGCTGCCGGTGGAGGGTCTGGCACGGTTTCTCATCTTTCTGGTCCCCTATTTTACCGTGGGATGGGATGTACTGTGGCGCGCCCTGCGCAACATTGCCCGCGGCCAGGTATTTGACGAAAACTTTTTAATGGCTCTGGCCACCGTGGGCGCCCTGGCCATTGGCGACTATCCAGAGGCTGTCTTTGTCATGCTCTTCTACCAGATAGGTGAGCTTTTCCAGTCCTTTGCCGTGGGGAAATCCCGGCAGTCTATCGCCGCCCTGATGGATATCCGCCCTGACTTCGCCAATCTGGAGCGGGACGGCGGCGTGGAGGAGGTAGACCCCGAGGACGTAGCGGCAGGCAGCGTCATTCTGGTCAAGCCCGGCGAACGGGTGCCCTTGGACGGCGTTGTCCTGGAGGGATGCTCCACCCTGAACACCGCCGCTCTCACCGGAGAATCCCTCCCCCGGGAGATCGCCCCCGGCGGCGAGATTGTCAGCGGCTGCATCAACCTCACCAGCCCCCTCCGGGTGAAGGTGACGAAACCCTTCGGCGAATCCACTGTGGCCCGCATTCTGGAGCTGGTGGAGAATGCCTCCAGCCGGAAAGCCAAATCAGAGGCTTTTATTACCAAATTCGCCCGCTACTATACCCCTATTGTGGTCATCGCCGCGGCGCTGCTGGCTTTGATCCCGCCTCTCTTCTTCCATGGGCAGTGGGCTGACTGGCTGAGCCGGGCCTGCTCCTTTTTAGTCATCTCCTGCCCCTGCGCCCTGGTGATCTCTGTACCTCTGGCCTTTTTCGGCGGCATCGGCGGGGCCTCCAAGGCGGGCATCCTCATCAAGGGAGGCAGCTATCTGGAGGCGCTGGCCAGCACGGAGCTGGTCGTCTTTGATAAGACCGGGACCCTTACCCAGGGTACCTTCCAGGTCACCGCTATTCACCCAAAAGACCGCCAACCGGAAGACCTTTTGGAGCTGACCGCGCTGGCGGAGTGCTGGTCTGACCACCCCATCTCCCGCTCTATCAAAGAGGCTTATCAAAAGCAGCTTGACCCCAGCCGGGTCTCCGATGTGGAGGAGCGCTCCGGCCGTGGGGTCCGGGCCAAGGTGGATGGGCATATCGTCTGCGCCGGCAATGACAAGCTGATGGAGGAGGCCGGCGCCGGCTGGCGCCCCTGTGAGGAGACCGGCACTACCATCCATGTGGCAATAGACGGCGTCTACGCCGGCCACATCGTCATCTCCGACAGGATAAAACCAGACGCTCCACAAGCTATCTCCGCCTTGAAATCGTCTGGCGTCCGCAGGACGGTGATGCTTACCGGGGACACCAAAGCTGTGGGCGAGGCGGTGGCCCGCCAGCTGGGCTTGGACGAGGTCTACACTCAGCTCCTCCCCGCCGGCAAAGTCAGCCGCGTGGAGGAACTGATGGCCCAGAAGTCCCCAAAAGGCGCTCTGGCCTTTGTGGGAGACGGCATCAACGACGCGCCGGTCCTGGCCAGGGCCGATATCGGCATTGCTATGGGGGCTCTGGGCTCCGACGCCGCCATTGAAGCCGCCGACGTGGTTTTGATGGACGACAAGCCCTCCAAGCTGGCCGACGCCATCCGCATCGCCCGAAAAACCCTTGCTATTGTGCGTCAGAACATCGTCTTCGCCTTGGCCGTCAAGCTGCTGGTTCTCCTTTTGGGCGCCTTCGGCGTGGCCAATATGTGGGAGGCTGTCTTTGCCGACGTGGGGGTTTCCGTCATCGCCATTCTCAACTCCATGCGCGCCCTGAAGCAGGTCCCCTGCTCCCAGGCAAAGGGCGCCTCCTGACACATGCCGGACGGGACAGGTTCCGCGAAAGAAGGTGGACGGTTTGTTGTTTCAAATCGGTGGAATTTTTATATTGCTGGCCTTTTATGGCTGCTATTTCCTCAAAATGCTCTCCCAGCACAGAAACGGGATACAGACCAGCCAAATTGGAAGAAAAAAGCAGGGCCTGGCCCGGTTTATTGAGATCGCCATGTCCCTTGCCGCAACGGCAGTTCCTATTTTGGAGCTTGCCAGCCTCATCCGAAATACCCCGTCCCTGCCGCTGTGGGCGAGAATCGCCGGACTCTGCGCTGGGCTGGCGGGGACGGCAGTCTTCCTCCTCTCGACGGCTGCTATGGGGGACAGCTGGCGGGCGGGGGTCCCCCAGGCCGGTGAAACCCGGCTCATTACAAATGGGATCTATCAATTCAGCCGCAATCCGGCCTTTCTCGGGTTTGATCTGGTCTATCTCGGTATGTTTCTCCTGTTCTCCGGTTGGATTCTATTGGCACTGTCCGCCTTGACCGCCCTTTTGTTCCATTTACAGATTGTAACCGTGGAGGAGCCCTTTTTGACCCGTGCCTTCGGCGGCAGCTATATCGCCTATCGGAATCAGGTACACAGATATTTGGGCCGCACCCGACGCAATATTTGACAACCGCCCCGCTTTGGGGTATAATCTCTTCTGCAAGTAAGCTGGACAGCCGCGCGGGCGGGGCGAAAGGCCTGTCTGTGAGGAAAGTCCGGGCTCCGCAGGGCAAGGATAACGGGTAACACCCGCCGGGGGCGACCCTAGGAAAAGTGCAACAGAAATAGACTGCCCCCGTTCCCTGTCGAGGGAAGGGGGGCGATGGTGGAAAGGCGAGGTAAGAGCTCACCCGATGGCTGGGAACAGTCCATCGCTGTAAACTCTATCCGGAGCAACGCCGTGGAGGGACATGCAGCCGGCCCGGCTGTCCCGAGGAGGCGGCTGGAGCGTACCGGCAACGGTGCGTCGAGATAGATGGCTGTCTTAAATGACAGAACCCGGCTTACAGGCTTACTTGCCCATACAAGGCGTCTAAAGCTCACCGCTTTAGACGCCTTTTACATCTAAATTTTGCTCCAAATGGAATGTGGCGTTTTTTATGGATACGATCCAGTGTTTTTCCGGTCTGGCCCAGATCTACGCCCAGGCCAGGCCGGGCTGTCCCGACCACCTGATGGACTGGCTTTTTGCTCCCGGCCGGCTCGCCGCTGGCCAGCGGGTAGCCGACATTGGTGCGGGAACCGGTCTGTTTTCCCAGGCTCTGCTGGAGCGAGGCGCCCAGGTCTGGGCGGTAGAGCCCAATGGAGATATGGCCCAGGAGGCCAGGTAGTTCCTGGCCCCCTATCCCGGCGCTGAGATCTTAACCGGCACTGCTGAGGCCACCGGCCTCCCCGATCACAGTGCGGACCATGTCACCGCCGCTCAGTCCTTCCACTGGTTTGATCCAGACGGCTTTCAGCGGGAGTGCCGCCGCATTCTCCGCCTTAGTGGTAAGGTCTTTCTCCTCTGGAATGTCCGCCAGGAGGAGCACCCATTCACTACCTAGATAAAGGAGGTTTTCCAAGTGCTCTGCCCCCGGTTTCAGGGATTTTCCGGCGGACTGGCCCACCGGCTGGGCGGCATTGACCGCTTTTTCAGCGGTCAGGAAGAGACGATTTCCCTCCCCCACCCCCTCTTCTATAATCGGGAGGGCTTCCTCCACCGCTGCCTGTCCGGCTCCTGCGCCCCCCGGCCCAGCGAGAGCAACTAGGTCCTGTTTGAAAATTGTCAACACGCCCAAACGGCGGCTCTTTTTCCGCCATACTTTTCCGATTTTCCTTGAAATACATCCAGTATTCCTGCGTCAAATCGGCTTTGTCTGACGAAAAAATATCTCACCGCTGAGCATATTGCCATTTTTCAAACAAGGCCTATTCCGAATTTCTCCGCCGGATCGGCGCCCTCTTCCAGCGTTGCAGCGGAACGGCTGGGTCGCCATACCAAATAATACCGCCGTCTACTGGGGCCACCTCGTCCCCTGACGGTAAAGGGGCCGGAATGCATCGCATTCCGGCCCTTCATGCTGTTATAAATCCGGGACACTTACTCCTGGTCCCAGTTATGCCAGACGTTCTGAACGTCCTCGTTATCCTCCAGCAGGTCGATGAGCTTTTCCATATTCTTGAGGTCGCCCTCGTCCGTCAGCTTTACATAGTTCTGGGGCACCATCTGCACCGCAGCTTCCAGGAAGCTGTAGCCCTTTTCCTCCAGCTTGGACAGCACCTCGCCGAAGGCGTCCGGGGTAGTGTAGACCTCAAAGACCTCTTCCTCCGCCTGCATATCGTCGGCGCCGCAGTCCAGGGCGTCCATCATAACGGTGTCCTCGTCCAGGTCCTCCCGCTCAATGACAATCACGCCCTTCCGGTCAAAGGACCAGGACACACAGCCTGTGGCCCCCAGGCCCTTACCGTACTTGTCCAGCAGGTGGCGCACCTCGGGCGCAGTCCGGTTGCGGTTGTCGGTGAGCGCCTCTACGATGACGGCCACGCCGTTGGGGCCGTATCCCTCATACACCACGTTCTCAAAGCTGTCGGTGTTGCCTGCCCCCAGGGCCTTGTCAATGGTGCGCTTAATGTTGTCATTTGGCATATTGGCGGCCTTGGCCTTGGCGATGACCGTGGCCAGGCGGGAGTTATTGGCAGGGTCACCGCTGCCGCCCTGCTTCACCGCCACAATCATCTCACGGGCGATCTTGGTAAAAATTTGGGACCGCTTCGCGTCCGCCGCACCCTTGGTCTTCTGAATATTATGCCACTTGGAATGTCCTGACATTGGATTCGTCCCCTTCTGTTATCTAAATAGGCGAAAATATGATATCATAAAGTTCACAACGGCGCAACCCCTTATCCGTGCCAGACAGGCGCGCTGTATTGATTCAACTCTTCTTACAGGTAGGAAAAGACCTCCTCATGGCGCTTGGACTGCGCTATCTCCAGCTTAGGGAAGGCCGCGCTCAGCCACTTCACCAGCACGGGGCAGACCACATTTTCCGTGGGATAGTGCCCCGCGTCGATGAGATTGAGTCCCATGGCCTTGGCGTCCAAAAAGCTGTGATACTTCACATCTGAGGTAACAAAGGTGTCGCAGCCCATGCGGAATGCATCGGACAGCATATCGCCGCAGGCACCGCCCCCCACGGCCACCCGGCGCACAGGGCGGCGGGCGTCCACATAGCGCACCCCATTAGCCCCCAGGGCCTCCTTTACCTGCTGGGCAAAAGCGGGGGCATACATCCCCGTACCCTCCCAGACGCCCACACGGCCAATCCCATAGGGCCGGCCCAGGTGGTCCGTGCCGTCCTGCTTCAGCTGCTCCGTCTGGACCAGTCCCAGCCGCTGGGCCAGGGCGTCATTCACCCCGCCCGCCACCGCGTCCAGATTGGTGTGGGCACAGATTGCGGCGATCCTCCGTTCCGCCAGAGTCAGCAGAACCCGCCCCACCGGATCTGTGTCGGTGACGCGGTGGACGGGCTGGAAGATCACCGGGTGGTGGGCCACGATCAGCTCCGCCCCCCAGGTCTCCGCCTCCTCTGCCACGATCTCGGTGATATCCAGGGCCACCAGTACCTTTGTCACCGCCTGATCCCCCCTGCCCACCAGAAAACCGGCATTGTCGAAGTCCATCTGTAGGGAAAAGGGGGCTACCTCGTCCAAATGCCGGTAGATATCCGTTACGGTTGTCATGTCTCCAGCTCCTTTTTCATCTCGTTCAACCCCTGATATACTTCTTCCAGCTCCTGCCGCCGGGGGAGATCCTCCGGCTTGGCGGACCGCCGGATCCCTTCCAGCGCTCGTTCCACCCGCAGCAGCAGGTGTTCCAGCAGTACAGGACGCAGGGGATCCCCCCGCCCGTGCTCCTGCCGGCCGGCCCAGCGCTCCGCCGGGGTCAGGGACTCCATTGCCCCCGGCGCTGCCAAAATTACGGTATAGAGGGTTTTCCCCTCCTGGCACAGCCGCTCCGCCTTTATGCAGAACCCATGCGCTTCCAGCCAGCCCCGCAGCTCCGGCAGGCCGCTCATGGGCTGGAGAATCAGCCGCCGGGGCGGTGTACGCACCCAGGGAGCCGCCGCCAGAATAGCCGCAATGGTCTCCCCCCCCATACCGGCGATGGCTACCGTTCCGGCCTCCTCCGGCGCGATCCCCGCCAGCCCGTCGCACAGGCGGAAGGACATCCGGTCCGCCACCCCATACCGCCGGGCTGTGTCCATGGCCCGCTCCAGGGGGCCTTTCCGCAGGTCGGAGGCCACCGCCGCCGGAATCCTCCCCTGCTGGATGAGATAGGTAGGCAAATAGGCATGATCCGTGCCAACGTCCACAAAGCCCCCGCCCTCCGGTACCAGGCCGGCCACCGTCTGAAGTCGCGGGGACAGCTCTACCCTCCGCAATGCTGTCACCTCCCTATGTATATAGTCAAAGCACTCGAAAACCGGTAACGTTTGGCGGCCAAAATGCAGCGTGGACGATGTTGTCATTTTCGCTGCGCCGTATTTTCCCCGCCTCCCTTTACCGATTCTCAGGCGTATTGACGATATCAAAAAGGAGCGGCGGTACGCCGCTCCTTTTTGACTCAGCAAGTTTCTTTACTTGCTATGCTTCGCAATCTCTTCATTGAGGGCGTTCAGCAGCGCCTCTACATTGACGCCGTGGACCATGCAGGCCTCCTCCACGGTTTCCCCCCGGGAAGAGGGGCAGCCCAGGCAATGCATGCCGATAGACATGAACAAAGGTGCGGTTTCGGGGGCGATATCAAGGATCTCGCCAATAATGGTATCTTTAGTAATCTGAACCATTGGGATAGACCTCCAATTCTAGGATAACCGTAGTATATCCGATTTCCTCCTCTTTTGCAAGATGAGACTGGCCTTTCCAGAAACTTTAACGTCCTTGAATGTGTCACAAAATAAGAAAAAGAGACGCCCAAGCGGGCGTCTCCTTTTGCAGTCGCTGTGCTGAGAGATGCTTAGTGCTCCTCACGCATACGGGCGAAGCAATCGCTGCAGTACACGGGGCGGTCGGACTTGGGCTCGAAGGGCACCCGGGCCTCGCCGCCGCAGGCAGCACAGGTGGCGGTGAAGTACTCGCGGGGACCGCGGGAAGCGGCCTTGCGGGCGTCACGGCAGCTCTTGCAGCGCTGGGGCTCGTTCTGGAAGCCGCGCTCCGCATAGAACTCCTGCTCACCGGCGGTGAACACGAACTCCTGGCCACACTCTTTGCATACCAAAGTCTTGTCTTCGTACATGATAAATACCCTCTCTTTGACTTGTTGCCCAGGTCCGGAATAAACCGTAATGTGCTGGGTCAGTGATATATTGCGCTCAGCTTTCGCTGACATCGCCGGATAATTGGTGCCGCGCCAGCTTGCGACGGATGCGCTGTACGGCGTTGTCCACCGATTTCGGGGACCGTCTTACCTCAACGGCAATTTCTGAATAGGACAGCCCATTCAGATAAAGCCGGAGAATTTTTGCTTCGAAACCGGATAACTGGCCTTTCAGCACATTCATACGCTCACGGACTTCCTCCCGGTCAATCACAGCATCTTCCGGGTTCTCCAGACAACGGCAGCCCGTACCGCAGGTATCGTGGATGGTATAACCGTCAAAAAGCGGGGTTTCGAAAGAGATATAGTTATTTAAAGGAGCGTGCTTATCTCTTGATGCAGTCTGAATCGCGGAGAGCAGGCGGTTACGGATACAGACTTCCGCAAACGTGCGGAAGGAGGCGGCCTTGCCGCCGTCATACTCCCGTATCGCCATAAGCAGTCCCAGCATTCCCTCCTGGATGAGGTCCTCACTGTCCCCTCCCGCCAGAAAATAGGGCCGGGCAAAGGCGCGCACCACCCGGTTATACCGCAACGCCAGCTGCTCTTCTGCCTCCCGGTCTCCATTTAACGCCCAAGTACACAGAATTTCGTCTGTGGGTTCTTCCTTAATCGGGAGAAAAGATTTCATCTGTGCTCTCCTTGCCCTCTATTATACGCAGGAAATAGGTGTCTTGTCAAGTATTTATGCAAAATATTTATACAAGGTCAAAAATTATCCCAGCTTTTTTATCACATCCGCCAATTTTTCAGCGTGTGTCATGGCCGCTTCCTGGGTTTTTGCCTCTACCATCACCCGAAGCAGAGCTTCTGTCCCTGATGGGCGGACTAAAATACGTCCCTCGCCGGACAGAGCGGCCTCCTGGGCAGAAATGGCGGTCTGGAGGGCGGGGGCCTCCATAATCTCCTCTTTTTTCTCCTTGCTGGCCACTGGCAGGTTAATAAGCACCTGGGGATACCGCTTACAGTCCGCTACCAGCTCCGAAGCCCTCTTTCCGGAGCGGTGGAGTACCTGGAGGAACTGGAGGGAGGTGAGCTCCCCGTCGCCGGTGGTGGCGTAACGGCGGAAAATCGTGTGGCCGGACTGCTCTCCGCCGATGACATAGTCCCCCTCCAGCATCTGCTCCAGCACATTTCGATCTCCCACCGGCGTACACAGCAGCTTTATTCCGTGCTCTTCGGCGAACCGGTGCAGGCCCAGATTGCTCATCACCGTCCCCACCAGCGTGCTGCCCTTCAGCTCTCCCCTGGCCTGGAGGTCCAACGCGCAGGCCGCCATGATCTGGTCGCCGTCGATGTCCTCACCCCGCTCATCCACCGCCAGGAAGCGGTCGGCATCCCCGTCGTAAGCTAGGCCCAGATCGTATCCTCCGGCGCGCACCCGCTCCTTCAGCTCTTCCATATGGGTGGAGCCGCACTTGTCGTTAATATTGACCCCGTTGGGCCGGGCGTGGATGATGTCCGTCTGGAGCTTGGGAAAACGGGCAAACAGACCTGGTGCGGTGGCGGAGGCCGCGCCATTTGCGCAGTCCACCAGAATACGCAGGCCGGCAAAATCCGTGTCCACCGTGGCAGCCAGGTGATCCAGATAGGCTCTGGTTTCCGCCTCTCCCACGGGGATCACCCGCCCCAAATCTCCATGGGTTTTCAGAGGCACCTGACAGCCTGAAAGAATGATCGCTTCAATCTCCAGCTCCAGTGCGTCCCGCAGCTTATAGCCCTGGCTGTTGAAGATTTTGATGCCGTTGTGCTCAAAAGGATTGTGGGACGCGGAGATCACAATGCCTGCATCCGCCCCGCTGTCCACCGTCAGGAAGGCCACCGCCGGCGTGGGCACCACCCCCAGCTGGAGCACATCCGCTCCCGCCGAGCACAGTCCGGCGGTGAGCGCGTGTTCCAGCAGGTCGGAGGAGATGCGGGTGTCCTTGCCGATGGCCACCCGCGGGTGCTGCTTCCCCTTGTCCCGCCCCAGCACCACCGCCGCCGCCAGGCCCACCTGATAGGCCAGCTGGGCGTCCAGACCGGCATTGACCACACCGCGGATTCCATCTGTTCCAAATAGCTTTCCCATAGTTACAATCCTTCCTATGTCATGATATAAGCGTTATTCCTCCGCCCAGCCGCCGTCAAAGAGATACTGGAGCATTTTCTCCGGATTTTCCAGAAACCGCCGGGTCAAGCAGTAGTACTCTGTCTCCTTATAATTTACCCGGCGGACGCCCTCACTGGAGAGCTGGTAAATACACGCCCCTGGGTAGGCCCTGAGAATGGGCGAATGGGTGGCAATGATAAACTGGCTGTCCGCCTGGACCAGCAGGCGGCTCTGCCCCATCAGCGTCAGCAGGCGGCTGGGGGACAAGGCGGCCTCCGGCTCATCCAGCAGATACAGGCCCTTTCCCCAAAAACGGTTCTGTACCAGGGCCAAAAAGCTCTCCCCATGGGACTGCTTGTGGAGGGAGATCCCGCCGTAGCCCGCCAGGAGCTCCCCGCTTCCCTCGTCCAGGTCATCGATATTAGAAGCTACATTATAAAAGCTCTCTGCCCGGAGGAAGAAGCCGTCCTTTGGGTAGCGGGTACGGGAGAGCGTCAGGTGCCGGCACAGCTCGGAATGAGTGGCCCGGATGGAAAAATTGAAATTCCGGCCACCTCCCTCGGCGTTGAAGCCGTACCCCACAGCAATCGCCTCCAGCAGCGTGGACTTTCCCGTCCCATTTTCCCCCACCAAAAAGGTCACCGGGGCGTCAAACTCCAGCCGCCCCCCTTCCAGCAGGTACCGCACCGCTGGGAGGCCGTTGAGATAGGAGTCCGGCTCCGGCCGGGAGCTGGCAAAGACCGCCCGGATATAGCCCGGAGTCATAGGGACAGCTGGTCCAGGCCGCCGTTTGCCAGACCGACTGGGACGTGCAGGCCCAGATGCTCATAGGCTCTCCGGGTGACGCAGCGGCCCCGGGGGGTACGGGTGAGAAAGCCCATCTGCATCAGATAGGGCTCGTAGACATCCTCCAGAGTGACCGCCTCCTCGTTAATAGTAGCGGCCAAGGTCTCCAGGCCCACCGGACCGCCGCCGTAGTGCTCAATAATGCTGGACAGCATCCGCCGGTCGATGGCGTCCAGGCCCAGAAAGTCCACCTCCAAAGCGGTGAGGGCCTGGTCGGCCACGTTCTGGGTGATCACCCCGCCCGCCCGCACCTGGGCGAAGTCCCGCACCCGTCGGAGCATCCGGTTGGCGATGCGTGGCGTACCCCGGCTCCGCCGGGCGATCTCCATGGCCCCCGCCTCCTCAATCGGCACATTGAGAATGCCTGCTGAGCGGGAGACAATAAGGCTCAGCTCCTGGGGGGTGTACAGCTCCAGACGCAGGGTCACGCCAAACCGGTCCCGCAGGGGGGCGGACAGCTGGCCCGCCCGGGTGGTAGCCCCAATCAAAGTGAACTTGGGCAGATCCAGCCGGATGGAGTTGGCCGAGGGGCCCTTGCCGATGATGATATCAATGGCGAAGTCCTCCATGGCGGGATACAGGATCTCCTCCACCGAGCGGTTAAGCCGGTGGATCTCGTCTACAAAGAGGATGTCGTTCTCGTTCAGGTTGGTCAGCAGCGCAGCCAGATCCCCCGGTTTTTCAATGGCCGGGCCGGAGGTGATGCGGATATGCACCCCCATCTCATTGGCGATGATGTTGGACAGGGTGGTCTTGCCCAGCCCCGGCGGGCCGTGAAGGAGCACGTGGTCCAGAGGCTCCCCCCGCATCTTCGCCGCCTGGATGAAGATCTCCAGGTTTTCCTTGGCCTTCTTCTGGCCGATGTACTCGGACAGCGCCTTGGGGCGCAGAGAGTACTCCCCCTCGTCCTCTCGGGTCAGCGAGGTGGTCACCAGAGGTTCCTCTGTCTCAAAGCCGCCGTCGGCGGAAAAATCAATGCTCAAGCACTCACATCCTTTGCCTCTGAGGGCTCAGATTTCCAGACCTTGTTTGAAACATAACTTCAGCCTGTCGAAAAAGTATTTTTGCCAGACTGGACACTGGTTTGTTTGGATGCAAAAGGAACCCCTGAAACCTTCAGATTTTGCGTTTTTTGACACGCTGATTTCTCTCTTATTTTACCATTTTCTTCAGCGCCTGTTTGATGATCTGCTCCAGGGCCAGGGCTTCCACGTCGATTCCCTTTAATGCCTGGGCCACCTCCCCAGTGCTGTACCCCAGCACCGCCAACGCTGCGGCGGCTTCGCTGGACTTGTTCTGGGGGATCACCGTCACGCCGGTGCCTCCATAGCTCTCCCCTTTGGCGGCAATCTGGCCCTTGGCCAGTTTATCCTTCAATTCCAAAATAATCCGCTGGGCAATCTTCTTCCCGATGCCCTGGGCCACCGTGAGGGCCTTTTCGTCCCCGGTGATGATGCTCATGGCCAGCCCCTCCGGCGTGGTGGCGGACAGGATGGACAGCGCCGCCTTGGGCCCCACCCCGGACACCCCGATGAGCAGCCGGAAGCAGTTCAGCTCGTCCTCGGTGGCAAAGCCGTAGAGCTCAAAAATCTCCTCCCGGACGTAGAGATGGGTGAACAGCTTTCCCTTCTGCCCCACCGTCAGGCGGGAGATACTCTGATTGGTGGTACGGCAGGCATAGCCCACGCCGCCGCAGTCGATCACGGCCAGATAGGGCTCCACATGGGCCACTGTGCCGCTGAGATAGTAAAACATTCCGTCTGCTCCTTCTTACGCTTCTACAGAAAGCCCCATGTACTACCGGCGGCGGGCCGCCCACCGGCCGCTGCCGGGCTGGGCCGAGTCGTAGAGACTCAGCTTGGAATGGCTGGACCGGGCGTGACACAGGGCCACCGCCACCGCGTCAGCGGCGTCATCCGGCTTGGGCACCTGCTTCAGCTGGAGCAGCCGCCGGGTCATATCCATTACCTGCCGCTTCTCCGCCTTGCCGTATCCCACCACCGCCTGCTTGATCTGGGAGGGGGTGTACTCAAACACCGGTACCCCGGCCCGCTCCGCCGCCACCAAAATCACCCCTCTGGCCTGGGCCACAGCGATGCCGGTGGTTACGTTGCTGTTAAAAAACAGCTCCTCCACCGCCATGGCGTCGGGGCTGAACTGGCCAATCAGCGTCCCCATGTCGTCTGCGATCTGCCGAAGCCGGACCGGCAGGGGCAAACCCGCTTGGGTGGTGATGGCCCCGCACTGGATCAGCCGCTGTCCCCCCCGCCCCGTCTCCACAATTCCAAAGCCCACAATGGCAAAGCCCGGGTCTATTCCCAAGATAGTCAAAACGCGCCCCCCGCTCCATGCGGCGTTCCCCGCAGATATCCGTACGCTGTGTATTGTAGCACATCTGTTTCCAAATAGAAAGCGCTTTTCGCGCCTTTTGACACAGAGGAATCCTACGCTTCTTGTAGCCCTCGTTCAGGTATGCTAAAATAGCCATAACGCTGTTGGGGCTTGCCGCAGGCTTTCCAGTGATGCCGGTAATCCGCAAAATGCGTTGTATTTTTAACGGAAAGGGACGTGTTATAATGGACAAGCTCGCATGGATTGGCGCAGGGGTAATGGGGCGGCCTATGGCGGCCCATCTGGCGGCGGCCGGCTATCCCGTGGCGGTTTACACCCGCCGGTTTGAGACTTTGGCCGGCGCGGAGGATCAGGGGCTGCTCCCCTGTGCCACCATTGCCCAGGCGGTGGAGGGCGCAAAATATGTCTTCGTCATGGTGGGCTATCCCCAGGACGTGGAGGAGGTCTTCACCGGCCCGGAGGGCATCTTCCGCCATGCCGCCCCGGGCACACTGTGCATTGATATGACCACCTCTTCCCCCGCCCTGGCGGAGAAGCTGTCCGCCCTGGGGGCGGAGCGGGGCATCCGGGTAATGGACGCCCCCGTCTCCGGCGGGGACAGCGGCGCCAGGAACGCCACCCTCTCCATTATGGCCGGCGGCAGCCCCGCCGACTTTGAGCAGGCTCTCCCCCTCTTCCGGCTTCTGGGAAAGAGCGTCCACCATATGGGCCCTGCCGGCTCCGGACAGCACACCAAGGCCGCCAACCAGATCGCCGTGGCCGGCGCCACCGCCGCCTATACTGAGGCCCTGGTCTATGCCCAGTCCGCCGGGCTGGACCCCCAGGCCATGCTGGACGCCATTGGCGGCGGCGCCGCGGGGAGCTGGCAGATCGCCAACATGGCCCCCCGGGTCCTCAAGGGCGATCTGGCCCCCGGCTTTTTTATCAAGCACTTCATCAAGGACATGAAGATCATCCAGACCGAGTGCGCCCAGCGGGGCGTCACCCTGGAGATGCTCAACACGGTCTGCGGGCTCTATGAGTCCCTGGCCCAGCAGGGCCTTGCCGACGAAGGCACCCAGGCCCTCATTCGGTACTACCAGTCTTAGAGCTGACGAAACATTGGTACATAAAACGGCATGGTCTCACTGACCATGCCGTTTTTGCGGCACTGCCTTCAATCCTCCCACTCCTTCAGGAAGTAGCTGCGGCTATAGGGGCCGGAATAGGGCTCCACCCGGGCGAAGCACCGGAAGCCCAGCCTGGGGTAGTAGTCCAGCGCTTGGAAGGAGAACGTGTCCAGCTCCATCCGCCGCGCCCCCAGGATTCTGCCCCGGGTCTCCGCCTCTTCCAGAAGGCGGCGGCCCAAGCCCTGCTTTCGGTAGGGCTCCGCCACCCAGAGCAGCTCCACATAGATACAATCCACCAGCAACCGGGCAACGATGCCGGCCACTACCGCTCCTTCTTCCCTCACACAGAGGGACAGATCTTGTACCTGCCCCAGAAACGGGGCGTTATAGGCCCGCAAGCCGTCACAGATTTCCTGCTTTTCCTTCTCTCCGCAGGGGAGCCACTCCATAACATCCTCCTATGTCAATCGTCAAGGTCAAAGGGGGGCGGTCCCTGATCGACGGCGTCCCGCTCAAACTCCAGCTCATCCGGGACGGGACCGCCGGAGCCCTCTGCCGGGCCCGCTCCGGGGGACATGGACTGCCTGTACTGCATCTCCTGCCACTGGGCCTTGGAGATGAGCACCTGCCGGGGCTTGGATCCCTCAAAGGGGCCCACCACGCCCTTCTCCTCCATCTGATCCACCAGCCGGGCCGCCCGGGAGTAGCCCAGCTTCAGCCGGCGCTGGAGCATGGACACCGAGGCCATGCCGGTCTCCACCACCACCTCAATGGCGTTGGGGAGCAGCTCGTCGTAGTCGTCCTCGTCGGCGCAGACCGCCTCTCCCCCGCCCTTGCTTCCCTTCTCTTTGGCGGCGGCGTTCTGCTCGATCTCGTGCAGAACCTCCTCGTCATACTCCGCGGTGCCGCTGCGCTTGACATACTCCACCACTCTGGCCACCTCCTCGTCGGAGATAAAGCAGCCCTGCACCCGCTGGGGCTTGCCGGAGCCCAGGGGGAAATAGAGCATGTCCCCCCGGCCCACCAGCTTTTCCGCGCCGGTGGTGTCCAAAATAATGCGGGAGTCCAGCGAGGACTGCACCGCGAAGGCGATCCGGCTGGGAATATTAGCCTTCATCAGGCCGGTGATCACGTCCGCGGAGGGCCGCTGGGTGGCGATGATCAGGTGCATTCCCGAGGCGCGGCCCATCTGGGCCACCCGGCAGATAGACTCCTCCACCTCTTTCGCCGCCACCAGCATCAGATCGGCCAGCTCGTCAATGACCACCACCACCGAGGGCATCTTCTTCAGCCCCTCCGTCCGCGCGGCCAAGGCGTTATAGGACTTCAGGTCCCGCACCCCCACCTCCGCAAAGGCACGGTAGCGCTTCATCATCTCCGTCACCGCCCACTGGAGCGCACCCGCCGCTTTCTTGGGGTCGGTGACCACCGGGATGAGCAGGTGGGGAATTCCATTATAGATCCCCAGCTCTACCATCTTGGGGTCCACCATAATGAGGCGGACCTCTTCCGGGGAGGATTTATAGAGCAGAGAGATAATCAGAGAGTTTGTACACACCGATTTACCGGATCCGGTGGTGCCGGCGATGAGCAGATGGGGCAGCTTGCCGATATCGCACACCACACAGCGGTTACTGATGTCCTTCCCCACG
Organism: Pseudoflavonifractor sp. 524-17; assembly: GCF_009935845.1. Taxonomy (GTDB): domain Bacteria; phylum Bacillota; class Clostridia; order Oscillospirales; family Oscillospiraceae; genus Pseudoflavonifractor_A. The sequence goes on along the minus strand of NZ_QWEK01000029.1, from coordinate 8,120 downwards.
GCGAAAGCCACCTTGGATGGATGCTCCCGGAAGGATTTGGAGTCGATCACATCCCGTATCCCCACCGGCGCCACCAGACGGTTAGGCACCTCAATGCCCACCATGGAGATCTTGTCCGGAATGGGGGCGATACGCACTCCCGTGGCTCCCAAGGCCAGGGCGATGTCGTCAGTGAGATTGGTCAGCTTGTTCATCCGTACGCCCTGGGCCAGCTCCAGCTCATACCGGGTCACCGACGGCCCCCGCACCGCGTCCACAATGGCGGCGTCAATGCCGAAGGACCGGATGGTATCCGCCAGACGGATCTGGTTGGCCCGCAACTCTCCCGCCACGTCGCTGGCAGACACGCTGCCGCTCTCCTTCAACAAATCGGCGGTTGGATATTGGTAGTATGGCTCCACTCCTTCCGCCATGCTCCGTTCGATGTCCCGGCCCACCTCGACGGCCTGGTCCGCCCCGTCCGGCTTGGGGGTGGGCCTGCGCACCGCCGGCTCCCGCTCAATCACCGGCACCGGCGCAGGCGTCTCACGCCGGCTCTCCGGCACGGGGAGCAGATCCGGGCCGGCGGCACTCTCCCGCCGGAAGAGGCCGAAAGCCGGCTTTTCCGGCTCCGGCGGAATACCCACGGCCTCCTCCTGTGGAGCCACATCCTCCAAAACAGGGGCGGCCTCCTCCGCTTTCCCAGGAAATTGAATCAGGTTGTCCGCCCCGTCCGCCTGGGGCTCCTCCTGGACAGGCTCCGGCTTGGCGATAACCGGTACGTTTGGCTCCGGCGGCTGGGAACTGCCGCCGGTCAGAATTTGGTCTGGAGCCGGCACCGATGGCTTCCGGTTAAAAAATTTCTCCTTTTTCGCAGCAGGAGGCTCTGCCTTCGGGGTCTGCTCTACCAGGGGACCCTCGTCCACAGGTATGTCAATGGCCTTGCGCCGCTCTCTTGCAGGGGCGGGCGCAGACGGCGGGACAGGACGCTCCTTGGTCCGCCGGGGGGGCAGCTCCTCTTCCTCATACTCCGGCCGGCTGCGCAGGTAGTCTACCACATCCACTACCGTCACATTGGCGGCGGTCAGCCCCAGCAGTGCGCCGGTGAGCACAAAAATGATCCCCGCTCCCAGCCGGCTGAAAGCCGCCGCGAAGGAGAAGGCGAGAAACCCGCTGACCGCGCCGCCGCTGTGAAGCGCCCTTCCTTCCGTCCACAGATTCTGAAACAGCTGCACATTCCAGTCGTACTCTCCCCCCGCGAACAGAAGGTGGAGCAGCGCCCCTGCCGCTACCGGGAGCAGCAGTGTACACCACAGGCGCAGGCACACCGGTCGGCCGCGGTGGAAGACCAAAATCATGCTGGCCGCCAGCAAAGCGGGCGGCAGCAGGTAGAATCCATAGCCGATGAGCCCCTTTACCCCATTGCAGAAAAAGTCGATGAACAGAGCCTTGACGTTGAAATACCCCAGAGCGGAGAAGATGGCCAGCAGCAGACAGACCAGTGCCCCCACGCCCCGCCGGATGGGCTTCTGGGCCGGCTGGCTCCTTCGGCCTGCGCCGCCGGCGCGTGCGCGGCTGCCTCCGCCGCCCCGGGCGCTGGAGGAAGTCCGTTTTCCGCTGTTGCTCTTCTTCTGTGCAGTGGCCATGGAAGTCATCCTTTCCTGGGGGCAGACCGATCTGTCCCACAGATATCTGTCAGTTTTCGGTAATTTTGCGCGTTACATTTTATTTTGTAAGGAGCGGAACGATAATCCCCGCAATCAGCGAACCCAGTCCCACCACCCAGCAGTAGTAGGAGAACATGCCGAACTTTCCCTGGTCCGACAGGATATTGACCAGCCGTATGGCGAAGTAGCCCACCAGGGCGGAGACCACAATTCCCACAATGTAGGTGGGTACGGGAATGGCCGCGGCGGTTTCGCTTCCGATGGCCTCCGCCAGCTCCAGGATGTTGGCGCCCACTACCGCCGGCAGGGACATCAAAAAGGAGAAGCGCACCGCGAATTTTCGCTCAAACCCCTGGAACAGTCCGGTGGAGATAGTGATGCCGGAGCGGGAAATGCCGGGAATGGTGCCAATGGCCTGGGCGCAGCCCACAATCAGCGCATCTGCCACCGTGGCCGTCTTGGCGTTCTTCCGCCCCTTCGCCATACGGTCGGAGAAGAACAGCAGAAAGCCGGTGATCATCAGAGCGATGGACACCATGATGCTGCTGGAGAAAATCTGCTCCATCCACCCCTTGATAGGTACGATAAACACCAGCGGTACCGTAGCCACCACGATCAGCAGCACCATGCGGCGGGCGGGCGGCATTTTTTTCTCCCCTCTCCCCTTCCCTGCAATGGCCGCGATGCCCAGGAAAAACTCCCGAATCATATCCAGAATGTCTTTCCAATAGTAGACGCACACAGAGATTAAGGTGCCGAAATGGAGCAGCACGGTAAAGAGCATATGGTTTTCCTCCACATTCTCCATACCAAAGAAGGTTTGAAACAAAACCAGATGGCCGGAACTGGAGATAGGCAAAAATTCCGCTATCCCCTGGATGATCCCCATTAAGATAGATTCTATCAAGCTCACTTGCATTCCCTCCATGCCTTTCCCGCTTTTTGATCCATAGCGTCTGCCACGCTATTTTATTATAATATCATAGCTTTAAAAATATTTCCATTGTTTTCTCTTATACCCCTCTATCCTTTCTCGCCGCCCCATATCCCCGCCTTGTTCCCCCGCTGCACCCCCATAAAAACAGGCCGGGACTGGCGGTGTTTTCGCCCAGTCCCGGCCTGTTATTTGTCGGTGCTGTCCGTCTTCTCTTCTTTTCCCTTCTTTTGCTGGTCTATCATTTGGTGCAGGCAATCCAGGGCGTCGCTGAGGCCGCCGATATGGTCGATGAGTCCCACCGCCACCGCCTCTTCCCCGTAGATCACGCTGCCCACGTCTGCGGCAAGCTCCCCTGTTTGCAGCATGAGCTTGGTAAAGGTCTCCCGCTCTATGTTGCTGTTCCTTGTGACGAACTGAAGAATACGCTCCTGAATGCGGGTAAAATAGTGAAAGGTCTGGGACACGCCAATGACCGTTCCGTTGATCCGCACCGGATGGATGGTCATGGCGGCAGAGGGGGCAATGAAGGAGGTCTTAGCCGCCACCGCCAGGGGCACCCCAATGGAGTGCCCGCCTCCCAGCACCAGAGACACTGTAGGCTTTTTCATACCGGAGATGAGCTCCGCGATGGCCAGGCCCGCCTCAATGTCTCCCCCCACCGTGTTGAGCAGCACCAGCAGGCCGTCTACCTCCTCCCCCTCCTCTACCGCCGCCAGCAGCGGCATCACATGCTCATACTTCGTGGTCTTTGTGGAGGGATCCAGCATCTGATGGCCTTCAATCTGCCCCACAATAGTCATGGTGTGGATGGTCCCCCGCTGGGTGTGGATCACCGCCGAGCCCAGCTCCCGGATATCTTGCCGCTGAGCCTCGCACTGCCCCTGTTTCTCGTCTTCCATGTCCCCGCCTCCTGTTCAGAAATTTAAGACTGGAGTCTGTCTGAAAACCTGCGTAATGACCAAGTAGGAAAAAACTTTTCGTCTGACAAGCAGTTTTTTGCAAGGCAAGGCGGAGGACGCCGTTGGGCCGGCGCCCGCCAAAGACGGCAACGACGCCACGTGGAACCCCTGCCTGGAGACAAATGCTAGTTTCTGACTTGGTGGAGTACTAGTTTCTCCCCGAACCCCCGATTCTATCCCGGTCTGACCCCGTCTCTCACAATCGTAAACTAATTTTATATTTTAGTTGACAATCAAGGAAAACCATGGTACAGTTCCAGTTGTCAATTTTTCCGTTTCAGGAGGAGGTTTTTTTATGGATACCACCACAAAACGCACACCCCAGCGGATGAGAACAAAGGATATGGCCTATATTGCCATGTTTTCCGCACTCATCGCCATCTGTGCCTGGATTTCTGTCCCGGCGGCCGTGCCCTTTACCATGCAGACTTTCGGGGTATTCGCCGCTGTAGGCATTCTGGGCGGCAGGCGGGGCACATTATCCATTCTGGTCTATATTCTCTTGGGGGCGGTGGGACTTCCGGTCTTCTCCGGGTTCCGCGGCGGCCCCGGCGTCCTTCTGGGCACCACCGGGGGATACATCGCGGGCTTTCTTTGTTCTGCCCTGCTTCTATGGGCCCTGGAGCGGTTTTGGCGGGACAGAATGTGGCTCCTTCTCTTGGCCATGTTTCTGGGCATGGCAGTTTGCTATCTGTTCGGGACCTTCTGGTACATGCTGGTATACAGCAGCAGCACCGGCCCGGTGGGTATCCTCACCGTTCTGGCCCGGTGCGTGTTCCCCTTCCTGGTGCCGGACGCGCTGAAGATCTCCCTGGCCGCCGCCCTTAGCCACCGGCTGAGAAAATCGATCTCTTAGAAGCTGTACCAACGGCCTCAACACAAATCTTTGCGGGACAAAACTGCCGGCGGTATTCAAAAATCTTGAAATCCAACCAGGAATCCTGCGATTTTTCGCCTTGCCGCCGGCAGTTTTGTCCCGCAAAGCGATATGTCTTGGCGAACGGTACAGCTTCTCAATCTCCCCTGTTTCGGGGAAAGCACTTGCGATCCCTCCCCTCCTTGTGATAGGATAACTGCACAATCATAATTTAGGAGGGACTGCGATGAAGCAGGACATGATTCTGATTCTGGACCTGGGCAGTGAGGAAAATCCCCGCCTAGCCCGGGAGATCCGCGCCCTTGGCGTTTACAGCGAAATTTACCCCCACGATATCACGGCGGAGGAGCTGGCCGCCCTGCCCAACGTAAAGGGCATCATTCTCAACGGAGGGCCCAACCGGGTGGTGGGTGGCCAGGAGATCGACGTGTCCAAGGAGATCTATAACATTCCCGTCCCTGTGCTTTTGGCCGACCATAAGGGGGACAGGCCTTGGCCCGCCGATCCAGACGCCCGCAGGGAGGCCCTGTCCAACTTTGTCTTCGGCCTCTGCGGCGCCCAGGCCAACTGGAATATGGACCACTTCATCGCCGACCAAGTAGAGCTCATCCGCCGCCAAGTGGGGGACAAAAAGGTTTTGCTGGCCCTCAGCGGCGGGGTAGACTCCTCTGTGGTGGCCGCCCTGCTCATCAAGGCCATCGGCAAGCAGCTCACCTGCGTCCATGTCAACCATGGCCTGCTGCGCCAGGGAGAGCCGGAACAGGTGGTTGAGGTATTCCGCAACCAGATGGACGCCAACTTGATTTACGTAGACGCCGCAGAGCGCTTTTTGGACAAACTGGCCGGTGTGGACAACCCGGAACGCAAGCGCAAAATTATCGGCACCGAGTTTATCCGGGTCTTTGAGGAGGAAGCCCGCAAGCTGGAGGGCATCCGCTTCCTGGCCCAAGGCACCATCTATCCCGACATTATTGAGAGCGGCACTAAAACGGTCAAGGCCGTAAAAAGCCACCACAATGTGGGCGGACTCCCCGATGATTTGGATTTTGAGCTGGTGGAGCCGCTGAAAATGCTCTTCAAGGACGAAGTTCGGGCCTGCGGCACGGCGTTGGGGCTCCCCGACTCCATGGTGTACCGGCAGCCCTTCCCCGGCCCTGGTCTGGGGGTGCGCTGTCTGGGCGCCATCACCCGGGATCGGCTGGAGGCTGTCCGGGCCTCTGACACCATCCTTCGGGAGGAGTTCGCTAACCATGGACTTCAGGGCAGGGTGTGGCAATATTTCACTGTTATCCCAGACCTGAAAAGTGTGGGCGTCCGGGACAATAAGCGCGCCGATGAGTGGTGTGTTATCCTCCGCGCTGTCAACACCGTGGATGCCATGACCGCTACCATTGAGGAACTCCCCTTCCCTCTTCTCCAGAAAATCACTGCCCGCATTACCAGCGAGGTCAAAGGCGTAAACCGCGTTCTTTACGATCTTACGCCGAAGCCAACTGGGACGATAGAGTGGGAGTAGTATTTTCAGAAACTAGCAAAAATCAAGACCCGCAAACCGTTGAAAATCAAGGGTTTGCGGGCTCGCCATTTTTGGAGCGAGTATTGACTTTGCGGAACATATGCGGTACAATCGGGGCGTGAAATGCGGAACAATTCAAGCCTAGGAGGTATGACGGATGAAGTACACCGCTGTTAGTGTTCGGCAATTAGACCGCAAGGGCAAGCCGTGGCAAGCAAGGGCAAAATACAAAGATACACAAGGGAAGTGGAAAGAACTTAGTAAAATGTTGCCAGACGCAAAGGGCAAGAGAGAAGCGCAACGGATAGCAAAAGAGTGGTTAGACGCTCTTAATGCAGAAGCCGATTTAATGCCAAATGCAGGAAAGGCTAGTACAGTAGATAAAACCTTTATAGAATATCTAAAGCACCAGCTAGACACAGGAGAAATAGAAAGAAGCACTTATAGCAATAGCATACACTCATACAACAAGTATATAAAGCCGTATTTAGGAGATTATATATTTGCAACGGTTGATAATACCGTTATTAACAGTTGGCTAACAAAGCTATATAACTTAGGACTATCACAAAATACAATACATACAACATATGCAAGACTGAAAAAAGTATATAACTACTTCTATAATAACGGTGAATTGTTAAAAGACCCATTCAAAGGCGTAAAAATGCCGAAAAAGGGAGATGTAAAAGTAACACACTTGACAAATGAACAGATGGACAATGTTTTAGAAGCTGTCTATTTGGACTTTGAGCCGCAAGACCCTATGTATGTAGGAATACTGTTAGCCTTTTACGCCGGGTTAAGGCGTGGGGAAATTTGCGGGTTAAGATGGAATGATATAGACTTTAATAGGCACACTATACGGGTTAGGTCAGCAGTAGGAGTAAGTGAGGGAAAAGGATTAGGAGATTACACTAAAAATCCTAAAAATAAGAGTTCTACTAGAACTTTTCCAATGTTGCCGCAATTAGAGCAAGCACTAAAGGAGCGGAAAGCACTTATAGGCCCACAAGATAATTGGTTTGTTGTAGGTGAAGAAGAACAATTTATGCGCCCACAACAGTATAACCGCCTATTTAGTGAATTTGTAGATAGAAATAATCTAGTTGATGCCTACGGAAAAAAGATAGTGCCGCATGGATTAAGACACAATTTTGCTACTGTTGGTATTCGTGCTGGAATGGATATTGCAAGTTTAGCCCTTATGATGGGACACGCAAGCAGAGCAATGACATTAGATACCTATGGGGACGCTAACGCAGACGCTTTAAGCCTTGCAAGTGTTAAGCTAACAGACACATTCAAGGAAAATACTTCCTATTGGGAAGATAGACAAGAAAGCGATAAGGGAGAGTAAGAAAGCGATTGCAATACGGAACAAGGGGGAACGGCCTAGCCGCTCCCCCTCTTTTTTGCTACCGCCGCCGCTAGGCCGCTTGTAAGGGCCGCTAGGCGGCTTTTGCGGTGGGGTATTGCCTAGGGACTTGAAACGCTCCTAGGGCCTTCTATGGGCCTTGTAGGGCGTTCTATGCTATCAGCCGCCGAACAAGGCCACCGCCGCCAGTAGCTACCAGCCGCCGAGTGTGTCCCGCTCCCGCTCGATGGAGCCGACTGCGCCGCCGTTGGCGGCTTGTCGGCCCTTGCGCCCGCTCCGCTGGGCGTGATAAGGAAAGCGGGGGCGGCTTGCGCCGCTCCCGCTTGATTGTTATTTCTTCTTTAGGGCCGCTTGCAATTCGGCAAGGGTATCTTTCATCATGTTTGCCTTTTTGCTTGTTCCCTTTGGGGCAAGGTCAGGGAAGTATTTACGGGCGAAAGCGTTTCTAATATCGATATAGGTTGCTTTGCGCTTAATGGGTTTTCCGTCCTTGTCCTTTGTGTCAACTTCTGTTTTGATGGTATCAATCAGCCATTGAATATCTTCATTTCCCTGCTCCATGACATATTCCTTGATAAAGTCCATCTTAATTTCCTTTAAGGTTTTCGGCGTGTCCATTGTTTATTCCCCTTTCAGATATTGTTTATTATTTTATTGCTTGATTGTCTTGTATTATAGCGGCTAGTTTTCTATTTGTCAATAGTAAAATTCAAAGACGGCTAGTGGTGTTAATACTAGCCGCCTTATATTTATCTTATTTTGTATGTAAATGTTTCAAATTCTCCATTTTCGCAAGGAAGATAAATA
>NZ_QWEK01000028.1 GCF_009935845.1 Pseudoflavonifractor sp. 524-17 | reverse complement strand
GTCCAGGACAGCGAGGCCACCAAGGAGGGCGTCGGCCTGCTCATGGCGGGCGTGCGGGAGGGCTAGGACGCCGAAGGGGACACCCCTGATTGGAACAGAAGCCTTGTATAACATTGACAGCCGCTGCTTGAGTTGCAGCGGCTGTCAATCTGTAGAAAAAACCTCAATGTCCGATGAGTTCAGAGGCCCCCCACGGAGTATTACTTAGAACACCGGCACCACAGCGCCGCCGTAGGTCTCCTCCATAAAGGCCTTGACCTCGTCGCTGCAAAGGGCCTGGGCCAGAGTCTGGATAACGGCGTCATTCTCCTTGCCCTCCTTGACGGCCAGGACATTGACGTAAGCGGTGGCGGCAGTGCCGTCGGCGGACTCCACCGCCAGGGCGTCGGAGACCTTCAGGCCGGCGTCAATGGCGTAGTTGCCGTTGATGACGGCCATATCCACGTCGGCCAGGCGCACCGGCAGCTGGCTGGCCTCCAGCTCCACAATGTCCAGGTTTTTGGGGTTTTCGGCGATGTCCGCCTTAGTGGCGGTAATGCCGGCGCCCTCTTTCAGGGTAATCAGCCCCTCCTGCTCCAGCAGCAGCAGGGCCCGGGCCTCGTTGGTGGTGTCGTTGGGCACGGCGATCTGAGCGCCGTCAGCCAGATCGGCGATGGCGTTGGTCTTGCCGGCGTACAGGCCGAAGGGCTCGTAGTGGATCTCCGCCGCGCTCACCAGATGGGTGCCGTCGCTGACGTTGAACTCGTTCATGTAGGTGATGTGCTGGAAGTAGTTGGCGTCCAGCTCGCCGCTTTCCACGGCCAGGTTGGGCTGAATGTAGTCGTTGAACTCCACGATTTCCAGCTCAATGCCCTGCTCGGCCAGGACATCCTTGGCGATTTCCAGAATTTCAGCGTGGGGGGCGGGGGTGGCGCCCACCTTAATGGTGACCTTCTCGGCCACGGGAGCGGAGGGCTCCGACAGGGCGGGATCGGCGCTGGGGGCAGCGGAGGGCGCGGAGGCGGTGCCGGAGTTGGAGCAGCCGGCCAGCAGGGCGCAGCCCAGGGCGCCGGTAAGCAGCACAGAGGTAAGTTTTTTCATGTTCATTTCTCCTTTTGTCCATTTGATTTTCTCCCAAACCGGAGCACAAAAAAACGCCCTTGAATCACATTCAAGGACGAGAGCATTCCGCTTCGTGGTACCACCTTGCTTCACCCGCTGCCTCACGACAGGGGCCTTACGGAGTACTAGCATACTCCTGCGCGCTGACGGGCGCTCCCGTCGCAGCCTGTGCGGAAAGCTCCGCAGTCGGTGCGCCGCTCCGAGACCATGTTCAGCCGGACCTTCCGTACCCGTTTCCACCATACCGGGCTCTCTGTGACGTATCTTCCCGCCTACTCTTCTCTTCCTTGCGTTTGAGGGGCGTTATTCAGTTCCGCTTGGGTTATCTTTAGTGTACTCCCAACTTACCTATCTGTCAAGAAGGTAATTTAGACAAAAGCAGGGGCGGACAAAACCGCATTTTTGCCCGCCCCACTGAAATATATGGATGGCTACAGACTGCCCGCCCCGTGGGACTTATCCGCCACGGACTTCTTCTGCCTGCGCAGAGCCCCCTTTTTCTGGCTGCCCTGCAGCCGCTTGTCCATGCGCACCGCCAGATGGGTGCCTGCGGACTGGAAGATTTGGACCAGAATGACCAGCACCACCACGGACACCCACAGGATAATTTTCATCCGCCGCTGGTAGCCCAGGTTCAGGGCCATGGAGCCCAGGCCGCCGCCGCCGATTGCCCCGGCCATGGCACCATAGCTGAGGATGGTGATAAAAGCGGTGGTAAACCCGGTGACCAGAGAGGGCAGGCTCTCCGGCAGGATCACCTTGGTGATAATCTGGAGAGGGGAGCAGCCCATGGACTGGGCGGCCTCAATCATGCCCCGGTCGACTTCCCGCAGGGAACCCTCCACCAGCCGGGCCACAAAGGGGAAAGCCGCCACAATAAGGGGAATGACCGTGGCCTTGGTGCCGATAGAGGTGCCCAGAATCAGCCGGGACAGGGGGATGACCAGCACCATGAGAATAAGGAAGGGGACCGAGCGGAGGATATTGATGACAAAATTCAGCACGGCCATTACCGGCTTGGGCAGGGGGAGCACGCTGTTCTCCTCCCCCGCCACCACGGCCACGCCCAGGGGCAGGCCGATGAGGTAGGCAAAAAAGGTGGAGATCACCGTGACATACAAGGTCTCCCAGATGGCGAAGAGCAGGCCGTTTTTGCCCAGCTCCAGCAGGCGGAGCACCTGGTCGTTATTCAGCAGATCCGTCATGGTAATTGCGCACCTCCTCCATCGTTACATTGGGCTGGCTCTTGATGTAGGCAATGGCCTTGGCGGCCTCCGCCTCGTTGTCCGGCAGGCCGATGAGCATGGTGCCGAAGGCCTGGCCGTTGATATTCTTGGTGTCCGCCCCCAGTATGTTTACCTTAACCCCGCAGTCAATGGCCAGCGAGGCGATGAGGGGCTCGTAGGAGGAGCCGCCGTTGAAGGCGATGCGCACCACCCGGCTGGTCTTCACCGGGTCCAGGATGACCCCATCTGGGTAGACCAGCTTCCGCCCCGCCTCTGTCTTGGGGTTGGAGAAGACCTCCTCCACCGTGCCCTGCTCCATCACCCGGCCGTGATCCAGAATGGCCACGTGGGAGCAGATCTCCTCCACCACCGCCATCTCGTGGGTGATGACAATCACCGTAATGCCCAGGCGGCGGTTGATGTCCTGAATCAGCCGCAGGATGGAGCGGGTGGTGGTGGGGTCCAGGGCGGAAGTGGCCTCATCGCATAAGAGCACCTTTGGGTCGGAGGCCAGCGCCCGGGCAATGGCAATGCGCTGCTTCTGTCCGCCGGAGAGCTGGGCGGGGTAGGCCCCGGCCTTGTCCGGCAGGCCCACGATGTCCAGCAGCTCCAGCGCCCGCTTTCTGGCCTGGGCCGCCGGCACCCCGGCGATCTCCATGGGGAAGCAGATATTTTTCAGACAGGTGCGCTGCATGAGCAGGTTGAACTGCTGAAAAATCATGCTGATGGACCGGCGGGCCTGGCGCAGCTGGGCGGGGGAGAGCGTACACAGATCCACCGGCGCGCCGCGCCCGGATTCCACCAGGCCATCCGCCAGCACCTGTCCCTGGGAGGGCCGCTCCAGCAGGTTGATGCACCGGACCAAGGTGGACTTGCCGGCGCCGCTCATGCCGATGATGCCGTAAATATCCCCATCGTTGATGGTAATATTCACATGGTCCAAAGCAAGAAAGGGCCCCTGCTCCGTAGGGAAGGTTTTACACAGGTCTTTTAGTTCTATCACCGTGGATTTCTCCTTTTTCACCGGGATAACCGTCGATTGTACGGTGATTATTGTATGCCAGACCCGCCCGGCCTGTCAAGGCAAATTCCACCGCAATCTGGCGGAAGGGCCGGCCCTGGAATCTGGCCTTCCAGATAGAGAATTTCTCTCTCTTTCGGCCTCTTTCCGCGATTGCCTACTTGACAGGAGCCTTTAAGATGGTAAAATTTATCCATTACAGTTTAGCGTCTGGCTGATAAATGTCAACATGCCCGGCGGCGGGAAATTTTAGGAAAAGTGATGTGAGCGCGCCTATGAGTCAGCATAAAAAAGACGAGACCCAGCCGCTGGTGTTGAGCGAAGGGACCTTTCCGATTATCGAACAGGTCACCACTGGGATGCCTGGCGGCTTTTTTATTTACCATGCCACGGGAAAAGAGGAGCTTATCTACGCCAACAACGCCCTGATTCGTATATTTGGCTGCGATGACCTGGCGGATTTCAAGCGCTATACCGGTTTTGTGTTCCGGGGAATGGTTCACCCAGAGGATTGGGCGCGGGTTTCAGAGAGCATTCAGCTGCAGATCAACCACAATGACGAAGCGCTGGACTATGTGGAATACCGTATCATCCGGAAAGACGGCGCCATCCGCTGGCTCCAGGACTACGGCCACTTTGTCCACACCAAGCGGTATGGGGATGTATTTTATGTATTTGTGGAAGACGCCACCGAGCGGCATTTGAAGGAGCTCAGCAACACCCGCATGACCCAGCTGCTTCAGGAGCGGCTGGAGACGCTGGGCCGGCTGGAGCATGAGACCACCGCCCTGCGGCTGGTCCATGAGATTCTCCGTTCCGGGATGTGGAGCATGGAGTTCAACGAGCAGGGAAAGATGGTCAGCGTGTTGTGGAGCGAGGAATTCCGCGCGATGGTGGGCTATCAAAGCGAGGCCGACTTCCCCAACACGCTGGAGGCGTGGTCGGATCTGATTCACCCGGAGGATAAGCAACAGGTGCTCAAGGCCTACTATGGGACGATTGCCGACTACACCGGAAAACGGGTCTACGATGTGAAGTACCGGCTGCTTACCAAAAACCGCGGGTACCGGTGGTTCCAGGCGGCGGGGAAGCTCTCCCGCCGGCCGGACGGCACCCCCATTACCTATGCGGGGATGTTCGTGGATATCACAGAGCAAAAGCAGAAGGACGAGGAGCTGGAGACCCAGCGCAGAATGCTGGAGGACGCGCTGGAACAGGCTCAGCGGGCCAACCGGGCGAAAACGGTCTTTCTCAACAATATGTCCCATGATATCCGTACGCCAATGAACGCGATCATCGGCTTTACTGCCCTGGCGTCCAACCACATTGAAAGCAAGGAACTGGTAAAGGGCTATCTGGATAAAATCATGTCGTCCAGCAACCACCTCTTGTCCCTGATCAACGACGTACTGGATATGAGCCGGATTGAGAGCGGCAAGATGCATATTGAGGAGACGGCGTGCAGCCTCACCGACGTGATGCACGACCTGAAGACCATTGTGCAGGCGGACATCCGCTCCAAGCGGCTGGAATTTTTTATTGACACGATGGACGTGGTCAATGAAAATGTCATCTGCGACCGGCTGCGGCTGAAGCAGGTGCTGTTGAATGTGGTGGGCAACGCCCTGAAATTTACCCCGCCTCAGGGAATGATCAGTGTGCGCATCACCGAAACCGGGGATGCCCCGGAAGGCTGGGGCTCCTACAAGTTCACTGTGCGGGACACCGGCATCGGCATGAATCCGGAGTTTTTACAGCATATCTTTGAGCCCTTCGAGCGGGAGCGTACCTCTACCATCAGCGGTATCCAGGGTACGGGATTGGGTATGACCATTACCAAGAATATCGTAGACATGATGCACGGCTCCATCTGCGTGGAGAGCGAGGTGGGCAAGGGCAGCGCATTCACGATCTCTTTCCAATTCCGCTTGTCCAGTGAGCCCTGCCGGGTAGAGACGGTGCCGGAACTGAAGGGCCTGCGGGCCCTGGTGGCGGATGACGATTTCAATACCTGTGTCAGTGTGACCAAGATGCTCTCCAGCATCGGGATGCGGCCGGAGTGGACCACCTCCGGCCGGGAGGCCGTCCTCCGGGCCAAGCTGGCCCTGGAGCAGGAGGACGAATTCGACGCCTATCTCATCGACTGGCTCATGCCCGACATGAACGGCATTGAGGTGGTGCGCCGCATCCGCAGACTGATCGGCGGCGGCAAGCCCATTATCATTCTCACCGCCTACGACTGGGCGGATATTGAGACAGAGGCGCGGGAGGCGGGTGTGACCGCCTTCTGCTCCAAGCCCCTGTTTTTGTCCGAGCTGCGCGCCGCCCTGCTTCAGTCCGGCCATGACATCATCCAGGAGGGCCCAGCCTGGAGCGGCATGGAGGACAGCTTCGCCGGCCGGCGGGTGCTGCTGGTGGAGGACAACGAGCTCAACCAGGAGATCGCCGCCACCATTCTGGAGGAGGCGGGGCTGACGGTGGCAATGGCCTCAGACGGAGCCCAAGCGGTGGAGCAGGTAAAAAACTCCGCCGGCGCCCCCTTCGATCTGGTCCTGATGGACATCCAGATGCCGGTGCTGGACGGCTATGGGGCCACCCAGGAGATCCGGCGCTTGGACGACCCGCTGCTGGCCCGGGTGCCCATTATTGCCATGAGCGCTAACGCCTTCGAGGAGGACAGACAGCGGGGAATGGAGGTGGGAATGAACGGCTATCAGGGCAAACCTATTGAGATTGAAAAGCTGATGGACGCCCTCAAAGCGGTTTTCAGTAAAGAGACCCCGCCCGTGCCTTGATGAGACGCCGCTTTTATATTTGGCGGTATGCCGGCGAAAATCCCTCTTTCGGTTTCTGGGCAACTCTGCTATAATAGAACCCAACCTATTAGGGATAGAGAGGAAAGAATATGGGACTGTTTGGTTTATTTGGGAAGAAGGAGCCAAAGAGGCCGGCGGAGGCGCCTGCCGAAAAAGAGGGGGCGGAGCTGGCGCCCTATTCCGGGCTGCAGGTCGAGGTAACCGCCATAGACGGCCGCCTCCTCTTCGTGGCGCGGCTTCAGGGCCTGCGGGGGGGCACCGGCCAGCTGTGGCAGCAGTCAGAGGAATCTGTGGAGATGGGGCCGGAGCCCATTATGGTGAAAATCCGCGGGTACAGCGACCGGGACAACAAGGCGGTCTATATGGAGGGCGTCATCACGCCGGAGCAGAACCGGACCTGGACGGCAGAACATCTGAAGCTGCTCAAGACAGGCAACGACCGGGCCTATTTCCGGCTGGACACCAATGTTGAGGGGACGCTGTCCCCCTCCGGCCGGGTAGGGGGGAAGGAGGAGCCCTGTAAGCTGCTGAACATCAGTATTGGGGGCGCCCGGGTGCTCACCGCGGCGCCCCACAAGGCCAGGGAGAAGTTTCTGCTCCGGGTTAAGCTGATTCCAGACCGGGAGCCCTTTCTCATCCGCTGCGAGCTGCTTCGCATTATCTCAAAGGACGAGAAGCAGTTTGAGTACGGGCTGCGGTTTATGGACCTGAATGACAAGGAGACAGAGCGAATTACCCAGTGCATTTTTGATCTCCAGCGGAAAAAGAACCGGTAAACACCTTTACGGGGAGGCAGGCAAAATACGCCTGCCTCCCCGCGGATTTTTGCGCTTCAGGATCTGTATTCACAACCGGGGGATGCTGGATTGCCAAGGGATTTTGCTGTCCTGCAAGGCAAACAAGCGCAGGAATCCTTTGTGGATTTCAAGCTTAGGTCCTAAGAGCGGCTGGGCGTCTGGAGGAGCATCAAGACGAACCCCACGGCCAGCAGGGCGCAGGAGGCCCAGATGGCGCGCAGGCCCAGATATCCGGTCAGAACGCCGCCGGTGCCGGCACCGGCGGCGAAGAGAAGGAGGATAGCGCCGTACTTCCCTGCCTCCCGAAGGCGGCGGGGGTCCCGGGCGGCGATAGCTCCGCCTAGGTGGGCCATGGCGCTGCGGAGGTTTCCGATGCACATGGTGCTGGCGTAGGCGCTGCCGTTTACACTGCGGAAGCTCTGCACCTGCACGGCGCAGGAGAAGGAGGTGAGGGCGTTGGCCAGCCAGTCCCAGCCTGCGGGGAGAAGACCTGCTGTCCCCAGCAGGAAAATCTCTCCTATCACCGCCTTCTGACGCCAGTGGATCCTCCCCCCGCCGGGGGACAGGGCGCGGAGAAGCTCCGCCGCCAGCACCCCCAGAGCAAAGGCCAAAACGGGGATGAGATACCGCAGGCAGCCGGAAAAATTTCCGGAAAAGAAGGCGCAGCTCATCAGAACGATATTGCCGGTCTGGGCGTTGGCAAAGACTCTGTCCCGCATGAAATAGGAGTAGGCGTCCTGAAGACCGCCGGACAGGGTGAGGGGAATCATGACAAGCACCGAGTCGGACATCTGTCCGGAACGGCTGTTGAAAAAGGACATGGCGCTTTGCCTCCTGTGGGTCGTAAATTCTATGACAAAAGAATTATACGATTGCCGGGGGCGGATGTAAAGCAGAGGGCCGGGAATGGGATGTGGCTTGACAAATTTATTTAAAACACCTATGATTAGCATGTTATAACCGGTTGGATTTATGGAATTTTTTTTGGCCGTCCCGCTGCCTGCGCCGGTGGGACGGGACGCACAAGCCGGAACAAAGGAGGATAAGTATGTGAACAGCGGCAGGGATGGAAGTGCACTTACCCATGCACAGGTGATGGAGATTCTCCCCCACCGGGATCCGATGCTCCTCATTGACGAGGTCAGGGAGCTGGTGCCGGGCCAGCGGGTGGAGGCCACATTCTGGGTGGACCCGGCCCGGGAGATTTTTCAGGGCCACTTTCCCGGAGATCCGGTGTTTCCGGGGGTGTACACCGTGGAGTGTACCGCCCAGGCCACCGATCTGGTGCTTATGAGCAAGCCAATCTATGCGGGAAAGGCGCCCCTGTTTTTGGGGATCAACAGCGCGAGGTTTTATAAGAAGATTCTCCCCGGCGACACCCTGGAGATCCGGGCGGAGCTGCTGAGTGAGCGGGCCGAGAAGGCCATCGCCACCTGCAAATGCGCGGTGTATACGGCTGGAGACCTGGCGGCGGAGACGGAAGTCACCATCGCCATGCGGTGACAGACAAGGAGGAAACCATGGCATTGATGACCGCAAAGGAGTATATTGACAGCCTGCGCAAGCTGCGCACCCGGGTGTACCTGTTTGGGGAGCAGATTGAAAACTGGGTGGACCACCCCATGATCCGCCCGTCCATCCAATGCGTGGCCATGACCTACGCCCTGGCGCACAACCCGGAGTATGGGGCGCTGATGACGGCCACCTCCAGCCTGACCGGCCGGAAAATCAACCGGTTCACCCACCTGCATCAATCCGCGGAGGACCTGGTGAAAAAGGTGAAAATGCAGCGCCTGCTGGGGCAGAAGACGGCCTCCTGCTTCCAGCGGTGCGTGGGTATGGACGCGTTTAACGCCGTCTTTTCCACCACCTTTGAGATCGATGAGAAGTACCACACCCGCTATCACGAAAATTTCAAGCAGTTTCTGATTCAGGTTCAGGACCAGGACCTGACGGTGGACGGGGCCATGACCGACCCCAAGGGAGACCGGTCCAAGCCACCTCACCAGCAGGCCGACCCGGACATGTATGTCCACGTGGTGGAGCGCCGGTCCGACGGCATCGTAGTGTGCGGCGCCAAGTGCCACCAGACCGGCTCTGTCAACTCCCACTGGCACATCTTCATGCCCACCATCGCCATGGGAGAGGCGGACAAGGACTGGGCGGTCTCCTTCGCCTGCCCCACCGACGCGGAGGGCATGTACCTCATCTACGGCCGGCAGTCCTGTGACACCCGCAGGCTGGAGACAGAGGGGTGCATCGACCAGGGCAACGCCAAATTTGGCGGTCAGGAGGCCCTGGTGGTGCTGGACCACGTGTTCATCCCCAACGAGTACATCTTCCTGAACGGGGAGTATGAGTTTGCCGGCACGCTGGTGGAGCGCTTCGCCGGCTACCACCGGCAGAGCTACGGCGGCTGCAAGGTGGGGGTGGGGGATGTGCTGATCGGCGCCGCCGCCCTGGCCGCGGAGTACAACGGGGTGGAAAAGGCCAGCCACATAAAGGACAAGCTCATCGAGATGACCCACCTGAATGAGACGCTGTACAGCTGCGGCATTGCCTGTTCCTGCGAGGGGTGCCCCACCCGGGCGGGGAACTACCAGATCGACCTGCTGCTGGCCAATGTGTGCAAGCAGAACGTGACGCGCTTTCCTTACGAGATCGTCCGCCTGGCGGAGGACATCGCCGGCGGGCTGATGGTCACCATGCCCTCTGAGAAGGACTTTACCTCTGATACGGTAGTGGGCCGGAACGGGGAGACCATCGGCGACATCTGCAGCAAGTACTTTGGGACAAAGGAGGGGGTGTCCGTCCAGGACCGGCAGCGGATCCTGCGCTTTTTGGAAAACCTCTGCCTGGGGGCCGCCGCCGTGGGCTACCGCACCGAGTCCCTCCATGGCGCGGGCTCGCCCCAGGCCCAGCGGATCATGATCGCCCGCCAGGGGAATCTGGAGGGCAAAAAGGAGCTGGCAAAGCACATCGCCGGAATCAGGCGCGGGGAAAAGTAGACCGTGAAATCGGCTCTTGACATTTCCGGGAAAATGCCATACAATGAAGCTGCTAAAAATAAATATGCCTTATCAAGAGTGGTGGAGGGATCGGCCCTGCGAAGCCCGGCAACCTGCCTGCTCCCCGTTGGGGGCGGGAAAGGTGCCAAATCCGGCGGTGTAAATCGACAGATGAGGTTAAGACCCCAGTCCTTTAACGCTCCGCCGTTGTGCGGAGCGTTTTTTTCTTGATGGGCAGCGGATCCTGTTTCAGGCAGGAAGAAAGGAAGAAGCGGCGATGACAAAGCGACTGTTTACCTCTGAATCTGTAACTGAGGGGCACCCTGATAAAATCTGCGACCAGATCTCCGACGCGGTGCTGGATGCCATTTTGGAAAAAGATCCCGCCGGCCGGGTGGCCTGCGAAACCACTGTTACCACCGGCCTCGTCCACGTCATGGGAGAGATTACCACGAAATGCTATGTGGATATTCCTCAGATTGCCCGGGAGGTGATCCGGGATATCGGCTATGACCGGGCCAAATACGGCTTTGACAGCGACACCTGCGCAGTAATTACCTCCATTGACGAGCAGTCCTCCGATATCGCCATGGGAGTGGACCAGTCTCTGGAGGCCAAGGAGGGGGGGCAGGACAGCGACCTCACCAACGGCGCCGGGGACCAGGGGATGATGTTCGGCTATGCCTGTGACGAGACCCCGGAGCTGATGCCCCTGCCCATCTCTCTGGCGCACAGGATGGCGCTGCGGCTTACCGCCGTGCGCAAAGAGGGGCTGGTGGACTATCTGCGGCCCGACGGCAAGACCCAGGTTACCGTGGAGTATGACCAGGAAGACCGTCCCGTCCGGGTGGACACAGTGGTGCTCTCCACCCAGCACGGCCCTGAGGCCAGCCTGGATCAGATCCGTTCGGATATGACGGAGCTGGTGATCAAGCCCACCATTCCGGCAGAGCTGATGGATGAGAACACAAAGATCTATGTCAACCCCACCGGCCGGTTTGTCATCGGCGGACCCCAGGGGGACTCCGGCCTCACCGGGCGGAAGATCATCGTGGATACATATGGCGGCAGCGCCCCCCACGGCGGCGGCGCGTTCTCCGGCAAGGACCCGACCAAGGTGGACCGTTCCGCCGCCTATGCCGCCCGCTGGGTGGCCAAGAACGTGGTGGCCGCCGGCCTGGCCCGGAAGTGCCAGATTCAGCTGGCCTACGCCATCGGCGTGGCGGAGCCGGTGTCCGTCCGGGTGGATACCTTCGGCACCGGCCAGGTCTCCGACCTGGCCCTGGAGGAGGCCGTGGTGAAGACCTTTGACCTGCGGCCCACCGCCATCATCCGGGATCTGGACCTGCGCCGGCCCGGCTACCGGAAGGTGGCGGCCTATGGCCACTTTGGCCGGCCCGAGCTGGACCTGACCTGGGAGCGCACCGGCCGGATTGAGGCACTCAAGGCAAATGTGAAGCAGTAATCATCAGCGGTCCCGTGCCGTTACAGGGCATGGGGCCGCGTTATTTTGCTTGACTCTGCTATTTTTTGGTATATAATGAAAACCCAGACCGCATGAAAAAGGAGCGACCCATGGAAACAATACTCTCTCTTCTGGCACAGGAGCTGAACCAGCCTCCCGCCTATGTGGAAAACGTCATCCGCCTGATTGACGAGGGAAATACCATCCCCTTTATCGCCCGCTACCGCAAGGAGCTCCACGGCGCCATGGACGACACCGCCCTGCGCACCCTGGCCGACCGGCTGGCGTACCTGCGGGGGCTGGACAAGCGGCGTGAGGAGGTCAGGCACTCCATTGACGGCCAGGGCAAGCTGACGGAGGCCCTCTGCGCCGCCCTCTCCGCCGCCGCCACCCTGGCGGAGGTGGAGGACCTCTACCGTCCCTACAAGCCCAAGCGGCGCACCCGGGCCACCGCCGCTAGGGAGAAGGGGCTGGAGCCCCTGGCCGCGCTGCTCTTTGCCCAGGCGCGGGACTGCCCGGATCCAGCCGCCGCTGCCGCGGACTGCATCGACCCGGAGAAGGGGGTGGAGACCGCGGCTGACGCCCTTCAGGGGGCCAATGATATCATCGCCGAGTGGATCAGCGACGACGCGGCTGTCCGCAAGACCCTGCGGGCGCTGATTTGGCAGCGGGGACGGCTGGTATCCAAGGCCGTCTCAGAGGAGGACTCGGTCTACCGGCTCTATTACGACTTCGCCCAGGCCGTCCCCCGGCTCCAGGGCCACCAGATCCTGGCGATGAACCGGGGAGAGCGGGAGGGCCTGCTCCGGGTTACCGTGGTCACCGACCGGGAGCTGGCCCTGCCGGCCCTGTGCCGCGGGGTGGTGCAGCCCGGCTCTCCGGCGATGGAGTTTGTCAAAGCCGCCGCCGAGGACGCCTATGACCGGCTGCTCTATCCCTCGCTGGAGCGGGAGATCCGAACTGCCCTTACCGAACAGGCCAACGAGGGGGCCATCCACATGTTCGGCCTCAACCTCAAGCCCCTGCTCATGCAGCCCCCGGTGAAAGGGCGGGTGACGATGGGGCTGGATCCAGGTTACCGCAACGGTTGTAAAGTGGCGGTCGTAGACAGCACCGGCAAAGTGCTGGACACCGCGGTGGTCTATCCCACCTTTGGGGAGAAGAAAAAACGGGAGGCCATTGACCGGCTGAAACAGCTCATTCAGCGCCACGGCGTGGCCCACATCGCCATCGGCAACGGCACCGCCAGCCGGGAGACGGAGCAGATGGCCGTGGAGCTCATCAAAGAGCTGGAGGGCGGCGTGTCCTACATGATCGTCAGCGAGGCAGGGGCATCGGTGTACTCCGCCTCCCCTCTGGCGGCGGAGGAGTTCCCTCAGTTTGACGTAAACCTGCGCTCTGCGGTGTCCATCGCCCGGCGGCTCCAGGACCCCCTGGCCGAGCTGGTGAAAATTGACCCCAAGGCCATTGGCGTGGGACAGTACCAGCACGACATGCCCCAGGCCCGGCTGGACGAGACCCTCCATGGAGTAGTGGAGGACTGCGTCAACGCCGTGGGGGTGGACGTAAATACCGCCTCCGCGCCCCTGCTGGCCCAGGTGGCCGGGCTGAACCAGACCACAGCCAAAAATATCGTGGCCTTCCGGGAGGAAAACGGGGCGTTTACCGCCCGGAAACAGCTTTTGAAGGTGCCCAAGCTGGGGCCCAAGACCTTTGAGCAGTGCGCCGGCTTCCTGCGGGTGCCGGAGAGCGGCTCCGTTTTGGATCACACCGGCGTCCACCCGGAGAGCTACGGCGCGGCGGAGGCCCTCCTCACCGCCTGCTGCCACACCCTGGACGACGTAAGGAAAGGGAACCTGTCCGACCTGAGGGCCAAGGCGGAGTCCGCGGGGCTGGATCGCCTGGCAGAACAGTGCGGCGTGGGGGCGCCCACGTTGGCGGACATCATCAAGGAGCTGCTCAAGCCCGGCCGGGACCCCCGGGACGAGCTGCCGCCCCCCATGCTGCGCACCGACGTGATGGAGATGAAGGATCTCAAGCCG
The DNA here is from genome assembly GCF_009935845.1 of Pseudoflavonifractor sp. 524-17. Lineage (GTDB taxonomy): Bacteria > Bacillota > Clostridia > Oscillospirales > Oscillospiraceae > Pseudoflavonifractor_A. Next base: position 52,977 of record NZ_QWEK01000028.1, on the reverse strand, counting down.
GGGATGGAGCTGCGGGGCACCGTGCGCAACGTCATCGACTTCGGCGCCTTTGTGGACATCGGCGTCCACCAGGACGGGCTGGTCCACATCTCCCAGCTCAATGCGCCCCGCCGGGTGAACCACCCCTCGGAGGTTTTGTCGGTGGGGGATGTGGTCACCGTCTGGGTCAAAGAGGTAGACGTGCCCAAAAAGCGGATCTCCCTCACCATGCGGCGGCCATAACAGAAAAAAGCGGGGTGCGGTTCCAAATAGAACCACACCCCGCTTTTGCTGTATTATCCCAGTCGTTTAAAAATTGCCAGGGTGTCCGCGCTCCCCACCGCCATATAGGCGCCGCACCGGCTGAACCCAAAGGCTTTGATCTCGTAACCGTCAAAGATAACCGTACATTTTTCCGGACTTTCATGCCATAGGGCAAACTCCGGCATAAATATGATCTGCTCTTTCGGCCAGAGGGGAGCGGCGGACACCAGCGAATCCCCGGCTTTGGAGCAGCGGCGCAGTCCGCCGCCTTCCTCCCCCGCAATTGGCACCAGCTCTTCCCCCAGCCCGCCGGCGAGAGCGATCAGATCGTCCGCATCATAGTTCCCATCGCAGCGGGTCTTTTCCCCTGCCCTACAGTCGATGACCCGCTGTCCCTGGGCAGAGATGACAATGAGCTTTTCGGTCTGTAGATTGGAAAATCCAAGGTACATCAGACCGCCCACGGCAAAGAGGGTCCTCTCCCACCCTGCGGGGACCCCCTTTGGAATCCGGCGGACGCAGTCCAGCAGCCGTTTCCTGTTCGCTGCCTCTATCTCATTTAGATTTATGGGATTCATAGCGGTGATACCCAGCGGTTTTTTACGCCTCCCAGCCGCTGAGATAGGCGGCCTGGTCGGGGGTGAGGGTGTCAATCTGCAGCCCCATGGCGGCCAGCTTCACCCGGCCGATCTCGCCGTCGATGGAGTCGGGGACCTGATAGACCTTTTTCTCCAGCCCGTCCCGGTGCTTGAGCAGCCACTCCAGGGCCAAAGCCTGGACGGAGAAGGACATGTCCATAATTTCCGCCGGATGGCCGTTGCCCCCGGCCAGATTGACCAGCCGGCCCTCGGCGATGACGTTAAGAGTGCGGCCGTCGGGGAGGGTGTATCCCACGATGGAGGCCCGGCGCAGGCCCTTCTTTACCGCCAGCCGCTCCAGACCGGCCACATCCACCTCGCAGTCAAAGTGGCCCGCGTTGGTGAGAATGGCGTTGTGCTTCATTTTGGCGAAGTGGGCGGGCGTGATCACGTCCTTGCAGCCGGTGACGGTGACAAATACGTCTCCCAGGGGGGCGGCCTGGTCCATGGTCATCACCCGGAAGCCGTTCATGGTGGCGTCCAGGGCCTTGAAGGGGTCGATCTCCGTAACAATCACATTGGCGCCCATGCCGGCGGCCCGCATGGCCACCCCCTTGCCGCACCAGCCGTATCCTGCCACCACAACGGTCTTTCCGGCTACGATGAGGTTGGTGGTGTGCATAATGGCGTCCCATACGCTCTGGCCGGTGCCGTACTTGTTGTCATAGTAGTGCTTGGCCTTGGCGTCGTTCACCGCCATCATGGCGCAGGGGAGGATGCCCTCCCGCTCTCTGGCCTTGAGGCGGAGGATGCCGGTGGTGGTCTCCTCACAGCCGCCGATAAGGTGCTCCCCCATACCGGCGCACTTGCCCCCCAGCAGGTGGACCAGGTCCCCGCCGTCGTCCACAATGAGGTGGGGCCTGAACTTCAGCGTCTCGGTGAGGTGGGCCTCGTACTCCTCCGCGGTGGCGCCGTGGATGCCGAAGGTTTCAACGCCCATGGAAGCCAGGCCCGCGGCCACGTCGTCCTGGGTGGACAGGGGGTTGGAGCCGGTGAGGCGTACCTCCGCCCCGCCCTTGGAGAGCACATAGCCCAGGTTGGCGGTTTTGGCCTCCAGATGGACGGACACGGCAATGCGCAGGCCGGCAAAGGGCTTTTCCCGCTCAAACCGGGCCTCAATCTGGCCCAGGGCGGGCATGAAGTCCCGCACCCACTGGATTTTCCGCCGGCCAGACTCGGCCAGGTTCATGTCTTTTACAATGCTCATCGGATAGACCTCCCAATTATGATAAATACTGCAATTCTAGAGTCTGTTTGAAAACTGGCAATATGCCCGGCGGCGAGAGATGCTTTAACGCGGTATGGCGGAAAAAGAACCGCCGCCTGGGCGTTTTGACTTTGCTCCAGCAAGACCTGAACCTAAAGGTGAAGCCACTGTCTCAGCGCAGCCAGATCTTGGGCGATATAGACCCGGGGAAAGGGGGCGAACTCCTCCGCCGGGGTGGTGCCATTGAGCACGGCGCAGAAGGGGGCCCCCGCCCGCTGGGCGGTCTGGGCATCGATAATGGTGTCCCCGCAGAAGAGCGCCTCCCCCGGGGTGAGGCCCAGGTCTGCCACCGCGGCCAGCAGGCCCTCCGGGTCTGGCTTCTGCCTGGATACCATCTCCCCGCCGGTGATGGAGGCGAACAGGGGGAGCAGTCCTTTGGCCTCCAGAACGGCGCGGAGCGTGGAGGCCCGCTTGGTGCTGACAATGGCGGCGGGAATGCCCCGCTCCTTCAGTGCCCGGAGCAGTTCTTCCGCCCCGGGAAACATCCGGGTTACAGCGGGCTGCATGGGCGCGGCGATCTGGGAAAAGTGGTCCCGGAACTCCCGCTGGCGCGCCGGGTCCCCGTCGCCGCTGAGCCGGGTATAGGCGTCCTCCAGAGTGAGGCCGATGGTGCGGCGCACGGCCTCCTCCTCCGGGGCGGGATGCCCCATTACCTGAAAACCATGGGCAAAGCCGGCCAGAATGGCCTGCGATGCGTCGGCCAGGGTGAAGTCGAAGTCAAAGAGCACAGCCTGGTAGTCCATACCGTCTCCCCCTGTCTGAGAATTTGGACTCACAGCCCCAAAAGCTGTCCAGCCGGGGCGTTTGCCGCCCGGCACGTCCCGGTTAGGAATCCAGCTTTTGAGTCTGAATTGGATTTTATTATATCACAGCACCGCTGTGGAATGCAATCACCGGGCCGCGTCCAGCAGGGCGGCGGCGCCGTAGCGCAGGCAGCGCTGGAGCCGCCGCTCTCCCCGGTGGACGGTACGGCAGACAGTGGACTTGTCCACCCCCAGCCGCCGGCCGATCTCCTCCATGGTGAGCTGCTGGCCGTAATAGAGCAGCAGCACCTCCCTCTGGCGGGGGGTTACATCCTCCCGCAGGGCGCGGATCAGGCTGTGCCTGAGCTGCTGGTGTGCGCCGCCGTCTCCGGCGGTGAGGGTGCGGGCGTAGGCCGCCATATCCGCCGCGTACTCCGCCCCTTGGCGGTATCTTGTCTTTCCCATTGCTCCTCCTCTTTCTCCTCTTCCCGGCGGCAGGCGGGGCATAAGACCCGCTCTTCGCCGTACAGCTCCCCCTGGCACCGGCGGCACCAGTCCGCCGGCAGCGCCTGCTGCGCATCACGCAGGGGGTGTTCTATGTGAATGGGCGTCATCTCTCTCCTCTCCCGGGTCCGTCAGGAACCGAAAAAATATCTGGGATAAAATCGAAAATAGGTGTTGACAAGCGGCATATTCTCTGGTAAACTAGGCAACGTTGTGGACGAGCTGATTTGCTGGTGTAGCTCAGTTGGTAGAGCAGTTGATTTGTAATCAACCGGTCGGGGGTTCGAGTCCGTCCACCAGCTCCACTTCATTTTCTGTGGAACAACTGAATATGGAGGAGTTCCCGAGTGGCCAAAGGGGGCAGACTGTAAATCTGTTGCGTGAGCTTCGGTGGTTCGAATCCACCCTCCTCCACCAAAAGCGTCCTGCCAATCGGCGGGGCGTTTTTTTGCCGCTGGAATCGAACATACATTCCTGTCTCTTAAAAAGATACCACACGGAGGCGGTTCCTGTCAAGCCAAAATTGCCCGCAAAAAACCGGGCGGGGAACCGTCAGAGGATTCCGCGCCCGGCTGTAAGAACCTGTATTCATAACTGGGGGGCGCTGGATTGCCGAGGGATTTTGCCCTTGCGCAAGACCCGGCAAGACAGTGTTCAGCGGTTGTGAATACAGGTTCTAAGTGTGAAAAGGCTTATCCGTTAAGGGTCAGGCCCCCGTTTTGGGACAGTCCGTCCCGTTCCAGCATCTGCTCCAGCACCATGACGTCGGTGGTGATATCCATGGCGGTGCCCTCAAAGAGCTTGTCAAGCTGCTTTTCGAAGCCCTCCACCACCTTGTCCATCATGCCCTCAATGCGCTCCTTGGCGGCGGTGATATTCTTACCCTCTACGCCCTGCTCCTCCAGCTGGGCATAGGAGTTGAGTATTTTCAGGGTAGTGGGCAGATAATAGCTTAAAAAGCTGCGAAGCTGGCCGCCCTTTTCGGGATTTTTTTCCTGATAGTTGAAAATCCGCTGGGTGATCTCCTCAATCCGGTCGATTTTCCGGCTCATGGCCTGGTCGGAGATAGCCCGGTTGACCGCCTGGATCTGGGCCAGAAAGCGGCTGTTTTCTCCGCTCTGGTCCTCTTCCGGCTCAGGCTGGGCCGCCGGTTCCTCCACTGGAGCCGCCGGCGGGGTAATGCCCTCATCGGTGAGCACCAGATGGCCGGAGGCCATATCCAGATAGCCGGTGGGGAAGATCCGCCGGTCCAGCATCTCCTGCAGATCGCCGCAGACAGTATTCACCGGTACCCGCATGGCCTGGGCCAGCAGGGCCACCTGCACCGTGGTCTGGCGGCCGATCAGGGCCAGATAGCGGCGGAAGCGTTTGGCCTTCCGGCTGCGGGAGATGCCGAAGCCCAGCAGCACCAGCCCCCCGGCCAGCATTACGCCAAAGGGCGTACAGACGGCCAGCGCCTCCAGAGGATTATTGTAGCCGTAGAAGTCGTAGGCCATGGGGCCAACTGCCAGGGTCGGAATCAACGTCAAAATTACCCCCCAGACAATCATGCCCCGGCCCCAGTTGCGCTTCACCGGCACCCGGCGCACCACCCGCCGGGGGATTGGCTGGGCTTTCTGCCGGGAGACCACAGTGGGAGACACCCCCTGGGTGCCCGGTTGGGCGGCAGGCTGACGGCGGCGGACTTCAGGCGTCCGGTCCGCCACCCCCTGAGTGCCGGGCCGGACGGTCTCCCGCCGGCGCACCCCGGCCCCCCGGTAGGCTCCGCTGGACGCCGCCCCCGCCTGCGGCGCCTTCTGCCAGGCGGATCCCCCCGCGCCCTGGCCGCTGGAGCCGTCCGCCGCCTGGCAGACGACGGCCCCCTGTTCCCCCTGGGACAGCTTGCGGTACAGCAGATACAGCCCCACTGGGAAAAACACGGCCAACGCCACAAGAATGACGATCCAGCTGGCTAAATCTTCATTTTCTTGATGATACCCACGATTCTCTTCCGACATGGCGTGATCCTCCCGCTATTCTTTGAAGTTGCTATCAGTATAGCACACCAAGTTTAAAGAATGAATGGGGTTTTTCTTTAAAATTTTTTAATCTAACGCCGCCCGGCGTCTGGGGCTGCCTGCCGGGATGAAATAAAATCCAGCGATGTTGTAACAGTTCTGTAATTGCTTTTTGGACAGAAAACACCTATAATGTAAATCACAAGCGCCTTTATGCATATATTATTGTCAACCTGAGCATTGTGGAGATGATGGATTTTGGAACAGCAAAACGGCAAGCGTGTCAGCTCCGGCACGAAAAAGGGGAAAGGCGGAAAAATCGCCCTTATCACGGCGGCCGTCCTGCTGGCGGGAGCGGGGGCGGCTTACGGCGGTCTGTGCGCCTATGTGTCAGGGGGCGGCAGACTGCTGCCTAATACCAGCGTGGCCGGGATTGATTTGGGCGGACTCACCCGGGCCCAGGCCACGGAGAAATTAGAGGGGGAGATGGCGGCGCGCTATCGCGCCCTGACCGCCCGTTTCCTGTGCAACGGTACGGAGTTTACCGTGTCAGGGGATACTCTCACCGTGGATACTGGTCAGGCCGTACAGGCCGCCTGGGACAGCGCCGGTAGCGGCGGCGGCATTACTGCGGGAGCCCGGTATCTCTCCGCCCTGATGGGCGGCGTGGAGCTGGATGCCCCGCTTGCTTTCGCCCAGTCCCCCGCCGCCATTGAGCAGGCCCAGAGCTATGTGGATAACCCTATGGTGCAGACCAGCTGGACAGTAGAGGGGGAGGAGCTGCTCCTCACCAAGGGGGTCACCGGCCAGACCATTGACGCCGCCGCCCTGGAGGAAGAGCTGCTGGAGCAGTTCCAGACCATGATGGACGGCGGGGCGGGCCAGACGGTCGATGCAGATATCATCACCGAGGCTCCGCCGGAGCCTGATTTTGATGCGGTGTATAAAGAGGTCTATGTGGAGCCTGTGGACGCCTATCTGGACAAGGAGAGCAAGTCCATTGTCCCATCTGTTACCGGCCGCAGCTTTGACATCACCGCCGCCCAGGCCATGCTGGACCGGACGGAGGAGGGGGAGGTGTGCGCCGTCCCCCTGGTAGCGCAGGAGCCCAAGATGACCACCGCCAATCTGGAGGCCAGCCTCTTCAAAGACGTGCTGGGCCAGTCCTCCACCCGCACCGGCGGACCCAGCAACCGGTGGCACAATGTGGATCTGGCCTGCCAGCGGGTGAACGGTACCATCCTTCTCCCCGGGGAGACCTTCTCCTATAACGCCACCTGCGGCCCCTACTCCCAGGGGGGCGGGTTCTTGAAGGCGGGCGCCTACGTCAGCGGCAAGACCAGCGACACCTGGGCCGGCGGTGTGTGCCAGCTGTCCTCCACCCTGTACTGGACCACCCTGAAGGCCAATCTGGAGACGGTGGAGCGCCACCAGCACAAGTATGACGTGGGCTACCTCCCCTCCGGGCTGGACGCCACCGTCTACTCCAACAGCCTGGACTTCAAGTTTAAAAACAACACGGACTATCCCGTAAAAATCAACGCCTCCCTTACCAAGGGCAGCGACGGACGCCGGTACTGCAATGTGACCATCTACGGCACCAACACCACCGGCATTTACGGCGATCCCTATCCGGTGGTCCTGTCCACCATCTCTCCCCAGACCACCTATGAACCCAACGGCGGCATCCCCGCCGGCTCCGCCCCCCAGCGGGATCCGGAGCGCACCGCTTATACCGGAAAGGTGGTGGAGGCCCACCAGCGCCTGCGGGACGCCAGCGGCAACGTGGTCAGCGATACCATCATCCACACCGACCGGTTCTCCGCCCGCAACGCGGTCTACTTCTACAATCCAGCCGACGCGGCCCGGCTGGGCATCAACACCTCCACCGGTTTGATGACCGAGGTACCGGTGGTGACGCCGACGCCGGAGCCCTCGGCGGAACCCAGCGCCACGCCGGAACCCAGCGCCACGCCTGAGCCCAGCGGGACGCCTGTGCCGTCCCCCTCTGATCAGCCTGTCCCCACGCCCACCCCGGCGCCCACGCCCACGCCGATTATCCCGGTGGTGACGCCGCCCCCGGCGGTGGAAGTGACGCCGACGCCGGAGCCCGTACCTACTCCGGAGCCGCTCCCCACCCCGGCGCCTCCCCCAGAGGCTGGGGAGGTGGCGACTCCCAGCCTGCCGCCGGCGGAGTAATATCCTATGCCTGGGCCCGGCTTCCCGCCGGACCCAGGCATTTTTGTCACCAAGGAGGGTAAACTGATGTTTCAAGGCTTTTGTGACGCCACCATGGACTTCATGTGGGGCATCCGCTTCAACAACGAGCGCCCCTGGTTTGAGGCCCACAAGGAGGACTATCAAACTTACCTCTACCAGCCGATGAAGGACCTGGCCCGGGAGGTATACGACGGCTTTCAGGAGCGCAACCAGGTCCCTGGCCTGTGCTGGAAGGTATCCCGCATCTACCGGGACGCCCGGCGGCTCCACGGCCGGGGGCCCTATAAGGATCACCTCTGGTGGTCCATGGAGCATCCCACGCAGCAGCCCTTCGCCACCCGGCCGGTTTTCTGGTTTGAGCTGACTCCGGGCGGCTGGTCCTACGGCCTGGGATACTACGCCCCGTCTCCGCTCACCATGGCCAAATTCCGGGCCCGGCTGGATAACCGGCCCCGGCAGTTTGAGCCCCTGGCCCGGCAGATAGAAAGGCAGAGCACCTTTCAGCTCACTGGTGAGGACTACAAGCGCGCCAAGGGGGACCCAGGGCCTCTCCTGGCCCCTTGGTACAACAAACGGCAGCTTGCCCTGGAGTGCAGCCGCAAGCCGGAGCCTATCCTCTACACCCGCGATCTGGTGGGCCTGCTGCTGGAGGGATACCAGCTCCTGCTTCCTCTGTATCAGTATTTTTCCACCCTGGAGGGGGATCCGGACCCCCGGCAGCCGGTCTAAAATTTGAAATTTCTGCAAGCCGGACAGCCCGCGATTAAAGCCGCTCCTTTTCCGCATACTATAGCAGAACGCAGACAGAATGGCAGAAGCCCGCAGGCGCCATTTTGAAAAGCACCATATTATGGGAAGGAAAGGCGGTGGATGGCGTATGGAAAGGGGCGCCCGGTCTGGGAGAAGACGGGTCCTTCTGGCGGCGCTGGCCCTCTGGGCGGCTATGCCCTGGGCCGCCTGCGTGTGTTGGGAGGCGATCCCCGCCGACGGGCCCGTGGTGGATGGGGTGGAGGTACCAGACGCCCCAGCGCCCTCCGCTGGGGGCTTGATCGCCCTCACCTTTGACGACGGGCCCCGGCGGTCCACCACTGCCGCCCTGCTGGACGGGCTGGCGGAGCGGGGCATCCACGCCACCTTCTTCCTCATCGGGCGGCAGATCCCCAACAACATGGATCTGGTCCGCCGCATGGACGAGGAGGGGCACCAGATCGGCATACACACCTACGACCACACCCAGCTCACCGGGCTGAACCGGGGGGATTTTGCCGCCCAGGTGGACCGCACCCGTACGCTGCTTCAGGACACGCTGGGGCACAACCACTTTCTTCTCCGCCCGCCCTACGGTGCGGTGGACCCTGGGGTGCGGGCCATGGCGGGCTGTCCCATTGTGCTGTGGTCCATCGACCCGGAGGACTGGGATGACAAGGATCCGGCGCGGATTGTGGACCACATTGTGGACAATGCCAAGGACGGGGATATTATCCTCCTCCACGATATCTATCCCACCTCGGTGGAGGCCGCGCTCCAGGCGGCGGACCGGCTGCGCCGGCGGGGGTTTTACTTTGTCACGGTGGAGGAGCTCTTCGCCGCCCGGCACATTCCCCTGGAGGACGGCCACTGCTACCGGACCGCCTATCCGTAACTAGGCCTAAAACACCGCCTCCGTCTGACAATAGACGGAGGCGGTGTTTTTAATATCCTGGCGAAGGGACCTTTTATTTTTGGAGTACGTCCCGCACCGGCACATGCCAGATGTCGCGGGCGTAGTCCCGGATGGAGCGGTCGGCGGCGAAAATGCCGGACCGGGCCACATTCATCAAAGACATCTGGTTCCAGCGCTTGCGGTCCAGATAGGCCTCGGCGGCCCGCTTCTGAGCGTTGCGGTAGCTGTCGAAGTCCGCCAGGAGCAGGTACTCGTCGGGGGGGCAGCCGTCGCCGAAGAGCAGGCGCTTGGTCAGATGCTCATAGCTGATACCGTCGTCGAAGCCGTGGGACATGGCGTCAAGCACCGCCCGCAGGTCATTGTTGTGCATATAGTACTCATAGGACTGATAGCCCTTGTTCTTCAGCTCGGTGACCTCGTGGGCCTTGAGGCCGAAGAGGAAGATGTTCTCGTCCCCCAGCACCTCGTGCATCTCCACGTTGGCCCCGTCCAGCGTGCCGATAGTCACCGCGCCGTTCATCATGAACTTCATGTTGCCGGTGCCGCTGGCCTCCTTGCCGGCGGTGGAGATCTGCTCGGACAGCTCGCTGGCGGGCATCAGCTTCTCCGCCAGGGAGACCCGGTAGTTTTCCAGGAAGACCACCTGGAGCTTGTCTTTGCACGCCGGGTCGGCGTTGATGGTAGCGGCCAGGGAGTTAATCAGGTGAATGATCTCTTTGGCCACGTAGTAGCCGGGGGCGGCCTTGGCGCCGAAGAGGTAGACCTTGGGCACGATCATGAAGTTGGGATCGTGTTTCAGGTGCTGGTACTCGTAAATGATGTGCAGCACGTTGAGCAGCTGGCGCTTGTACTCGTGCAGGCGCTTGACCTGCACGTCAAACATGGCGTCGGTGTTGAGCTGGATGCCGGTCTCCCGGGCCACATAAGCGGCGAAGGAGCGCTTGTTGTCCCGCTTGATCTCCTCCAGCCGGTGGAGCACGGAGCCGTCGTCCTTATACTTGGCCAGATCCGCCAGCAGGCCGGGATTGAGCAGGTAGCCGTCCCCGCCGGTACACTCCTTGATCAGCGCGTCCAGCTTGGGGTTGCAGCTGGACAGCCAGCGGCGGTGATCGATGCCGTTGGTCACGTTTTTGAACTTGGCTGGGGTACGGGTGTAGGCGTCGCAGAAGACCTCCCGCTTCAGAATGCCGGAGTGGAGGGCGGATACGCCGTTCACTGCGGAGCAGGCGCAGATACACAGGTTGGCCATGTGTACATTGCCGCCCCAGATAATGGCCATCTTCTCCACACGGCTGATATCCCCGTGGAAGTAGGTGGTCAGCTCGGTCTGATACCGGTTGCTGATCTCCACAATGATCTGCCACACCCGGGGGAGCAGATCCATCACCAGCTGCTGGGGCCAGCGCTCCAGCGCCTCGGCCAGGATGGTGTGGTTGGTGTAGGCCACCGTATGGGTCACAATATTCCACGCCTCTTCCCAGCTGTAGCCCTCCTCATCCAGAAGGATACGCATCAGCTCAGGGATGACCAAAGTGGGGTGGGTGTCGTTGATCTGGATGACGTGCTTCTGGTGGAAGTTGCGCAGGGTGCCGTATTGGGCCCGGTGTTTGCGCACAATGGACTGCACGGTGGCGGAGACGAAGAAATACTGCTGCTTGAGCCGCAGGGATTTCCCCTCGTAGTGGTTGTCGTCGGGATAGAGCACCTTGGAGATGACCTCGGCCATAGCCTGCTGCTCCACCGCCTTGAGGTACTCGCCGGAAGAGTACAGGGACATGTCAATGGGGTTGGGGGACTTGGCGGACCACAGGCGCAGCACATTGGTGTGCTCCGTGCCGTAGCCGGCGATGACCATGTCGTGGGGCACCGCCATGACGGAGGTGTAGTTGAGCAGATCCACCTTCATGCGGCCGTCCACCCACTCGGTGACCACCTTGCCGCCGAAGCGCACCCGCTCCGTCTCGTCGATCTTGGGGATGAGCCAGGCGTCCCCCAGGCCCATCCAGTTATCCGCCAGCTCCACCTGCTGGCCGCCGATAATGGCCTGCTTGAAGATACCCAGTTCATAGCAGATGGAGTAGCCGGTGGCGGGGATATCCAGGGTGGTCATGGAGTCCAGGTAGCAGGCGGCCAGGCGGCCCAAGCCGCCGTTGCCCAGGCCGGCGTCCGGCTCAGACTCAAACAGCTCCGGCGCGGAGAAGCCCAGCCCCTCAATGGCCTCGTTCAGCGGTTCCAGAATGCCCAGGTTATAGGCGTTCTTCATCAGAGAGCGGCCCATGAGGAATTCCAGAGACAGATAGTGGACCTGCCGGGCGTGGGTCTGCTCCACCTTATCCTGGGTCTTCATCTGCCGCTCGGACATGATGTCCCGGATGACCAGCGCGCAGGCCTTGAGCATCTGCAAGTTGGTGGCCTCGTCCACATCCCGACCGAAATTGCGGCGAAGCTTTCCAGTAATAAGCCCTGTCAGCTCTTTTTTCGTATATTCATGCATAGGAAATCAACCTCCAATCAGGCGCGGTTCAAATTCGGCCCTCCTTGATGTGTTTCAAACAAGGGCCCGTGCTGGAAAAGCAGTTAAAAAGGCGCACGGGCGGGGGTATTCCTCCGCCCGCGAAATAACAGTAGTTTATCATACGTGCCGCGCCTGTTCAATGCTTTTTATGCGAATTTTGCACTAAAACCAGCAGTTTACTTTCAGAAGTGAAGAAATATATAAGAAAAACCGCTAATTTTTCACTTTTTCTTTCCGGCCGATTTCTTACTCTTTGCATTTTTCTTTGCGGCAGGCTTTTTCTCCGTGCCCGAGGCGGCATTGTCTGCGCCTGACGAAGCGTCCTGAGCTGCGGGGCGCTCCGCTCCGGCGGCCTCCTCCTGGGGCGGGACGGGCGCCGCTTCCTCGGGGGTCTCCTCCTGGTCTGAAGCGGTGTCGGTGCCAGTGGCCCATTTGTAAATTTGGACGTAGTCCAAGGCGGACTGACTCCAGGAAAAGTCCCGGGTCATGCCGTTGCGCTGAAGCACCTGCCAGCGTTCCTTGTCGTTATAGTACAGGTCGACCGCCTGGCCCAGCACCCACACCATGTCGTGGGGGTTGACGTTGGCAAAGGAGAAGCCGTTGTCGTTGGGTACGCCGTAGGGGACCACGGTGTCCTTCAGGCCGCCGGTCTCCCGCACCACAGGCAGCGTGCCGTAGCGCATGGCGATCATCTGGCTCAGGCCGCATGGCTCTGCGATGCTGGGCATGAGGAAGAGATCCGCGCCGCTGTAGATGGCGGTGGAAAGGGCGGCAGAGTACATAATATTGGCGGAGAAGCGGCCGGGATACTGCATCTGAGCCTGACGGAACGCCTCCTCATAGTTCCAGTCGCCGGTGCCCAGCACCACCATCTGTACGTCCATGGCCATAATCTTATGGATGGCGGAGGTAATCATGCCAAAACCCTTGTGGTCCACCAGCCGGGAGATGCAGGCGATTACCGGTACATTGGGATCCTGACGCAGGCCCACCGCCTGCTGAAGAGCGGCCTTGCACGCCGCCTTGCCGCTCAAGTCCTCCGCGCTGTAGGGCGCGGCCAGGCTGCCTTCCGCAGTGGGGTTGTAGAGGTCCATGTCGATGCCGTTGAGGATGCCCCGCAGCTTGTGCCGGTTGTCGGAGACGACCCCCTCCAGGCCGTGGGCGTAGAAAGCGTATTGCAGCTCCCCGGCATAGGTGGGGGAGACGGTGGTCACATAGTCCGCGGCGTAGATGGCGCCTTTCATCAGGTTGATATCCCCGTGGTAAGCCACCATGTGCTCATGGAAGTAACCGGAATTCAGGCCGAACAGATCCTCCAGCAGCCCTCTGCCGTAGCGGCCCTGGTACTCGATGTTGTGGATGGTAAACACGCTCTTGGTGCCGTAGAGCTGGGGGGTGCGGGTGCGCTCTTCCAGCAGGTAGATAGGGGTGAGGGCGGTCTGCCAGTCGTTGCAGTGGATCACATCGGGGTGCCAGTCCAGCTGGGCGGGGACCTCCACCACCGCGCGGGAGAAGAAAGCGAAGCGCTCTCCGTCGTCAAAATGTCCATACAGGCCGGAGCGTTTGAAGTAGTATTCGTTGTCTACAAAGTAGTAGGTCACGCCGTCCTGTTTCAGCTCAAAAATCCCGCAGTAGGGGGTTCGCCAAGCCAGATAGACGTGGAAATTAAAGAGATAGGTCATTTTTTCACGCCACTCCTGGCCGATGCCATCATAGAGCGGGAGAATCACACGGATATCGTGTCCGGCGGCGGCCAGTGCCTTGGGGAGACTGCCCGCCACGTCCGCAAGTCCGCCAGTCTTGATAAACGGGGCAACTTCAGAAGATGTAAAGAGGATATTCATAGAGCAAAGCTCCTTTCCATTCCATCATATAGTCGTTTCATCGTCGGATCGCCCATTGCCGGCCCGGTGCCGGACCAGCCTTTCTTGCTTACCGGCAAAGAAGTTTTACTGTCTTTAGTATAGCAGAACCACCTCCCTGGTACGAGAGGGGAAGTGCCCAAAAAGCGATCCCCTCTCCCAGGGATTTCTTACCAATCTGTAAAAACTCACACGATTTCGTTTTTGGCGATGGCTAACGGGTAAGTAACGTGGCCCATGAGCATTCTTCCCGAGCTGATCTGCACGTTTTTATCAGTGATGGCGTATTTCAGCACGGCTTCGCTCTGGATGACCGTACCCTGCATCAGCACACAGTTGGATACCCGGGCGCCCCGTTCCACCCGGACGCCCCGGCCGATGATACAGTTTTCCACCTCGCCCTCAATGATACAGCCGTCCGCAACCAGGGAGTTGATGCTCTTGGCGCTGGGGCCGTAATAGGTGGAGGGGTTGGACTGGTCCTTGGTCTTGATGGGCCGCTCCGGCGCGAAGAGCTGGGCGCGGACGTTGGGGTCCAGCAGCTGCATACTGTGGGTAAAGTAGCTGGACACAGTCTGGAGCCGTGCGGCGTAGCCGGTGAAGGGGTAGATATGGATTCTCATCTGCTCCAGCGCGGAGTGGAGCACCCCGTGGCTGAAGGAGGGGATGTTGTGGTCTGCGCAGTGGTTTACCAGAGAGAGGAGCAGCTCCTTCTTCAGCACATAGACCTCCAGGGACTCCATCCCGGCGTGGTGGTTGGGATGGACCACCACATCGGTGGCGAAGTTCTTCTCGTCTACGGAGAAGTAGTCGCAGCCATTGGGGTCGCTGGTGGGGTTGGGGGTGCATACAGCGGTGATATCCGCCCCGCTGGCAATATGGGACTCAAAGATATCGGCAATGGGCAGGTTAACCGCCAGATCGCCGCCCGCCAGGACCACGTACTCCTGACGGATGTTCTGAAGGTAGGAGTATACCCCGGCTAGGGCGTCCATCCGCCCCCGGTAGCTTCCGTCAATGCGCTTGCTGGAGTAGCTGAAGGGGGGCAGAATGCGCAGGCCGCCGTGCTTGCGGGAGAGGTCCCAGTCTTTGCCCGAGCCAACATGATCCAGCAGAGACTGGTAGTTGGCGTGGGCAATCAGGCCGATATCGGTAACGCCTGCGTTGACCATATTGGACAGCATGAAGTCCACCAGGCGGTAGCGGCCGCCGTAGGGGACGGAGCAGGTGTTGCGGTGCTGGGTCAGCTCCCGCAGGCCTGGATTGGAGCGGTAGGCAAAAATGATTGCGTGCAGCCGGTTCATCATTTCTCCTCGCCTCCTTTCACATTGGCAGTGACCATAGCCTTAGGGGGAATGACTGCGCCGTCGCCGATGTCAAGATTCTGGGCCACCACGGCGATGCCCCACGAATCCTGGTCCGTCTGTTCCGGCGGGGCGCCCACCTTGGCGTCCTTTCCGATCACGGTATTCTCCGCCACAATGGCGTATTCTACCACCGCGCCGGCCTTGACCACCGTGCCGGGCATAAGGATGGAATAGCTGACTTTTGCCCCCTCTTCCACAATCACCGAGTGAAAGAGCACCGAGTTCTGCACGTCGCCGTATACCTCGCAGCCGCTGGTAACCATGGAGTGGGCCACCGCGGCGTTGGGCCCGGTAAACATGGGGGGCTTGATGGGGGTGCGGGCGTAGATGGTCCACTCGGTGTCGTTCAGGTCGATGCTGTTTTCCGGGGCCAGCATGTCCATGTTGGCGTCCCACAGGGAGTCGATGGTGCCCACGTCCTTCCAGTACCCCTGGAAGCGGTAGGCCACCAGCTTCTCGCCGCGGCCCAGCATGGCGGGGATGATGTTCTTGCCAAAGTCGTTGGAGCTCTTTTCATCCGCCTCGTCCGCCATCAGGTACTCTTTCAGCTTGGACCAGGTGAAGATATAAATGCCCATGGAGGCCAGGTTGCTCTTGGGCTGCTTGGGCTTCTCCTCAAACTCATAGACGGTGTCGCTCTCGTCCACGTTCATAATGCCGAAGCGGGTGGCCTCCTCCATGGTGACCTCCAGCACGGAGATGGTACACGCGGCATTGGTGGCCTTGTGGTGGGCCAGCATTTTGGAGTAGTCCATTTTGTAGATATGATCGCCGGAGAGGATAAGCACATAATCCGGGTCGTACAGCTCAATGAAGCCCATGTTCTGATAAATGGCGTTGGCGGTGCCCTTGTACCAAGTGCCCTTCTCTCCCTCTCTCATATAGGGGGGGAGGATATGCACGCCGCCGTCGGAGCGGTCCAGATCCCAGGGCTGCCCGTTTCCGAGATAGGAGTTGAGCTCCAGCGGGCGGTACTGGGTGAGCACGCCCACCGTGTCGATTCCGGAGTTGACACAGTTGGACAGTGGGAAGTCAATAATACGGTATTTCCCGCCGAAGGGGACGGCGGGCTTGGCCACATGGCTGGTCAGGGCATAGAGACGGCTGCCCTGTCCTCCAGCCAGCAGCATAGCGACACAATCCTTTTTCATTACACAATCACCTCTAAGTGAATTCTTCTTTCTTTGGCGCAAGATTTCGTTCCGGCGCGCCTGCCAGGCACAGTCTGGCTCTCCCTTCCGCTCTGCCCTCCCTTGTATCTAAGAATCTGTATCCATAACCGTTGGACGCCGTTCAGCCGGGGCGTTTGCCGCACCGCCGCAGCAAAGCGCTTGAACTATGCAATGTATTCCTGCGTCTTTTTGCCTTGTGGGACGGCGAAATCCCCTGGCAATCCAGCGCCTTCCGGTTGTGGATACAGGTTCTTAATTAGTTTCTCTCTTTCTGCTTCTTTTTCTATTTTAACTTCAATGATTCTGCTGATATGGTTAAGGATTCTGACTGCCCCTTTTCCGGACGGCCCTGGCCGGGGTCTTTTGTCTGGCCGGCGCCTTTTTCGCGGCGGGCTTTTTCGTCCCCGTGGGGACGGGCTTGGCCTTAGGGATCAGCTCCGCCTTGCTCCGGCGGGCGGGGAACTTTCTGGTACATCGCAGCAGCACGGTGCTCATGGGGGGCAGGTCGATGGCGATGGACTGATCCATCCCGTGGCAGGGGATGTACTGAGACTTCACCGGCGCCTGATCGCCCAGGCCGCTGCCGCCGAAGGCGGGGTCATCGGTGTTGAACACCACGTCATACCGGCCGTGGACGGGGACGCCCAGGCGGTAGCCCGCCCGGTGGACGGGGGAGAAGTTGCTGATGGACAGCAGGAACTTCCCCTTCTTGTCCTTGCGCAGGAACGCGGCGCAGTTGCCCTGGTTGTCGTCGGCGCAGATCCACTGGAACCCCTCCCAGGAGAAGTCCAGCTCCCACAGCTCCGGGTTGGCCAGGTAGAACTGGTTGGCCGAGCGGAAGAAGTTGTGCAGGCGCTCATGCCGCTCCTGCTCCAGCAGGTGCCAGTCCAGAGAGTACTCGAAATTCCACTCATGGAACTGGCCGAACTCCGCCCCCATGAAGAGCAGCTTTTTGCCGGGGTGGGTGAGCATATAGGTGTAGAACGCCCGGACCGCGGGGAATTTCTCGTCGTCCGTCCCAGGCATTTTATTGATGAGGGAGCCCTTCATATGCACCACCTCGTCGTGGGAGAGGGGGAGCACAAAGTTCTCCGAAAAGGCATACATCAGAGAGAAAGTAATGTCTTTGTGGTTGAACTGCCGGAAATAGGGATCCAGCTTCATATAGTGGGTGATGTCGTTCATCCAGCCCATGTTCCACTTCATGTTGAAGCCCAGGCCGCCCTCCAGTCCGCCGGGGCCGACCGGGTGGGACACCCGGGGCCAGGCTGTGGACTCTTCGGCGATCATGAGCACATCTGGGTGGGCCAGGAAGATTTGGGTGTTGAGCTGCTGGAGGAACTCCACCGCCTCCAGATTCTCATGTCCGCCGAAGACATTGGGACACCACCGCCCGCCCTCCCGGCCGTAGTCCAGGTAGAGCATGGAGGCCACTGCGTCCACCCGCAAACCGTCGATGTGGTACTGTTCCAGCCAGAACAGGGCGGAGGAGTACAGGAAGGAGCGCACCTCGTTGCGGCCGTAGTCAAACACCCGGGTGCCCCAGTCGGCGTGCTCTCTCTTGCGTGGGTCGGCGTACTCATAGCAGGGGGCGCCGTCAAACTCATACAGGCCGAAAGCGTCCTTGGGGAAGTGGGCGGGCACCCAGTCCAGAAGCACCCCGATCCCCCCCTGGTGGAGCTGATCCACTAGATACATAAAGTCGTCCGGCGTGCCGAAGCGGCTGGTGGCGGCAAAGTAGCCGGTACACTGATAGCCCCAGGAGGCGTCCAGCGGGTGCTCGCTGACGGGCAGCAGCTCCACATGGGTAAAGCCCATTTCCTTTACGTAGGGGACCAGATAGCGGGCCATATCCCGGTAGCTGAGGAACTCACCCTCTCCGGTGCGCCGCCAGGAGCCCAGATGGACCTCATAGATATTCAGGGGCCGGTCGTAGGGCAGGTGGGTTTTGCGGAACTCCATCCACTGCTGATCTCCCCACTGGTAGTCCCCCAGCTCGTAGAGCTTGGAGGCGGTGCCCGGCCGGGTTTCCGCGTGGAAAGCGTAGGGGTCGGCCTTGGCCAGCACCCGCCCGTCCTGGGTATGGATGGCGTATTTATAGGTGTCGTAGCGCTGGAGCCCGGGAAGAAAGAGCTCCCACACGCCGGCCCCCACAGGTTCCATGGGATGGCTGCCGCCGTCCCAGCCGTTAAAATCCCCCATGACCGCCGCCAGCTTGGCGTGGGGGGCCCAGACCCGAAAGCGATACCCTGGTTCACCGTCCACCACGGCGGCGTGGGAGCCCAGATATTCCTGGATACGGACTGCCTTGCCCTGCAAAAAAGCGTCCAGTGTGGGATCTAAGTTTGGAATCTGTTTCATAGGCATTCTCTCCTTGGTGAAACCCAGGGGACAAAGCCGAAAAAGGCGGAAAGCTGTTGTCATAAATGTAATAAGGCTTTAAGGCCCCTGGTGCTTATTTGTGTAAATTATACAACACAAATGGGCCGCCGTCAAGATTGCTTCTCAGGATTCCGGGCTGAAAACGATCATTTATAGAACCTGTCAAATTTATGAAAACAGAGAGGTCTATTTCCCCTGGATCACTCCGTTTTGTAATAGATTTCCGTCGGATTTCAGGGCAAAAACCGGCGCCGCAGGGGAATTCCCCGCGGCGCCGGCTGCTCAGGCAGCCATAAACAGCTCCTGAAGAAAGCGGAAGAAGATGCCGGGGGCGGAGATGCGGCCCACAGCCTCGCTGGCAGTGATGGGAATGGACTGGCGCTCCTCGCCGTTGACCAGCACCGCCATATGGCCCAGTACCTGGCCCTGCTCCACCGGGGCCTCCACATCCTGGCACAGGCGGATATCCGTGGTCACCTGGTTTACCTGCTCTTTCTCCACCAGAATCCGGCTGGAGGCGGACAGCTCCGGCTGAACCTGCCCCTGCTTGCCCAGCAGCACGTCGATGGGGGGGAGAGCCTGGTTGGGGTAGACATCCAGCAGGGTATAGTTGGCAAAGCCGAAGTTAAGCAGGCTCTTGGCCCCCTCAAACCGCTTTTCCGACGTGGGAGACTTCAGCACCACCGCGATGAGCTCCATGCCGTCCCGCTCCGCCGTGGCGGACAGGCAGTACCCCGCGGAGTCGGTGGAGCCGGTTTTCAGCCCGGTGGCGCCGGGATAGAACCGGATGAGCTTGTTGGTATTGGACAGCTGGAAGGCTCCGTCCCGAATGGAGTCCATCCAGATGGTAGCGTACTCCCGGATGGCGGGGTGGATCAGCAGCTGCCGGGACATCACCGCGATGTCATAGGCGGAGGTCAGGTGGCCCGCCGCAGGCAGGCCGGTGCAGTTGAGAAAGGTGGTGTCCGCCATACCCAGCTGGGCGGCCCGCTCATTCATCTTGGCCACAAAGCCCTCCTCGCTGCCGCACAGATGTTCCGCCAGGGCGACGGCGGCGTCGTTTCCCGATACCACCGTCACCGCCTTGACCAGGTCTCTCACCGTCATCTGCTCATTTTCCTTCAAATAGACCTGAGAGCCGCCCATGGACGCCGCATGGGCGGATACCGTCACCAGCTCGTCCGGGGACAGCCGTCCGTCGTCAATGGCCTCCATCACCAGCAGCAGGGTCATTACCTTGGTGACGCTGGCGGGTTCCAGCTTGTCGTGGGCGTGGTCCTCAAAGAGGACGGCGCCGGTCTCCTTCTCCATCAAAACGGCGCCGCCGGCCTCTACCTCAGGCGCGCCCGCCACCGCAACCGCGGGGAGGGCCAGCAGAGACAGCACCAGCGCAGCCGAAGCCAGTTTTTTCATATTCCTCCACTTCCTTTTGTCAAATTCCACGATAGGGCCGGTATGTCACCGGCGCTTCCATCGAACTGGTTCGTAATGAGAGGATGTGAAAAAAACGGGGCTTCTATTCCGGCGGGAAAAACTTCAAAATGGACGCGGCAGGGATTGTGTGGTAAAATTAAAGCAATCATTTGGAACGGCCGGGAGGGCAGGACATGAAAATTTCAACAGTCATTTTGGCGGGGGGACAGTCCCGCCGCATGGGGCGGGACAAGGGCGGCCTGCCGGTGGACGGGGATACCCTGCTGAACCGGGTGATCCGCCGGTGGCAGGGGGTCTTTGGGCCGGTGGCGGTGGCGGTGGGACCTGGAGGCCGTACACTGCCCCCAGGTGTGCGGGCGCTGGCGGACCTCCACCCGGGGTGCGGCCCCATGGCCGGGCTGGAGGCCGGCCTTGCCGGGCTGGAGGGGGACGCGGTCTTCCTCACCGCCATGGATATGCCCTTTGGGGATCCGGCGCTGGCCCGCCGCCTGGCGGAGGAGCTGGGGGATGCCGACGGGTGCGTCATCCGCCGGGAGAGCGGCCGCTTTGAGTGCCTGTTCGGCCTGTACCGGAAGCGCTGCCTGCCTGCCGTCTCCGCCAGCCTGGACCGGGGGGACCGCTCCTTCGTAAAGGGCCTATTTCCCTTCGCTGCCATAAAAGAGGTGCCGGAGGAGCGGCTTGCGGGCTTCGACCTGGACCGCGTCCTCTTCAACGTCAACCGGCCGGAGGACTGGCAGAGGGCCCAGACGCTGCTGCATCAGGCGGATCCGGGGATGTGACAAATTATTTTAATTTTTTTCAAAATTACGGTTGACAAAGCGGATCCTCTGTGCTATCATAAATATCGCGCTGAGGCACAGCGGTTGCTTGCAGAGGCGCAGGACGCGCGAGTGGTGGAATTGGCAGACTCGCTAGATTCAGGTTCTAGTGTGCATTACGCACGTGCGGGTTCAAGTCCCGCCTCGCGCACCATGGTGAGTGTCCTTACAGCGTTTGGAAGACGCTGTAAGGACACTCGTTTTTTGTGCGCAAACCCAAGGCGCTCTGCAATTTCTCGCTGTGGTTTCCGTATATTGCGATTGCCTGTATCTCCGGCAATCGTATGTGTATGGCTCCATTCTGACACATGTTTCCCCCTGATGTAGTACGTTTATTTTCCTACATCAGGGGGTTTTTGACGATTGTCCGCTTTTACCGGAGCAGTTCACAGCGGTCCAGCTCCATGACCGCCATGCTGCGGCGCATGTGGATGGCCATGGCGCAGGCGGCCCCCTCTCCGTCCCGCCTGCGCAGGAACTCCATCAGCAGGGCATGGTCCCGCTGGGTATCCTGCGCCAGGGTTCCCCCATGGCCCCCGGCGGCGACGGCGGCCTCCACCGCCTGGCTGATAATGGGCATCAGCCGCACCATAAACTCATTGTGGGCGGCCCGGACAATGGCGGCATGGAATGCCCAGTCTGCCTGGGTCCGGTCCCGACCCGTCCGGATACACCCCTCCACTTCCTCTCCTTTGGCCAGAATGTCCGCCAGCTCCTCCTCCGTGGCCCGGCGGCAGGCCAGCCGGGCGATCTGAGGCTCAAAAATGGCCCGCAGCTCAAACAGCTCCCCCAGCCGGACCCGCAGCCGCTCCAGCGCCTCAAGGTCCAGCCCTTCCTCCAGCTCACCCACCCGCTCGGACACAAAGGTGCCCCGACCGCGGCGGACCTCCACCACACCCCGGGCGGCTAACGTGCGTACTGCCTCCCGCAGCGTGGTGCGGCTCACCCCCAGTTCCCGGGACCACGCCACCTCGCTGGGCAGCTTCTCCCCCGGGGCAAACCGCCCCTCCCCCACAATCATGGCGTACAGCCGGTCCACAGTCTGCTGAGACAGACTCTTTTTCTCCATAAAAACCCTCTCCTGTCGTAACCTTCCCCGCTGTTCCGCCCCCAGGGCGGGACGGCCCGGCCCAACCGTCGGGCCCTTTCATTGGCGCGGCGGGCGCAGCATCGCGGGCTGCATTTTCTGCCGGTGCTGTCTTGACATCCTTCTTTCTATCCTATAATATATCATCATACAATTCAATAGTTGTCATACAACTCAGGCAAAAAACATACGATACACAAAGGAGGAATCCCCATGCGAAGCGACCATGTGACCAAGGGGGTGGAGCGGGCGCCCAACCGCTCTTTGTTCTATGCCCTGGGGTACACCAAGGAGGAGTTGGAGCGGCCCCTCATCGGCGTCGTCTGCTCCTATAACGAGATTGTCCCCGGCCATATGAACCTGGACAAGATTGCCCAGGCGGTAAAGGCGGGCATCCGCGCCGCCGGCGGCACGCCGGTGGAGTTCCCCGCCATCGCGGTGTGCGACGGCATCGCCATGGGCCACGTGGGCATGAAGTACTCTCTGGTTACCCGGGATCTCATTGCCGACTCCACTGAGGCCATGGCCATGGCCCATCAGTTTGACGGGCTGGTGATGATCCCCAACTGCGACAAGAACGTCCCCGGCCTGCTCATGGCCGCCGCCCGCATCAATATCCCCACCCTCTTCTGCTCCGGCGGGCCCATGCTGGCCGGCCGGCTCAACGACGGCCGGCGCACTTGCCTGAGCCATATGTTTGAGGCGGTGGGCGCCTACCACGCCGGCAAGCTGGACGGGGACGGGGTGGAGGAGTACGAGAACTGCGCCTGTCCCACCTGCGGCTCCTGCTCCGGCATGTACACCGCCAACTCCATGAACTGCCTCACCGAGGCCATCGGCATGGGGCTGCGGGGCAACGGCACCATCCCCGCCGTATGGTCCGCCCGGCTCCGCCTGGCCAAGCACGCGGGGATGCAGGTTATGGAGCTGGTGCGGCAAAACATCAGGCCCCGGGATATCATGACCAAAGCCGCCTTCCGCAACGCGGAGACCGTGGATATGGCCCTGGGCTGCTCCACCAATACCATGCTCCACCTCCCCGCCATCGCCCATGAGTGCGGAATTGAGCTGGATTTGGACCAGTCCAACGCCATCTCCGCCAACACCCCCAATCTGTGCCACCTGGCCCCCGCCGGGGACACCTATATGGAGGATCTGGAGGGCGCGGGCGGCGTGTACGCCGTCATGAAGGAGCTGACCAAAAAGAACCTGCTGGACACCGGCGTCCTCACCTGCACGGGAAAGACATTGGGGGAAAACCTGGAAGGGGTAGTCAACCGGGACACCAGCCTGATCCGCCCCATCGAAAATCCCTATTCCCCCGACGGCGGCATCGCGGTGCTCAAGGGCAATCTGGCCCCCGAGGGCTGTGTAGTCAAGCGCTCCGCCGTGGCCCCGGAGATGATGCGCCATCAGGGCCCCGCCCGGGTGTTCAACAGCGAGGAGGAGGCCATTGAGGCCATCTACGCCGGTAAAATCGCAGCCGGGGACGTGGTAGTCATCCGGTACGAGGGTCCAAAGGGCGGGCCGGGAATGCGGGAGATGCTCAACCCCACCTCCGCCATCTGCGGCATGGGCCTGGGGGAGTCCGTGGCCCTCATCACCGACGGCCGTTTCTCCGGTGCCACCCGGGGGGCCTCCATCGGCCACGTCTGCCCCGAGGCCGCCCAGGGCGGGCCCATCGCCCTGGTACAAGAGGGGGATCTCATCGCCATCAATATCCCCGGCTGTACCATTGAGCTGCTGGTGGACGATGACGAGCTGAACCAGCGCCGCGCCGCCTGGGTCTGCCCCCAGCCCAAGATCCAGACCGGCTATCTGGCCCGCTACGCCAAGCTGGTTACCTCCGCCGCCCGGGGCGCCGTGCTGGAATAGGCGCAACCATTAAAGATTAAGCCAGAAAGAACTTTTATCTTTCTTTCCCCCTTGTATTCCCTGTCGGATTCTGTTATAATCCCTCTAGCTTTATTTCGAAGAGAGGAGCATTTTTATGAAACAGCGCAGCATCCCCATGAGCATCATCCTTACCATCATAACCTGCGGCATCTATGGTATCTATTGGTTCGTCTGCATCACGGACGAGACCAACCGGGTGTCCAGCCGCTACGGCACCAGCGGCGGCCTGGCCCTGGTGTTCAACCTGATTTCCTGCGGCATCTACGGCATCTATTGGGGCTACAAGATGGGCGAAGCCCTGGAGGAGGCCCGCGCCGCCCACGGCGAGCCCTCCGGCAGCCTGCCCGTTCTCTACCTGGTGCTGAACATCTTCGGCCTCCAGATCGTTACTTACGCCTTGATCCAGAGCGAGCTGAACAAGTACGAGATCGTCTAACGCAATGGCCCGGCGGGCCCTCCGCCTTGCGCGGGGCGGCCTCGCCCTGCTGGCCCTGGGGCTGGGATACGCGGCGTTCTGCTTCCTGACAAAATGGGCGCTGCCCTGCCCCTTCCGTCTGGCCACCGGGCTGTCCTGTCCCGGCTGCGGCGTCACCCGGATGTGCCTTGCCCTGCTGCGGCTGGATTTCTCCGCCGCCTGGCGGGCCAATCCTGGCCTGCTGGCCCTCTCCCCGCTTTTACTGGGGACTGCGGCCTGGCGGGCGGCGGACTATGTCCGCACCGGTCGGCGTATGCCCTCCCAGGGGCAGTCCGCCGCCATCTGGACGCTTGCGGCCCTTCTGCTGATCTACGGCGTTGTCCGCAATCTGATCCCTATCTAAAGAACCAAAAGAGGTCTGTGCCCCGGTATGGGGCACAGACCTCTTATTTTTATCGCCTCGGACTACCACTCCGGCCTGATCCGGGCGGTGCTCCGGCGGCTGGTGATAAAGTCGTAAAAATTGGTGTAAGTAGCGGCCTCATAAGGGCTGAGCCACAGGCCCAGCACCCCCATGGTCATACAGGACAGCAGCGCCCAGCCCAAAAAGGACAGCTGGAGCTTGCAGTAGGTCCACTTCCACCCCCGCATCACCTGCACGCTGCTGCGCACCGCCTCCCGCACGCCCATCTCCGGCTCATCCAGCAGGAAAAAGTAGGTCATGGCGTAGCGCAGCTCAATCAGATAGCCATAGACTATCATACCCAGCACCAGCAGGAAGTACACCGCCATCAGGCCGTAGAAATCCAGCCGCTGAATGGTCACGGCCAGCACCGCCGTCATCATCACGCCGTAGGGAATAAGCCACAGCACCACAAGCACAAAGGTCAGCAGCATGGTGCGCAGAATGCGCCCCGTGATTCCGAAGCTGTCGATCAGGTCCTGGTAGTCCGCCCGCTCCCGCCGGGCCAGGTGCATCCCGTAGGCCGTGTACCCCACGCCCATGACCGCGGAGAACAGCCCCATCACAAGATTCAGGAATATCATGATCAGCAGCTGTCCCCGGGTGAGCAGTCCCTCCGGGTAGAACCCCAGCCCCAGGGCCGCCCCCGCCAGCGCGTCTGTCAGGGTGCCTGACCCGCTGGCCAGGGCGATAAACATCACCAAAACCGTCAGGCCGGCGGTTGCCAGCCGGAATACCAGCGTCACCATCATCGGGTGGGGCTTGGCGGTGCCAATGGCCGCCCTGGCATCTGCCTTCAGGGCGGCACGGTTAAAGTCCATGGAATGGCCTCCTTTTTCCTCAACTCCCCTCAAGGATACCATATGCTGGTGCGGAATGCAAGGTACACCCGCCCGATCCCAACAGAGGCCGCGGAAAAAACGCAGGCGGCGCGGCGGTAGCCCCGCCGCGCCGTTTGCAGCCGCTTCTCCCTGCGGCAAATCATTTGAATGGGTCAGCGGCGGCGTCCGCCGAAGGAGCCGCCCCCTCTGCGGGAGCCGCCGAAGGATCCGCCCCTGGATCCGCCGCCCCTGCTTCCCCCAAAGGAGCCCCCGCTCCGGGTCCCCCCGAAGCTGCCCCGGGAGGGGCCGGAGGGCCGTCCTCCAAAGGTTCCGCCCCCTCTCGGCCCCCGGTTTCCCGCGC
This sequence comes from Pseudoflavonifractor sp. 524-17, assembly GCF_009935845.1. Taxonomy (GTDB): domain Bacteria; phylum Bacillota; class Clostridia; order Oscillospirales; family Oscillospiraceae; genus Pseudoflavonifractor_A. Next base: position 27,109 of record NZ_QWEK01000028.1, on the reverse strand, counting down.
CGCCGAAGCCGTTTCCGCCCCCAAAGGCTCCGCCGCCGGCTCTGCCGCTGGGGGGAGCGGGGGGACGGGGCGGTCTGGGGGGCGGCGGGTTCCAGCGCCGCTGATACCACCCGAATCCAGGTCCGTGCCAGAAGAGCAGGGGCCGGAACAGAGGGGGATGGGGTACGCCGAAGTACATCCGGCGATACCGGCGGCAGCGCGCAGAGTCAATGGCCGTGGCCGCTGCCAGAAGAAGGATCAGTACCCCTATCAGAATTACCACCGACGCGGATATGGGGTCCCGGAAGGGCTTTACGCCCTGCTGCTCCAGATTGCCCAGGCCGAAATTCTGCTGGTAGAGCTGGTCCATGCCCTCATAAAAGCTGCGCAGTCCAAACTCCCAGCTGTCTCCCGACAGGATGCGGCTGTCCAGATCGTCCACCGCCTTACTGGTGAGAATGGAGGCGAAATCGTTCCCGGGGGACAGGCAGTAGCTTCCGCTGTCCGCCTCAATGAGGATTACCGCGTCTCCCTCTCCCAGGCCCATGTCAAGGCCGGCCGCCTGGGCGGCGGCCTCCAGGTCCGCCCCGCCCAGGGAGTGGACCGTGCTCACCGCCACCACGCTCTCATACCGCTGATCCCAGTTGGCGTTGTACAGGGCAATGGCCTGTTCTGCCTGAATGGACAGCAGCTCCGCCCGGTCGTACACAAACTGCTCGTAATAGCTGGTGTCCAACGAGTTATCCAGCGCCCCGGCGCTCACCAGCGTCTGGGCCGGCCCGCCCGGCTTGCGCAGCTGGCCGATCCCCACGGCGGCAGCGATCATCACCGCGGCCGCGGCCGCCGCCACAATTTGCTTTTTCAAGCCGCTCCCTCCTTCTGCTCCCTTTCGTTTCTAAACGAGGGAAATTCCGGCTCTGTGCCCATGGTTGTTACCCCCGCAGCTCCAGCAGCTTCTGCTTCAGCTCACCCTCAATGCGGCCAAGCTCCTGCTCCGCCTCCCGGCGCTTCTGGGCCCCCTCCTGCTGGATCTTCATCACCTCGTCCAGCGTGGAAATCAGCTGGGCGTTGGTGTGCTGGAGGGTCTGGATGTCCACCACGCTGCGCTCTGCCTCCCGGGCGGTCTCAATGGTGCCCATTTTCAGCATATCCGCGTTCTTTTGCAGCAGCTCGTTGGTCATATTGGTCACCGCGCTCTGGGCCGCGGTGGCCTGGCGGGAGTGCTCCAGCCCCAGGGCCAGCACCATCTGACTCTTCCACAGGGGGATGGTGTTCACCAGGGAGGACTGGATTTTCTCCAGCATCAGCGCGTCGTTGTTCTGAATCAGCCGGGTCTGGGGGCCCATCTGAATGGAGATCATCCGCGTCAGCTCCAGATCGTGGAGCTTTTTCTCAAACCGGGCGCACATATTGGCCAGGTCATTATAGGCCTGTGCGTCCTCCTGGGCGCCGGTCTCTCCCGCCCTCCGCTTCAAATTCTCCAAATCCTCTGCCCGCACCTGAGCCAGACGCTTTTTGCCGGCCAGGATGTACATGGTCAGCTCTTTATAGTACTTCATGTTCAGCTCGTACATCTGGTCCAGCATGGCGACGTCTTTCATCAAGGTGACCTGATGCTTTTCCAGAATGGAGGCGATGCGGTCCACATTGGTCTCCGCCTTGGAGTAGGCGATCTTCATCTCCTCCAGCTCATCCCGCTTCTTTTGGAAGAAGCCCAGAAGGCCCGTCTTCTTCTCCTCGTTATTGCCTGCGTGCTTCAGCTCCACCACCAAGGAGGACAGGGCCTGCCCCACTTCTCCCAGGTCCTTCGTGCGCACCGCCCCCAGGGCGTTTTCCGAAAAGCCGGCGATGTTCTTCTGGGCGGCCGCGCCGTACTGGAGGACCAGATTGGCGTCAGTAATATCGATCTTCTTGGCGAAGTCGTCTACCATTTTCCGCTCCGCCTCGCTCAGGCGGCTCTCGTCCAGCTTGATGGCCTGGGCTTCCCGCAGGGCCTCGGCGTCCGCCGAGGGGTCGGGTGTGGGTTCCAGGACAAGGGCCGGCGCCTCCGGCGCCGCGGCCGCGGCGGTATCCAGATTGGGGGTCAGCGTCAGTTCAAATGTATTTTCGTTCTTATCAGACATAGCGGTTCGTCCTTTCTTTTCCAACTATTTTTCTATTTCGACGGATCTGTCGTATCCTGCTCCAATTTTGGCCCGGCCAGCCCCTCCCGGGCCAGCATCTGTTCAAAAACCTGAATATCCGCAGAGATATCCAGGGCCTCCGCCCCGAAGAGCGCGTCCAGCTGCTTGTCAAAGGCGGCCGCAACGGTCTGCATCATCTGCTCAATCCGGCCCATAGCGCCGTCAATATTTTCCCCCGCCACCCCGGCGCTGTCCATACGGTCATAGCTGTTGAGCAGTTTCAGCGTCGTAGGCAGGTAGTAGTTCAAAAAGGTACGGATCTGGGGCAGCTTTTCCGGGTTGTCCGCCACATGCTCCAAAATCTTTCCCGTCACCGCCGCCAGATGGTCAATCTGCGCGGAGAGGGCGGGGTCCTGAATGCTGTCGTTCAGACGGCGCATCTCCCCCAAGGCCCGATCCCGCTCCCGGCGCAGGGCGTCCACCTCCGGGCTGCGCCCAGTCTCCATGGCCGCCGGCGCGGCGGCTGGTTTGGGCGCGGCGGGAATTGGCTCCTTCTCTTTGTTGCGCCAGGCCAGGAACCGCCCCACGCCGTACACTGCCAGGGAGGTAATCCCCGCCGCCGCGTAGTGGACCGGCTGGTAGAGGGGGAAAATCAGCGCCCACAGCAGCCACACCACGCCCACGGCGTAGATGGGGGCCACAGATTTTTTCACTTGCTTGGCCATTTCTGCTTCCTCCCATTCGTAAAGCCCTGGAACTGTCTTTTTTCATTGTACCTTCCCCGGCGGAGGGTGTCAAGAACACGTTGACTTTACCGGGGAAACTCATTATTATATATACAATATGCCTGCATGTCTGCAAGAGAACGCTCACAGCCAAACGATCACAACGGCCCCCTGTCCCGGCCGGAAGGACCGCGCCTTTGCTGTGTAAACGCTGTCCAATTTCAAATCAGAACCTGTATTTATAACCGGGGAATGCTGGACAGTCCTCAACCGTTGTGAATACAGGCGCTCAGACGCAGCAAAGCAGAGAGAGGGGAATCATTATGCTCACACTCAACGAATTCAAGGCCGCCCGCAGCGTACTTTCGGGGGTCATTTTGGACACCAATTTAATCTACAGCCCTGCCCTGAGCAAGTCCACCGGCAACCAGATCTACATCAAGCCGGAAAACCTCCAGGTCACCGGGGCATATAAAATCCGGGGGGCATACTATAAAATCAGCACCCTCAGCGAAGAGGAGCGCAGCCGGGGGCTCATCACCGCCTCCGCCGGCAATCACGCCCAGGGCGTGGCCTACGCGGCCCAGGCCTCCGGGGTAAAGGCCACCATCGTCATGCCCACCACCACCCCCTTGGTGAAGGTGAACAACACCAAGGATTACGGGGCGGAGGTCATTCTGGACGGCGAAACCTTTGATGACGCCGCCGCGCTGTGTACCCAGCTGGCTCAGGAGCGCAGCCTCACCTATGTCCACCCCTTCAACGACCTGGCCATCGCCACCGGCCAGGGCACCATCTCCTATGAGATCTTCAAGGATCTGCCGGATGTGGATATCATCCTGGTCCCCATCGGGGGGGGCGGACTGGCAACCGGCGTGGCCACTCTGGCCAAGCTGCTCAATCCCAACGTCACCGTTATTGGAGTAGAACCCGCCGGCGCCGCCAGCATGAAGGCCAGCTTTGAGGCCGGCCATGTGGTCACCCTCCCCGCCATCAACACCATCGCCGACGGCGTCGCGGTAAAAACCCCTGGCGATCAGGTCTTCCCCTACCTGCAAAAGAACCTGGACGATATCATCGCCATCCACGACGACGAGCTGGTGGACGCGTTTCTGGACATGATGGAGCGGCACAAGATGGTGGTGGAAAACGCCGGCCTGCTCCCCATCGCCGCCCTCCACCACCTGACCTGCAAGGGAAAGAATATCGTCCCCGTCCTCTCCGGGGGCAATATGGACGTAATCACCATGTCTTCCCTGGTGCAGCACGGCCTCATCAACCGGGGCCGGGTGTTTACCTTCTCCGTCCAGCTCCCCGACCGCCCCGGCGAGCTGGTGCGGGTGGCCGAGATTGTGGCCGGGCAGAACGGAAACATCATCAAGCTGGAGCACAACCAGTTTGTCAACATCAACCGCCAGGCCGGCGTGGAGCTGAAGGTCACCACGGAGGCCTTCGGCCACGCCCACAAGAGCGCCATCCTGGAGGCGTTCAAGCGGGAGGGGTACGACGCCAGAGTGGTCAGCACCATTCTGTAATGCCCGTCGGCAGACCAAGGCTGGCCGCCGGGAAACCGGCGGCCAGCTATCACAAGCGGCGTGTCCGGGCCGTAGCCGGAACCGGGCCCCGCGGGCCGGAGAGAGCCGCCGGCCGTCCCGGAACACAGGCGGTTGCCGCCCCTGCCGCGTACTCTATCCTATGCCGCCCCCCGCCCCGCCGTGCCTTGGTCCTGTCTAGCAGTATAGCCCGTTCCCATTGACCTGTTCTAAATAAAGCATGAAAGTTTTATTAAAATTCCTCTCAAGGCACGGCTTTTGTCCTGCCGCACCGGAACATGAAAGGACGGTTCTCTATGATTAAGATCGCCCCCTCCATTCTCTCCGCCGATTTCGCCAATCTGGAACGGGACATCAGGCGGGTGTCCTCCGCTGACTGGCTCCATATTGACGTGATGGACGGCTGCTTTGTCCCCAATCTGACCGTCGGCGTTCCGGTGGTCAAATCCATTCACCAGTGTACCGACATGTTTCTGGACGTCCACCTGATGATCGAAAAGCCTGTGCGCTATATTGAGGCCTTCGCCAAGGCCGGCGCCAGCCTTCTCTCCGTCCATCTGGAGGCCGATGGGCCGGGCGGCATCGCCCAGGCCCTGCGTCTGATGGACGGCTGCGGGGTGCGCAAGGCAGTGGCCCTGCGGCCCATCACCTCTCCCAAGGCCATCCTGCCCTATCTGGAGCAGCTGGACATGGTGCTGGTGATGACGGTGGAACCCGGCTTCGGGGGACAGTCCTTCATGACCAGCCAGCTGGACACCATCTGTGAGGTGCGCTCCCTCATCCGGCAGTACAACCCCGCCTGCCGGCTGGAGGTGGACGGCGGCATCAACCGGGATACCGCCCGCCGGGTGATTTCCGCCGGCGCGGACGTTCTGGTGGCGGGCTCCGCCGTCTACGGCGCCGCTGACCCCGCCATGGCCATCTCCGCCCTGCGGGGCTGAGTTTGGGGGGATTCGTTATGCAGTATTTCCCCCCCGCGCTGGAGGCGCTCACCGAGCAGTTTGCCCGTCTCCCCGGCATCGGCACCAAGAGCGCCCAGCGCCTGGCCTTCTTTGTCCTCTCCCAGCCGGAGGAGGACGTGCTGGCCTTTGCCGATGCCCTCACCCAGGCCAAGCGGACCATCTCGCTGTGCCCTGTGTGCCGGAATCTCACCGAAGGGGAGGGCAAGTGCGCCCTGTGCGCCGACCCAAAGCGGGATTCCGGCACCATCTGCGTGGTAGCCACCCCAAAGGATGTGCTGGCCATCGAGCGGGCCCGGGAGTACGGCGGGCTATACCACGTGCTCCACGGAGTCATCTCCCCCATGAACCATGTGGGGCCCGACGATCTGCACATCAAGGAGCTGGTGGAGCGGGCCGCCGCTGGTTCGGTCCAGGAGGTCATTATGGCCACCAACCCGGATACCGAGGGAGAGGCCACCGCCATGTACCTGTCCCGGCTGCTCAAGCCCTTCCAGATCAAAGTCACCCGCCTGGCCTACGGCATCCCCGTGGGCAGCCACCTGGAGTACACCGACGACGCCACCCTCATGCGCGCCCTGGAGGGCCGGCGGGAGATCTGAGCGCCCCTATGATCTGTGAATACAGTTTCTGAAATTGTGCCATAAAAAATTCCCGGATATCTGCCGTATCCGGGAATTTTCCATCTTCTATTTTTCGCTGCTCTCGTCCTCCTCCTGGGGCAGCAGCTTGGACACCAGCGCCCACTCCAGGCGGCGGTCCGCCCACTGCTCTACTTGGATATGTAGCCCCGCGGCGTCCACACTCAGGCGGCTCCCGTCCTCCGGGATGACGGACAGCCGGGAGAAGACCAGCCCCCCCAACGTGTCCGACCCTTCCTCCTCGGAAAAGTCCATGTTTAAGGCGGCGGCCAATTCGTCCAGCTCCGCTGTGCCAGCCACCCGCCACAGATTCTCCCCCAGAGGGATGATCTCCTGCTCGTCCTGGGGATCAAATTCGTCATAAATTTTGCCCACAATCTCTTCCAGCAGATCCTCCATCGTCACCAGGCCGGAGGTGCCGCCGTACTCGTCCACCACAATGGCCATATGGACCTTCCGGCTCTGCATATCCCGGAACAGGTTGCCCGCCGGCACCGACTCGGGGACAAAATAGGCCTTGCGCAGCAGCTCCTTCAGGGGCCGCGGAGCGGGGCGCCGGGCGTTGAGGAAAAAATCCCGGCTGGACAGGATGCCGATGATGTCGTCCGGGTCCTCCTCATATACCGGAAAGCGGGACAGGCCGGTCTCCTCAATGGTGGACAGAATGTCCGCCTCGCTGTCCTGTGTCCACAGGCAGGTCATCTCTGTGCGGTGGAGCATCACGTCCTCGGCGGTCAGGTCATTGAAGTCGAAGACGTTTTCAATCATCTCCTTCTCCGCCGAGTCAATGGCCCCCCGCTCCTCGCCAATCTCCATCATCAGCCGGATATTCTCCTCGGACACGTTGCCCCCTTCCGCCGCCGGGTCAATGTGGAACAGGCGCAGCGCCTGACGCACCACCCAGGCAAGACCGCCGGTCAAAGGCCGCAGCGCCGTTACAAACGGCAGCAGCACCGGGCACAGCGCCCGCAGCACCCCCAGAGGGTTGTTCAGGGCCACCCGCCGGGGCGCCAGCCACCCCAGCGTATAGAACAGCAGCAACACCGCCAGCAGGAACAGCGCCTGTTTGCCCCCCGTAAAGGCGTCATAGCGGAACACCTGATACTCAGGCACCGGCTGCTTGTGCGGAAAGAGGGCTGCGCTCAGGCTCCACGCCGCCGCGCCGGCCGTCCCCAGGCAGGCCATCCGCCACAGGGCCAGCCCGCGCAGAAAGGCAGTGTGGTGCTTCAGGGCGCGCAGGGCCTTGACCGCCCGCGGCTCACCCTCCTCCGCCTGCCGGCGCAGGCGCTCCGGGCCCACCTCATCCAAAGCGGCGGAGCAGGCCGACAGGGGTATCTCCGCCGCCAGCGACAGTAGCAATAAGATCCATATGGGCGGTTGCAAGCAAATTCCTCCTCAGTTTTCCCAGATCTATCCGCATAATTTTTATTCAGTATAGCACATTTTCTGAAAATTTCCACTGCAACCCGTAAATTTCTTTGCTCCGTTGGATATTTTTATATATTATAGCCGCAGCTTTTATGCTATAATGGATAACTGTACAATATCGCACCCTGTTTCCGGTATAGAAATCTGATCTTCTCTGGAGGAGGGAATGCAATGGACGATTGGAAAAAGCAGCTGCATGAGCATTTGCAGGCGCCTGCGCTCTTTTTTAAATGGCTGTTTTTCGCCTGTACCGTCGGGCTGACCGTGGGTACTGTCAGCGCGGCCTTTTACCACGCCTTTCAGCTGGCCACCAACACCCGCCTGGCTCACCCTTGGCTGATGCTCCTTCTGCCGGCGGCGGGAGCGGCCATCGCCCTGCTCTACCGGCTGTGCGGCCTGGAGCAGGATCCGGGGACCAACTGCGTCCTGGCCGCCGTTCAGGAGGACGCCCCCCTTCTTGTCCGTCTGGCGCCTTTGGTCTTTGTGTCCACCATCCTCACCCACTTGGTAGGCGGTTCCTCCGGGCGGGAGGGGGCCATTCTCCAGATCGGCGGCGGACTTTCCGCAGGAATCAGCCGGTGGAGCCGTCTGCGCGACCCCAAGGACCGGCAGATAATCACCATGTGCGGTATGTCCGCGGCCTTTTCCGCCCTCTTCGGCACTCCGTTGGCCGCCGCCGCCTTCGCCATGGAGGTGGAGAATGTAGGGCTGCTGCGCTACGCCGCCATTGTCCCCTGCGTACTCTCCTCCGTCCTCGGCCTGTGGACCGCCCAGCAGCTCGGGGTGCCGGGCACTGCCTTTTCCCTCGCCGGTATTCCCGATCTGTCTCTGTGCGCCATTGTTCAGACCTTGATCCTGGGCGTACTGTTCGCGCTGCTGGCTGTTGTGTTCTGCCGCGCCATGCACCTGGCTTTCCACCTCTACCAGAAGTATCTGCCGGACCCTGTTCTCCGGGGCGCCGCCGGCGGCCTGCTGGTGATTGGGCTCACGCTGGCGGTGTGGCTGTGGGCCCCCTTTACCTTTGACTACAACGGCGCTGGGGCGGCGGTGATCCATGCCGCCGTAGGGGGGGACGCCCGGCCCGAGGCGTTTATTTTAAAAATTCTTTTTACCGCCGTCACCCTGGGCGCGGGGTTCAAGGGGGGCGAAATTGTCCCCACTTTCTTCACCGGGGCGGTCTTCGGCTGTACCGCCGCCCCGCTGCTGGGGCTGTCTCCCTCCTTTGGGGCGGGGCTGGGCATTGTCAGCCTGTTCTGTGGGGTCACCAACTGCCCCTTTACCTCTCTGCTTCTCGCGGTGGAACTCTTTTCCGGGGACAGCCCCGGACTCTTCACCGGCCACAGTCTGCTCCTCTTCGCGCTGCCTATCGCGGTATCCTACATGCTCTCCGGCTACCACAGCCTGTACAGTCAGCAGACCATTGTTTACAGCAAATTCCGCCTGGATTTGGTGAACAAAAAGGCGGATTGACAAAATTCAACAGGAGTAACGCTCTTATGACCATCTTTGACATCATGGGCCCCATTATGGTGGGCCCCTCCAGCTCCCACACGGCGGGGGCGGTGCGCATCGGCCTTGTCACCCGCAATCTGCTGGGCAGCCAGCCCATCGGGGCGGAGCTCACCCTCCACGGCTCCTTTGCCGCCACCGGCAGCGGCCACGGCACCGACCGGGCCCTCATCGCCGGCCTGCTGGGCATGGAGCCGGACGACCCCCGCATCCCCCAGAGCTACACCTTCGCCGACCAGCAGGGGCTCACCTTCCAGTTCTCCAACGGTGTGCTCAAGGACGCCCACCCCAACTCCGTGCAGATCCGGGCCATGGACCGGAATATGAAACGGATCACCGTGGTGGCCGCCTCCCTGGGGGGCGGGCGTATCCGGGTCACCTCGGTGGACGGACTGCCTGCTGCCTTCTCCGCGGAGAAAAACACCCTTATCATCCGCAGTCAGGACCGGGTGGGACAGGTGGCCGCCATCTCCAACATCCTGTCCCGCAGCAATGTGAACATCGCCTCCATGCAGCTCTACCGGGGGGCCAAGGGGGGCAACGAGATCCTGGTGCTGGAGAGCGACGAGCCCGTCCCCGCCAACGTCTGTCAGGAGATCCGCTCCTGTGACTGCATCACCAACGTGACTTATCTGGAAGTGGGAGGCGCGGAATAATATGTTTACTTCTGTCGCGTATATGCTCCAGACCGCCCGCCAGGAGAACAAGCCCCTCTGGCAGATCATTCTGGAGGACGATATGTCCGACCGCAGCGTAAAGGAAAAGGCCTCCCTGGCCAAGATGGGCACCCTTTGGGAGGCCATGCAGGCGGCGGAGCGGGACTACGACCCGGACCGCCGCTCCCCCAGCGGCCTGGTGGGGGGCGAGGGGGCCAAGCTCACCGCGCCCGGCCCCGGCCTGTGCAGCCCCTTCACCCGGGACGTCATCGCCACCGCCCTGAAAATGGGGGAGTGCAACGCCTGTATGCGCCGTATTGTGGCCGCCCCCACCGCCGGGGCCTGCGGGGTGCTGCCGGCGCTGCTGCTGCCCATGAAGCGGCGCTATCAGCTGCCGGACCAGCGGATGATCCAGGCCCTGTACGTGGCCGCCGGCTTTGGCCAGGTCATCGCCGCCCGCTCCTCCATCGCCGGGGCGGAGGGGGGGTGTCAGGCGGAGGTAGGCGCCGCCTCCGGCATGGCCGCGGCCGCAGTCACCTGCCTCATGGACGGCGCGCCGGAGCAGATGGCCCACGCCTGCGCCATGGCGCTGTCCAACGTGCTGGGTCTGGCCTGCGACCCTGTGGCCGGCCTGGTGGAGGTCCCCTGCATCAAGCGCAACGTCATGGGGGCCACCAACGCCCTGGCCTGTGCGGAGATGGCGCTGTCCGGCGTGGAAAGCCAGATCCCCTGCGACGAGGTGATTGACGCCATGGGCGCCGTTGGGGCCAGCCTGCCCTCCGCCCTGCGGGAGACCGGCGAGGGGGGACTTGCCGCCACGCCCACAGGGCGCAGAGTGGCCGAATTCATGCGCACCCGATAAGAATGCCGCCCACAGGAGGTCTTTGCCATGCCAAACCCACACAGCGCTGCCGGCCGGAGGGAGCGCATGCCCAGCCGGGAAGGGCGGCTGATGTACGCCGACCTGCTCCGGGTGGCCGCCGCCGTTGCCGTGGTTGTCCTGCACCTCTCCGGCGGCTGGATGGATCAGGCCGGCGTAAATACCCTAGACTGGGCCGTGCTCAATTTCTATAACAGCCTCACCCGCTGGTGCGTGCCGGTTTTCGTCATGCTCTCCGGGATGTTTCTGCTGGATCCCAGGAAAAAGCTCAGCCTTTCCGCGCTGTTTCGCCGCCATATCCTCCCCATCGCGGCGGCGCTGCTGGTATGGGCCTGCTTTTACGCCTGCCTGACCCATACCATCCACCGCGGCCCCTTTACCCTGAGCGGGTATCTGGAGGCTTTGAAAACCGTCTTGTGGGGCAAGCTCCACTATCACCTCTGGTTTCTGCCCATGATCCTCGGGCTGTACCTGATCACCCCAATTCTCCGGGCCTTTGTCCGGGGGGCGGAGCGGCGGGATTTTCACTGGTTCTTTTTGCTGACGGCGGTCTTTGCCCTCACCCTGCCTGCGGTGCTCGCCCTGCGGCCCAGCCAGACCCTCTCCACCTGGGTGAACCGGCTGGATGTCCGGCTGGTCCTGGGCTATACGGGCTACTACGTGGCGGGGTACTACCTGAAGACCTACGCGCTGAGTCCCGGGGCGCGGCGGGCGATCTATCTGGCCGGCCTGCTGGGGGCGGCAGGCACCGTCTGGGGCACCTGGTACCTCTCCCGCTCCGCGGGGGTTCAAACCCTCGCCCTGTACAGCTACTTTACCCCCAATGTGGCCGCGATGGCGGCGGCGGTGTTTGCAGCGTTCCGCTCCCTGCCGGAGCGCAGAGCGGACGCCCCCCTGTGCCGGCGGGCGGTCCGTCTGTCCCCGCTTACCTTCGGCATTTACCTTTGCCACGATATTTTTATCTCTCTGCTGCGCACTTTGGGGATCAGCACCCTTTCCTTTTCCCCTATCCTCTCCGTTCCGGCCCTCTCCGCGCTGGTGTTCCTCTGCGCCGCGGCGCTGGCCTGGGGCCTGTCCAGGCTCCCCGTGGCGGGGCGGTATCTCACTTGATTTCCACGATTTCCCCCTGAAAAGGAGTTTCTGACGTGCTTTTTTCCAGTTCTGTCTTCCTCTTTCTCTTCCTCCCCATAGTGTTGCTGGGCTACTACGGCGTATGTACCTGGCTGGGGCCTCTGCGCCGGCCCGCCCAGAACCTGCTGCTGCTGGCCGCGTCCCTCTTTTTCTACGCCTGGGGGGAGCCCTGGTTCGTTCTAGTGATGATAGCCTCCATTCTCGCCAACTACCTCTTCGGGCTGTGGGTGGGTCTTTGGCGGACCCGGGGGCGCTCCACCCGCCTGCCGGCGGGTTTGGCGGTGGCCGCCAACCTGGGGCTGTTTTTCGTCTTCAAATACCTCGCCTTTGTGCTTACCGAGGCCAACCGGCTGGGACTGGGGCTGACCGTCCCCATCATTGATCTCCCCATCGGCATCTCCTTCTTCACCTTCCAGGCCATGAGCTATGTTCTGGATGTGGGCCGGGGCCGGGGGAAGGTCCAGCGCAATCCCCTGAAGGTGGCCCTCTACATCTCCTTCTTCCCCCAGCTCATCGCCGGCCCCATTGTGAAGTATGAGACGGTGGCGGAGGACATTGACTGCCGCCGGGAGAGCTGGGAGGACTTCTCCTCTGGGGTATGCCGCTTTCTCACCGGCCTGGGGAAGAAGGTCTTTTTGTCCAACCAGCTGGCGGTTCTGGTGGACTTTGTCTACGGCCTCCCCGCCGCCGGCCTGTCCGCCGGCCTGGCGTGGCTGAGCTCCTTGTGCTATATTTTGCAGCTCTACTTCGACTTCTCCGGCTACTCTGACATGGCCATCGGCCTGGGGCGGATGTTCGGCTTTCACTTCCTGGAAAATTTTAATTATCCCTTTATCTCCCGATCCATCACGGAGTTCTGGCGGCGGTGGCATATCTCCCTGTCGACCTGGTTTCTGGACTATGTGTATGTGCCCCTGGGGGGCAGCCGGGTCAGCGCCAAGTGGAAGCATGTGCGCAACCTCTTCATCGTGTGGCTGCTTACCGGCCTGTGGCACGGGGCCAACTGGACCTTCCTCTTCTGGGGGCTGTACTCCTTCTCTCTGTTGGCCCTGGAGAAATTCGGAGGCTTCGGTACTCGCTGGCCCGGATGGTGCCGGTGGCTGTATACTTTGATCGCCTTTGATATTGGCTGCGTCTTCTTCCGGGCGGACAGTCTGGGGGCGGCGTTCCTCCACCTGAAGGCCATGTTTTTCCCCGCCGCCGGCTGGTGGGATTCTTACACCCTCTTCTTCCTCACGGAGTACCGCTTTCTCCTCCTGGCCGCCGCCCTGTGCGCCACTCCCATCGCCAGATGGCTGTCCGCCCGGCTGGCGTCCGCCGGGCGGGGCGGCGCCCTAGTGCGGGACACCCTCTACCCCCTGGCGGTTCTGACGCTGTACGTGGTGTGCGCCGCCTTCATCGTCAAGGGTACCTATAACCCATTTATCTATTTTAATTTCTGAATTCAGGAGGCCGCTATGCCAAACCGTGCCCATACCGCCGCGGCGGTTCTCTTTCTCACCGCCACTCTGGGGGGATTCTGCTATCTGCTCCACGGTTTTCTCACCGGAGAGAGCCAGTTCCTCCTCACCATAGACGCCCTGGGCCAGGGGGAGATTACAGCAGAGGAGTTTCTTGCCCAAGCGGACGGCAAGCTCAACGCCGACCTAGACCGGGAGCACCTGTTTATCCAGCTCTACGGCGGCATTCAGCGGCTCACCGGCCGGCGGGTGCTGGAGGATATGAACAGCAGCGCCTGGGTGGTGAAGCTGGACAGCGGCGCCCTCACCTTCGCCAGTCCCGCCGACGCCCCTGCCGATGTCACCCCCCAGGCCCAGGCCACCGCCGGCTTGAAGCAGACGCTGGACGGCCTGGGCATCCCCCTGCTCTTCGTCACTGCCCCCTATAAAATCCAGTCCGGCGGCAGCCAGCTCCCTCCCGGCCTCTCCGACCACTACAACGGCAACGCCGACCGCCTGCTGGAGCGGCTGGAGCAGAACGGGGTAAACACCCTGGACCTCCGCCCCGCCTTCGCCGCCGGACATGAGGGCTGGTTCTTCCGCACCGACCACCACTGGACCCCTCAAGCCGCCTTTTTTGCCTGGCAGAATTTGGTTCCTGTGCTGGAGCGGAACTATGGGATTGCCACCCCCGCCTACTGTACCGACCAGGCCAATTACGACCAAAGGGTCTATGAAAACTGGTTTTTGGGCAGTCAGGGCAAGCGTACCGGCAGTCTCTACGCCGGCGTGGACGACATCACCCAGTATCTCCCCCGGTTTGACACCGACTTCACCTACACCTGTCCCGCCAACGGCATGGACCGCCGGGGCCCATTTGGCCAGTCCCTTCTCTTCCCGGAGCGGGTGGCGGAAAAGGACTGGTTCAACGCCAATCCTTATACCCTCTATTCCGGCGGCGACTACGGCCTGGCCACCATCACCAATCACAGGAGCGAAAATGAGAAGAAGATCCTCCTCATCCGGGAGTCCTTCTCCTGTGCCCTGACCCCCTTTCTGGCTCTGTCCTGTTCCCAGCTCACCACCGTGGATCTGCGCTATTTTGAGGGGGATCTCACCAGCACCATCGCCCAGATCGACCCGGATCTGGTCCTCATCCTCTATTCCGCCAGCTCGGTGCGCTCGGAGGAGCTGTTTCAGTTCCATTAAGGCGCTTCTTCCCTGACAGGAGGCGGTTTTTTCGCCAAGCCGCAGCGCTCCCAACGGTTTTCCCACGGGTTTCTTGTGGCTTTTGACCCTTTTCAACCCCGCCCCTTTTGGTTATAATGGGTCTGTAACAGGAATTGTAATAAAATGGAACGCCGCGACAAAATGAAGGAGGCGCCGCTTTGAGAAAGACAAAAGTAATCTGTACCCTGGGTCCCGCCGTGGACAGTGAGGAAAAAATCCGCCAGCTCATCGCCTGCGGCATGGATGCAGCCCGGTTCAACTTCTCCCACGGCACCCACGACAGCCACCTCGCCCAGCTCACCAAACTGAAAAACGTCCGGGACGAGATGGGCGTGCCTGTAGCCGCCATTCTGGATACCCGGGGACCGGAGATCCGGGTCAAGTCCTTTGCTGCACCCGTCCTTCTGGAGCGGGGCCAGCCCTTCACCCTTACCACCCAGGACGTGCCTGGGGACAGCCGGCAGGTGTCCGTCACCTACGCCAACCTTCACAACGAGGTGAGCCCCGGCTGCCGGGTTTTGGTGGACGACGGCCTGATTGAGCTGCGGGTCGCCAGCGTGGAGGGGACGGAGATCCGCTGCACCGTAGAGAGCGGCGGTCCCCTGTCCAGCAATAAGAGCATCAACATCCCCGATGTCAACATCCAACTTCCCTCCCTTACGGAAAAGGACCGGGAGGATCTGAAGTTCGCCGTGGAGAACGACTTCGACTTTGTGGCCGCCTCCTTCGTCCGCAAGGCCAGCGATGTGGAAGATGTGCGTGCCTGCCTGCACGGCTTCGGCGGCGATCAGGTGCGGATCATCGCCAAGATTGAAAACCGGGAGGGCGTGGACAACCTGGAGGAGATCATCGCCGTCTCCGACGGCATTATGGTGGCCCGGGGGGATCTGGGCGTGGAGATCCCTGCCCATCAGGTGCCCATTCTCCAGAAAAAGATGATCAAAAACACCACTATGAAGGGCCTCCCCGTGATCATCGCCACCCAGATGCTGGACTCCATGATCCGCAACCCCCGGCCCACCCGGGCAGAGGTATCCGATGTGGCCAACGCCGTCTTTGACGGCACCTCCTGCGTTATGCTCTCCGGCGAGACCGCCTCTGGCAAGTACCCCGCGGAGGCCCTGAAGACCATGATCGACATCATCAACGCCACCGAGTCCTCGATTAACTACTGGGGCCGCTTCCAGGAGCGCAGCGTGGCCACCCGGATCTCCTCCATCAGCGACGCCATCTCCCACTCCAGCTGCCTCACCGCCATGGACTTGAGCGCCACCGCTATCCTCACCCCCACCAAATCCGGCCACACCGCCCGGGTCATCGCCCGCTACCGCCCCGCCTGCCCCATTCTGGCCATGTGCCAGGACGACCGCTCCCGGCGGCAGCTGGCCCTCTCCTGGGGGGTGCATACCTTCCTCACCGGGCTGGTGGACTCCACCGACCGGCTCTTCTCCATGGCTGTGGATATGGCTTTGAAGGAACAGGCCGTCAGTCCCGGCGATACCGTGGTGATTACCGCCGGGGTGCCCATCGGGAAAAGCGGGACCACGAATTTGATCAAAGCACAGATTGTTTGATTGTCTGGGGGAGCCCCCCGCAAGATGAACGAGACAACCCCCCTGATGCAGGAAAATGAAAGGACTGCATCAGGGGGGTAAACGTATGTCAAAGGAACTTTCCAAATCCGCCCTCGACTTCCCCTTCTTCCTATGGTATACTGTGGGGCAGACAGCGCTTCCATATACCATACAATACCGGCAGACTCTGCCTGGAAAGGGGATCTTTCTGTCATGAATACACTGATTGAGGGCTGTGTGGATTCCTATGCCTCCGCCATGGCCGCGGCCCAGGGCGGCGCGGACCGCCTGGAGCTGTGTGCCAATCTGGCCATCGGCGGGACCACTCCCTCCGCCGCTCTTTTTCAGCAGGTCCGGCGGGACTGCGGCGTGAAAATCAATGTGCTCATCCGCCCCCGCTTCGGAGATTTTCTCTATACGGATCGGGAGCTGGAGGAGATGGAGGAGACCATCAAGTGCTTTCGGGATCTGGGGGCTGACGGCGTGGTCACCGGCGCGCTGACGCCGGAGGGCCGGGTGGACCGGGAGAAGATGGAGCGGCTGATGGCCTGCGCCGGGGGGATGGACGTCACCCTCCACCGGGCCTTTGACATGACCCGGGACCCGGCTGAGGCACTGGAGGACGCCGTCCGGCTGGGCTGCCGCACCATCCTCACCTCCGGCCAGGCCAGCAGCGCGGCGGCGGGCTGCGAAGTGCTGGGCAAGGCCTTCCGCCAGGCGGCGGGCCGGATTGACATTATGGCCGGATGCGGGGTAAAAAGGCATAACATCCGGGCCATACACGACGCCACCGGCATCTGTATCTTCCACACCACCGGGCGGGGCGCCCCTCTGGACAGCGGCATGGTCTACCGGAAGGAGTCCGTCTCCATGGGCCTGCCCTCCCTGTCGGAGTATGAGATCTGGCAGACCGACCCCCAGGAGTTCGCGGCCTGCGCCCAGATTGTCCACAGTTTAGGCGTTGTTTGATAACTGGCGCAATGTCCGGCGGCGAGAGCGTTTCTAACGCGGTACGGCGGAAAAAGATCCGCCCTTGGGCGTTTGGACATGCTTCAGACAAAGCCTGACATAACAGAGCGGGAGCGTATGAGAAATGAATTCACATCACGAAAAGAAGCACGGTCAATTTACCAGCCGCTGGGGCTTTGTGCTCTCGGCGGTGGGGTCCGCCGTGGGCATGGCCAATGTGTGGGGCTTCCCCGCAAAAATGGGCAGCAACGGCGGCGGCGCCTTTCTGCTGGCCTATCTGGTCTTCATCCTCTTGTTCAGCACAGTGGGGCTGTCCGCGGAGTACGCCGTGGGCCGCCGGGCCCGCACCGGCACCTTGGGCTCCTACCGCATGGCCTGGGCCAGCCGGGAGGAAGGACTGGGCAGGGCCGGCGGCCTGGTGGGCTGGCTTCCCCTGGCGGGGTCCATGTGCATCGCCATCGGCTACGCCGTTATCATCTCCTATGTGCTCAAGGCCTTTTTCACCTCAGTTACGGGCTCTATGATGACCCTGGACACCGCCGGCTGGTTTGAATCCTTCTCCCAGTCGGAGTACTCCGTGGTGCCTTTTCACGCCATTGTGGTGGTAGGCACCCTGCTCACTTTGCTGCTGGGGGCCAAGAGCATTGAGAAGAGCAACCAGATCATGATGCCCCTGTTTTTTATCATCTTTGCCGTTCTGGCGGTGCGGGTGGCTTTCCTTCCCGGGGCGGCGGCGGGCTACCGGTATATGTTCACCCCACGGTGGGAGGACCTGCGCAACCCCATGGTATGGATCTGGGCCATGGGACAGGCCTTTTTCTCCCTGTCCATCACTGGCAGCGGCATGATTGTCTACGGCGCCTACCTCCGCCCGGAGGAGGACGTGGCCGCCCTGGCCCGGCAGACCGCGCTCTTTGACACCATCGCCGCCCTGGTGGCCGCGCTGGTGATCATCCCCGCCTGCTTCGCCTACGGGCTGGATGTGGGGGCCGGGCCCGCGCTGCTCTTTGTCACCCTCCCCCGGATTTTGCAGGACATTCCCCTGGGCTGGCTGTTCGCCGTGATTTTGTACACCGCCATGGTCTTCGCCGGGGTCAGTTCGCTGCAAAACATGTTTGAAGCGGTGGGGGAGTCCCTGCTCCACCGCTTCCCCCGGCTCAACCGCCGCTTGATGCTGGCCATTCTGTGTGCCGTCTGCCTGGGCATCGGTCTGCACATGGAGCCTATCTCCAAGTGGGGGCCGTGGATGGACATTGTGTCTATTTATATCATTCCCATCGGTGCCACCTTGGGGGCGGTATCCTGGTTTTGGATCATGCGGCGGGAGGATCTGCTGGAGGAAGTGGGCCAGGGCGCGAAAAAGGCTCCCAGCCCCCTGTGGTACAATCTGGGCCGCTATGTGTACGTTCCCTGCGCCGCCATTCTGTGCGCGGTGGCCCTGCTGTTCAAGGTGGCGTTTTAGACAGGGCCAATCCAACGATCAAAATTCCCGTTTGCAGGCAGACTGCCTGCAAACGGGAATCTTTTTACCGGAATCCGCCGGAGATCACAGCCGCGGCCATCCAATCATAAGATAATACGGATCTATCTGAAAGGAGGCTGCCGGAACTGCTCAACATTTCCGGTTTACATGATATGGACCAAGACAACCTCAATTCCTGTGTCTCTGCGCAGTCGCAGAACAGCCGTACCCGCGGCGGAGAACCCGTAATTCCCCTGCCCGATGTGGGGGAGGGCGGGCCCGTCTATCCCGGCGGCGGGGACAACACCCCCGTCGTCCCCCTGCCTGATGTGGGAGAGGGCGGGCCTGTCTACCCCGGCGGCACAGACAATACCCCTGTCATCCCCCTGCCCAGCCCCGGGGAGGGCGGGCCGGTTTATCCCGGAAACAGCGGCGCCACCTCCCCGATACGACCCAATCCTTCCAGGGTGCGCTTTCTCAACGGGGCCTATGGCTACCCCGCCCTTCGGGTGTTTCTTAACAGCCGCCGGTTTGTCGATGTGCTCAACTACGCCTCTGCCACCCGCTACAGCCAGGTCAGCGCTGGCTATCACACCGTCACCATCGCCAACACAAGCGGATACATCTATCTGCAAAAGACCATGCCTTTCCCCGCGGGAGCCATGACCACCATTGCCATCATAAAAACTGCCGGCGGCATGGACCTGCTGCAAATTCCAGACAGCTGCTGCCCCCCTGGCGGCGGCTATTCCAGCTTTCGGGTGGGCAACCTGGCCTACAATACCGGTCCGCTGGACGTGCTGATGAGCGACGGCCGGGTGGTATACGGCGATCTGCGGTTTAAAGAGACGGGCGCCTTCAAGCGGATTATGCCGGGGCGGTATCAGTTCTTTTTCGCCGATACCAACCTGCTGCCCATGCCGGCCTTTGCGGACATTGAGACGCTGGATTCCGCGTGGCTGGGGGTCTGCCCGCCCCAGGAGACGTTTGGCTCCCTCTACCTGAATGCTGCCAGCGGCGCCATCTACAGCGTCTACCTGCTTCAGAGCGGCACGGGCCGCAATCAGATACAGAGTCTGGTTTTAATGGACCGGTAATCTCCGCCGGCAGAAAAAATGCACAGTCCGCAGGCTGTGCATTTTTTCTGGCCGCTCTCCATTGTGAGCGTTTGTATTGACACCATATCAGAATACTGCCATAATACAGGTACTGGCACGACGGCAGGATATAGGGCGGACCGGTGGACCGGTTGGGAATCCAGATTCTGAGTTTGTGCCGTTCCTTAAATCCATTTAACAGGAGGAACCGTGTTATGTCTAAAAGGTTAGTGGCGTATTTTTCTGCCAGCGGGGTCACGGCCAGGACGGCCAGGGAGCTTGCAGACGCGGTCAATGCAGATTTATACGAAATCAAGCCGTCTGTGGCCTACACTCCGGCAGATCTGGACTGGAACGACAAAAAGTCCCGCAGTACGGTGGAAATGACAGATCCATCCTCCCGCCCGGCGCTGGCAGATCACGATGCCATGATTTCGCAGTATGATACCATTCTGCTGGGCTTTCCCGTCTGGTGGTATACGGCCCCGTCCATCCTGCGTACTTTTTTAGAGTCCTATGACTTTACCGGAAAAACGGTGGCGCTGTTCGCCACCTCCGGCGGCAGCGGACTGGGAAATGCCGCGGCAGATCTGTCCTCCAGCTGTCCCGGCGCGGTTATCAAGGGGGGCAGGCTTTTGAATGGAGCCATCTCAGAAGCTGCTGTGCGGCAGTGGGTAGAGACGCTGTGAGTATGAAACGGAATCAAGCGGACTTCCAGCCAGTGGAATGTCCAAAACGGTCTGTGGGAGCAGCGTCCCTGCACAGTCATGGCGATCAGAGCGCTGGATCGGAAGGCCGGAAAATGAATCTGCCGCCGGTTTTGTGGAAATGGGCGGCAGGTTCCGGGGTGCTCATTCTGGCGGTGACCGTGCTGGCCTGTGTGTGCGCCTTTGGGGCGGCGGAGGGGCCCTCACAGCCAGACGCCCCCGGCGTCAGCGGCTGGGAGGAGGGACACACTTTGTCTGCCGCGCCAGACCTGAACGGCAACGGCGTACAGGAGATGCTGCGTCTGTATGAGCTGGACGGCGGGCTGGGACAGCGGCTGGAGGTCTGGGAGAACGAAACGCTGCTCTGGTCGGAGGAGGGAAACCAGGTTCATATGGGGCACAACGCCGTGTTTCTCTGTACCCTGGAGGAAACAGATTACCTTCTGCGCTACAGTCCCTATATGAACCAGGGTATAGGCAGCTACGCCTATGAGCTATTCACGTTGTCAGAGCGCGGCGAAGCCCAGGTCCAGCGGGAAAATACCCTGGACTTCAGCATCAATTTCCAGTGGAAAATGGGATTTGATTGTCCTGACGGGGGCCGCTGCAGTGCGGAGGACATTGCCGCTTTTATGGATGAGGTCAACCATCTGCTGGCCCACAGCGTACAACTGCTCAACACCGACACAGGACTGCTGGCCACTTTTGAGCGGGAGGGGCGGCTCTACGACAGTCTGGGCTGGCTGGATCGCCGGGAGCCTGTGTTCGCCCGTGATCCATCCCAAAATATGCTGGAAAACCTGCGGTCATTCCAGGCGGCCATGGAGCAAAACGCGGATGCCTCCGCCTGATGAATCGCGTCTTAAAGCAGCAAGGTATCCTCCGCCTCCCACAGCACCGCGGCAGGGGGCAGCACTTCCCCCCAACGGTCCAGAAGGCGGGCCGTCAGACGGCGCATTCCCATGGGGTCCTCGCCATGGAAGGGGATATGGTTGACCACCAGCCGCTGAGGCCGGACCGCCTCCAGAAGGACGGCCCGGCCATCCGGCTTGCTGAGGAAAAGAGGGTTGATAACAGCGGTTTCCACAGTGCGGCCGGTCAAAATCTCCCGAAAGAGGTCTACATCATAGTCGGAATCCCCCATAAAGAACAGATTCCGTCTGCCCAGCTCCAGAAGAAAGCAGTAGTGCTCTATTTCCTCAAACTCCTCCGCCGCATGGGGGACCCGAAAGGCGGTGAGTTTCAGACCGCGGTCCAACGGGTAGCAGACCGGCCGGTCCTCAGAGAGGCGGAGCTCCTGCATGGGGGCGGCGTTGGCGACAAGGAATTGCCGCAGCATGGGGGCGTCCCGGTCGATGCCCGGCCCGAAGTCCCCCGCCGGGAGAAAGATCTTTTGCACCGGGCTGCGCTGCAAAAAGCGCAGAGTTTCCCTGCCGGAGAAATGATCCCAGTGCAGATGGGTGTATAGCAGCCAGCTGATGCCGTCAAAGCCCCGCCGGCCGGTACAGATGGCCTCCAGCAGAGCGGGAGGCACGGCGCTGAAATTGCGGTCCCCGTTGTGGAGCCCGTCCACCAGCAGCTTCTTCCCCTGCCACGCCGCCAGAATGCCGGCATTGGCGGTGAGGGTCAGTTGGATGGGATCGTCCTCCACCCACCAGGCCCGTGGCTGGGGACGCTCCAAAACGGGGCGCTCCATCAGCGGTACTCCCGCACCCGGAACCGGCGGTCCTCCGCGTGGCCAGCCCGGACGAAAGCGGCGTCGTCCCCCATGGCGGCGCCCATTTTTTCCTTCTGGCCGGCCAGCCAAGCCTGATCCACACTGCGGTAGGCCTGCTCGCTCTCCCAGAAGTAGAAGGAGGTCACCTCGCCCTCCCGGTCCTGGCTGACCCAGGTCTCGCCGCCCAGGAAGCCAGCCACATGGGACAGGGGTTCCGAGAAAATCTCCGTCTCCAGATCGATGTAGCGCTCTACTTGTCCGGGCTTGATGCGGAAGACCAATTCCTCAATAAACTGGGGTTTCTGATAGATGTTCAGCTCCATAGCGTGAATTCCTCCTAAAATAATGGTTTGCCAGGGAGAACGCCCCCTCCGCGCCGTCCGGCGCGAAGGGGGCGGCAGCTTTACTTCTTTTTCTTGGCGGGGGCGCTGTGGATGCCCCGGCCCAGGGTGAGGGTGAGGGCCTCCTCAAAGGCCTCGGAGAGGGTGGGATGGCCGTGCATGGTATTGGCGGCCTCCTCCACGGTGAACTCGCCCCGCATGGCCAGCACCGCCTCGGTGAGGAGATCGCTGGCGTTGGGGCCCAGAATGTGGACGCCCAGAATGCGCTGCTTGTCCTTGGATACGATCACCTTAACCATACCATCGCCGCTGTTCATTGTCAAGGCCTTGCCATTGCCGGAGAACTGGAACTTGCCCACCTCGTAGTCCAAGCCCCGCTCCTTGGCCTGCTCCTCGGACAGGCCCACGGTGGCCACGTCGGGGAAGGTGAAGATGGCGCTGGGGATGAGGTCGTAGTCCACCTGGGCGTCCTCGCCGTTCATCCGCTCCACGCAGACCTTGCCCTCCTCAGAGGCCACATGGGCCAGCATGACCCGGCCGGTGACGTCGCCGATGGCGTAGATGCCGGGGACGCTGGTCTGGTAGTTCTCGTCCACCTTGACGCCCTTGCGGTCGTACTTGACCCCCAGGCCGTCCAGGTTGAGCCCCTCGATGTCCAGCTCCCGGCCGGTGGAAACCAGCACTTGGTCGCAGGGAAGGGCGCTTTTGGCGCCATCCTTGTCCACGGTGACGGAGAGGGCTTTGCCGCTCTTGTCAATAGCCTCCACCTTGGTGCCCACCATGAACGCTATGCCCTTCTTCTCCAGCAGCTTCTGGAGGCGGTCGGTGATCTCCTTGTCCACAGCGGGGATAATCTTGGGCATGAACTCCACCACGGTGACCTCGGCGCCAAAGGCACGGTAGATGCCGGCGAACTCGATGCCGATGACGCCGCCGCCGATGATGACAATCTTGCCCGGCACCCGATCCATCTCCAGGGCCTCCTTGCTGGTGATGACGCCGGGGTTGTCGATGCCCTTAATGGGGGGCTTGGAGGACTTGGAGCCGGAGGCGATGAGGATTTTCTTGGTCTCCAGCACCTTGCCGTCCACATCCACTTTGCCGGGGGCCAGGATTTTGGCCGCGCCCTTGACCAGGTCCACCTTGTTGCCCTTGAGCAAGAACTCCACGCCGCCGGACAGAGTCTTTACGATCTTGGCCTTTCTGGCCTGGACCTTCTTCATGTCGATGTCATAGCCCTTGAGGGAGATGCCAAAATCACCGGCGTGCTGGAGCTCGTCCACTACCTCGGCGTTTTTGTACAGGGCCTTCGTGGGGATGCAGCCGTAGTTCAGGCAGGTGCCGCCGCAGGCGTCTTTCTCCGCGATGGCGACTTTCATGCCCAGCTGGGCAGCCCGGATAGCGGCCACATAACCGCCTGGACCGGCGCCGATGACAACCAGATCATAACTCATGTTTGTTTCCTCCTGATAGAAAAGTGTGAGGACAAATTCCGCCGGAGACAACCGGCGGACGGTGTCGGATGGTTTTGAGGAGCGCTAGCATTGGTACAGCCTCTTAATAGCTATAACTGGACAGGTCGGTTTCCTGCTTTACGTTATAGCGCAGCTTCTGCCGGGTGAAGAGAAAGCTGCTGTGGTGGACGCCCAAAGAGACCAGCTCCCCATGGGGGTGGTCCAGGTGGCCGAAGGGGGTAAAAGAGCCTGGGGTGGTAGTGCCGCCCACGAAGACCATAGAGTAGTTGATAAAATATTCGTCCAGCATTTGCTCTTTGAGCAGATAGGCGCAATAGGAGGGGGATTCCACGCACAGCTTCTCCAGGCCCAGTTTTTTCAGGACGTACATCATCAGACGGCCGTCGGGGCTTTTGCCCTCGCCGGTGACAATGACGGGGACGGTGTCGAAATCCCGGTCCAGGGGGGCCAGCCCGGCCTGGTCCACATCCTCCTTGGTGCGGAAGGGCCCGCAGAAGACATGCTTTAGAGGAGAGTGGGCCTTGATGTAGTCCATGCCGTCGGGGCCGGTGGCGATGACCAGCTTCAGCCCTTGCGCGGGATCTACCTGGAAGGTGTAGTGGTCAAAGGGGATATCGGTGGCGTCAAAGGACACCACCACGCTAACCGGGTGCTGCTTTTTTCCCAAAGCGGCTACCCGCTGGGCGTTGAGATCCTGGTCGTAGACGTGGCAGGTAATACCCGGCTCCTTGGCCAGGGTGTTGGCCCCCACAATGATGCCGTCGGAGTAGGCCCGCAGCACGTTAAGTACCCAGAAATCCCCCAGAGAGCCGTCCGGGTCCAAAAAGTTGTTTTTGGCCACCAGAGGGCCGGCGGGGTTGTCATGATAGGCCATTTTGCCGTCGGAGGAGAGGACGATGGAGGAGAAAGTGTAAGGCCGGTCCTCCGGGGCCTTTGGGAAATAGAGATCAGTATAGTAGGTTTGGACGTCCGGCAGGACGGCGGTCTCGGCGGACTGGGCCTGGAACTGGGCCAGCAGAGCCTCGTCCCGGAAGACCATATCAATTTTCAGATTGTCCTTGGGAGTCTGAAAAAAGTTAAGCTGATTCATAGTAATCTGCCTCCCGAATCACAGTGGGCCGTTATTTTAGAGGGACAGGGGCGGTACCTTGCGGCCCCATTGAACATTGCCCAGGCCGGATTTTTCCGCCAGCTTTGCCGCCAGGCGCTGGGCCTGCCAGATGGTCTTTTCCTCGTCGATGGTGGTAAAGCGGCCGTCCTTCAGCACTACCTTGCCCTCAATGAGGACGGTCTTGATGTTGTCAGGGCTGCATGCGTAGACCAAGGTGCTTACCGGGTCATGGACCGGGGCGGAGAAGGGACTGAGAGGGTCAAAGACAATGAGATCCGCCCGCTTTCCTGGCTCGATGGAGCCCAAATCGCGCTCCCGGCCCAGGGCCCTAGCGCCGCCCAGGGTGGCCAGCTCCACGGTGGCGGAGGCGGGCATGAGGGAAGGATTCCGGTGGTACACCTTCTGCATCAGGCTGGCGGCCTTGATGACCTCCAGCATATTCTGGGTGTCGTTGCTGGCGGAGCCGTCGCAGGCCAAGCTGACGGCGATGCCCTTTTCCAGCATCTCGGGGATGCGGGCCACGCCGGAGGCCAGGACCATGTTGGAGTTGGGGTTGTGGGACACCTTCACGTCGTATTTGCGGAAGGTTTCCAGATCCTCGTCTTTCATGTAGACGCAGTGGACGGCGATAAAGTCGGGGCCCAGGACGCCCAGCCGCTCCAGGTGGGGGATGGTGTCCTCATGGTAGTGCGCCTGGGAGAAAGCGTCGTCGTCCGGGGTCTCAACCAGATGCATGGTGATGGGGATGCGCAGCTCGTCCGCGGTGCGGCGCATTTCACGGAAACCGTCGTCGGTGTGGTCCCAGATGATGCCGGGGGCCATGCACACGCCGACACGGGGGTGGGCCCGGTACTGCTTCTCCAGCCGGCGGACGTTGTCAAAGAAGTCCTGCTCGGTCTCCACTGTGGGGCAGGCGATCTCCGGGGGGAAGGAGCCCACATTGGTGAAGGCGCGGCCCAGGATGCCCCGGATGCCGATGTCCTCAAAGGCCCGGGTGACGCAGTCGTCCAGTCCGGGGATCGGGTGGGCGTACATATAGTCCAAAATGGTGGTGGTGCCGCTGCGGATGGCCTCCATACAGCCGTGAAGGGCGGCGTAGTACACCGTCTCCTCGTCAAAATTGTGCAGGGCCACCCGTACCGAGCTGTTGAGCCAGTCCAGCAGGAATTTATCCCGGCCCAGCCCCTTCAGCATGGTCTGGAACAGGTGGGAGTGGGTGCTGATAAAGCCGGGGAAGACGCATTTCCCGGCGGCGTCAATAACGGTATCGGCCTGATACTGGGCCAAGAGCTCGTCCCCGCCCACAGCCAGAATCTTGCCGCTGTCCACAGCGACGCAGGCGTTGGGGAGGATGTCCCGGGCCTGGTTCATGGTGATGAGGTAGGCGTTTTTGATGATGGTGTCGATTTTTTTCATTGCCGCAATCCTTTCCGTTTCCTCTCCGCGGGGAGGCTGGGGCCGCAGGAATCCAGGTCCTGAGACGCACGGCGGCCAACCAGCTCTGGTTGGCCGCCGCCGTTTCGGTTCCGCGAGCGGACCGCTCGCGTCAATATCATATCGTCGGGACCTGCCGGTTCCTTGGAGCCTGTATTCCAAGCCGTTGCGCGCAGGTTTTTACAGCCACTTGAAGTCCTGGAGACCGGCGACAACCTCCTGGAGGAAGCGGGCGGCGGGGGCGCCGTTGATCACCCGGTGATCGTGGGTCAGGCTCAGGTTCATCACGGAGCCGGGGTAGAAGCCGCCGTCCTTCACCAGCATTTTCTCAATAATGCCGCCCACGCCCAGGATGGATCCCTCGGGGGCGTTGATGATGGGGGTGAAGTAGGTGATGCCAAACATCCCCAGGTTAGTGATGGTGATGGAGGCGTTGCCCAGCTCGTCGCTGGTGAGCTTGCCGGCCTTGGCGCGGGTGGTGAGATCGGCCAGCTCCAGGCAGATGGTGCGCAGGTCCTTCAGGTTGGCGTCCCGGATGACGGGGACGATGAGGCCGTCGGGAATGTCAACGGCGCAGCCCACGCTGATGCGGGCGGTGGTCTTGATGTGGTTGGCGTCGGCCACGGTCATGCGCATGGCGGGATGATTCTCCAGCGCCTGGGCCACGGACTTGATCAGCATGGCGGTGTAGCTCAGCTTGACCCCGGCGTTGACGTACTTGCCCTTGATGGACTTGTAGACCTTCACCAGATTGGTCACGTCGGCCTCGGTGGCGATGGTGATCTGGGCGGAGCCCTGAAGAGAGCCCATCATGCCCTTGCACACAGCGGACTGCATGGGGGTCATCTTGGCGATGACGTCCCCTTCGGCGGCGGGAGAAGTGTCATATACCTGGGCGGGGGCGGCCGCAGGGGAAGGCGCGGGGGCGGCGGCCGGCACAGGCGCCGGAGCAGCGGCCTGGGCGGCGGG
>NZ_QWEK01000004.1 GCF_009935845.1 Pseudoflavonifractor sp. 524-17 | reverse complement strand
ATCGAGAGTATGGCTATGGCCCCAGAGGGCAGTTGGTTCATGATCGAATCAAGGGACGCAAGTATATGCGTACAAGCCTGGCTTAACCGCGCCGGCCAATCCCTTGCGGAGGCGCTTCTGGCCAAGACCCGGCAGCTGCTGGCTGGCTGCACCTGCGACAGCGCCTGCCACAAATGCCTGAAGCACTATCGGAATCAGTACATTCACAGTGCCCTCGACCGGAAATCTGCCCTTGACCTGCTGGATTGGGGCGAGACGGGGAGCAGGGCGCCCGCCCTGTCCGGCGAACAGCAAAAAAGCCTTCTGCGGCCGCTGGAGCGGCTCCTTCCGTTCTCCGGCTGGATCTGTCGGGCAGCCCGGTTTGGGCCCAAGGCCGGTGCGCTGGGCAAAACCAAGGGCGGAGGATACTGTCTTTGTGAGTGATATTCAGATCAAATACGTGAAACCATACGCACTGAAAACAATTTTGGACAGCCTGAGAGCCGCGTCCTTATGAAGGACGCGGCTCTTTGTCTGAACAGGCTATGGCGGGTTCTGGGTTAGCCCAGCAGGTAAGGGTAATCGGCGTAGACGGCGCAAATCAGCCGGCGCAGGTCCTCATACAGGCCGCAGGCGGCGTTGTCCACATGGTAGTCTTTCACCTGCCCGCCCAGACGGACCCGGGTGAGATCTCCTTCCAGGGGGAGGAAGCCGTCGTTTTCGCTGTGGTCAAAGTCCTCCTGGCTCCAGAAGAGGGTAAACTTGTCCTTGTAAGGCCGGCTGGAGTAGGGGCAGAAGGTGGCGCAGTTGCCGCACTCGTTGCACATGCCGTCCATGTGGACAATCTGGCGCATCCGCTTGCCGGGGACCCGGACGGCCACGTTGGCCCGGTTGGGGCAGACCTCGGTACAGGTCTCGCAGACGGTGGCGCAGCCCAGGCAGCGGCTGTCCTCACAGCCGGCGCAGTCGCCGCACAGCTCTCCCCGCTTGGCCAGGGGCTTGCCGTAGTCGGGGTTGACGTTCTTATCCGCGAACAGGTCCGCATCCCAGGGGAGGATGGCCTGGGCGGCTTTCGCGGCGCCGGCAATGGCCTCTACCACGGTGCCGGGGCCCTTCTGGCCGTCGCCGATGACAAACAGGTTCTTCACGCTGCTCTCCAGGGTATCCGGGTTGACCACCGCCCTGCCCCGGTTATCCACATTGAGGCCGTTGTCGGTGTACAATTTTGTATCCACCCGCTCGCCCACGGCGGTGATGACGGTACTGGCGGGGATCTCCACCACCGTTCCGGTGTCCACCGGGGCGCGGCGTCCGCTGGCGTCGGGGGCGCCCAGCGCCATCTCGCGGCAGGTGAGCACGCCGTCCTTGTGGCCCACCGGGGCCAGAAGCGCCCGGAATTCTACCCCGTCCGCCAGGGCCAGCTCCAGCTCCTCCTGGTCGGCGGGCATATAGCGCTTGGTGCGGCGGTAGACCAGGCTGACGTTCTTGACGCCGGGGATGCGCTTGGCGGCCCGGGCGGCGTCCATGGCGGTGTTGCCGCCGCCGATAATGACCACGTTTTCCCCCAGATTCAGGCTGCCGGGGTTCTTCTTGGCCTGTTCCAGGAATTCAATGACGTTCATGGCCTCGCCGCAGGACAGGCCGGCGTCCCCCTTCTGCCAGGCGCCGGTGGCGAAGATTACATGGGTGAAGCCTTGGGCAAAGAGGTCCTTGGCGCTGGTGACTTCGGTGTTCAGCACGAACTTGGCCCCCATGGCCTGGGCCAGCTTGACGTCGTTGTCGATGGCCTCGTCCGAGATGCGGAAGGCGGGGATCACGTGGCGGACGATGCCGCCCAGAGAGGCCTTGCGCTCAAAGACGGTGACGTCCCCGCCGGCGCGGCCCAGGAAATAGGCGGCGGAGAGGCCGGCGGGACCGCCGCCCACTACAGCCGCTCTGACCCCGGCCGCCGTTGCGCCGGGCTTCAGCTTGGGCAGCAGGGCGTCAAACCCGCCCTGGGCGGCCTTCAGCTTCTGGCTGCGGATGTGTACGCTCTCCTCGTAGGCGTTGCGCATACACTTGTCCTGGCAGCGGTGGGAGCAGATGGTGCCGGTGATGAAGGGGAGGGCGTTGCGGTGGGTAATCACCGCCAGGGCCTCCTCATACTTGCCCGCGGCGTTGAGCATGAGATAGGCGGGGATATCCTGCCCGATGGGGCAGCCGCCCCGGCAGGGGGCGGTAAAGCAGTCGATAAGGGGGACCTGCTGGTCCAGCTTGCGGCTGGGCAGGGGCTTCATGGGCTTCTGATAGTGGCGGTCGGTGAACAGCTCCGCCAGCAGGGCGTCCACCTTGGCGGTGTCCACCCCCTGGAACGCGCCGTCCGCGCCGTGGTCAAACTGTCCGTCAATCTGCTTGAGCCGGTTATAGCCGCCGGACTTGAGCAGCGTGGTGGCCATAGTCACCGGCCAGATGCCGCAGTCCACCAGCCGGGCGATGTTGTGGTAGTCCGCGCCGCCGGAGTAGGAGATGCGCAGCTTCCCGTCAAATGCGTGGGACAGCTTCCCGGCCAGCGAGAGGGTGAGGGGGTACAGCGCCCGGCCGGACATATACATCTCCTCGCTGGGCAGCTCCCCCGCGGCCACGTCCACCGGGAAGGTATTGGTCAGCTTTACGCCGAATTCCAGCCCCTTCTGAGCGCTCAGCTCCATCAGGCGGCGGAGCATGGGCAGGGCGTCCTCCATCTGGAGGTCTTCCCGGAAGTGGTGGTCGTCAAACTGGATATAGTCAAAGCCCAGCCGGTCCAGGGTCTTTCGGGCGAAGTCATAGCCCAGCAAAGTGGGATTGCACTTGATGAAGGTGTGGAAGCCCTTGTCCGCGATGAGATAGGTGGCGATGCGCTCAATCTCGTCGGGGGGGCAGCCGTGGAGGGTGGAGATGGTCACAGAGTCGCTGATCCGGGGAGAGATGGCCTTGACAAAGGCCTCGTCCACGTTTTGGAAGCGATCCAGGTGGGCCAGGGTCCAGTCCACGCAGTCCTTCCACGCCTGGGTGTGGGCGGCGTGGCGCATGTCGTTGAGATAGGTGTCAATCTTGGGGGACTGGATGCCGGCCAGGTCGTATCCTACGCTCATGTTGAAGACAAAGCCGTCGGGATCCCCCAGGCCGTACTCCTTGGCGATGAGCTTGCAGGCGAACCAGGCTTTCACATACTCGGCAAAGGCCTGGGGCACGTAGAGCTCGGTGGACCACTCGCAGTTATAGCACTCATCCCCGGCGGTAATGCAGGGCTTGGCCACGCACTTGGACAGCTCCTCCCCGTCCATAACCTGCACGGTCTTTACCTCAAAGAACCGGCTGCCCCCGGCATAGGCGGCGATGAGGTTCTGAGCCAGCTGAGTGTGGGGGCCGGCGGCGGGGCCGAAGGGGGACTCAATTTTCTCCTTGAAAATGGGCTGGGCGCCGCCGCCGGCGTGCCTGGCCAGCTTGGAGACGCCGAAAATGGAGCCCTGGCTGTGGTACTCGGTTAAAATCCAGTTTATCAGATGTCCAAAGGGCATGGGGCGCATGATATCGCTCATAAGTCGTTCCTCCATCCGCGGTTTTGTTGGTTGTCTTCCGTCGTTGGTATCAGGGGTTGAGAATGCCCCACAGTTCCCTGGCCTGGGCCATGATATCCGCGTTGAGCTGTTCCTCGTCGATCCGGGTCAGCCTGCGGTTTTCCATAACGACCTGGCCGTTGATGACGGTAGTGGTGCAGTGGCGGCCGGTCATGCCGAAGATCATGTGGCCGTCCACGTTGGTGTGGTCGAAGGGGGTAAAGGGCTGGTAGTCCATGACAATCACGTCGGCGGCTGCCCCGGCGGCCAGAATCCCCAAGGGCTTCTTGAAATACCTGGCCCCGATTTTGGCGTTGTTCTGGAAGAGCATGGAGGTGGCCTCCCCCCAGGCCACGTTGGGATGGCCCGCGTTGTGCCGCTGGATGCCCAGCAGGACCTTCAGGCTCTCCAGCATGTCGTGGGTGTAGGCGTCGGTGCCCAGGCCCACCAGAATGCCCCGCTTGAAGAACTCCAGCACCGGCGCGCAGCCCACCGCGTTGCCCATATTGGACTGGGAGTTGTTGACAATGGCGGAGCCGGTCTGGGCCACGATGTCCATCTCGGCGGGGCTGAGGTGGATGCAGTGGCCCAAAATGGTCTTTTCCCCCAGCATACCGCTGTACAGCAGGCGGTTCACCGCCCGGGTGCCGTACTTCTGCATGGAGTCGTACACGTCGTTGAGCCCCTCGGACACGTGGATGTGGTAGCCCGTCATGCCGCTGTTGGCAGCGGCCATGCGCTCCAGGGTTTTGTCCGACAGGGTGAACAGGGCGTGGCCGCCGAACATGGCCTGGAGCATATCGCTGTCCTGCTCCCGGCAGTATTTTGCGAAGTCCGCGTTCTCCTGAATGGCCTGGAGGCATTTCTCCTCCCCGTCCCGGTCGGAGACCTCGTAGCACAGGTTGGCCCGGATGCCCATCTCACCGGTGACCTTGGCGATCTCAAAGAGGGAGCCGGGGATTTCCCCAAAGCTGGCGTGGTGGTCAAAGATGGTGGTCACGCCGCAGCGGATGCACTCCAGCACCGTGGCCTGGGCACAGGCCCGGGTGAAGGGCAGGGAGAGGTGCCGGTCGATGTTCCACCATAACCCCTCTAAAACCTCTAAAAAGTTGTTTGGGTTGTTGCCCCGGATGCTCAGCCCCCGGGCCAGCCCGCTGTAGATATGGGTGTGGGCGTTGATGAGGCCGGGCATAATCACGCCGCCCTTGGCGTCCACAAATTGGGCGTTTGGGTACTTGGCCGCCAGAGCGGCCCGGTCCCCCACCTCCTGAATCACCGGGCCGTCAGCCACGACCGCGCCGTCCTCCAGATAGGGCAGAGCGGGATCCCGGGTGATAAGCTTACCATTTCCTATCAGCAGCATGGATATTCCTCCTTACCTCGGCGGGGCAAACAAAAAAGACACTCATCCCAATGAGCGTCTTCCAGTCCTGCGGCCGGGCGCGGCCGAAAAGTCAGACGTTCATCCAGCCCGTGCGCGAGAGCACTTCGTTGCAGCCACAACCGATATCCGATTTTGTGGGATTTGTACAGGCAAATCCCCTTTCGCACCTCCAGTCTAACACACCTCCCCGAAAAAATCAACCCTTTTTTAGCTGACCAGAATTTTTTTTAGCTCGTACGTTGTTTCTTGTTTTTTCCCTGTCCCGTGATATAATAACCCTATGTTTGAACAGAGAGGAGGGGCCGCCGTGCCTGACGCGTCCACATTGCAGTTTCTCTTCCGGCTGGCCAAGGGGATTGCCCAGCAATTCGGTCCAAACTGCGAGGTGGTGGTCCACGACCTGGTGTCCAACGATGTGGAGCGCTCCATTGTCGCCATAGAAAACGGCCATGTCAGCGGCCGGAAGGTGGGGGATGGTCCCTCCCATGTGGTGCTGGAGGCGCTGAACAGCGACCGCACCAAGCTCAAGGACCACCTGAGCTACCTCACCCGCACCAAGGACGGGAAGATTCTCAAGTCCAGCACCCTGTATATCCGGGACGACGGGGGAGAGGCCATCGGCATTTTCTCCATCAATTACGACATCACCCTGATGCTGGCCATGGAGACCACCCTGAAGCAGTTCACCTCCACCGCCCAGGACAGCCGGGAGCCGGAGCCCATCGCCCACAACGTCAGCGACCTGCTGGAGGAGCTCATTGAGCAGAGCGTCAAGGTGGTGGGCAAGCCGGTGGCCCTGATGAATAAAGAGGACAAGGTGAAGGCAATCCAGTTTCTCAACAATACCGGCGCCTTCCTCATCACCAAGAGCGGGGACAAGGTGTGCAAATTCTTCGGCATCTCCAAGTACACCCTGTACAGCTACATCGACGAGGCAAAGGAGTAACCGGCGGCATGACAGACGGGATTTTATTTGACCTGGACGGCACCCTGTGGGACGCGGTGGACAACATCTGCGCCGCCTGGAACCTGGGGCTGGAGGAGCGGGGCCACCCCGGCCATTTGAAGGCGGAGGAGGTGCGCTCGTGCATGGGAATGCTGCTGCCTGCCATCGCGGACCGGCTGATGCCGGAGCTGGCGCCGGAGGAGCGGCAGCGGACCATGGCGGTGTGCGCGCAGAAGCAGGCGGACTATCTGGCCGTCCACGGCGGAGCGCTGTACCCCCATCTGGAGGAGACGCTGAAGGCGCTCTCCCGGCGCTGGCCCCTGTTTATCGTCAGCAACTGCCAGGGGGGCTATATCGAGGGTTTTTTGGCGGTTACCGGTCTGGGGAAGTATTTTAGAGATTTCGAGTGTCCTGGGCGCACCGGCCTGGACAAGGCGGGGAATATTGCCCTGGTGGCAAAGCGAAACGGGCTGAGGCATCCGGTCTACGTGGGGGACACCCAGGGGGACCGGGACGCCGCGGACACAGCCGGCGTGCCCTTTGTCCACGCGGCCTACGGCTTTGGCCGGGTGGAGGGCGTCCCCGCCATCCGCGGCCTGGAGGAGCTGGAGGGCCTGCTCAGGGCCCAAGATGACTGACCGGTTTTCCGGCATATCAAAAGGGAGCGGCAGCGCCGCTCCCTTTTTTGTGTTTACGCCTTGGTTACGGGGAAAAGCACCATGGTCTCCAGCTCGTCAGGGGAGGACACCAGGGCGGGGTCGTTGAGATACCGGTCCATGGCCGGGCCGCAGATGCGGTACTCCGGGTGCTCCGCCAGCCAGGCGCACAGGGCGTCATAGGCGTCGCTGAGGCGGGCGTAAGACCCCCTGTGGAGCACCGAGATACAGGAGAAGGGGGGCTTCTCCATGACCCCGGGGCCGTCCTGGGCCACCACCATCTGGGCCTCCACGTCGGAGCTGTCGTGGCGGAACTCCGGATCGTGGTAGAGCATCTGAATGGGTCCCGCCTGCCGCAGGCCCTGCTTCGCCGCCTGCTCCCGCAGCTCGTGAAAGAGGATGTGGAACTGATCCGTCCCCGTCTGCCGGCGGACGGAGAAGACCTTCTGGGCCGGATCCTCGGCCAAAATAACGGGATAGGTTTCTGCGCTCATTTCGATTCCCTCCATACGGAGGATGTCCCCCTCCATCCGGCGAAGGAGCGCCCGCTGGGCCTCCAGCTGCTGACAGAGCTCCATCCGCCGCAGGCGCAGCCGGTGGACCAGCTGGGGGTCCGGCAAGGGGAGCAGCTGCCGGATCTGGGACAGGGAAAACCCGTATTCCTTCAGCCGCCGGATCTGTCCCAGCACCGCCAGCTGCTCCTGCCGGTAGTAGCGGTAGCCGTTGGCCCCCACCTGCTCCGGACAGAGCAGACCCAGGGCGTCATAGTGCCGCAGCACCCGGGTGGACACCCGGGCCAGCCGGGAAAATTCGCCGATTGTGAGCATGACATCCCTCCTGTGTAAGTTGCGGAACCGGTTCCTGAAGATAGGGTACACCTTGACACAGGGAGAAAGTCAAGAGGGTTTTGCGCTTTTTTTCCCCGCGGACATTCCCGCGGTTTACAAGCGGCCGAAAATTGATTATAATGAG
The DNA here is from genome assembly GCF_009935845.1 of Pseudoflavonifractor sp. 524-17. Taxonomy (GTDB): domain Bacteria; phylum Bacillota; class Clostridia; order Oscillospirales; family Oscillospiraceae; genus Pseudoflavonifractor_A. The sequence continues at coordinate 153,981 of NZ_QWEK01000004.1, read as the reverse complement.
TTGACCATTTTAAAGCAAAGGAGAATTCCAATGTGACGGAAGAGAGACAGTGAATAAAACCAACATCATGGAGGGATTTTCCTTGTCAAATTACGAGACTGAAATCAGCCGCCGGCGGACCTTCGCTATCATCTCCCACCCGGACGCCGGCAAGACCACATTGACAGAGAAGTTTTTGCTCTACGGCGGGGCGATTGCCCAGGCCGGGCAGGTGAAGGGGAAGAAGAACACCCGGGCGGCCACCTCGGACTGGATGGAGATTGAGAAGCAGCGGGGCATTTCTGTGACCTCGTCGGTGATGCAGTTCCAGTACGAGGGCTTCTGCATCAACATTCTGGACACCCCCGGCCACCAGGACTTTTCAGAGGATACCTACCGCACCCTCATGGCGGCGGACAGCGCGGTGATGGTCATCGACGCCGCCAAGGGCGTGGAGGCCCAGACCCGTAAGCTCTTCAAGGTGTGCGCCATGCGGGACATCCCCATTTTCACCTTCATCAACAAGATGGACCGGGAGGCCCGGGACTCCTTCGAGCTGCTGGAGGAGCTGGAGAAAGAGCTTGGCATCGAGACCTACCCGGTCAACTGGCCCATCGGCTGCGGCAAGGACTTTCAGGGGGTGTACGACCGGGAGAGCGGGAAGATCATCCACTTCACCAGCAACGGCGGGGCCAAAGCGGCCACCGCTACGGAAGTGGAGCTGGGGGACCCCAACCTGGACGGGCTCATCGGCGGGACCCTCCACCAGAAGCTGGCGGAGGAGGTGGAGCTGCTGGACGGGGCGGCGGCGGCGTTCGACCTGGACCGGGTACGCCACGGCAGGCTCTCCCCGGTGTTCTTCGGCTCCGCCCTGACCAACTTTGGGGTAGAGCCCTTTCTGGAGCACTTCCTGCGCATGACCACCGCCCCCCTGCCCCGGCAGGCGGGGGAGGAGCGCGTTGACTGCCTGGAGGAGAGCTTCTCCGCCTTCGTCTTCAAAATCCAGGCCAACATGAACAAGGCCCACCGGGACCGAATCGCCTTCCTGCGCATTGTGTCCGGCCGGTTTGACGCGGATAAGGAGGTCTACCACGTCCAGGGGGGGAAGAAGATCCGCCTCTCCCGGCCCCAGCAGCTCATGGCCGCCGAGCGGGAGATCATCGAGGAGGCCTACGCCGGGGACATCATCGGCGTCTTTGACCCGGGGATCTTTTCCATCGGGGACACGCTGTGCGCCCCGGGGAAGAAGTTTCAGTTTGACCCCATCCCCACCTTCGCCCCGGAGCACTTCCGCCGGGTGCGCAGCGTGGACACCATGAAGCGCAAGCAGTTTTTGAAGGGCATGGAGCAGATCGCCCAGGAGGGCGCCATCCAGATCTTCAAAACCCCCTATACCGGCATGGAGGAAGTGATTGTGGGGGTGGTGGGCACCCTCCAGTTCGACGTGCTGGAGTACCGGCTGAAAAATGAGTACAACGTAGACCTCTATATGGAGGGCCTGCCCTATGAGTACCTGCGGTGGATTGTGCGGGAGGAGGACGCGGAGCCCATCAAGGAGGAGGACCTCATCCTGGGGACCGACACCAAGCTGGTGGAGGATTACAAGGGCCGCCAGCTGCTCCTCTTCGGCTCTCAGTGGGCCATCAACTGGACGGCTGAGCGGAATAAACAGCTCACGCTGGAGGAGTTCGGCGGAGGGATGTAAAATAGGATGCCGCGGTGGCCCTGCGGGGGACCCCCCGCAGGGCCACCAGGGGATAGCCTGAAGTCTTCCAGTCTTCTGAACTGTTGCGTTTACGTTTTCCATATGATACAATAACAGTGTAGGAATGGCTGTAACGAAGCTCTCAGGAGGCGGGCCGCACCCCTATTTGGGTGTGGTGCGCTTTTTTTGTTAAGAACCTGTGTTGATAACCGGGGAACACCGTTCTGCGGCGGTGAATACAGGTTCTGAGTTCATGTTTCAAAGGAGGTCTGTTTATGTCCATCCTCATTCAAAACGGTACGCTGGTGCTTCCCGACGGCCCGGTGCAGGCCGATCTGCGCGTGGACGGCGGGAAAATTGCCCAGATCGGCCCCGCTCTGCCTGTGGACGGCAGTGAAGTGATTCCCGCCGGCGGCAAGCTGGTGTTTCCCGGCTTTATTGACACCCATACCCACTTTGAGATGAACAAGGGCCAGGTCAACGAGACTGCGGACAACTGGGAGACTGGCACCCGGGCGGCGCTGGCAGGGGGCACCACCTGCGTGCTGGACTTTGCCGAGCCGGATCACGGCTGCTCTCTGCAATCCGCCCTGGACGAGTGGCGCCGCCGGGCGGACGGCCGCGCCTGCTGCCACTACAGCTTTCATATGACCATTGTGGACTGGGACCGGCGGATTGCGGACGAGCTGTCCGCCATGACCCGGCAGGGGATCACCTCTTACAAGGTCTATCTGGCCTATCACGGGATGCGCATCTCCGACGGCGTGGCCTATGAGATCATCAAGGCCGTGGCCCAAGAGGGAGGCATCGTGGGCTGCCACTGCGAAAACGGGGACCTGATCGACGCCTCCATCGCCGAGCTGAAGGCGGCGGGGAAGCTGGACCCCTCCTCCCACCCCCTGGCCCACAGCGCCGTCATCGAGGCGGAGGCGGTGAACCGCTGGCTGGCCCTGGCGGAGCAGGCGGGCTATCCGGTAAACGTGGTTCACCTGTCCACCCAGCGGGGGCTGGACGCCGCCCTGCTGGCCCGCTCCCACGGACAGGCCCTCTACCTGGAGTCCTGCCCCCAGTACTTCACCCTTACCGACGAGAAATATCAGCTCCCCGGGTTTGAGAGCGCCAAGTTCGTCTTCTCGCCGCCCCTGCGCAGGCAGGAGGATGTGGATGCCCTGTGGGAGGCCCTCAGCGACGACGAGATCGACACCATCGGCACCGACCACTGCTCCTTCTGCTACGGCACCGCCAAGCAGCTGGGGCGGGACGACTTCTCCGCCATTCCCCCAGGCATCCCCGGCGTCGAGCACCGCCCCTGCCTGATGTACACCTATGGCGTAAATGCGGGGCGCATCAACGTGCTCCAGATGATGAAGGCCCTGTCAGAGCGGCCCGCCCGGCTCTTCGGCATGTTCCCCCAGAAGGGGACCCTGGCTGTGGGGAGCGACGCGGATATTGTCGTCTTCGACCCGGAGGCCGCCTGGACCATCACCGCGGCGGAGCAGTATCAGAATGTGGACTACACCCCCTATGAGGGGATGGAGGTTCGGGGCCGGGCCGACGTGGTCCTGCTGGGGGGCGAGGTGGCCGTAAAGGGCGGCAGGGTAGTCCGGGAGGGGCTGGGCCGGTTTGTGCCCCGGGGCCCCGCCCAGTTCTGGAGATAAGTTATGGCCCTGTCTGTGGGCTGTGTTCTGCTGGCCTCCGGCTTCGGGCGCCGGTTTGGGGGCAATAAGCTGCTGGCCCCGGCCCAGGGCGTCCCTCTGGTCCAGCGGGCCATGGAGCTCTACCAGGGCCTCCCCTTCGCCCGCCGGGTGCTGGTCAGCCAGTATCCCGATATCCTGGCCATGGCGGTGGACCATGGGTTTTCCCCCATCGCCAACCAGGAGGCGGCCCAGGGTATCTCCGCCTCCGTCCGCCTGGGCGCCGGGGCGATGGCGGGGCTGGACGGCGCCCTCTTCGCCGTGTGTGATCAGCCTTGGCTCACCGCCGGCAGTGTGGAGCGGCTGCTGGCCGCCTTCCGCGCCCGGCCGGGAGCCATCTGCGCCCTGTCCTCCGGAGGACACCGGGGCAACCCCGCGCTGTTCCCAAAGGATCTCTTTCCCGCGCTGGCCGCCCTCCACGGGGACACCGGCGGCGGACAGGTTATCCGCCGCTGTCCGGAACGCCTGCTTTTGGTTGAGGCAGACCACCCCCAGGAGCTGGACGACATCGACCATCCGGAGGATTTGCGCGCAACGCTGTGAATACAGGTTCTTAGGGTGTGCGGTCTTTGAGGCCTCACACCCCTGTTTTTCCCTCTTTATCTCGGAAAAATGACAAAATCTCTCTTTTTTTCTTGTCTTTTTCCTGCGGCCGTGCTATACTGAAATTCGCGAAAAGCCGGTGGAAGCGTTCCTGTATTCTACCGGCTCTACAGCTATTTTTGAGAGTGAGAAAGGATGCAAAACACATGAAACACACCAAGCAGACCGCAATCTCCCTGCTCATGGCCCTGATCCTGATGCTGAGCCTAGCCGCCTGCGGCGGCGGCGACACATCTGCCGCCGGTACCTACAAGCTCACCAGCATGGACCTGGAGGGCATGTCCATGGACATCAAGCAGCTGGAGGAGCTGTCCGGCGTAGAGATGAACATTACCCTGGAACTGAAGAAGAACGGCGACTTTTCCCTGGATATGGCCGCCCTGGATGAAAGCGACTCCCTCAGCGGCACCTGGAAAGCTGACGGCAACAACCTGACGCTCACCTCTGACGGGGAAGACGTCACCGGCACCCTGGACGGGAAGACCCTGGTGCTCAAGCAGGGATCCGAGTCCCTCACCTTCGAGAAGAAATAAGCGCCAGCCTGTGGAACAAGGGGTTCGCCAGATCCAGGCTGAGACGGCCCGGTCAAGTTGGCCGGGCCGTCTGTATATAAAGACAGAGAGGGATGATGTGATTTGAGGTCTGTCAAGCGGCATATACTTCCTCTCCTAGCGGCCCTGGCGCTGATGCTGAGTCTCACTGCCTGCGGCGCGGCCGGCACCTATGAGCTGAAAAGCATGGGGATCAACGGCGTCACCATAGACGTAAAAGACATAAAGGATACCCTGGGGATAGACCCCGACGTCACCCTGAAGCTGAAGCAGGGCGGCGGCTTCTCCATGAAATCGGACGGCGAGAGCGGCCTGGAGGGTACCTGGAAGGCCAGCGGAAAGGACGTTGCCCTGGACTATTACAGCGTAAAGCTGTACGCTGCTTTGGACGGCAGAACCCTTACCTTGGAGTACGACTCCGGCAAACTGGTCTTCAGGAAAAAATAGCGGATCATAAAGAGATTGGAGTGTTGCGCATATGAAAAAACTGGTTTGTCTGTCTTTGTGCCTGACCATGGCGGCCTCTGCGGCGGGGGCGGCCCGGTTTAGCGATGTACCCAGCAGCCACTGGGCCTATAACGCGGTGGAGCGGATGGCCCAGGAGCAGATCATAAAGGGGGTGGGCAACGACCGGTTTGCCCCGGGGCAGACGCTGAACTACGCCTCCTTCAGCACCATGCTGGCCAGGACCTTCTATCCCACCGAGTCGTCAAACGCGTCCAAGACCATGAGCACGCCCTGGTGGATGCCCTACCTGTGGGTGCTGAACGACCAGGGCGTCACCAGCGGGACCAAGCTGGCGGATTCCACCGCCTGGCTCCGGGTGACGGAGGAGTCTATCTCCCGCAATGAAATGGCGGCTTTGATGTATAATCTGGCGGTGAAGCGGGGCTTTGCCCTGCCGGACGCCGCCGCAGTCCAGGCTGCAAAGAGCGGCATTTCCGACTTTCCCTCTATTCCCAGCCAGTACCAGACCGCCGTGGCCACCTGCTACGCAGCCAAGCTGCTTTCTGGCGGAGACGGGGGAAAGTTTAACGGCGGGAACTTCATGACCCGGGCGGAGGCCGCCGCGGTCATCACCCGGCTGATGGACCTGGACGGGGATGTCCGGCCTCAGAATTCCACCGTCACTCCCCTTCAGACCAACCTGGACTGGGGCGAGGCCAACCGCTTCGGCCGGCTGGACTACAGCGTCTCCCGGCCCAAGACCGGCTACGCCACGGGCTATTACACCATCGCCAACGGGGACGGCACGGTCTCCGGCCTGGTGGTGGACGACGGGAGCCACACCATCTCCGTGGAGCGGTTTGACGCCGGCGGAGCGGCGGTGTCCCGAAAGACCCTGCCCCAGGAGCTGCCTATGTTCGGCGCTTTCCTCGCCGGGAAGCAGTACAACTACATCGCCTACGGCCAGAAGAATGACACCATGCTGGACGGCCAGGAGGTGTGGCGCATCGTCCAGTATGACAAGGACTGGAACCGGCTGGGCGCCGTCTCTGCCAATGGCGGCCAGACCTATACCAAGGAGCCCTTCCGCTCCACGGTGGCCCGTATGGCGGAGAGCGGGGACGGCCAGGTGGCCCTGTACGCCTCCCGCACCCGGTATGACGGCCACCAGTCCAATATCACCTTTATCATGAATACCGCCCCCTTCCAGATGAAGACTGTGATGGGAGAAGAATTCCCCTCCAACCACGTCAGCCACTCCTTTGGCCAGTTCATCCAGTTTGACGGCAGTGAGATGGTCACTGTGGACCACGGGGACGCCTACCCCCGCTCCTTCGTCCTTCAGAAAGGGACGCAGGAAGAGGAGCTGTTCCCCTTCACCGGGGCGATTGGGGAAAACGTCACCAACGCCATCGGCAGCGGGTTTGAGCTGTCCGGCAGCGGCGCCCTCTTCCTGGCCTGCTCCGCCCCCCAGGACAACCCTGACCAGAACTGGCGGGTGCTGCTCCTCACCGCAGATAAAAACGGGAGCAAGACGGGACAGACCTGGCTCACCGACGGCAGCGCCAATGTAGACTGCGCCCGGCTGGTCAAGCTGGACGAGAACAGGTTTGTGGCCATGTGGGGGGTGGACGGTATGCTGCACTACCAGCTTCTGAACGGAAGCGGACAGCCTGCCGCCCCGGCCGCTTCCGTCCCCAATACCCCCATGCCGCCCACCCAGCCGGTGGTCCAGAACGGCACAATTCAGTGGATTCAGCTTGCCCCCTCCGGCAAGCCCTGCCTGTACACGCTGGCCCCCTGACCCGGCCGCGCCGGATACTTTTCCACAAATAGAACCCGTCATGTGGAAAAACAGCCGTCCCGCCCTGTAAAAACAGAGCGGGGCGGCTCAGAGCGTAGATAAAGCCTCGCAGAGTTCGCGCCCACAGGCGCGAAAAAAATAAAATCCGTTTTCCCCGGCGGCGTGTACGTCGGGGAAAACACCGATCGGCCTGCAAGTGTGAAAATTGTTCCGCCTGTAGCGGACGATTTTTGCGCGCAGTCAGGCCGCTGCTTTCCCGCCGGCAAAGGCTTCGCCTTTGCCGGCGGTTTAAGCCGCCCCGCTCTGTTTCTACAGAGCGGGGCGGGTTTTTCGGTATGGTTACTCCACCACGGCGGCGCAGCGGTCGCACAGCTCGGCATGGTGGCCGGGCGTACCGATGTGCTCGCTGTGATTCCAGCAGCGGGGGCACTTGGGGGCCTCAGACAGCTTGACGGCGATGACGGCGGGGATCAGGCAGTCCTGGGCCGCCTCGCCCTGGAGCTCCTGCGTCGTCACAGTGGCCTTGGACACGATACACAGAGCGGCCAGATCCACCCCCGCCAGGAAAGCGGCGTCCTCTGGGGACACTGACAAGGTGATCTCCGTATCCTGGGCCTTTTTGAATACGCCGGCCGCCCGGGCGTTCTCCAGAGCCTTGTTTACCCCGTCCCGCAGGGAAACCAGCCGCTCCCACCGGCCCTGCTCCTCAGGGGAGAGGCTCTGGACGGCGTCGGGCATTTCGTTAAAGAGGACGCTCCCGGCGTCGGCATCGCTGCCGTGCCGCATGGCCTTCCAGATCTCGTCGCTGGTGAAAGCCAGGATGGGGGCAATGAGCCGGGTCATGCCGTCCAGAATGGCGTACAGGGCGGTCTGGGCGGAGCGGCGGGCGGTTTCACTGCCGCAGTACAGCCGGTCCTTGATGATGTCCAGGTAGAAGTTGGACATATCCACTACGCAGAAGCTGTATACCGCCCGGTAGACGGCGTGGAACTCATACCGCTCGTAGGCGGCCCGGACAGTTCCGGCCAGCTGGCCGAAGGTGTGCAGGGCGTACCGGTCCAGCTCCTCCAGCTGCGCCACAGGCAGGCGGTCCCGGTCCGGGTCGAAGTCCCACAGGTTGCCCAGCATATACCGGGCGGTGTTGCGGATCTTCAGATAGGCCTGGGAGAGCTGCTTCAAAATATCCTTGGAGATGCGCATGTCCTGGGTGTAGTCAGCGGAGGCCACCCAAAGGCGGAGCATGTCCGCGCCGTAGTCCTTGATGACCTCCTCCGGCCCCACGGCATTGCCCAGGGACTTGTGCATGACCTTGCCCTCGCCGTCCACGGTCCAGCCGTGGGTGAGGATCTGCTTGTAGGGGGCGACGCCGTTGCAGGCGATAGAGGTGAGCATGGAGGACTGGAACCAGCCCCGGTACTGGTCGCCCCCCTCCAGATACACGTCGGCGGGGTATTTGAGGCACTCCCGCTCGTCCGCCACGGCGGCCCAGGTGGATCCGGAGTCAAACCACACATCCATAATGTCGCTTTCCTTGGAGAAGTGGGTCTTGCCGCACTTGGGGCAGGCAAATCCCTCCGGCACCAGCTCGCCGGCGGTCTTATCAAACCAGATGTTGGAGCCGTGCCGGCGGAACAGCTCCGCCGCATGGGCAATGGTTTCGGGGGTAATAATGGCCTCCCCACAGTCGTCGCAGTAGAACACCGGGATGGGCACGCCCCACACCCGCTGGCGGGAAATACACCAGTCGCTGCGCTCTGTGATCATGGAAACCATACGCTCCTTGCCCCAGGCGGGGTGCCAGGAGATGCCGTCGCAGGCCTTTACCGCCGCGTCCTTGATGGCGTCCACAGAGCAGAACCACTGCTCCGTGGCCCGGTAAATGATGGGGTGCTTGCAGCGCCAGCAGTGGGGATAGGAGTGGGTGATCTCCTCCCTGGCCAGCAGGAAGCCCTCCGCCTCCAGGTCGTGGACTACCATGTCGTTACCCTTGGCGTAAAACTGGCCGTGATAGCGCGCGTCGGTCATCACGCCCTTGGCGTTCACCGGCACGGGCACGCCGATATGGGTCAGCCCCGCGTCGTCGTACCGCTTGCATACGTCGAAGTCCTCCGCGCCGAAGCCGGGGGCGGTGTGGACGCAGCCGGTGCCCGCGTCCAAGGTGACGTGATCGCCGTTGAGAATAACGGAGTCCTGGTCCAGCAGGGGGTGCTTGGCCACCATCAGCTCAAAGTCGGAGCCCTTCAGGGTGGCCAGCACCTGACAGGCAGCGAAGTCAATGCCTGCCTGTTTGCATACCCCTTCGGCCAATTCCTTGGCCATGACGTATACCTCGCCGCCGGGGACCTGGAGGAGCACATAGTCAAAGTCCGCGTTGAGGGAGATGGCGGCGTTGCCGGGAATGGTCCAGGGGGTGGTGGTCCAGATGACGAAGAACAGCTTGCTGAGATCGCAGTACCGTCCCAGCCGGCCCTTGTCGTCCTTTACGGGGAATTTCACAAAAATGGTGGTACAGGGGTCGTCCTGGTACTCGATCTCCGCCTCCGCCAGAGCGGTCTGGTCGTGGGGGCACCAGTACACCGACTTCATTCCCTTGTAGATCAGGCCCTTCTCCGCCATCTTGCCAAAGACCTCGATCTGTTTGGCCTCGAACTCAGGCAGAAGGGTGATATAGGGGTTTTCCCACTCGCCGATCACGCCCAGGCGCTGGAACTGGCCGGTCATCCGGCCGATATACTGGGTGGCGAACTCCTGGCACTTGTCCCGGAACTGGGCAGTGGTCATCTCGCTGCGCTTGACGCTCTTGTCCTTGAGGACGGCAGTCTCGATAGGCAGGCCGTGGGTGTCCCAGCCGGGGACGTAAGGAGCGCAGTAGCCGGTCATATTCCGGTGCTTGACAATGATGTCCTTGAGGATCTTGTTCAGGGACGTGCCGATGTGGATGTCGCCGTTGGCGTAGGGCGGGCCGTCGTGGAGGACGAAGCGGGGCTTGCCCTCGTTCTTCTTCATCAGCTGGTGGTACAGATCCGCTTCCTCCATGGCCTTGAGCATCTCTGGCTCCCGCTTGGGAAGCCCCGCCCGCATGGGGAAGTCTGTCTGGGGCAGATGGACGGTCTCATTATAATCCATTGGTTTATTCCTCCTACTATGAAATATAGTTGTGTCTTCTTATTCCGGCGGACAGCCTCCGGCCGTCCCTGTCCCCGTTCCTCGCTGCGGCCCAGCAGGCAGTCCACGCTGCCATGATAAAACTCCGCCATGGCCACAAGAACGGACGCAGTTGGCTCCCGCTGCTTAGGCCTTGTTTGAAAAATGTCAAAACGCCCAAACAGCGGTTCTTTTTTCGCTGTACTGCGTTAAAAATGCTTGCAATACACAAAGTATTCCTGCGCATTTTTGCCTTGTTCAGCGAAAAAATTCCTCACCGTTGGTCATTTCGCCATTTATCAAACAAAGCCTAGGCGCACTTCACATATAGGGAATGATACGCCAAAAAACGCCTTTGTCTCCTATTACAAGAGACAAAGGCGTTCAAAACCTCTGCGGTACCACTCTTTTTGCCGCACAGTGCGGCCCCTCAGTCCGTGCAGAAACACGGGGGCGGTATAACGGCCGCCGGCCGTCCTGGCCTACTGCATTCTGGTTCAGCCGGACGCTCCGAGGGGATCTTCCCGCCGGGTTGCTGTCCGCCTTACACCAAAACGGCGGCTCTCTGTGCAGCAAGTGCGGCGCTACTCTTCCTCATCTGCGCGTATTGCGGTATGATGGGTTATTGTATCTGCTTTTTGATTTTCTGTCAAGAGGGAATTCCGATTTGCCCTCGCCGGGCGGGCCGCCCCTTCAGAGGGCCCTGCGCGGGGGGCGCACCGCGCCGCCACTACTGCCTCAGCGTCCTGACAGGCGTTCAGGACAGGTGATCCCTGCGTAAGTCTTCTGCCAGACCAGGTTTTATGTGCCGGGCCTCCCCAGCCGGCCCGGGGGAACGTCCTCTGTGGACAACCACCCGGGCGGACCAGGGAGGCCCAGCACTCCTGTTGTAACGTTTTCTGTAGAACCCCAGCTGGGACCGCGTTGTCTGCCAGACTGGCACATCGGCATGGCAGATATCCGGCGCGGTGCGCCGGGTGGGCCTATCGTATGGGGGTTCCCCAAGGGGGCCCCCCGTGCCTAATGCCAAAGCAAGTACCAAACCGCCAGCACCACCCCGCCGGGGATGAGCTCCGTCCAGACAAAAGGCTTCTTAGACAGCCCCCGGACCAGCAGATACACCCCGTAGAGGAAGGCCAAGGTGGGGAGAACCAGGTGGAAAAACAGGGCCAGGGGGATGTTGATAATGGCAAAGACGATGCCCAGAACAGCGCCCAGCAGCGCGAAGACCAAAGAGATGAGCCCCACAGACAGTGACAGCATAATACCTCGCTCCTTTTTGTTTTGTTGTACTCAGTATAGCATCTCAGGTTAAAACGGTCCTAAAGGGCACATTAAAAATAGATAAAAATCGGGGGCGGAACGCCAAATACAGTCCGGTTTATGGGACAGCTTCCCTGCTATACTGTGGACATAAACCACAAAGAGGGGAGCGTCTTCAATGAATTACGAGTTTCGATGGGTATGCGGACATGTGGAGGTCTACGACAACGCCGGGCGGTTCTGCTTTTCGGCGGACAGCGAGTGGGAGGCGCTGCAGGAGCTGGACGAGGCGGCCTGATGGTCTTGAGACAGAGCAAAGCGGGACGGAGAAGGATCCGTCCCGCTTGTTTGCGCGTCTATTCATCGCTGAGGTAATAGGGCTTCATAAGGCTGGCGGAGAGCTCGGTGGAGTCCTTCACGCTGCCAGTGCGCAGCTCCACCTCTCTGGGACCGCCGCCGGTGCGCCGGTTCTTTCTCTTGTGTTTACCGCCGCCCAGGACCTCCAGGGCGGTGGGCTCCCGGCCGCTTTTGGAGGGAGCGGACCGGCTGGGCTTGGAGGCGCTCTGGGGCTGCGCCTGGCTCTGAGCCCTGCGGCCGGCGGGCTTTTTCTGTTTGGAACGGGGAGGCTCCGCCTTGGGGGCTGGCTTTTGGAACATCCGGGGCCGGGGAGCCAGCAGGCGGGCGGTGGCGTCCAGAATAGTGTCTCCTGCCAGGGGGTCCCGGTGGCGCATGGAGTCCGCCGCGGGCCGGGCCGGCTGCGCGGGGGCGGTGGCGGTCAAAGCCTCCTCCAAAGTGGCGCTGGCCCGGTGGCCCCGGCCCCGCTTTTTGGCAGCGGAGGGGGGGACGGCGGGGGTCTCCTTCCGGCCCTGGGGGGCGGCCTGAGGCGGCGCGGGGGGCTGAACCTGGGCGGCCCGGCGCTGGCTCTTGCGCTCCCGGGCGGCAGCCCGGGCCTCGGCGTCCTCGGGATTGATCAGACGGCCCTTCTTATCACGGGGGGTGGGCTCCAGCACCTCCATGGGCCAGGGATGGTCCTCCACCACAGGGACGGGCCGGCCCAACAGCGTTTCAATCGCCCTCAGATCCCCCTTCTCGTTGATGTCGCAGAAGGAGACGGCGGTGCCCCCGCGGCCCGCCCGGCCGGTGCGGCCGATGCGGTGGACATAGGTCTCCGGTACATCCGGCAGGTTATAGTTGAAGACATGGGACAGCTCTTCAATATCCAGCCCCCGGGCGGCGATGTCCGTGGCCACCAGCACCTTGATCTTGCCCCGTTTGAAGTCGGACAGGGCCTGCTGCCGGGCGGTCTGGCTCTTGTTGCCGTGGATGGCGGCGGCGGTAATGCCCCCCTTTTGCAGATCGCCGGCCACCTTGTTGGCCCCGTGCTTGGTGCGGGTGAAGACCAGGGCATTCCTCACGTCTCCGGCCACCAGGAGGGAGGCCAGCAGCTTGGTCTTGTTGCCCCGGTCCACATAGTACAGCTTCTGGTCGATGACTTCCACCGGGGAGGACACCGGATCCACCGCCACCCGCGCTGGGTCGCGGAGGAGCTGGTCCACCAGGCCGGCAACCTCTGGAGGCATGGTGGCGGAGAAGAAGAGGGTCTGCTTTTGGCGGGGGAGCCACTTGAGGATCTTTTTCACATCATGGATAAAGCCCATGTCCAGCATCCGGTCCGCCTCGTCCAGCACCAGGATCTCCAGCCGGGAGAAGTCCAGCAGCTTCTGCTGGTACAGGTCCGCCAGACGGCCCGGGGTGGCCACCAGAATATCCACCCCCCGCCTGAGGCGGTCCACCTGGGGGGCCTGTCCCACGCCGCCGAAAATTACGGTGGAGCGCAGCGGCAGGTCCTTGCCGTAAGCCTCAAAGCTCTCCTGAATCTGAAGGGCCAGCTCCCGGGTGGGGGTGAGGATCAGCGCCCGGATGGGGCGGCCCTTCACCGGCGCGGCGTGGAGCCGCTGGAGAATAGGCGCCGCAAAGGCACAGGTCTTGCCGGTGCCGGTCTGGGCGCAGCCCAGTACGTCCCGCCCTGTGAGGGCCGGCGGGATGGCCTTTTCCTGGATGGGGGAGGGCTGTTCATAGCCCAGTGCGGCCAGCGCCCCCAGGATGGGCGGAATCAGGCCAAGTTCTTGGAATGTCATGTGTTTCGAGTCCTTTTTCAATAGATTGCACAGACGCTGCCCTGTCTGTACGACGATCCACGCCCGCCGGTGGGACCAGCGGGCGTGGGACGTATGGAACAACATCCAGTATATCATATTTTTTTCAAATTACAAGCGTCAAGGCAGAGTCTTTCGGGCCGTCCTTCGGGAGTCCCGCGGGGGGCGCCGGTGTGCCGCTCCAGTAAAAACGGACAATAGACAAAAGCCCCCTGATGCAGAAAAATAAGACTACATCAGGGGGTGTATATTATGGGAAGGAAATACCAACACACAGTGGAGCTGCTGCGTCAGAATACTTCCTATCCAGGGGCGTTTTTCGGCTGGAAAACGGTATTTTGCCTACACTTGCCTACATTTAGCCGGAAGCGGTCTTCCAGAAGGGCTTCTTCTGCCGTCCTCAATTTACTTGATTTCAAGCTGATTTTTAGGTAATATAGTAGATACTCCAATGTGTCAGAGACATAGCGGAGGGAACGGCCCTTCAAAAAATGGGAGGCAGGAAACGATGTTTTATTTTGACCACATGAGCATTACCGCGGCGGACCTGGAGCGGAGTATCCGTTTCTACACCGCGCTGGGCTTTTCCATTCTGCGGCGCTGGAGCTACATCCCCCGGGGGATGGACGCCTGTATGATGAAGAACCAGGAGGGCAAGTGCATTGAGCTGTTCCACTTCGCTCAGCCCATCCCCGCCCCGGACACAGTGGGCAGCCACTACGCCCGGGATGGGGAGGCCATTGAGGAGGACCTGCCCCAGATTGGCCTCAAGCACCTGGCCTTCCGGGTGAAAAACCTGGACGACGCCCTGGCACACCTGCGCGCCAGCGGTCTGTGTACCGATGTGGACGTGATGGACGGAGGCCTGGGCAACCGGTACTTCTTCCTGCGCGACCCGGACGGTGTGTTTGTGGAGTTTATGGAAAACCCCTGTATCTCCGATTAAGATCGGGAATCAGCGAATATTTTTATCGGTTTTAAGGCCGGGCGTCTGCATATGCAGACGCCCGGCCCTGCTGTTTTTCTCTATGCCTGGGGTAAGTTGATGTCGATGTGAATGCTCTGGTCCAGGTGGATCATCTGGGCAATCTCGCCGGGGTCAGCCCCCAGGGCCTCGGACACCTGGACGGCACAGCGCTTCATCTCCGCGATCATCTCCACCAGGCGTTCCTCGCTCACCCGGAACACAGGGATGTTCATGGCCATGCCACCTGCCACTGTCTTGGCGCCGTCCCAGATAGGTACGGCGATGCCCACGCCGCTGCTGTCGAACTCGCCCCCGCTGTAGCAGAACCCAGTCTCACGGATGTGGGTCAGGACCTCATACAAAGCCTCCTTGGAGGTAATCGTGGCCGGGGTGTGCTTGACGAAGACCATGCTGTCGATGAGGGCGGCCTGCTCCTCGGGCTTTTTGTTAGCCAAAATCACCTTGGGGGCTGCGCCATAGTAGAGCTCGTGGACCTGGGACAGGCGCATGGCCAGGCGGACCGGAACCTCTGCCTCGCAGTACTCCGAGATGAGGGCGGCGTTGCCGTACTGGGTCATAAGCATGGAGTTTTCATTAAATTTCCCAGACAGGTACTTCAGGTATGGGCGGATGACCTGCCGGAGGTTGACGTTTTTCAGGGCCCGCTGCCCCTTGGTGATGAGCATGGGGCCCAGGCTGAACAGCTTGCTGGCGGGATCCTGGGCCACGAAGCCGTAGTCGCAGTAGGTGGCCAGAATTTTACATACCGTGCTTTTGGACAGCCCGGTGTCCTTGCTGAGCTGTGTGACGGAGATGCTGCTGTCCTCCGGGATGGCATTGAGGACGTGCAGGGCGGACTCCAAAGATTTAACGCGAGAATTGGCCCCCATTCGTGTCCCTCCAGGTTCATAGTCTCTGTCTGCGGCAAATCCGCAGGAATCACCCGCAAAACAGGGCGGTTCCGCGGACATAACAAGCCCTATTATAGCAATAAGGCGGTAAAAATGCAATGCGGCAAAGCCATTATATGACAAGGCAAAATGAACAAAACTGACCAACGAATTTTGGAGTGATGGGAAAACTTTTGTGGATTAAGCCGAAAGCACTTGCGCAGTGGGCGGGAACGTGCTATGATAAATGCAGTTTAAGAAATACTGTTTCTTAATTTGAAACAGATAAAGGCGCCACACTTCTGCGGGCGCCTGAGAAAAAGGGGGAATACTATGGCAAAGATGGGCCTGCTCAGCGCACAGGGGATTGAGATGTGGGGCCACCACGGGGAAAAGCGGCTCAACATCCTCCACGGGGAGAAGTACCGCGTGGACTGCGACGTGTGGTACGACATGGAGCGCCAGATTGAAACTGACGAGATTCCCGACGGCATCAGCTACTACGACGTGGACGCCACCATTAAAAAGATGTTTGACGCCAAGCACTACAACCTGCTCCAGCCTGCGGCCCGGGACATCGCCAATGAGCTGGTACGCGCTTATCCCAAGGCGGACCATGCGGTGGTGACCATCCGCAAGCAGTTTGTGGTCTTCCCCTGTATGCTGGACTATGTGGCCGTCACCGTCAGCAGCGACGGCGCGCCGGAGAAGATCAACCGTATCACCCTAAAGAACATGCGCCTGTGGGGGCACCACGGCTCCCCGGAGGAGCGGGAGATTGGTCAGGAATACCGGGTTGATGTGGCGGTGGACTACGATATGTCCCCTATGTTCGAGACCGACCGGATGGACTCCTCTTTGAGCATTACCGACGTCTTCCATACCACCCGGCGGGTGATTTGTGAGGAGCATTACCACCTGATCCAGAAGATCACGGCCCGCCTGCTGGAAGAGGTCATGGCCCTCCACCCCAGCATCACCCACGGGGCGGTCAGCGTGAAAAAGCCAAACGTTCAGATTGAGAGTATGCTGGATTACCTGTGCTGCACCTTGGAGTGCAGCCGCTGACGACACAGAAAGGGGAACGTATCACAATGAAACGCTATGGATTCATTTTTATGGGGGACTATCTCCCCGAACACACCGCCACCTTTGAGCACGGGGGGATGCGCACCAGCATCTACACCGTGGGCAGCTTTGAGGAGGCCAAGCCTGTGGTGGAGCGGCTGTACCAGGAGGGCTACGGCGCCCTGGAGCTGTGCGGCGCCTTCACCAAGGAGATGGCTGACACCTTTATGGAGATGACCAACCGGGAGATGGCCATTGGCTACATGACCCACAACCCGGTACTGGATCCCGCCTTTAACAGGTTCTTTGCCAGCTGAACCCCGCGGGCAGCGGCTTGGATGTTCACAATCACAGACAAAAGGAGGATTTCAATATGAAGCAGAAACGATGGACCTCTCTTGCCATTGCCCTGGTAATGGCCGCGGGCCTGCTGGCCGGCTGCTCCGGGGAGAAGGCCGGCCCCAGCGCGTCCCCCGCCGGGCCGGATACCCCCCAGCCCAGCCAGTCTGCCGGGGGCGCCATCGCCGCCGGGGATCTGAAGGTGGCGCTGATCCTCAACGGCTCCATCACCGACGCCAGCTGGAACGCCAACGGGTACAACGGCCTCAAGGCCAATGCCGACGAGCTGGGGTTTGAGTGGACTTATATCGAAAACGTCCAGGCCGCTGACATGGAAGCCACCATCCGGGACTTCTGTGAGCAGGGCTACAACCTGATTATGGCCCACGGCTCCCAGTTTGACGACGCCATGACCGCCGTGGCCGCCGGCTATCCGGACATCAAGTTCTTCGTCTACAACGGCGAGGTATCCGGGGACAACCTGGCCTCCATCCGCAACGCCTCCGACGAAAACGCCTTTATCGCCGGCGCCATCGCCGCCCTGGCCAGCAAGTCCGGCACCATCGGCTGGATCGGCGCGGTGGAGGTGCCCACCACCTCCGACGTGCTCTACGGCTACGAGGCGGGGGCCAAGTACGCCAGAGCGGACATCAACGTCCTGTCCGCCTACGTGGGCAGCTACAACGACACCGCCAAGGCCAAGGAGCTGGCCCTGACTATGTTTGAGCAGGGGGCCGACGTGATCCAGTCCAACGCCAACCAGGGCTCCGCCGGCATCATCGAGGCCACCTACGAGCAGGGGACTGACTCCGGACTGATGCTCATCGGCAACACCAGGGACCAGTATGACGACGCCCCTGAGTTCATGCTCACCAGCTGCGTCATCGACTTCCCCGCCGCCTTCCGTATCCCCATTGACCAGGTGATGGCAGGCACCTTTACGGGCGGGATCACCATGGGCACCGTGGCCAACGGCGTTATGAGCTATGCCCCCTATCACGACAAAGCGGACGCCCTGAGCAGCGAGGACAAGGCCTTTGTGGAGCAGCTGGTGGCGGACATGTCCGCCGGCAAGCTCAACGCGCAGCTGCCCTGCGACTACTCTGCTTTCGGCCGCCCCAACGAGTAAGAACCTGGATTGAACTTATCCCGGGGGTATGGGGCGCGCTCCCATGCCCCCTTGTTTTTTGGAGGGAGCAATGGCAAGAATTCTCGGCATTTCAGCCAGTCCGCGGCACCAGGCCACGGAATTTGCGGTGAAGCTGGCCCTGGAGGCGGCGGAACAGACCAGCGGCGCGATTACGACAGACTTTGTGTCCTTCAAGGACTACAAAATTCTCCCCTGCGTCCACTGCGACGCCTGTATGCGCAGGGACGCCTGCGTTCTGGAGGACGACATGCCTGTGCTGCTGGAGAAATTCCTGGCGGCGGACGGGGTAATCTTCGGCTCTCCGGTCTATTCCTTCAACCCCACGCCGGAGTCCATCATGTTCTTCAACCGGATGCGGGTGTGGCGCAACCGGTTCCCCGCGGAAAATATGAACCGCAAGGTGGGCGCGGCCCTGAGCGTGGCGGGGACCCGCAACGGCGGTCAGGAGATGACCACCAGCGCCATTATCAGCATGTTTTTGGCCAGGGGAATGGTGGTCATCGGGGGGTCCGCCGGCTTCTACACTGGGCCCAAGATCTGGACCGGCAACCGGGACCGCCAGGGCGCCCAGGAGGACGAGCCGGGCTGCGCGGGCGCCGTGGATATCGGGCGGCGCATGGCGCACACCGTGCTGAGACTAAGAGGGGATTGCGATGTACAGCGTTGAGATGAAGGGCATTACCAAGCGCTTTGGCCCGTTCTGCGCTAACGACCACGTAGACTTCTCCCTGAAAAAGGGGGAGATCCACGCCCTGCTGGGGGAGAACGGCGCGGGAAAGACCACCCTGATGAACATCCTTTACGGCATCTACGGCTGTGACGAGGGAAGCGTCCGGGTCAACGGACAGCCTGTGGAAATCCGCTCCCCCGGGGACGCCATCGCCCACGGCATCGGCATGGTCCACCAGCACTTCATGCTGGTGAATAACTTCACCGTGGCCCAGAATATGCTCTTGGGCATCAAGGACCGGTTCTGGACCAATCTGTCCCAGGTGGAGGGGGAGCTGGCCGCCCTGAGCGAGAAATACAAGCTGATCATCGACCCAAAGGCCAAGGTGTCCGCCCTGTCCGTGGGGGAGCAGGAGCGGGTGGAGATTGTCAAGGCTTTGTACCGGAAAGCGGATATCCTCATTTTGGACGAGCCCACCGCCGTGCTCACTCCCCAGGAGACTGAGGATCTCTTTGACAGCCTGCGCAGCCTGGCCCAGGGAGGCATCTCTATCATTATCATCACCCATAAGCTGGAGGAGGTCCTGGCGGTCACTGACCGGGTCACCGTCCTGCGCCGGGGAAAGCTGGCAGGCACCGTCCAGACCGCCGGCGTGACCCAGGCCCAGCTGGCCCAGATGATGGTGGGCCACGAGGTGCTGCTGGACATCCAGCGCCAGGAAAACCAGATCGGCGGCGTGGTGCTGGAGGTGAAGAATCTTCACTGTACGGTGGACGGGGTGGAGAAGCTCCAGGGGCTCTCCCTCCGCGTCCGGGCCGGCGAGGTGCTGGGCATCGCCGGAGTGGACGGCAACGGCCAGCGGGAGCTGGCCCGGGCCATTGTGGGCCTGCTGCCTGTACAGAAGGGATCTATCCAAATCAACGGCCGGGACTGCGCCGGCCGATCCGTCCGCGCCATTCTGGACGAGGGGGTGTCCTACATCCCGGAGGACCGGATCAAGGACGGGCTTCTGGGGGAGTTCAGCATTGAGGACAACCTGATCCTTCAGACTACCGGGGCCTTTACCCGCAAAGGGATTTTCTCCCGGCGGAGCATCCGGGACAACGCCCGGCGGCTGATGGAGGGATATGACATCCGGGCCAGCAGCTCCACCCAGCCGGTGAAGCTGCTGTCGGGCGGCAACCAGCAAAAGGTCATTTTCGCCCGGGAGCTGGAGCGTAAGCCCAAGCTCCTCATCGCCACCCAGCCCACCCGGGGCCTGGACATCGGCGCGGTGGAATATATGTGGACCTGCATCGAGCGGGCCAAGGCCCAGGGGGTGGCGGTGCTGCTCATCTCCACCGAGCTGGAGGAGATCCTCACCCTGTCCGACCGGATTGAGGTCATCTATGAGGGAGCCATTCTGGGCGGGGTGGACGGACGGGACATGGACCGCCTCGGCCTGCTGATGGCCGGCGTGCGCACGGAGGAGGGAGACCATGCTGAAACTTGAAAAACGCGCCGCGCTGGCGGGCCGGGCCGGAGTCATCCGCTCCGCCGGAGCCATGCTGGCCGCCATTCTGCTGGCATTCCTCATTGCCGGCCTGTTTATTGCCGCCATTGGGGTCAGCCCCCTGGAGGCCTACGGAGCTCTGTTCAAGGGGGCCTTTGGCAGTACCTACCGCCTGAGCGAAACCCTGCTGCGCATGACCCCGCTGCTGCTGATCAGCCTGGGCATCGCCATCGGCTACCGCACCGGTATGTTCAACATGGGGGGCGAGGGGCAGTTCATTATGGGCATGATCGCAGGTACGGTGGTCTACCTCTATGTCCCCGCCGGGCCGGTGCTCACCACGGCGCTGGCTATGCTGGCCGCCATGGCGGCGGGGGCAGTCTACTGCGGCTTTCCCGCCACGATGAAGGCTAAATTCGGGGTGAGCGAGTCCATCATCAATATTATGCTCAACTACGTGGCCGCCCTGTGGCTGAGCCGGCTGCTCAACAGCGTGCTCAAGGATCCCAACGGCACCCTGCCCCAGACGGCCATGATCGACAAGTCCCTGTATATCCCCACCCTGATCCAGGGCACCCGGCTCCACTGGGGCTTCGCGGGGGCGGTGGCGCTGGCCGCGGCGGCCTACGTGGTCCTGTTCCACACCGCCCTGGGCTACAAATTCCGGGCCACCGGCAGCAATATCCACGCCGCACGGTACGCGGGGTACGACGTGGTGAAGCTCCAGATCCTGGCCATGGCCATCAGCGGTGCGCTGGCCGGGCTGGCCGGCTGTCTGGAGATCGGCGCGGTACAGCACCGGCTGATGGAGGGGATTTCCGCCAACTACGGCTGGGACGCCATCCCTGTGGCCCTCATCGGCAGGCAGAACCCTCTGCTGATTCTCCTGTCCGCGCTGCTCTTCGCGGCGCTGAAGGTGGGCAGCAACGCCATGCAGACCGCGTGCAGCGTGCCCAACAACCTGTCCAGCGTGCTCCAGGGCATGGTGGTGCTCTTCGCCCTGGGGAGCAGCTTCTTTGTTCGCTACCGGATCCGCTATATCAAGCCAAAGCGGGGAGAGGGGGAAGCGGCCCATGGCTGAGTATCTCATCAACCTGGCGGCCCAGGCCATCCGCCTGTCCGCCCCCATTTTAATGGCCGCCCTGGGGGGCGTCTACGCCAGCCGGTCCGGCGTGCTCAATATCAGCCTGGAGGGCTGTATGCTCACCGGCGCGCTGGCCGGAGTCATCGGCTCCCACTACACCCAGAGCCCCTGGCTGGGACTGCTGCTGGGCATCGCCGCGGGAGTGTTTCTGGGCCTGATTATGGCGGTGTTTTCTCTGACCTTCGGGGCCAACCAGGCCGTAGTGGGCACGGGGATCAACATTTTCTGTACCGGCATCACCGCCTATGTGTTCCGGGCCATCTTCGCCACAACGACCACAACGGTAAAGGTCAACGGTTTTTCTCCGGACGGCATCCCCCTGCTCCGGGATATCCCCGTGCTGGGCGTGATCCTGTTCGGGCATAATGTGCTGGTCTACTTCGCCTTCGCCATGGTGGCTGTGACCCATGTGTTTTTGTATCACACCATGGCAGGCACCAACCTGCGGGCCTGCGGGGAGAACTCCAGCGCCGCCAACTCTTTGGGGGTGAAGGTGGTCAAGACCCGCTATCTCGCCACTGTCCTCTCCTCCACCCTGGCGGCCATCGGGGGCGTGGCCCTGTCCATCGGCAATATTAACACCTTTGTGGAGGACATGAGCAGCGGCAAGGGGTGGATCGCCCTGGCGGCGGTCTCCTTCGGCCGGTGGTCTCCCCTGGGGGTGCTGGCCGCCTCTGTGCTCTTCGGCCTGTCCGACGCCTTCCAGCTGCGGATGCAGATCGCCATATCCGGCGCCCCTTATCAGTATTTTCAGATGATCCCCTATGTCATGACCATCATCGTCCTCATCTGGACTGGCCGCAGGGGCAGCCTGGGCCCCAAAACCGGCGAGTATTTTGAAAAGGAAATGCGCTGAGTCCAGTTTCAGACAAGGCAAAAAGCACGAAACCCGCGGATTTTAAACGGGTTTCGTGCTTTTTCCTTTTTTGCGGCGGTGGACGCGGACCGCCCCTAGGGCTTCTGAATCCAATCAATAAACAGAGCCAATTTCTGCAAATCGTCCTCGTCTAATTCCTGCAACTTATTACAGAGACTGGCGCGCAAAGAATTATCATCGTCCAGCCCCTCGAAAAACTTTGCCGGTCCAATTTCAAAATAAGTGATAATGTTAAATAATTCCTTGACCGAAGGCAACGCCAATCCATTTGTAATCGCTCGAATGTAAGAGCCGCTTTTTCCCAGCTCCAAACTCATCCGATGCTCTGATATTCCCCGCTGTGCAAGCAGCTCTGAAATACGGCGGCGCAGAAACACCTCATACCGTTCATTTGCTTCCATCGTACACCTCCGTGACTTATCAGACATTATAGCCTTAATTCGCACAGAGATATGATGATATAATCATTAAAATTACACTTGATCTTATATAAATTAATGATATAATCATAAATATAAAATACAATTCATGTTTTTATCATCAATTTGTGAAAAGGACGGCTATAGCTTCTTAATATCTAATCAATAAATAGATCTAATTTTTGTAAGTCGTCCTCATCTGGATCAGCCGCCTTACAGGTTCTCACGTAATTTTTGAAGCGCGACATATTCTACAACAGATTGCCGTCCATGCTCGCTCAAGGAAAGAATGTCCCGCACCAAGTTTCCACAGGAACAATCACGGGTAACATAAGTTATTTCTAACGGCCTCTTTTCGTCATAGGAGCGCCGGCCAATCAGATAATCGGCGGAAACGCCATAGTATTCCGCCAATGTGATAAAATGCCGCAGCGGAAGCTCATATTCACCGGTTTCATATTTGGAATAATGCTGTTGGGAAATGCCTAAAACTGCCGCGATATCGCGCTGTGAATAATCATGATCTTCACGAAGCTCCCGAAATAGCTCTATTACGCTTTTCAAAGCCGGTCCCCCTTTTTTGTAAAGCGTACTACACATATAATACTACGTATTGATTTTAACTATTTAATCATGTATAATACATATTATTATATGTTGATTGAGGGGTATTTAAGGAGGTGCGCTGGGGTTATCAGACAAGACAAAAGCACGAGACCCGTATGAAATCCACGAGTTTCGTGCTTCTTTCTCTTGCAGATGCGGCGGGCCGGAACCATCCCACCCTACAACCGGTTGGCTGAAACGCTCTGTTTTCGAGGAGAGATACAATGAGCTCACCGGTATCAACAGTTCCGCTCTATTTCAGCCTCGATCAAGGCGACAAGCTCGCTGGGACGTAAGTCCAGTGCATTCGCAATTTTCCACAGCGTTTCAAAATTTGCTTTCTTATTCCCGTTCTCGATCATCGTCAGGTGAGTTCGTGCAATTCTGGCAAATCCGCTTAAAACATCCTGTGACATACCCTTCTTGTTTCGAAGACGGCGTATTGTCCTCCCAACTGCATTACTGTCGAATTGCATTGCCTCACCCCACTTTTTCAACAATAGGTAGATGAGAAAACGGTGAATGCGGATACCCAGCGCGCAGCCTGCGCCTTCACCGGCTTACAGGGTCACGATTAACAAGCAGCCCAAGCTCTGCTTTATATTCACCCATCGAACGGATAAAAATTTTTACGGCGATGAGGTCTGCCTCGTCCATCTGTTCAATTTCGGAGATAATCTTCCTCTGGAGAGGGGCCAGGGTGTGGGACTTGCTTTTTTGGCTTATTTTTGGTTCTTCGCCATCCAAAATCCAGGCGAGGGAATAGCCATATCGTTCCGCAATGAGAGTAGCAGTGGAGTTGGACAGGCCGCTGGCGCCGTGAAGGAGTTGAGAGATATAGCTTTCTGAGACATTGATGCTGCTGGCAAAGTCTTTTTGCTTGAGTTGGTTTTCTGAAATGATATCCCGAATTCGATCTGCTAATGTAGTCATAGTATCACCCCATGCTCTAGAGCATAGCAGAAAAATTACGCAAATCAATAAAATTCTGTTGAAAGTGAAGCAGTTTAATAAAACCGTTTTACCAACGCTGAAACATGTTCCAGTGTCCCAGAATCCAGCTTCTTCAAATCCTCTATCAGTTCTGCAAGCTGTGCCGGGTACACAGTTTCCTCATCAAAAAACTGTTGTGGCGTAATGCCGAAATATTCGCAGATGTAGAACAATCCCTGCAAAGAGGGCAGTGCTCTTTTGTTTTCAATTTGATTGATATAACTGCTATTCTGCCCAAGCGATAAAGACATATCACGGGCGGATACTTCCCGCTGCATCCTGAGCTGCGCAATACGCTCCTGGGTAAATTCCTCATACATCACACCACCCCCTTTTTATTTCATATCGTATATACTGTCATAATACGATATTATATCCTCCATCCCGCTTGACTTATGGTATTGTATCCTTTATTATAGTGTATAATATTGTATTTAATACCTTAAAGAGCAGAGGTGACGGCCTGACTGCCGGGAATGGCCCTGGGGGTAGACCTTTTATGCAGCAGAAGGAACTATAGAGAGGAGAGGTACAATGATCTTTACACCAGAGGAAAAACAGGAGATCGACGCGGTTTTGAAGGGATTTCGGTCCTATATCGAGGAACATCCCGACTTCGATATCGTCTATTCGCCAAAAATCGGCTATCTCAAGCTGGATGTGGCGAAGGAGATGTTCCAGATGCCGCCCGTGATCCTGCGGGCAGAGGATATGATGGAGCATCTGCTGGATGAGATCATGCTGGATGAAGGGCTGACGGATCCAAGCGCCTGCTTTCAGAGCGACGAGGAGCTGGAGGCGGCTGTTTTGAAGGACGCGGAGCGGATCCGGCGGCGGGCCGCGCCCTTTGCGGCGGCCATCGAGGGGGACAATAAACCCTATCTGGACCTTTTGGGCCGGTATATTAAAAAATACATCGAACTGCACGGAATTTAGCGGATTTTTGGGGCGAAATATCCGGTGCGCCTAATAAAGCGGCCGGCGCACCTAATCGTGCGCCGGCCGCTTTTATTATGCTAATATTTTCCGTATTGAAGGGTGGTGTCGAACCAGGCGTCCATGTTCTCCTCCTTGTAGTGGTCCAGCACGATGGAGCAGTCCATGAGAAAACCGCCGCCGGGGGCGCAGGCGTCCAGCAGGCGCTTGGTCTCGTCCGCCACCTCCGCCGGCTT
This sequence comes from Pseudoflavonifractor sp. 524-17, assembly GCF_009935845.1. Classification (GTDB taxonomy): domain Bacteria; phylum Bacillota; class Clostridia; order Oscillospirales; family Oscillospiraceae; genus Pseudoflavonifractor_A. Next base: position 128,848 of record NZ_QWEK01000004.1, on the reverse strand, counting down.
GCCGTAGAGGAGCAGGGCGGTGGGCAGGTTGCCGCAGATGCAGGCGGTATTCCCCAAAACGGCCTTGGCCCGGGCAATGTCCACCTGCTCGAACATATAGATGACCTTGCCCCTGGGGACCTCCCCAAGGATCTCCAGCCGGCTGTCGTACTTGCCCTCGCAGAAGACGTAGGGGATCATGCCGCAGGCGATGATCTCCTCCATCACCCGGCGCAGGGAGGGCCAGTAGAATTCCCGATAGGTGTCGTTGCTCATAAAGTCGTCGGTGCCGCCGTGGAGGGGGATAAAGCAGTACTTGGACCCGAATTCTTTCATCCGCCGCACGTTTTTCAGGGCGAAATCCGTCATCACGTCAATGGCGGCCTTCACCTTGTCCGGGATTTCGAAAATGTCCATCGGCACGTTGAGGAAGCCCCGGATGTTGTCGGCCAGCATGTCGTAGGGGGCGTTCTGTCCCGCCAGGGAGCCCAGGGGGGTCTGGCAGGCCAGGGCGGCCTCCCGCAGGACCGCGCCGCTGCGCTGCCAGGCGGCGGCCTGTTCCCCGGCGAACATTAACGTAAGCAGGGCCTGGCGGACCTCCGGGTCGGCGAAGACGGCCATGGAGGCGTAGTGGCCGAACTCCACCACGTCCTGAAAGCTGGCCTTGGCCAGACCGGCCAGCTTCTTGTGCCGCCGGGGGAAAACCTTGGTCAGAAAGAAGTGGGAGGGGTCCCGAAGGAATTCGTCGTACTCCTCCTCCTCCATATAGGTCTCGTCCACAATCTGAAACCCCTGGTCCAGGGGCAGGCCGCAGGTGGCCCCGGGCCAGCGGATGGCGGTGGTGCCCAAGGTCTCCAGCACCGGGGAGGGGTAGCTGGACCCGCCCCAGAAGATATCGCACTCATACCGCTGGAGGAAAGCCTCCACCCCCGGCTTGAGCAGGCGGGCGTCGCTGAGGGCCTCGTACCGGTCGATACCGGCGGCCTGGGCGTAGGCCATGCCCACCTTGGGGGCGAAGGGGACCCGGTCGCCCTGGGTGAGGGCAATGGCGGCGTCTACCCGGGCCAGCCGCTTTTCTAAGGTATTTTCAGTAAAAAAGGACATACAACTCGCTCCTCTCTGTTTGCCGCGGGCAGGCGCCCGCCCCTACGGGTCCTTGCGGGTGAGGCGCCGCCTGGCGCCGTCCAGCCCTACAATATAGGTGTTGTCCAGCTGGCCCGCCAGATTGGCCCGGACGGAGGCGACATAGGCCTGGCGGAGGGCGTCCCGCTCCGCCGTCTCCTCCGGGGTAAGCCCCTGGGGGGTCCTGGCCTTCTTGGCCAGGGCATTGATGCGGTCGATCTGGGCCTGGGTGATGTTCAAAAAATCCCTTCTTTCCGGCAGACTGCCGTTTTTACCTGTAACGCTCCAATTCCAGCAGCAGGCGGCCTTTTTTGGTCCGGCCCCCCAGCCGCTTCACGCTGCACTTGCCCAGCCCACGGCAGGAGAGCACGTCTCCTTCCGCCACGGCGCGGTCCGGCTTGGTACACTCCCGGTAGTTGAGCAGCAGCCGGCCGGCGGAGATGAGGTCCGCCGCTTTCCCCCGGGAGAGGGAGAAGGCGCTGGCCGCCACCGCGTCCAGCCGGGGCGCGGCCACGGTGTCCCGGACGAGGGACACCCTCTGCTGGGGAACCTGAATTTCGCTGAGAGGGAGGGGGCTTACCTTCAGGGAGACCCGGCCGGCGCTGGTGAGATTGAGGCGGAGATAGTCCTCCAGCTCCCGCAGGACGATGATATCGCAGCGGTCCTCCCCCACCAGAAGGTCGCCGATTTTCTCCCGGGTGATCCCCTGGCCCAGAATGGCCCCTAGAAAATCCCGGTGGGTGAGCCCGCTTCCCCGGGGAAAGGTACACCGCAGGGCGGACAGGGGCCCCTCCTCCCCTAGGGCGAGGAACTCTTCCTCCTCCTGCCAGTCGGGGAGGAAGACGCACACCGTCCGCTCCGCCTGGGGAAAGCCGCCCCAGAACAGGTGGCGGGGGTACTGGGCGGCGGCGATGAGCCGCTCCACACCGGAGCGCTCCGCCGGGGAGAGAAAGCCGGTATAGGCGGGGATATTCTTCCGCTGGGCGGTGTTCAGCTTGTCCAGCGCCCGGGCCAGCACAAGCCGCTCCTCCCCGTCCCGGGCCAGCTTGTCCAGCAGCTCCGTTTTGTTCATCCACAGCCCTCCCCCTTGTCTGATTCTCCCCTATTCTATCAAAGCCTCCCCGCCGGATCAACGCATACCGCGTCCGGCGCTACAGCAGGGCGATGAGGGCGTCCACATCCTGGGGCCGGGTGGCCCAGCTGGTGGCGAAGCGGACCACGGCGCGGCCATCATCCAGAGCGCGCCAGTGGGCGAAGGAGACCTTGTCCCGGAGGGCGGCCAGCCGCCGGCGGTCCAAGACGACAAAGAGCTGGTTGGTGGGGGAGTCCACATAGAACTGGTATCCCTTCCGGCGGAAGGCCGCCCGCAGCCGGTCCGCCGCCTGGATGCCCGCTTGCCCGCACCGGAGGTAGAGGTCATTGGAGAAGAGGGCGTCAAACTGAATCCCCAGATAACGGCCCTTGGCCAGCAGGGCGCCGCTCTGCTTCATAACAGTAAAGAACTGGTCCGCCAGGGGGCGGGGAAAGACCACCGCCTCTCCAAACATGGCCCCCACCTTGGTGCCGCCGATGTAGAACACGTCGCAGGTCTGGGCCAGCACGGGGAGGGTCACATCGCTCCCGGGGACGGCCAGGGCGTACCCCAGCCGGGCCCCGTCCAGATAGAGGGGCACATGATAGCTTTGGCACACCTGATGAAGGGCCTCCAGTTCCTCCCGGGTGTAGAGGGCGCCGTACTCGGTGGGATGGGAGAGATAGACCATGCCGGGCTTGACGGTGTGGGCCCGGTTGGGATCCGCCTGGAAGGCGGCCAGGCAGTCCGCCACCTCCCCGGGGTCCAGCTTGCCGGCGTGCTCCGGCAGGGGGATTACCTTGTGCCCGCCGGCCTCAATGGCCCCGGCCTCGTGGGTGGCGATGTGGCCGGTGTCCGCAGCGATAACCCCCTCGTACAGCCGGAGCAGGGCGCGGATTACCACGGCGTTTGTCTGGGTGCCCCCGGTGAGAAAATAGATCTCCCCCTCCGGACAGCCGCAGGCCGCGCGGATTTTCTCCCGGGCCCGCTCACAGATGGGGTCTTCGCTGTAGCCCGGCATGGGCTCCCAATTCTCCTCCCCCAGCCGGGCCAGGAGCTCCGGATGGGCCCCCTCCCTATAGTCGCTGTCAAAATACAGCATACTGCCTTCCCTCCTGTCATTTGTTCCGCCTGTGGCGATAAGGGCATTATAACAAACCGGCCCCCGGCTTGCAAATGTCCCAGCGATTTTACGAATCGCGGCTTGAAGCCGGGAATCCGCCGTGATATAATCAGGATGACAAAACTTAATTTGGAGGGATAGGAATAAAGTGGATAGACCAATTGTGACGCTGTTTATGCTTATGTCGGTTGACGGGAAGATCAGCACTGGAGCAACGGACCAGTTGGATATGGATAAAGATTTTCCTAACATTGCGGGCGTGAGGGAGGGCCTGCATCAATATTATGAAATCGAGCAGACGACGGACCTGTGGGCGCTTAACTCCGGCAGAGTACAGGAGAAGATGGGCGTTAACACGAAGAAAATACCAAACAAGACGCCTGTTTCCTTTGTGGTGATTGACAACAGCCATTTGAACGAACACGGTATTCGCTATTTTTGTGCCCTGTCAAAAGAATTTGTGCTGATTACATCCAATGCGGCTCATCCGGCCTTTCAGGTGGATGAGGACAACCTTCATATCATCTGCCAAAGCGGGTTGTCCTTGGTGGACGCGCTTGCAAAGCTCAAGTCGGAATTTGGATGCCAGCGGATTACCGTACAAAGCGGTGGTACATTAAACGGACGGTTTCTTCGGGAAAAACTGTTGGATTATATTGATATTGTTGTTGCTCCTGTTTTAATCGGCGGCAAGGACACCTCCACCCTGATTGACGGAACATCCTTGCTGTCAGAACGTGAGTTAACGCAATTAGGGGTGTTGAAATTGCAGGAATGCGTGGTTTTGGAGGATTCATACCTCAGGCTGCGCTATAAAGTGATCCATTGACAACGTTCTATCAACACAAAGGGAAAAGAGAGGGCGGCGATTCCCTCTTGACAAATCCCGCGCGATGGGGTATCCTGAGCAAAATATGACCAGGAGGTGTGTGGATGACGGCTGTTTGCAGATAAGTGAGTGTCAGGACGAGCGCATTTGGGTTCCTCGGAACCGAAATGGGCTGTTTTGCCGTACCGATCTGCGGACAGTTACGAGACCGATCCACCCTCTCCGCCTGGGCGGGCCCCGCTGTGGGGGCCGTATGCGCCGGGCGGGGCGGTTTGACCGCGTAACAACAGGGAAATGGTATGGACAGGACAGCCGGGGGCTGTCTTTTTGTTTCCCCGGCGCCCATTGAGATGACGCGGGAAGTTGTCCTGACAGAGCGAGGAATGGAGAATGCTGTGTTAAGGAGAACAATCAGACCATGAACCGAGAAAATAAACGGAAAAAATACGAAAAAGGCTACTATAAAACCCACCCCTGCAGCGACAGCTTTACCTGCAAGAGCTGCGGCCGGCCGGTTGTGCCGGCGGGGGCGGGCAGCGATCACCGCAACCACTGTCCCAACTGTCTGGTAAGCCTGCACGTGGACATCGAGCCGGGGGACCGGGCGGCGGACTGCGGGGGCCTGATGGAGCCGGTGGCCGTCTGGGTGCGCAAGAGCGGCGAGTGGGCCATTATCCACCGCTGCCGCCGGTGCGGGGCCCTCAGCTCCAACCGGGTGGCGGCGGACGACAATCCGATGAAGCTGATGTCCATCGCCATGAAGCCCCTGTGCCTGCCCCCCTTCCCCCTGGACCGCCTGGAGGAGATGACCCGGCTGATGGGGGGCGAGGGCGCGCTGGTGTTTTAAGGGCGCAAAATTTTCACCGGTATCAGCTGCGGATTCTTGTCTTTTTCCCGGCCTTCGGCTATAATAGGGTTCGATTCTATGAGGATTGGGCCTGTCCCAATCGCTGCACACCGAAAGGACGTTTTTGATATGAAACTCGGCATTGTGGGCCTGCCCAACGTGGGCAAATCCACCCTGTTCAACGCCATTACCAACGCCGGCGCGGAGAGCGCCAACTACCCCTTCTGCACCATTGACCCCAACGTGGGGGTGGTGGCGGTGCCGGACAGCCGCCTGGACTGGCTGTCCGACTTCTACCAGCCCAAGAAGACCACGCCCGCCGTCATCGAGTTTGTGGACATTGCCGGCCTGGTGAAGGGAGCCAGCAAGGGAGAGGGGCTGGGCAACAAGTTTCTGGGCAACATCCGGGCCACCGACGCCATTGTCCATGTGGTCCGCTGCTTTGATGACAGCAACGTGATCCATGTGGAGGGCTCCACCGACCCGGAGCGGGATATCGGCATCATTGACATTGAGCTGATCATGGCCGACCTGGAGATGGTGGACCGCCGCATTGACAAGGCCCAGAAGGCCGCCAAGGGGGACAAGAAGTTCCTCCAGGAGGTAGAGGTCTTCCAGGGCCTGCGGGCGTGGCTCAACGACGGCAAGTCCGCCCGGACCTATGAGATCGACATCGCTGCGGAGTACCCGGACTGCGAGCTGCTCAGCCTGAAGCCCATCATCTACGCCGCCAACCTGGATGAGGAGGGCTTCTCCCACTACCAGGGCGTGCCCTACTACCAGCAGGTGGCGGCCATCGCCGAGAACGAGGGGGCCCAGGTCATCCCCGTCTGTGCCAAGCTGGAGGCGGAGATCGCCGAGCTGGACGGCGAGGAGAAGGCTATGTTCCTGGACGACCTGGGCATTGCCGAGTCCGGCCTGGACCGGCTGATTAAAGCCTCCTATGCCCTGCTGGGCCTCATCTCCTTCCTCACCAGCGGGGAGGACGAGTGCCGGGCCTGGACCATCACCAAGGGAACGAAGGCCCCCCAGGCCGCCGGTAAAATCCACACTGACTTTGAGCGTGGTTTTATCCGGGCCGAAGTGGTCAACTTTGACGACCTGAAGGCCCACGGGACCATGGCCGCCGCCCGGGAGAAAGGGCTGGTCCGCTCCGAGGGGAAGGATTATGTCATGAAAGATGGGGATATCGTCCTGTTCCGGTTTAACGTGTAAGGGGATCCTTGGGGGCGGCCCCTGCGGGGGGATTGCCCTCGCCGGGCGGGCCGCTTACGCAGCGGGCGCCAGGGCCCTTTCCCGAAAGGGCCCTGGACCCAAAGGGCCAGAGGGGGGATTATCCCCCCTCTGGACTCCCCCAGCGCGGGGGCCCAGGCGGCGCACCGCGCCGCCACCGCTACCTCGGCGTTCTGATAATCTGGCGGTCAACGCAGCCCCCAGCTGGGGTCTTGCGCTTACGTTACAATAGAAGTGCCGGGCCTCCCTGGTCGGCCCGGGGGTTTGTTCCCTGCCTGCCGTTCCCCCGGGCCGACCAGAGAGGCTCGGCACAGAAAACCAGGTCTGGCTGGAGACTTTGCGCTGAAATTACGGGGAGTGCCAGACTGACACATCGGCATGGCAGAAATCCGGCGCGGTGCGTCGGGTGGGCTTATCGTATAGGGGAGTCCAGAGGGGGGTTAGCCCCCCTCTGGCCCTTTGTGTCCAGGGTCCTTTCGGGAAAGGACCCTGGCGCCCGCCGCGCAGGCGGCCCGTGCGGCGAGCACAAATCCCCCCGCAGGGGCGCCCCGGGGGGTCCCGGCATTTCTCCCATTCCACCTTGCCAAGGCCGCTTCACAGTGCTATAATAAGCTCACATTGTTAAAAAATAGACAATAGAGGTGTGGCAATATGACTTACATGGAGCAGTACCAAAGCAAGCTGACCACTCCGGAGGAGGCGGTCAAAGTTGTACAGTCCGGGGATTGGGTGGACTTCGGGTGGTGTACCACCACGCCGGAGGCCCTGGATCAGGCCCTGGCCAAGCGGTACCAGGAGCTTACCGACGTGAAGATCCGGGGTGGAATTCTCTTCCACAAGCCGGCGGTGATGTCCGTCCCTGACGTGGCGGAGCATTTTACTTGGAACTCGTGGCACATGTCCGGTGTGGAACGGAAAATGATTGCCGGCGGGGCCACGTTTTATGCTCCTATCCGCTATTCCGAGCTGCCCCGGTACTATCGGGACAATGTGGCCCCCATCCATGTGGCCATGTTCCAGGTGGCCCCCATGGACGCCCACGGCTATTTCAGCTTCGGCCCCAGCGCCTCACACATGGCCGCCGTGTGTGAGCGCTCTGAGGTTATCATTGTGGAGGTCAACCCCAACATCCCCCGCTGCCTGGGGGGCAAGGAGGACTGCATCCACATGGATCAGGTGTCCATGATTGTGGAGCACACCTCCCCCATCGGCTGCCTGCCCTCCGGCGGACCCGCCAGCGAGGTGGATCAGGCGGTGGCCAAGCTCATTGTGGAGGAGATCCCCGATGGGGCCTGCCTCCAGCTGGGGATCGGCGGGATGCCCAACGCGGTGGGCTCCCTCATCGCCCAGTCCGATTTAAAGGACCTGGGGGTCCATACCGAGATGTACGTGGACGGCTTTGTGGATATGGCCTTGGCGGGAAAGCTGTCCGGCGTGTGCAAGACCATTGACCGCTGCCGCCAGACCTACGCCTTTGCCGCCGGAAGCCAGAAGCTGTACGACTACCTCAACGACAACCCGGCCTGTATGTCCGCCCCGGTGGACTACACCAACGACGTCCGGGTGGTGGCCCAGCTGGACCGGTTCATGTCCATTAACAACGCGGTGGACGTGGACCTCTTCGGACAGGTCAACGCCGAGTCTGCGGGGGTGCGGCACATCAGCGGCGCCGGCGGACAGCTGGACTTCGTTATGGGGGCCTACCTCTCCAAGGGGGGAAAGAGCTTTATCTGCTGCTCCTCCACCTTCCTGAACAAAAAGACCGGCCAGCTGGAGAGCCGCATCAAGCCCACCCTGGACCCCGGCTCCATCGTCACCGACACCCGGGCCAACACCCACTGGCTGGTCACTGAATTCGGCAAGGTGAACATCAAGGGCGCCTCCACCTGGGAGCGGGCGGAGAAGATCATCTCCATCGCCCACCCGGACTTCCGGGATCAGCTCATCGCCGAGGCCGGCAAAATGGGCGTCTGGCGCCGCTCCGCCAAGCGCTGAGGCATGAAAAAGAAACCCAGATGGTACCTTTTTGTTTTTTTGCATCGGGGGCGTGGGCTATTGTCTTTTGTGTGAATCTCTCTGCAAAGCCCGCCGCTGCAAACGGCGGCAGGGTGAACGCGGCGAATCATAGCGGACGCAGGCTGTGACCAGATCTCAGACCTTCAAAAAGTTCTGAGATCTGCTTTCTCCGGACGAGAACAGGGACCGCCTTCCGGCGGTCCCTGTTCTCTAAAAATTGGAGGAGTAAGAATGAAATGAAGAAACTTGCCCTTGCAGATACTATGTTACCGAAGAAATGTAAACAAAGAAAGTGAATTTGTTACAGGAGTCTGAATTCTCCGGATTTCTAAGGGGTCCGGGCCTGGCGGCGCTGGCGCAGGCTGCGGAAGAAGGCGCGCAGCAGGGCGGTACACTCCTCCTCCAGCAGGCCGCCCCGCACCTGGGGCCGGTGGTTGAAGGGCTGGGCGAAGAGATCCAGCACCGAGCCGCAGCACCCCGCCTTTGGGTCCGCCGCCCCGTACCACACCTGGGGGATGCGGGCGTTGATGATGCCCCCGGCGCACATGGGGCAGGGCTCCAGCGTGACGTAGAGCGCGGCCTTGTGCAGCCGCCACCCCCCCAGGGTCTGGTTGGCCTGGCGGATGGCCTCCAGCTCGGCGTGGGCCAGGGCGTCCCTGCCCCTCTCGCGGTGGTTGCGGCCCTGGCCCACCACCCGGCCGTCTTCCCACACCACCACGCAGCCCACGGGGACCTCCCCCTCCTCCATCGCCTGGCGGGCTAATTCCAGGGCCTGACGCATATAGTTCTCATGGTCGAATTCCACGGGCGACACCTGCTATCTTTCCATTCTCGAGTGCTTCCACTATATAAAGCATACCGCATCCGGGGGCCTGGGGCAAGCAAAAATAGAGCGGTTCTACAAAATAGCGGCAAAAAACAGAAACCGTTGGCATACCCGGGGGAAATCTGCTATAATATAGGGACGATATATAGAGATATAAGGACTGAAGCGCCCCAGGCGGGCCGTACCTGAGAGAACACGCCGAACAAGCGGCACAACAGGGAGACGGAGGTTTGGGACTTGATTGAGCTGATTCTGATTGCATTCAGTCTGGCGATGGACGCCTTTGCGGTTTCGGTATCCAGCGGCATTTCAACGCCTGGCTTTGGATGGCGGGACGGGGTGAAGCTGGGGATGTTTTTCGGCGCCTTCCAGTTTCTGATGCCCCTGGCGGGGTGGCGGCTGGGCAGCACGGTGAGCGCCTGTATCCAGGCGGTGGACCACTGGATCGCCTTTGGCCTGCTGGCCCTCATCGGCGGGCGGATGGTGTGGGAGAGCCGGTCTGAGGAAGCCCAGGCCAGCCTCCCCGCCGGGCTGACCTGGAGGCGGCTGACCCTGCTGGCCCTGGCCACCAGTATCGATGCGCTGGCAGTGGGGGTGTCTATGGCCTTTCTGGGGACGGACATCCTGACCGCCGCCGGGATCATCGGGGCCGTGGCCTTTGCCCTCTCCGCGGCGGGCGGGATTTTGGGCCGGCGGCTGGGCGGGGCGGTCCAGCGGCAGGCGGGTCTGGCGGGCGGGCTGGTTCTGATCGGCATCGGCATTAAAATTCTGCTGGAAGGATAGGGAATGTTATGGGCCTTTGGGGAGCGCTGCGCCTGAATATGGATGTCCACCGGGCGGTGGCCCTGGTGGGGGGCGGGGGGAAGAGCAGCACCATGTACGCCCTGGCCCGGGAGGCGGCGGACGGCGGGCGGCGGGTGATTGTCACCACCTCCACCCACATCATGCCCCACCCTGGCCTCTTCCTCACCGACAACCCGGATCCGGATCATCTGCGCGCCTGTCTGGCGGAGCACGGGGTGATCACCCTGGGCACCCTGGGCCGGGCGGACAAGCTGTGCGGCACGGGGGAGATTGGGGTATGCAAACAGGCGGCGGGAGTGGTTCTCATCGAGGCGGACGGCGCCCGGCTGATGCCTCTGAAAATCCCGGCGGATCATGAGCCGGTGATCCCGCCGGAGAGCGACGCGGTCATCGCCGTGGCGGGGCTGGACGCCCTGGACAAGCCCATCGCCGCCGCCTGTCACCGGCCGGAGCGGGTGGCCGCCTTTCTGGACAAGCCCATGGAGGCGTTGGTGACGGAGGAGGACATGCTGCACATTCTCTCCAGCCCCCTGGGTGGACGCAAGCAGGTGGCGCCGCATATGGCCTACCGGTGCGTTCTGAACAAGGCGGACGGCCCGGACCTGGCCCGCCGGGGAGCGGAGATCCAAAAAGCGCTGGCCGGGCTGGGGATCGATTCCATTGTAAAGCACTACACAGAGAAGGAGCGAGGCGGATTATGCTGGTTTTAATTAAAGGCGCGGGGGATTTGGCCTCCGGCGTAGCGGCCCGGCTGCACCGGGCGGGGATGGATGTGGTGATGACGGATATCGCCCAGCCCACGGCGGTACGGCGGACGGTGGCCTTCTGCCAGTGCGTCTACGATGGGACCGCCGTGGTGGAGGGCATCACCGCCCGGCGGGTGGAGACGGCGCAGCAGGCAAAGGACTGCCTCACCCGGGGGGAGATCCCCGTGCTGGTGGACCCCCCGGCCCAAATTCGCGCCCAGCTGCCCTTTGACGCAGAGGTGGACGGCATTCTGGCAAAGCGCAACCTCAACACAAAAATCGACGACGCCCCCATTGTCCTGGCCCTGGGGCCGGGCTTTACCGCCGGGGTGGACTGCCACGCGGTCATTGAGACCAAGCGGGGCCACTACCTGGGCCGGGTGATTGAGGAGGGGAGCGCCATTCCCGACACCGGCGTGCCTGGGGACATCGGGGGATACAGCACCCAGCGGATTATCCGGGCCTGCCGGGACGGGATCTTCCATCCCGTGGCCCAAATCGGCGACACGGTGGCGGAGGGGGACGTGGTGGCCACGGTGGACGGCCAGCCGGTCTACGCCCTGATGCCGGGGATCGTGCGGGGGATGCTCCCCGACGGCCTCGCCGTCACGGAGGGGATGAAGTCCGGGGACATCGACCCCCGGTGCGAGTACAACCACTGCTTTACCATCTCGGACAAAGCCCGGTCCATCGGCGGCGGCGTGCTGGAGGCGCTGCTCCGGTTCCAGGCCCGGCGGAACGGGACCAGATAAAAGGAGAGAAGAACATGGAACGGCTGATTTTATGCGGCGGTGGACACGTGTCCCTGGAGGTGGCCTACATGGCCAGCCGCCTGGAGTTTGAGATCGTGGTCATCGACGACCGGGAGGAGTTCGCCAACCAGAACCGCTTCCCCATGGCGTCCCAGGTGCTGTGTATGCCCTTTATGCAGGCCCTGGACCTGGTGGGCAGCCGGGCGGACGACTTCTTCGTCATCCTCACCCGGGGCCACGCCTTTGACGGGGCCTGTCTGGCCCGGGTGCTCCAGGGGGACTACGCCTATGTGGGGATGATCGGCAGCAAAATCAAGGTGGCGGCGGTGATGAAGACCATGCGGGAGCAGGGGTACAGCTCCGCGGTGCTGGCGGGGGTCCACACCCCCGTGGGCCTTCAGATTGGGGCCCAGACCCCGGCGGAGATCGCCGTGTCCATTTTGGGGGAGATCATCCAGGAGCGGGCCAGGAAGGGCCCCGGGGTGGCCCCCCCGCCGGAGCAGGAGCCCGGCGTGCTGTGTACCATCACCCGCAAGAGCGGCTCCGCCCCCCGGGGAAAGGGCGCGTGGATGCTGGTTCGGCCCGACGGCGCCTGCCTGGGCACCATCGGCGGCGGCGCGGTGGAGTACCAGGCCAAGCTGGACGCCCTGGCCATGATGAAGCAGGGCGTGCAGAAGGACCACAGGCTCTACGACCTCTCCCACGCGGCGGCGGAGCTGGGTATGGTCTGCGGCGGCAAGATCGAGGTGGACTTCGTCAACCGGAGGAAATAGAACAGCGCCTCAGCCTGGGGAGAGGCGCTTGCACAAAAAACAGGCAGAGACCGGACGCCTGCTCCTGACGTCCGGTCTCTGCCTTAGGAAAGAGGATACAATGAAATGAAAAGAAACTGTCTCTTGCAGGTATTATAATAATCTGGAGATGTTAAGAAAGAAACGAAAAGGTGTTACAAGAGTTTTAAATCTTTGGGCGGACCCGGTTTTTTTACGCATAGGCGGAGCGGAGACAGCCGGCAGACCACAAGATGTCTCTCTTTTCAACAAAAATGACATGGAACATAAGGCGTGATTTATCAGAAGTCACAGTTGCGTTTTCTTTATCAACGTACTATACTAAAGCGAAAGAAAACCGTTGACCGAGAGCAGTAGGCAGACAGGCCACCTCACAGAGAGCCGCGGACAGGTGGGAGCGCGGCAGGCAGGCGGATTGCCGAATGGACTCGCGAGGGCGGGGCGAAGGGCTGTATTATATTTGTGCGGCCAGTAGTACCTGTCGGGCTTCTCCCCCCGTTATCCGGGAGCGTATGTGTTGGCATACGGTCGAGTGGGCGCAGCCGCGCCAAACCGGGTGGCACCGCAGGAGTGATTTGAGCTCTTGTCCCGGCGGACAGAACCTGTCCGCTGGGACAGGGGCTTTTTTATTTGGAAAGGAGCGTTTCCCATGAAACAAGTACCTCACCGCATCTATCTGCCGGAAGACCGCATCCCCCGGCAGTGGTATAACCTCCGGGCGGATATGAAGGAGAAGCCCGATCCCCTGCTCAATCCCGGCACGGGCAAGCCCGTCACCCTGGCGGATCTGGAGCCGGTGTTCTGTACCGGGCTGGCCAAGCAGGAGCTGGATGACAGCACCCCTTTTTTCGACATCCCCGAGCCGGTGCTGGAGTTTTACAGGATGTACCGCCCCTCCCCCCTGATCCGGGCCTACAACCTGGAAAAATATCTGGACACGCCCGCCAAGATCTACTATAAGTTCGAGGGCAACAATACCTCCGGGTCCCACAAGCTCAACTCCGCCGCGGCCCAGGCGTACTATGCCAAGGCCCAGGGGCTCAAGGGCCTGACCACCGAGACCGGCGCGGGCCAGTGGGGCACCGCCCTGGCGGAGGCCTGTTCCTTCTTCGGCCTGCCCCTGACGGTGTACATGGTCAAGTGCTCCTATGAGCAGAAGCCCTTCCGCAAGTCGGTCATTGAGACCTTCGGCGCCCAGGTCATCCCCAGCCCCAGCAGCACCACCAGCGCCGGCCGGGCCATTCTGGCCGCCAATCCAGACACCTCCGGCAGCCTGGGCTGCGCCATCTCTGAGGCGGTGGAGAAAGCGGTGTCCACCCAGGGGTACCGGTATGTGCTGGGCTCGGTGCTCAGCCAGGTGGTGCTCCACCAGAGCGTCATCGGCCTGGAGAGCGCCGCCGCGCTGGAACTCATTGACGAGTACCCCGATACCGTCATCGGCTGCGCCGGGGGCGGCTCCAACCTGGGGGGCCTTATCGCGCCCTTTATGCGGGATAAGCTCACCGGAAAGGCAAATCCGGAGATCATCGCCGTAGAGCCCGCCTCCTGCCCCTCTCTCACCCGGGGCAAATACGCCTACGACTTCTGTGACACCGGAAAGATCACCCCCCTGGCCCGGATGTACACCCTGGGCAGTCAGTTCATGCCCTCCGCCAGCCACGCCGGCGGCCTGCGCTACCACGGCATGTCCCCCATCCTGTCCAAGCTGTACCACGACGGCTATATGAAGGCGGTCACCGCAGAGCAGACCAAGGTCTTTGAAGCGGCGGTACTCTTCGCCAAGCAGGAGACCATCCTCCCCGCCCCCGAGTCCGCCCACGCCATCCGCTGCGCCATTGACGAGGCACTCAAGTGCAAGGAGCGCGGCGAGGCCAAGACCATCCTCTTCGGCCTCACCGGCACCGGCTACTTCGATATGACCGCCTACGCCAACTTCAACAGCGGCGCCATGGGGGACTTTATCCCCACCGACGAGGCGCTGGCCCAAAGCCTGTCCCAGCTCCCCCAGATCCCCGGCATCCAGTGATTTTTTCAGATAAAAAAGCGCCTGTCCAGACGGAACCGTCTGGACAGGCGCTTTTTTGTGTTTTGAGGGCGGGGGTTATTCCTCTTCCTCCTCCTCGCCGCTGTCGTCAAAGCCAGGCATAACCTCTACGCCGTCGTCCATGGTGAATACCGATGGGGCGGAGGGCTGGCTGGGGGGCGGCAGAGGCTGGCCGGTGAAGACCAGCTCGAAAGTGGCCGCGTCCATATTCTCATAGGCCAGCAGGTACTGGGCGGTGCGCTCCAGCTCCTCCCGCCGGCCGCTGAGGATGGCCTCGCACCGGGCGTAGCCCTGGTCGATGAGCGCCTTGACCTCCGCGTCAATGAGGGCGGCCACCTTTTCGGAATAATTCTTGGTCTGGGCCATGGACCGGCCAATAAATACCTCGTCGTGGCCGGAGTCGAAGACCACGTTGCCCAGCTGCTCACTCATGCCGTAGCGCACCACCATGTTCCGGGCAATGGCGGTGGCCTTTTGCAGGTCGTTCCCCGCGCCGGTGGAGATGTCCCCCAGAGCCATGGCCTCGGCGCACCGTCCCCCCAGACACACCGCGATGCGCTCCATCAGCGCCTGCCGGGACTGGAAGGACACGTCCTCCTTGGGCAGGGAGATGGTCATGCCCCCCGCCATGCCCCGGGGAATAATGGTGATCTGGTGGACGGGATCCTGGGTTTCCAGCTCGTGGATGACAATGGCGTGGCCCGCCTCGTGGTAGGCGGTGAGCCTGCGCTCGCGCTCAATGACCACCCGGCTCTTTTTCTCCGGACCGGCCACCACCTTGATGACCGCCTCCCGCAGGTCCGCCATGTGGATAAACCGCTCATGCCGCCGGGCGGCCAGCAGAGCCGCCTCGTTCATCAGGTTTTCCAGATCCGCTCCGGTAAAGCCGCCGGTGCCCCTGGCCAGTTCTTCCAGGTCCACGTCCTCCGCCAGGGGCTTGTTCCGGGCGTGGACCCGGAGGATCTCCTCCCGGCCTCTGCTGTCCGGGGGACCCACGTAGACCTGCCGGTCAAACCGGCCGGGCCGCAGCAGGGCGGGGTCCAGAATGTCCTGCCGGTTGGTGGCGGCCAGGACCACAACCCCCTCGTTGCTGCCAAAGCCGTCCATCTCCACAAGAAGCTGGTTGAGGGTCTGCTCCCGCTCGTCGTGTCCGCCCCCCAGGCCGGCCCCTCTCTGGCGGCCCACGGCGTCGATCTCGTCGATGAAAACCACGGCGGGGGCGTTCTTCTTGGCCTGGTCAAAGAGGTCGCGCACCCGGGAGGCGCCCACGCCCACGTACAGCTCCACAAAGTCGGAGCCGGAGATGGACAGGAAGTGGACCCCGGCCTCTCCCGCCACCGCCTTGGCCAGCAGCGTCTTGCCCGTGCCCGGCGGGCCCACCAGCAGCACCCCTTTGGGAATGCGGGCCCCCAGGGCCAAAAACCGCTTGGGATTTTGCAGGAATTCCACGATCTCCCGCAGCTCGCCCTTCTCCTCCTTGGCCCCGGCCACGTCGGCGAAGGTGACCTTTTTGGTCTGATCTTCCACGGTGCGGGTGCGGGCCCGGCCAAACCGGGCGGTGCGGTCTGCGCCGCCGCCCCCGCCGCCGGCGCCGCCGCTCTGGCGCAGGAACATGACGTACCACAGCACGGCGAACACGCCGAATACGCCCACCCAGGCCAGCACGTCAAACCACCAGGGCTTTTGGAAGACCGCCGGGTAGTCGTAGGTCAGCAGGCCCGCCGCCTTCTGGCTGACCAGCATGTCGTTGAACTCCTCGTAAAAGATCTCAAAGCTGGGCAGGTCGTAGGTAATGGTCTTGGAGCCGTACGCCTGCTCGTCCCGCAGGGTGAGGGTCAGCCGGTTCCCTTTCACCACCACCTCCGACGCCCGCTGCTGCACCAGAATCTGGCGGATGTCCCCATAGGTCAGGGGCGGCGGGCTGTCCAGCCCCCGCAGGGTAAAGATGGCCAGCAGCAAAATGAGTACGGCCAGTAATGAAAAACCTATGTCGCGCAGGCTTGCTCTCTTGTTCAAGAAACGGACACTCCCCCCGCGTACCCCCGGGGGGGCCGCTTGTTTATACTGTTAAAAATCTATATTCAGCGTCTGGATTCACAGCCGGGGCCGCTGGACTGCCGGGGCTATGGGAACCTGTATTCACAACCGTGAATACAGGTTCTGAATCCGGGTGTTTACTCGCCCCCGTAGACACAGGGCTTGAGTATGCCGATGCAGGGCAGGTTGCGGTATTTCTCGTCGTAGTCCAGGCCGTACCCCACCACGAAGGCGTCGGGGATGGTGAAGCCTACGTACTGCGCCGCCACGGGCTTGGTGCGCCGCTCCGGCTTATCCAGCAGGGTACACAGCCGGATGGAGGCGGGGTGCCGGGCCTGGAGGAGCTGGAACAGGTAGGACAGGGTATTGCCGCTGTCCAGAATATCCTCCACCACGATGATATCCCGCCCCTCAATCTGCTCGGACAGGTCCTTGACGATCTTCACCTGGCCGGAGCTGGTGGTGCCGCTGCCGTAGGAGGACACCGCCATGAAGTCCACCGTGCAGGGCCGGGTAATGCTGCGCACCAGATCGGCCATAAAAATGAAGGATCCACGCAGGACGCTGATCAACAGCGGGGTCTGATTTGCGTAGTCCCGGTCAATCTGAGCGCCCAGCTCCGCCACCCGGGCCTTCAGCTCCTCTTCGGAAAACAAAATTCGTTCTATATCCTGATGCAGCATGTTACGCCCATCCTTTCCTGGCCCTGAACGGGGCCGTTGTGTGTCTGTTGACGAAATCGCGCCGTCAGCATTCCACCCGCCCCCGCATCCGCTCCACCGCCGTCTCCATGGTTTCCTGCCGGAGGAAGCGCAGCTCAAGGGCGGGCTGCCCGGGCCGGGCCAGCCGGTCCGCCTGGGGGCCGAATTCCGCGGCGGCCAGCACCCCCCGCCGGTCCGCCACAACGGGAATGAGATCCCGGGTCCAGCGGGGGAGCTTGGCCTCTATCATCAGCTTCTTGAGGGACTTGCCGGGGCGCCAGGGGAGGCGCAGATAGTCCCCTGTCTGCCGGGCGCGGACCACCGGCGGGCCGTCCCCCTGTGCCGGCAGATAGAAATGGTCCCTGGTGTGGACGGCGCCGGCGGGACAGAGCACCGGGCGGCAGAGGATCCGCCAAAAGCTGCCTGGGGGGGCGGTCTCCCCGTCCAGACACAGGGGGAGCGGGGCCAGCCGGGGCAGGGCGTCGGTGAATTCACCCAGATACAGCCCCCCGTAGATGCGCTTGGCCCGCAGGCCCTGGGGCAGACAGACCGTCCCGGAGGGACTGCCCTCCGCCCGGCACAGGGCCGTGACAGCCTTTAGATGGGCGGCGGTACAGCCCGCCGCCCCCCCCAGTTGGGCCAGAAGCCGCTCCACCGCCCGGCAGGCCACGGGGTCAGGCAGGGCGGCGATGGCATGGGCGGGGATGGACAGCCCCCTCCCCAGCGGCTCCGCCTTCTGGCAGACCGCCTCCGCCTGGTCCTCCAAGTAAGCCAGATCCAGCCGCAGCGATTGGGCGCTCTCCCCCATGCGCTGGGCCAGCCGGGGGTTCAGCCGGCGCAGCCGGGGCATGATCTCCAGCCGGAGGTAGTTGCGGGCGTAGGACGGGTCCTGATTGGAGGCGTCCTCCACGTGAGAAATGCCGTTCCGGTCCAGATAGTCTTCAATCTCCCGCCGGGTCACGGCCAGCAGCGGGCGCACAATCTTCCCCCGCCGGGGCGGGATGCCGGTCAGTCCCCGCAGCCCCGTCCCGCGGACCAGATGAAGCAAAATGGTTTCCGCGTTGTCGTCGGCGTTGTGGGCCGTGGCGATCCGGTCGCAGCCCAATGTTTCCGCTGTCTCCTCAAGGAACGCATACCGCATTGCCCGGGCGGTCTCCTCAATCCCCCGGCGGGCGGCCTTCGCCGCCCCGGCCACGTCGCCGCTCCCCCATATAAAAGGAATTTTCCACATTTCGCACAAGTTTTCCACAAAGGCGCCGTCCGATGTGGACAATTCACCCCGGAGCTGGTGGTCATAGTGGGCGCAGTACAGGGAAAAAGCGCCTGTCTCCGCCCATTTTTTCAGCAGGTGGAGCAAGCACACCGAGTCCGCCCCGCCAGACACGGCGCACAGCACCCTTGCCCCCGGGGGCAGCATGCCGTACTGTGCCGCCAGCGCGGCGCTCCGCTCCTGCACTCCGCCCATCTCCTTTCAGTTCTCAGCGTCAAAACCTACTCTGTATGGCGGCGGTCCAGTGAGGAGAAGGTGGTATACTCGGGGAGCCACTGAAGCTCCACGGTCTTGGTCTCGCCGTGCCGGTTTTTGGCGATGATGCACTCCGCCAGATTGTGGTTTTCGCTGTCTTCGTTGTAGTAATCCTCCCGGTAGAGGAACATGACGATGTCCGCGTCCTGCTCAATGGCGCCGGACTCCCGCAGGTCGGAGAGCATGGGCCGCTTGTCGGACCGGCTCTCCGGCCCCCGGGACAGCTGGGACAGGCACACCACCGGCACGTTAAGCTCCTTGGCCATAATCTTCAGCGCCCGGGAGATGTCGGAAACAATCTGCTGCCGGTTCTCCCCCTGGCGTATCTTGCCCCCGGCGGAGGTCATCAGCTGGAGATAGTCTATGACTACCAGTCCCAGATTATCCACCCGGCGGCACTTGGCGTTCATGTCCGCCACGCTGAGGGAGGGATTGTCATCAATGAGAATCTGGGTCTTGTTCAGGGCGGCGGAGGCCGCGGCAATGCGCTGCCAATCATCCTCCCCCAAGCGGCCGGTCACCAGCTTTTTATTGTCCACAAAGGACTCCCCGGAGATCAGGCGCATGGCCAGCTGCTCCCGGCTCATCTCCAGAGAGAAGAAGACCACCGTCTTGCCGGAGAACTTCCCCGCGTGGAGGAGCATATTTAAAGCGAAGGAGGTCTTGCCCATACCTGGCCGGGCGGCCAGCAGAATCAGATCCGACCGGTTCAGGCCGGAGATGGCCATGTCCACATCCGGCAGGCCGGTGGACAGCCCCGGCACCATGGAGTCGCTGGCGGCCAGCTCCGCCAGACGGTCGTATACGTTTAAAATCACGCTGGAGATGTGCTCCAGCCCCTGGGCGGCACGGCCCTGACGGAT
The DNA here is from genome assembly GCF_009935845.1 of Pseudoflavonifractor sp. 524-17. GTDB lineage: Bacteria > Bacillota > Clostridia > Oscillospirales > Oscillospiraceae > Pseudoflavonifractor_A. The sequence continues at coordinate 109,538 of NZ_QWEK01000004.1, read as the reverse complement.
GGCGTAAATGCGCTGCTCTGCCGCCTCCAGCACGTCCTGAGCGGTGCCGGTGCCCTCCTGCACCATGGCGGTGAGAGCCCCGGCGGTCTCCGCAATCCGCCGCAGCAGGGCGCGGTCCTTTACAATGGCCACGTACTCCTTGATATTGGCCGCCGTTGGGGTGATCTCCATCAGCTGGAGGATGTAGTTATGGGAGGTGTTCTCGTGAAACACCCCGTTCTGGCGCATATGGTCCAGGACAGTCACCGGGTCGATGGTCAGGGAGAAGTTGAACATGGAGTAGATGGTCTCATAGATCTCCCGGTTCTGCTGGAGGTAAAAATCCTCTGCCTTCAGCGCCTCAATGACCTCCGGCACGCACCGGGAATCAATGAGCATAGCCCCCAGCACGCTCTGCTCCGCCTCCACCGAGTGGGGCATCTGACGGATCAAAAGGCTTTCATCCACAGCGTATTCCCCCTGTGTCTTTTATTCCTCGGCCACCATGACCTTCAGCGTACCGGTGACCTCATAGCCCAGCTTGCACTTGAGCTCGTAGCCGCCAAACGCCTTGATGGGCTCCTCCTGGACGATCTTGGCCTTGGGAATGGTGATCTGGAACTGCTCGCTCAAAGCGTCGGAGATCTCCTTGCTGGTCACCGCGCCGAAGAGCCGCCCGCCGTTGCCCGCCTTGGCCAGAATCTTTACCGTAATGTCCTTCAGCCGGGCGGCGACGGCCTCGGCCTCCGCCTTCTCCGCGGCCTCCTGGGCCTTGCGGGCCTTGTCCTGCATCTTCATCTTGTTCACATTCTCCGCGGTGGCCTCCACCGCCAGCTTCTTGGGCAGGAGGAAGTTACGGGCGTAGCCGTCGCTGGCCTCAATCAGCTGGCCCTTCTTGCCCTGGCCCTTTACGTCCTGCTGTAAAATTACTTTCATGGGTATCGTTCCTTTCTGTGGGTAGTGTTCTCTATGGAAAAAATTGTGTAAACCCGGTTTCGGGGTTACACCCGGGGGGATTGCCCTCGCCGGGCGGACCGCTTACGCAGCGGGCGCCAGGGCCCTTTCCCGAAAGGGCCCTGGACCCAAAGGGCCAGAGGGGGGAGGACCCCCTCTGGACACCCCCAGCGCGGGGGGTCCAGGCGGCGCACCGCGCCGCCGCCACTGCCTCAGCGTTCTGATAATCTGCCGGTCAACGCGGCCCCAGCTGGGGTCTTGTGCTTACGTTACAATAGAAGTGCCGGGCCTCCCTGGCCGGCCCGGGGGCAAGTTCCCTGCCTGCCCTCCCCCCGGGCCGACCAGGGAGGCCCGGCACATTTGACTTGGTCTGGCTGGAGACTTTACGCTGGAATCGCGTTACCTGCCAGACTGACACGACGGCATGGCAGTCATCCGGCGCGGTGCGCCGGGTGGGCCTGTCGTATGGGGGATTCTCAAGGGGGGGCATCCCCCCTTGAGCCCTTTGGGTCCAGGGCCCTTTCGGGAAAGGGTCCTGGCGCCCGCCGCGCAGGCGGCCCGTGCGGCGAGCACAAGCCCCCCGCGGGGCGTCCCCGCTACTCCTCCTCAAAATACTGATCAATGGCCCGCAGCAGATCCCGGGTCACCTGATCCAGATTGCCTGGAATCTGTCCGCCCGCGGCGTTGGCGTTGCCCCCGCCGCCCAGCTTTTCCAGAATGAGCTGAACATTCGTCTCCCCCGCGGACCGCCCGGAAATAATCACCCGATCCCCGTCGGGGAAGATGGTAAAGGAGGCGGTGACGCCGAAGATATTCAGCAGCTCGTCCGCCGCCTGGGCGGAGACCACCCGGTCTACCGTGTGGTTCACCTTGGCCACCGCCACGCCGTCCCGGTAGATGTTGGCGGTGCGGATGATCTCGTACCGGGCGATGGTGCTCTCCAGGTCGTTTTGGAAGAGGCGGCGCACGTCGCCGGTGTCCGCCCCCGCCCGGCGCAGGAAGGAGGCCGCCTCAAAGGTGCGGCTGCCGGTGCGCATGGTGAACTGCTTGGTGTCCAGCACAATGCCGGCGAGCAGGGCCTCCGCCTCCGCCCGGAGCAGATCCGCGGGTTCCAGCAGGTACTGAAGCAGCTCCGTTACCAGCTCGCTGGCGGAGGAGGCGTAGGGCTCGTGGAAGTTGAGGGCGGCGTCGGCAATATAGGTGGCCGCCCGGCGGTGGTGGTCAATCACGGCCACCCGGTTGCAGGAGAGAAGCAAATCCTCGCTCATGGTCTGCTCCGGCCGGTTGGTGTCCACCACCACCAGCAGAGACTGGGAGTCCGCCTTGATCATGGCGTCCTGGGTGGAGAGAAACACGTTCTGATATTCCGGCAGGGCGGACAGCCGGCTGACTACGCCGCTGGCCGGGTTGGGGCTGGAGTCCTTGATGAAGTAGACGGGGGTGCCTTTTTTCCGGGCAATGGCGCATACCCCCGCCGCCGCGCCGATGCAGTCAAAGTCAGGGAATTTGTGGCCCATGACGAACACGCGGGAGGCGTCGGCCACCAGCTCCCCCAGGGCGTTGGACATCACCCGGCTCTTGACCTTGGTGCGCTTCTCCAGCTCCTTGGCGTGGCCGCCGAAGAACTCGAAGTTGAACTTGTTCTTGATGACCACTTGGTCGCCCCCCCGGGACAGGGCCATTTCCACCGACAGGGCGGCATACTGGAACAGGTCCTGGAAGGAGTCCGCGTCCCGGCCCATGCCGATGGACAGGGTGGCCTGCATCCCCTTGGGGTTGTGGACAGAGCGCACCGCGTCCAGCACGGCGAATTTCCCCTCCTGGAGCCGGGGGAGGAACCGCTCTTCAAAGAGAAGGAGGTACCGGTCCCGGTCGTAGTGGCACAGCAGGCCGCCGGCGGGGGAGGCCCAGCTGTCGATCTTCTCGTCGATATTATTGAGAATGGAGGACTTTTCCGCCTCGCTGACCCCTTTCATCAGCTCCTCATAGTTGTCCAGGGTGAGGATGGCGCACACCGGCCGGGACTGATAGAATTCCTCCCGCACGCCGGAATAGTCGGTGATATCCACCCAGTAGGTGGTGGCCAGGAAGCTGTGTGCCCCCCGCTCGTCGGTGCGCACCAGGTGGCCGAAGACCAGAAACTTCCGCCCCCCCAGCTCCACCTCGGTGGGGCAGTCCGTCTTTCCCTCCATCAGCCAGCGGGAGGAGAACCCGGGCACCACCGCGGACAGCTTGGTGTCAAAGAGATGCTCCCGCTCCCCCGTCAGCCGGAGGAACCGGTCGTTGGACCAGATCACCTCGTCGCTCTCCGGCCGGAAGATCACCATGGGCAGGGGCGCGTTGATCATGGTGTCCTTGGTGGCTACATCCATGTTGCAGGTAATGTTGTCGATATACTTGAGGATCTCCCTCTGGCGCAGGGCGTTGCTCCGGCGGTAGTAGAGGTACAGCGCCACCACAATTATCCCCTCTGCCCCGCCCAGGTATGGGTTGAAAAAGGCGGAGGCCAGGGCAAACAGCACCAGAAAGGTAAAGTAGAGCTGAAATCCAGGTTCCAGCAGACGGGACAGCTTATTTTTTCGCATGGCAGTTCCCTTCCGCCGCGCCTTGCGGCATATGGTACACATCTCCCCGATACAGGCCCAAACGGGAAGAGGGCGGGAAAACGGCTGGCCGGACCGTCAGGGGTGAAAAAAGACTCAGATGATTAAAGTATCATAGCCGTTGTGCGGCTATTATACCACAGGTTCCCGCGCTCTGGAAAGAGGTTATTCAACATTCTCCCCCTATAATTTAACGTGATACAGCGAAAAATAGGCCCCGGCCGGGCGATCTTCCTCTTGCGGCGGCGGCTGGACACTGCTATAATTTGAACCGAGACGACAGTTTAAATCGCTAAACTGCCGGGCGCGGCGGGCGGTGAATTTTGATTTCGGGCCCGGCGCGGAAATGCTTTACGGCAGGAGGTCAATGAGTATGCACGAATTTCCCATTCAGCGGGCGGGGCAGTGCAAGCCCAAGCCCGATCCCAGCACCTTGGTATTTGGCCGCACGTTTACTGACCACATGTTTCTGATGGACTATCACCAGGGGCAGGGCTGGCATGACGGACGCATCGTCCCCTATGCCCCCCTGACACTGGAGCCCTCCGCCATGGTCTTCCATTACGCCCAGGAGGTTTTTGAGGGCCTGAAGGCCTACCGCCGGCCCGACGGCGGGGTACAGCTCTTCCGGCCCATGGACAACGTGCGCCGGATGAACGACTCCTGTGAGCGGATGTGCATCCCCAAGCTCCCCGAGGACGCGGCCCTGGCGGGGATTCAGGCCCTGGTCAAGCTGGAGGCGGACTGGGTGCCCAGCGCCCCAGGCACCTCTTTGTATATCCGGCCCTTTATCATCGCCACTGACCCTGCCCTGGGGGTACACGCCTCCCACAGCTACCTCTTCTGCGTCATCTGCAGCCCCGTGGGGGCCTACTATGCCGAGGGCATCAACCCGGTGCGCATCTATGTGGAGAACGAGGATGTCCGGGCCGTCCGGGGGGGCACCGGCTACACCAAGTGCGGCGGCAATTACGCCGCGTCCATCCGCGCCGGCCAGCGGGCGGAGCAGCAGGGCTATGCCCAGGTTCTGTGGCTGGACGGCGTGGAGCGGAAATATATTGAGGAAGTGGGCTCCATGAACGTCATGTTCAAGGTGGACGGCGCCGTCGTCACCCCCAAGCTCACCGGCTCTGTGCTCCCCGGCATCACCCGCCGCTCCTGCCTGGAGCTGCTGCGCTCCTGGGGCCTGCCGGTGGAGGAGCGGCTTATCTCCGCACAGGAGCTCTTTGACGCCGCCCAGGCCGGCCGGCTGGAGGAGGCTTGGGGCACCGGAACCGCCGCCGTGGTCTCCCCCGTGGGGGAGATGGCCTGGAACCAGACCCGGGCCGTGGTCAACAACGGCCAGATCGGCGCCGTGACCCAAAAGCTCTACGATACGCTCACCGGCATCCAGTGGGGCACCCTCCCAGACCCTTACGGCTGGGTGGTCCCGGTGTAACGCCCCCACATACAAAATAAAGCCAGACAGGCTGGAAAGGCGGTGCCCGACCAGCAGGAGGGAAGGGAAGCGGGAGCGTCCGGGGATGACCTGGGCGCTCCGTTCTCTTTGCCGCCCCTCCGCTAGTGCGCACTTACGCACCGGCGGCTTGTGTATCGGGCGCAGCTGCGGCGATGCACCGGGGGCTATTGGCCGCCAACAAGCAGTACCGGGTATATACCGGTGCATTGCTTGCTTCTGCTATCTGCGTCCAAAAACACGCATCGAGTATCGTCCGCATCGGTACGATACTTTGCTCATATCAATGCGGCTAATCGGAATTTGGAGGCGATGAAAATGATAAAAACGGTTGGAATCGTAAGCCTCTCCAGTGGTATCATAGGGGAGGATTTCATCAGATTTGAAGTAGAAATAGGGCTGCGCAGGCTGTGCGAATATGGCCTGGCTGTAAAGTTCATGCCAAACGCACGGAAAGGCATTGATTACATCAAGGAGCATCCGGAGAAGAGAGCGGAGGACCTTTTACAGGCGTTCCGCGATCCTGAAATTGATATGATCCTCTGTGCCATCGGCGGAGACGATACGTTCCGCCTACTGCCCCATTTGTTTGAACAGAGCGAACTGCAGAATGCCATTACTCAAAAGGTATTTCTTGGCTTTTCAGATGCAACCATCAATCACTTTATGCTGCACAAGCTCGGCTTACGCACTTTTTATGGACAAAGTTTCCTTGCGGATATCTGCGAAATTGTCCCCGGAAAAATACCGGAAGGCTTTGGAATATCTCAAAAAAGCGGGCGTATTTGATGCCGTTTCCGGCGTCTTGGTAGGCAAACCTATGGATGAAGCCTACGCACAGGAGTACAAGCAGCATTTGCTCAATGTAATTGGAAATCCACAATTGCCTGTCCTTTGCAATATCAATATCGGACACGCTGCACCGCGCTGCATCATTCCGTTCGGTGCTGAGGCATTCGTTGATGCGGAAAAGCAAATAATTCGTTTTGCTGGCTGAACAGCCAGTTCCAGTTTATCAGGGGGGATTTCATCTTTTGGGTGAAATCCCCCTTGACAAATGTTCTCTTAACTTCCTGTCTTGTTAGGGGGAGCGGCGCATAATTGGACACCTTAATCACGAGGGAACAAACGAAAACAGCGGAAGACACCGGCGAATGTCGGAGAAGTGATATGGACGGCCACATAAGAGCGGGAACGGATGAAAGTGACACAGCGAAGGCAGGAAATACTTAACAGCTATCCGTCGCCGGAGCTCCCTTCAAACAAAACAGGAGGTACACACAATGAGCATGAACGAACTGAACACCACCGCCCGGGACCTGATGAGTGTCTGGGCCATAATCGCCGGGCTGGAGGCGGAGGCCAAGGCCCTGGCCGATAAGCTCAAGGCCGCAATGGTGGAACGGGGACCGAAAAAACAGCGATTTTCAGCCCGAAAATGCTGGTAAATTGCAGGCAGAGTATTTACTTGAAGCGAATGAAAATGCGCCTATTACCGCCAAAATGATTCCCGCATAAAAGTTATAAAAACACCGGATATTTAGCTATATCCGGCGCTTTGGCACCCCCGGCGCGACTCGAACGCGCTACATTCCGCTTAGGAGGCGGACCCTCTATCCAGGTGAGGTACGGAGGCATATTCACTTATATGCGCGGGTGATATGGCCTTGGGGAAATGTTCTGCGTTTCATGCGGCTGCCCGTCCCCGCCGGGAAGCCAGAAAAGCGGGCCCCGGCGGAGAGCAAAAAAATTCCCATCACAGCGCAATTTTCGCCGCAAGGCGGAAACGGAGCTGTGATGGGAATTCTGAGCTGGTGCCTCCGGCCGGAATCGAACCAGCGACACGGGGATTTTCAGTCCCCTGCTCTACCAACTGAGCTACAGAGGCATTTCCGCCGCCACCCGGGCGACTTGATTATTTTATCACGGAGATCTCAAATTGTCAATTGAATCTTGAAGGAAAAGCGCATATAATGTCTCTCAGACCCAATTGTAAAGGAGACTTATTTCTATGCAGCGTGCAAAAGAGGCGGCAATTATCCACGATCTTTCCGGATTTGGCCGGTGTTCGGTCAGCGTAGTGCTGCCGGTGCTGGCGGCGATGGGGGTGCGGTGCGACACCCTGCTCACCGCCTATCTCTCCGCCCAAACCGCCTTCCCGCCCTCCGAAAAGGCGGTTTTCCTGGATCTGACAGAGCAGATGGGGGCCTGCTGCGACCACTGGGCGGAGCTGGGCGCCTCCTTTGACGCAATCTACAGCGGCTTTTTGGGTTCAGAGCGGCAGATTGACCTGATTCAGGATATGATAAAGCGGTTCCGGCAGAGGGATACCCTGATTCTGGTGGATCCGGTAATGGGGGATCACGGAAAGCTCTACAGCACCTACACCCCCGGCATGTGCGCCCACATGGGGGCCCTGGCCGCCCAGGCGGACATCATCACCCCCAACCTCACCGAGGCCGCCCTGCTGCTGGGGGAGCCCTATGAGGCCGCGCCCCGGGGCGAGGCGGGCGTCAGGCGCTGGCTGGACCGCCTCTCCCTGGGCGGAGCCCGGTCGGTGATTATCACCGGCCTGTCCCTGGCCCCGGGCCAGGTGGGGGCAGGGTGCTTCTGCCGGGAGGATAGAACCTTCTCCTTCGCCCAGGCCCCCCTGGAGGCAGGCCACTTCCCTGGTACCGGGGACCTCTTCGCCAGCGTGCTGTTGGGGGACCTGCTCCAGGGAGCCTCCCTGCGGCAGGGGATGGAGCGGGCGGTCGGCTTCGTCCAGAAGTGCGCCGCCGCCACGTTGGAGCTGGGCACCCCTCCTGTGCTGGGCGTCCAGTTCGAGCCCCTGCTGCGGGAGCTGGCCGTCCCCCGTGAATAGAAGGAAAAAGAGCCCATGCCAAAGGCCGGCAGTTTTCAGAACTTCGAGAAGTTCTGAAAACTGGTTTGCCTGGACGCGAAAGGGAACCCTGACGGTTCCCTTTCACACTATCCCACCATCCGAAACCTTCAAATTGTGCGTTTTTTGACACGCTGAGGCCGGCAGTCTTCAGGGGCTGCCGGCCTTAAAATCAGGCAGGGGCTGGCCGGTGAAAAAGAAGGTGAATACCCCACAGGCCACCAGCGCGCCGCTGCCGTCTGTCAGCTCAGCCCGGTAGACCGCGATGTGGTTCCCCCGGCGCTGGGGGACGGCGGCGCAGAAGATCTTTTCGCTGCCCGCGGCTGGGCGCAGGTAGTCCATGCGGCAGTCCAGCGTGACGCCCACCTGGCCGGAGGTGGCGGCGGCCACCCCCGCAACCGTGTCCGCCAGGGCGGCCAGCAGGCCCCCGTGGACCATGCCCATGGGGTTGAGGCTGCTGGGCCGGACGGTGAGAACTCCCTGGGCGCGGCCCTCCTCAATTTGGGTGATTTCAATACCGTTGTAGGCGGCGAACCCGTTATGCTTGTGCCGGGCCCACAGGTTACTGTAGGAATCCATCTAGAATTTTCTCCTCCGCCTCTTCCTCGGTGAGGCCCAGCGTCATCAGCTTGAGAAGCTGGTCCCCGGCGATGCGGCCGATCGCGGCCTCATGGATGAGCTGGGCGTCCACATGGTTGGCGGCAATGGCGGGGATGGAGGACACCTGGGCCTGATCCATGATGATGGAGTCGCACTGCACATGGCCGAAGCAGGCGGCGTTTCCGGTCATCTTGGGGTAAAAGACCTGTTTAGATTGGCCCTGGGCCACTGAGCGGGAGATGACCCGGCCGCTGGCCCCCGCCCCGTCCAGAACGATCTCCATGTCGGACTGCGCCGTCTGGCTGCCGTGGGTGAGGAGCTTTTCCGTGATGACAGCCTCGGCGTCCTTACCCACCACGATCTTGGTATCCCGCTTGGTGGAGTCCACCCCGCGGATCTGGGTGGTCTCCATCTGAATGGAGGCGCCCTCCTCCAGGTAGACCACGGTCTGGGGGTTGAAGATCCGCTTTCCCTCCCCCTCTCCCTCGCCGTAGTGGCGCTCCACATAGCGCACCTTGGAGTTTTTGCCGATATAAAAGGTGTGCAGGCCGTCGTGCTGGGCGGTTTCACACCCGGTGTTGTGGATGCCGCAGCCCGCCACAATGTCCACGTCGCAGTCCTCGCCGATGAAGAAGTCGTTGTAGACCAGCTCGGTAAAGCCGGTGGCCTGGATGATGACGGGGATGTGGATGGACTCTTTTTTTGTCCCCGGCTTCACCCGGATATCAATACCGGACTTGCCGCCGGTTTTGGTAGTAATGTCGATATTGGCGGTGGTGGATCGGGAATCCAGCTGTCCGTTGCGGCGGATGTTGTACGCCCCCTGGGGGGTCTTTTCCAGGTCCGCAATCTCCTTGAGCAGCTTCCAGTCGGTCTTGTCCATCATTCCTTGTTCGCCTCCCCGTTGAGATAGGTGCAGCCGGAGGAAGTCTTGGCCAGAATCAGGGGGAAAATCTCCTCCTTCGGCCCGTGCCGCACCACTTTGCCCTCCTCAATCATGACGATCTCGTCGGCCAGATTGATGATCCGCTCCTGGTGGGAGATGATGAGCAGGGTGGCCTCCCGCTTGGCGTGGATGGCCTGGAAGGTCTCCGTCAGCTTGGCGAAGGACCATAGGTCGATGCCCGCCTCCGGCTCGTCAAAGATCATCAGGCCGCTTTTCCGGGCCAGGATGGTGGCGATTTCAATCCGCTTCACCTCGCCGCCGGAGAGGGAGGCGTCCACCTCCCGGTCGATATAGTCATAGGCGCACAGGCCCACCTTGGTGAGGTACTGGCAGGCCTCCTCGGTGGCCAGGCTGTCCCGCCCGGCGGCCAGACAGAGCAGATCCTTTACCCGCAGGCCCTTGAACCGGGGGGGCTGCTGAAAGCCGTAGCTGATGCCCAGCCTGGCCCGGCCCGTAATGCTCATCTGGGTGATGTCCTGCCCGTTCCACACAATGGAGCCGGAGGTGGGGGCCACCAGCCCCATCACCGCCTTGGCCAAGGTGGTCTTGCCCCCGCCGTTGGGGCCGGTAATGACTACCAGCTTGTTTTCTCCGATGGACAAAGACACGTCGTTTAAAATGCCCAGGCCGCCGCCGCTTGGGTCAGAGACCTGGTAGTTCAGATTTTTGATCTCCAGCATAGATTTGCTACTCCTTACATCAGCCCGGCGGCGGAGCAGGACCCGCCGCCGGCTGCCCCGTCAGGGGCGACGGGGTTATTATACCATTTTACTGCTGGTTGTACAAGCGCTGGCGCCAAATGTCCCTTTTAAAATAAGAAGCTGGCATTGCTTGTTATAGTTAGCGCAGTCAGCGCTTTGCTGTCTGGCATTGGGTTTTTGTCCCTATCAAACAGTAAATGATTGGAAAAAAGAGGTCATGAAACGAATTTTGACTGTTGTTAGTGCTGTTTTAATGGTGGTATCATTCGCTGCTTGTGGCGGCGCTTCCGGTGGTGAAGTTCAAAAGCCGTCTAATGTTTCAGCTGACAATCCTAACGTCCCTGAAAACAGCAATGATAGTAACAATGAAACAAAAATTACCATTGAGGAAACTGTGCTTGTTGACAAGGGCGGCGTAAAAATCACGGCTAAAAGTTTGAGCACGGATGAAATCTTTGGTGCAGAACTTAAATTGCTGATTGAAAACAATTCCGGTAAGGATTTGACCATTCAGTGTCGGAATGCCTCTGTCAACGGATATATGGTTGAACCTATGATGTCTGTTGACATTGTTAATGGCAGAAAAGCAAACGATGCCATTACATTCATGGATTCGGACTTTGACGCCTGCGGAATTACCGCTATTGAAGAGGTTGAACTGTCCTTCACATCTTCGATACCGAGTCTTGGGATGGCATTGTAGATACTAGTGTAGTGAGTATTAGTTTCTAATTTGATTCACTCGCGTTAGTTAAGAGCGGCAGGAGCCATAAGGTTCCTGCCGCTCATTTTGCCTATTCAACTTTAAAAAGGGACCGTCAAATCAGGCCGGAACGGCAGGAGCAAAGGGCATTTTTTCCCGTTCCCGCATAGGATAGAGGGAAATCTGATAAAATCGGGAGGGAAATCCCCATGCTGCAAACATCCAACAGCGTCCCCACGGCAGACTACCGGGAGGCGGACGCCTTTGCCCGGGTGTGGAACCGGGTCATGCCCGAGGACCGGCCGGACTGCCCCTTTGTCACCAACTGTACCCCGCCTCCGGCGGAGGAGGACGCCCCCATGACACAGGAGGAGGTCCAGCCGCCCCAGGGAGAGGCCGGCGGCGCCCTGTGTCCCTGCGTGCCAACGCCGGCGCCCCCGGTGGAGCGTCTGCCCCAGGCGCCCCCGGTCCACGTCACCCCTCAGAGCGTGGCGGACAACGACATCCCCTGCCTGGGGGCGGCCTCCGCCGTCTACGGCGGGATGCTCCAGGAGCTCATTGACCAGGAGATTGCCAACTGGAAACGGTACTTAGCCCTGTCCCGCCGCTCTCCGGCGGGGGGCAGCCGGGTGCTGGCCGCGATTGCGGCCGCGGAGCGCCGCCATGGAAAACGGCTGAGCGCCGCTTACTTCCTCATCTCCGGAGTACGCTACTGGCCGGCGGATCGGAAGGTGCCCCCCCTTCAGGGCGCGTGGCCCTCCGCCCTGCGCCAGTGCTTCTGCGGGGAGCAGAAAGCGGCGGCGGCCTATCTGGCCGCCGCCGCGGAGAACTCGGATCCGGCGCTGTGCAGCCTCTTCCAGGAGCTGGCCGGGGAGGAAGCCCTCCACGCCCAGACCCTGCGGGAGCTGCTGGAACAGCTGTAGCCCGGCCTGATCATCCGGGGAGGGCGGCGTCCGCCGGGGGATCGGTCTGAAACTCGGTCATGGTGCCCCAGTACCGCTTGGGCATGTGGGTCATGCGGCACTTGGGGTTGTACCGCTCCCGTATGGCAATGGTTTGATAAAACCGCCGCCACAAAGCCCGGTAATCCCGCTCCGCCCCGTCGGGCGCGGCCAAGTGAAATTGCGCCAGGGGCACAATCGCCCACTGGGCGGGGCGGTAAAAGAGGGCCTGCCGGTGGGTGCGGTCATAGAGGACGAAGGAGGCGTCGGGATACCGGCCGCAGAAATGGGGCCGCAGCAGAGGCAGCACCCGGTTCTTGGGGGCGATCTCCCCGGCCAGCACCCCGTCCTGGTCGGAAAAGCGCACAAAGCCCTTGAGGAGATGGGCCTCCCCGTGGAGGTGGACCACCGCCTGATTCAGCGTGAGCACCCGGGGATCGGTGAGATGGTTCAGCACGCCGGCCCCTTGCTGGTACCCGTACCGAATAAACTGCCACAGGGCCAGCTCCCGCTCCGGCAGACAGGTGAGAAAGCCGTAGGAGACCAGCTTCTGGGCGGCGGGGGAGATCTTTTGCGCCAGGGAGCGGTACACCCGCCGGGCGTGGTCCCGATGAGTCTGCACCCGCCGCTCCGGCCACAGGGACACCCGGGGGTCCTCCGGCGCGGAGAAGAGGGCGGGGGCCTCCCGGTGGACATAGCTTTCAAAAACACAAGTGAGAAAGCCGGCAAAGCTGCCATCGTAGCAATAGGAAACCTGGGTCCAGGACATAGGCGGCCCTCCTCTCGGAACAGAACGGATGTACGATTATCGTACCACCGTCTCCCGCCGGTGTCAACGGGAATCAGAGTGCTTCCTCCAAAAAGGCGTCCGCTGCCTGGATGGCCTGGGACAGAGGGTCCCCGGCGGTGTCCAGCCAGAGGACGTCTTTGTCCTTCTTAAACCAGACCATCTGCCGCTTGGCAAAGTGCTGAATGGCCCGGCCAAGGTGATCCGCCATCTCTTCCACAGTGGCGTATTTCCCCGTAAGATACCACAGGATGTGGCGGTATTCCAGGCCCAGGCCCTCCAGAAATTTGTCCGTGGCCCCGCCGGCCCGGAGCGCCGCCACTTCTTCTATCATGCCGTCGTTAATGCGCCGCCACAGCCGCTGCTGAATGCGGCGGTTGAGCACTTCCCGGGGGAAGGTCATGCCCAGAGAAAGGACGGTGTAACGGGGGACGTGGGGGGCCTGCTCCAGCATATCCCCCTGACGCAGGCGCTCCACCGTGCGGATCAGGCGCTGCCTGTTGCGCTCCTCCCCACCTGTCAGGACACAGCCGGTCTGTTCCTCCACCATGGCCCGCAGCGCCTCCACGGGCTGCTTTTCCAGCCCGGCCCGCAGAACGGGATCCGGGACGGCATCCCGAAAGGAATATCCCTCCGCCACCGCCCGGACATACAGCCCGGTGCCCCCCACCAACAAAGGCGTCTTCCCCCGCTGTAAAATGCCGTCAATGGCCGCGTAGGCCGCCCGCTGAAACTGGGCGGCGGAGTAGCTCTCGTTGGGGGACACAACGTCCAGCAGGTGGTGGGGAACCCCCTGCATCTCCTGGAGGGTGATTTTCCCCGTGCCCAGATCCAGGCCCCGGTACACCTGCCGGGAGTCGGCGGAGACGATCTCCCCCCCCACGTGCCTGGCCAGAGCCACCCCCAGCCCGCTCTTGCCGCAGGCAGTGGTGCCAAGAATGACAATCAGCTTTGGCAGTCCCATCCGTCCCACATCCTTTTTCTCAAGTGGATCTATTGTAACACACCGCCGGGCGGCGGGCAACTCAGCCGCCGCGGGAGCGCAGGCGGACGGCTTCGGCCCGGGAATGTTATCATATCACTACATTCCGTTGGAATGACAACCATTTCCGTTGGGTCTTCTGCATCATTCACTGCTATTACATATTGGTCTCCTCAGTACATGGTAAAATCTACATACTCTCTATCGTCCAACCAAATTATACGATATCTTTATTATTTTGCAGCTTATTTTATCTCTTTTCCACCAATATAACCCATAGTAAATTCTATTGTCCCCGGACTCTTTATCGATAAAAGAGATGAAAACGGTTCCTTTTTTGCCCTTTTAGGAGGAGGGCCAGTTTTTATGTTTCCGGCCCCGCCTATCCCTTTGAAAAGAGGGTTCCCCAGCCCCGCGCCCAGGAGCAGGAGGACGGTGGAGAGGCAGAAGATACCCAGGGGCTTTTCTTTGGGAAGGAATTTGATCCCGCTGCACAGCAGATGGATTGAAACAAGAAGGGCCGTTAAAATTTCGCCAATGGTAAAACAGCCCATAAAAAACACCTCCAGTCGATGAAGTTGGGAGTGCCGGGAAATAAAATGGCCCCCGGCGGTTCAGGGGCCGGGGGCCAGAAAGCGGTTATTTTTCCGGGGACTGCGGGGGTTCCTCCGGTTTCTTTTCCAGATCCACAGCGGGCGGGGTCTGCCCCGGTTCGGAGACAGGCTCGCCGGGCATATGGACGGGATCTGCGGATTTCTCCGCCGGTTCGGGGAGGGCGGTTTCCGGCCGGGCGCCGAAGTTGTCGGCGGTGGCGGGGTCCCGGCCCTCCAGAATGGCCATCATCTCCTCGCCGGTGATGGTCTCCTTTTGGAGCAGGTATTCCACTACCTTGTCCATGTCCGCCCGGTTGTCCCGGACGATCTGGACAGCTTTGTCGTAGGAGGTGCGGATGAGCTCCATCACCGCCCGGTCGATGCCGGCGGCGGTGTCCTGAGCGCAGTCGATGCCGTAGCCCCCCTCCAGGAACTGGTTGCGGCGGGAGGCCAGGGCCATCATGCCGAACTCGTCGCTCATGCCGTAGAGGGCAACCATATTCCGGGCCAGGCCGGTGGCCTGCTGGATATCCTGGGCGGCGCCGTTGGTCATGGTATCCAGCACCACCTGCTCGGCGGCCCGGCCCCCCATGAGGGTGGCGATCTCCCCCAGCAGCTCGTCCTTGGTCTGGAGGTTCTTGTCCTCCTCCGGCAGGTGGAGGGTGTACCCCAGGGCCCCCTGGGTGTGGGGGACAATGGTGATTTTCTGCACCGGGGTGGTGTTCTTCTGCTTGAAGGACACCATGGCGTGGCCCACCTCGTGATAGGCCACCAGCTTTTTCTCAAACTCGGACAGGACGGAGTTTTTCTTCTCTGCCCCGGCGATGACCAGCTCGAAGGCGGCCAGCAGGTCGTTCTGGTTCACCGCCTTGCGCCCCAGGCGCACCGCCCGCAGGGCGGCCTCGTTCACCAGGTTGGCCAGGTCCGCGCCCACGGCGCCGGCGGTAGCCAGGGCGATTTTGTTCAGATCCACGTCCTCCGCAAGGCGGATGTTCCGGGTGTGGACCTGGAGGGTGGCCAGACGGCCGGCCAGGTTGGGCCGGTCCACAGTGATGCGCCGGTCGAACCGGCCGGGGCGCAGCAGGGCCTGGTCCAGCACCTCCGGCCGGTTGGTGGCCGCCAGGAGGATAACCCCCTTGGTGGGGTCAAAGCCGTCCATCTCCGCCAGGAGCTGGTTCAAGGTCTGCTCCCGCTCGTCATTGCCGCCCATACGGTTGTCCCGTGACTTGCCGATGGTGTCGATTTCGTCGATGAAGACGATGCAGGGGGCCATTTTGCTGGCCTCTTTGAAGAGATCCCGCACCCGGGAGGCGCCTACGCCCACGAACATCTCCACAAAGTCCGAGCCGGAGATGGAGAAGAAGGGCACGTTGGCCTCTCCGGCCACCGCCTTGGCCAGCAAAGTCTTGCCCGTGCCCGGCGGGCCCACCAGCAAAGCGCCCTTGGGCAGCTTGGCGCCGATCTCCGTGTACTTCTGGGGGTTGTGGAGGAAGTCGATGATCTCCTCCAGAGATTCCTTGGCCTCGTCCTGGCCGGCCACGTCCCGGAAGGTGACGCCGGTCTTTTTTTCCACATAAACCTTGGCGTTGGCCTTGCCCACGCCCCCCAGGCCGCCGCCCATCTTCCCCGCCATGCCCCGGAAGAGGAAGGAGAGCAGCACCACCATGAGCACCATGGGCAGCAGATAGGACACCAGGAAGCTGACCACCGGGGAGAGCTCCGGCTCATAGGGGGTGCCGAAGCGGACGCCGTGCTCCCGCATCAGGCCGATGAGATCCGCGTTGCTCAGGGGGGCGCAGTAGTAATTGCGGGCCTTGGCCAGCCGCTCGTCCACAGACATGGCGCCGGGCTCCCCGGCCATGATGCTGCTGAAGAGCTGCTGATCGTCCACCCCGGCGGGGGTGAGGGGCACCGGCGCCTCCGGATCCAGCCCCACGGCGGCGGCGTCCTCCTTTAAATAAATGGTGAACTTGGTGTTGGTCATAGAGACGGAGTACACCTTGTCCTCCTCTATCAGCTGCAAAAACTCGCTGTAGAGGATCTCCGTGGACCGAGCCGAGTCGGCCATGGAGGTAAAGTAATTGATGAGAATGGTGACCACAAGCGCCCACAGGATGATGGAGACAATGCCCATCAGATTGCGCCTGTTGTTGCCGCCGCCATTTCCAGGTTGATGATCGGGCTTCAAAACCGATGCCCTCCTTAATAAATATAGTAATATAACGGGAGAATGGGATCTCTGAGACAAAGCTCCTTTATTTATAGCACAAAAGAATGGAAAATACAAGAAAGAGGGCGGGGAAACCTGTGAATTTTCTGTAAAAGAGGGGACAAGTACGGTGTTTCAAGGCTTGCGGCGGGGCTGAAGAGCCATTATAATAGAGCGCATGAAAAAAGAAAGAGGAGGGCGCGTTTATTATGAGGGAAAAGGGACCGGTCAGGGGCCGGGACGAGGATCCGGAGGCCCTGGCCGACGGCGTCATTGAGGGGCGCAACGCGGTGATTGAGGCCCTGCGGGCGGGGACCAATATTGATAAAATCTACCTGGCCCGGGGGGAGAGCGACAAGGCCCTGGGCCACATCGCCTCCACGGCCCGGGGGAAGGGCGTCGTGGTGGTGGAGGCGGACCGCCGCAAGCTGGACGGTATGAGCCGCACCCATGCCCATCAGGGAGTCATCGCCCTGGCGGCGGTGCGGGCCTACGCCAGCGTGGACGACATCCTCGCCGCCGCCCGGGAGAAGGGGGAGCCCCCCCTTATCGTGGTGTGCGACGAGCTCAGCGACCCCCACAACCTGGGGGCGGTGATCCGCACCGCCGAATGCGCCGGGGCCCACGGGGTGATCATCCCCAAGCGCCGCTCCGCCGGGCTCACCGCCGTGGTGGCCAAGACCTCCGCCGGGGCGGTGAGCCATGTGCCGGTGGCCCGGGTGGCCAACCTCACCGCCCTGCTCAAGGAGCTGAAGGAGGAGGGGGTGTGGATCTTCGGCACTGCGGCGGACGGGGAGCGGACCCTGTACGAGGCGGACCTGAAGGGTCCCGCCGCCATCGTCATCGGCAGCGAGGGGGACGGCATGGGCCGCCTGGTGGCGGAGACCTGCGATTTTAAAGTGCGCATCCCCATGCGGGGAAAGCTCAACTCCCTCAACGCCAGCGCCGCCGCCGCCATCCTCCTCTATGAGGCCGTCCGCCAGCGCCTGGGATAGCAAAATCCAAAGGCCGCCCGGTAAACCGGGCGGCCTTTGTGTATCTTTCTCAATCAAAATAGGGGAAGCCCTGTACATGGCGGATGGGGGTGACGGGAATGGGCAGGCTGGTCAGATCCAGCAGCTCCAGCAGGGCCAGGGCAATCAAATACAGCGGCAGCCCGATGAGAAAAGAGGTATGGGCCCGGGCCCACCGCTTCATCAGGCGGAGTTTTCTAGCTTGACAGCGATTCATGACACCACCTTTTTATTTTTATTATAAAAAATATTTCCGTTTTGTCAATCCGGAAAAGGCGACAGAAGCGGAGGAAGAAACTGGTGGATTACCGGCCTTTTGGCGGAGGAATTGTGAACAATCGGGAAAGCTTGTAAGGAGCCGCCATACCGTCCGGCCCAGAGGGAGGGAGACGGGCGGAAACACGCATTTTTCTCTTTCTTCCAGCGGGGGAATTGTGCTATAGTTATAGGGAAGCAGAACAAGGGGGAAAGGCCCCAATTTTACATTGTATCAGGAGAACGAGATGCCGAAGGACAAGGACAAACGCAATGACGGTGAGGAGTTCACCCTGGAGGAGATATTGGCGGAGGTGGCCGGCTGGGATACGCCGGAGGCGGAGGCTCCACCCCCAGAACTGCCGGTGGATCCGCAGCCGCCCCCTGCGCCGCCGCCGGAGCCGGGGGGCAGGCGGGGGCGGGTGGTGACCTTCCCCCGCCGTGGGGGCGCGCCGCCGGAGCCGGAGGAGGAGCCGGATCCCCAGCCGCCCCCCAAGAAGCGGGGCCCCCGGGCAGCGCTTCAGCTGGAAATCCTCAACCGTCAGGAAAAAGAAGACGAAGACGAAGAGGAGCTGGACCCGCCCGAGGAGGATCCGGACTGGCTGAAGGAGGCCATGTGGGCGGAGGCGGCCAAGCGTCAGGCAGAGGAGCTGCCCCCCAAGCCGCCGCCGGAGAAGGTGATCACCTTCCCCAGCGAGCCGGAGGAGAGCCCCCTCTCCAAGGGGCTGCGCAAGCTGAAAAAGAAGGCGGACGACTACGCTGAGCAGATGTTTGAGGAGGAGGGCAGCGAGGCGTCCCCCGAGGTGCTCCGGGCGGAGCGGTTCATCCCCGGCGTGGATTGGGAGGAGCCGGAGGAAGAGGAGCCTCCCCGCCGCAAGCGCCGCAAGCCTCCGCCCGCTCCAGACCTGCCCGCCCTGGAGCTTTTTCGGCGGTATGGAAAGGGGCTGGCTCTGTGCAAGGTGCGCACGGTGTTTGTCTTTTTGCTGTGCCTGCCTCTGCTCTACCTGGGGCTGGCCCCCGCCTTTGACCTGCCCCTGCCGGAGCTGCTGGCGGGAGAATATGCCCGGGGGATCTACGTCCAGGCGGTGCTGCTGTGCGGGGCCATGCTGCTGGGGGTGGACGCGGTGAGCCAGGGGCTGCTCCACCTGCTCACCCTGCGGGTGGAGCTGGACAGCCTCATGGCGCTGTCCTGCGGCGCCGCCCTGGCGGACGCCCTGCTCCTGGCCCGCACCCCCGGGGCGGAGCGGATGCCCTACTGCGGGGTGGCCGCGCTCTCTCTGGCGTTCAGCTTGAGCGGAAATTACCTCAAGCGTAAGGGATCCCGCATCGCCTGCCGGACCGCGGCCTCCGCGGCGGAGCCCGACCTTATCACCTTGGACGAGAACAAGTGGAACAATAAAGACGCCTACGCCAAGTGGCCGGGGGAGCCCATGGGCTTTGGCCGGCAGATGCAGGCCTCCGACGGGGCGGAGCGGATCTACCACATCCTCACCCCGCTGCTGCTGCTGGCCTGTGTGCTCTTCTCCGTGATGGCGTCGGCGGGGCAGGGCAAGCCGGACAAGCTGGCCTGGTGCCTGTCGGCCACCCTGGCCGCCGGGGCCTCCTTCTCCGCCAACCTGTGCTACGGTATCCCCTGGCAGGCCCTGTGCCAGCGGCTGGCCCGGAGCGGTGCCGCCCTGGCGGGGTGGGACGGCGTCACCGGCACGGGCCGGCGGGCCAGCGTGCTGCTGACGGACACGGATCTCTTCCCGCCGGGGACGGTGTCCCTCAACGGCATCAAGATCTTTGGGGACTTCCCGGTGGACAAGGTGGTGGGCATCACCGCCACCATGATCCGGGACGCCGGCTGCGGTCTGGAGAAGATTTTTCACGACCTGCTGCGCAGTCAGGGGGCGGTGTACCGCCGGAGCAGTGAGTTTACATGCTACGAGGGGGGCGGCGTATCCGCCGTCATCCGGGGGGAGACCGTGCTGGTGGGCCGGGCGTCCTTCATGCACATGATGGAGGTGGCCCTGCCCCAGGGGCTAAAAGTAAAAAACGCGGTGTTCTGCGCCATTGACGGGGAGCTGGCGGGGATTTTTGCCCTAAAATACGCCCTGCACGGCACGGTGGAGCCCGCCCTCAACGCCCTGATCCGCAACGGCATCCACCCGGTGCTGGCCACCCGGGATTTTAACATCATCCCCTCCATGCTGGAGCAGCGCTTCCGCCTGCCGGCGGATCGGATGGACTTCCCAACGGTGGAGCGGCGGGTGGAGCTGTCCGATCCCGGCCAGGAGCACAGCGACATCCTCACCGCCGTGCTCTGCCGGGAGGGCGTGGGCCCCTATACCGAGGCCGCCGTGGGCGGCAAGCGGCTGCGCCTGGCGGTGCGGCTGTCCGCCTGCCTGGCCTGCGGCGGCGCGGCGGCGGGCATTCTGCTGGCCTTTTACCTCACCTTCGCGGAGGCGTACGCCTCTCTGGCCCCGGCCAACCTGCTGGTATTCCTGCTGATGTGGCTGGTGCCCACCGTGCTCATCTCCAACTGGGTGAACCGGTACTAAGTGCTATTAAGAAAAAGGAGCGGCAAACATGAAGAAAAAATGCGGCATGATGATTATGAATCCCCTTTTTGACCCGGAAAAGGACCACGCCCGGCTGGACACCGCCAAGGTAGAAAATCACATCATCACCGTGCGCACCCCGGAAGAAGCCGTCGCCAAGGCTGTGGAGCTGGCCGACGCGGGCTTTGGCGTTCTGGAGGTCTGCGGCGCCTTTGGCGAGGAGCTGGCCCGGAAAATGTACGATGCTGCAGACCACAGGCTGACCGTGTCCTATGTGGTCTGTCCGCCGGATCAGCTGGAGGCTACAATGGCCTTTTGGATGGAGGGGTAAGAGCCTCCCGGGAGGCCCCTCCAGAAGGCCCTGCGCGGGGGGCGCCAGGGCCCTTTCCCGAAAGGGCCCTGGACCCAAAGGGCCAGAGGGGGGCTCATCCCCCCTCTGGACTCCCCCAAAGCGTAGACGGGCGGCCTCTGAATTCATCGGACACAAGGCAAAGCAGTTGCGCCCGCCCGAAAAGAACCAGTGGACAATATTTTTTGCCCGCGTCGTATACAACGCAAAACTTGAAAGCCACAGCAATTCAAATACGCTGTCCGACGGCCGCCTTTTTGGATGCGAAGCACCAAGCCTCGTGGCGGCCGTCAGATCCAGTTCTTGAATCGCTGCGGCTTTCAAGTTTTACAGTGTAGTCGACGCGGGCTTTTTTGTAACGACTGACATAATAAAGGCGTCGGGCGCGGGCGCAACGACTTTGCGCTTGCCTCTTGCCTGAATATTGAGGCCGCCCGCCCGGGGGTTTCCCAAGGGGGGCCAGCCCCCCTTGGGCCCTTTGGGTCCAGGATCCTTTCGGGAAAGGACCTTGGCGCCCGCCGCGCAGGCGGCCCGTGCGGCGAGCACGAAACTCCCGCCCCGGGGGCGGCCCGCGGGGGCCCATTACCCGAATATCACCAGACTCAGCGTTTCTTGTTCCGCGTCCGGTTCATCCGCCCCCGCAGGGCCTCCACGGCGGCGGCGTGGCGGGTGGAAGTCATACGGGGAAAGGCCTTCAGCAGGCGGCGCTGGCCAAAGCCGTGGTGGGAGAGAAGGGCCTCATGGGCGGCCTTCAGCTCGGCCAGGGCGTTCTCCTGGACGGCTTTCAGCTCCGCACGCTTTTCGCTCAGCTCCTCCCGCAGTCCGCTGCCCTTTTCCGTGAGGGTAAGGGTGGCGGAGGACAGTCCCTCCCCCAGTTCGTTGGAGGCGGACTTGATCCGCCGGGCCAGCTCGTCGATCTGACCCAGGCGGCGGTTGAAGCCCACCATCGCGGCCACGGTGGCCCCCAGATCCGCCAGAGCGGCCAGCATCAGGAGGACCAGAAGGACCACGCCTGCGGCAAAGGGAATGCGGCCCACCAGGGCCTGCATGGCCGGGTGGATCATATCTACCACAATGAGGCAGGCAAAGCCCCACAGGATGGAGAACATCAGACAGATGTAGCCGTTGAGCTGAAAGGGCATGTCGGAGTAATCCCACCACTTCTGGTGGAAGAGCTTTTCCAGCACAAAGCCGGTGAGCCACTCCAGCGCGCTGGTGAGGAGCACGGAGCCCAGAAAGAGCAGGGGCAGGTTATCCCGCAGCGGGGTGAGCAGAAAGATGACCGTCACCGCGCCGAAGCCGTAGATGGGGCATAGAGGGCCGTTGAGAAATCCCCGGTTGACAAAGTCGCCGGTTTTCAGGGCGGCGTAGCATACCTCGCTGCACCAGCCCAAAAAGGCGTAGAGAAAAAAGTACCACAGGCAGAGATAGCATACAGGCATAGGGACTCCTTCCGGCGGCAAGAAAAAATCGGGGAAGCGGGGGAACTTTTTCCGCAGTCCGCCGTCCAATTGGAATAGATGATCTGTCAAGGCCCAGTATAGGGCCAGGGGCAAAAAATGTCAACACGCCCGGCGGGAGCCAGGCGGAAAAGGAGAAATGAAGCCATGAGACACAGCTATCAATATGCGGCGGCGGCCGCTGTTCTGGCGGGGAGCCTGCTGGCGCCCGCCCTGGCCAATGAGCCGGCGCCGGAGGTGGTGAACCTGCCCCAGCCCAAGAGCTACCAGAGGATTCTGACGGTCAACGGCCAGGAGGTGGACGCCAGCGCCCTGCCCTATGCCCAGGGCCTGCCCATGCGCCTTATTGCCGAGGCGGACCACGGCAACGCCCTCTGGTTAGAGGAGGAAAATGAGAGCATTTTCTATTTGCAGGGGGCCCAGATCCGGGTCAACTACGGGGAGAACACTGTGTCCGTGGGTGACACCGTGCTGGAGGGGATCACCGCCCAGGTGGTGGACGGGGTCACCTTCCTGCCGGAGGCCGCCCTGGCCGCGGTGGAGGGGTACACGGTGGACCAGAATTTGGCTCTGGACGTGGATCGGGTGGACATTATAACCCCCAATAACGCGCCTGTGGTTAAGCTGGGCTATGAGCTGATGGAGATATCGAACGCCAACGCAAACCGCACCGGGCTGGATCTGTTGGAGTACTACGGCATCAATCCAGAGAGCTTTACCGAGGCGGCGGCTTTCTTCCCCATGAACATCAGCCCGGACACCCTGCTGGTGGGCAGGCTGGCCGACGGCAGTGAGGAGGAAGTCAAGGCGGGGCTGGAGGCCTACCGCCAGCAGCAGGCGGACACCTTCTCCTGGTACCTGTCCCAGAACCTGCCCAAGGTGGAGGACGCCAAGCTGGTGGTCAAAGACGGCTGGCTTCTCTTCGTCATCGCGGAGCATTCCGATGAGGCGGTGACCGCCTTCGAGGCGTGGGTGGCCGCCCAGAACAGCTAAGAACCTGTATTCATAACCGGGGGGCGCTGGATTGCCGAGGGATTTTGCCCTTGCGCAAGGCAAAAAAACGCAGAAATACTTTGTGTATTTCAAGATTTTTTGCCGCCGCGCAGCGGCGAAAGACCCGGCAAGACAGTGTTCAGCGGTTGTGAATACAGGTTCTAAACGGAAACAAGCGGCCTGCCGAAGGAGATTCGGCAGGCCGCTTTCGGCTGTGGAAAAAGGCGCTGCCTTTTCCGGCAGCGGGGATGCGGCCCGCCGGCCTATGAGTATGGGATGGGGTGGGAGCGGAAGTGTACATCGGTCCACTGGGTCCCGTCCCACTGGCAGACGACCTCCTCTCCGGTCAGGCCGGGATGGTACCGCTCCCCGTCGAAAAAAGTGCCCTGGTGGGAAAGATAATGCACCGCCAGGCCAGGCAGAGCGCCGTCCGCCCCGTCGGACCAGGTGAGCCGGGGAAGAACGGTGGGGTCGCTCCAGATCTCCTGGTCAAAGGACTGGAAATGTTCGCCATAGCGCAGGTAGGCGGTGTCCCGCACTTGCGCATTATCGCAGTAGAGGGCGATATCCAGCTCCGGCAGGACGCCCAGAAGGAGATATCCCCCGCTGCCGTCCAGGCCCTCCGCCCGGGCCAGGGTATCCGGCAGATCCGCCGGCAGAGTGCGCGCCGGCGGTGTGGGGGCCGGCCGGAGGGTTGGGGCTTCCCCCAGCCAGCAGGATAAGAAACGCGGACAGAGCTGCATATAAATTCATCGCGGCAGCCGCCTTTCCTGCTTATAGACGCAAATTGGGGAAAATGGTTCCATTCCCCGGAGAAATTTGCCCTATGGCCCAGGCCTTGGTTGACAGCAAAGGCGGTTTGGAATAGGATAGAAGGGCAAAAGGCGAGGGGAGGGAGCTGCCGTGGCGGAGATACAGGAGCTGATTGAGGGCTTTCACCGCAGCCCGTCGGAGGGGCGGTACGCCCAGATAGTGGAGGCCCTCCGGCAGACCCGGCCGCTGTGGGCGGCCCAGTCCCGCCACACCGGCAATCTCTATCTGGGGGAGGAGCAGGGAGGAACGGCGGCCTATCTCTTCTCCAAAAAGGACTACTGCGCCCAGTTCATCCGCGGTATGGCGGAACGGGGGGAGGCAATGGCCGCGCGGCGGCTGGAGGGGGATGCCGGCGCCCTGGCGGAGGACTGCCGCCGGTGCGCTGTGCGCCGTCTGGTGGTGGACAGCGGCCAGGTTTTTCTCAATCTGTCAGCGGAGGATCTCTCCCCCGCCCCGGACAGCCTGCCGGAGCCGGAGGAGACGCGGCAGGTGCGCAATCCGGAGCTGGTGCGGGCCGTGCACCGCCTGTTTCAGGCGGCGGGCCGGCGGCAGGCCAGCCAGGCCCTGGAGGTGGAGATGTTCCGCCAGCTGGTGAAGGGACGCTTTCTGGCCCCCATCCGCTGGGAGGCGGAGGCCGGGGGAGAGATGCCGCGCATTGTGCGCACCGACGGAAAGCGGCATATCCCGGTGTTTACGGACTGGACGGAGCTGAGGCGCTTTGACCGGCAGGGCCAGTGCCGGGGGATAATTACCGGCTTTGACCGGCTGGAGCGTCTGGCGGAGCATTGGGACGGGGTGGTCATCAACCCGATGGGGGCGGCGCTGGTGCTCACGCCGGAGCGTCTGCGGGCGGCCCGGGCGGGTGCGCAGAAGATCCAGCGGGTGGAGCAGCCAGAGGCCCCCAGCCGGAGAGACGCCCTTGTTTTTGGGACGCCGGACCCCTGGCCAGAGGCGCTGGTCCAGGCGGTAAGCGCCTGCTTCCGGCGGCATAAGAGGGTGCGGCGGGCCTATTTGAAAAAGCTGCTGCGCAATGGGGAGGAACGCTATCTCCTGGCGGTGGCCCTGGGGGAGGAGGACCCGGAGGCCGTCTACCGGGCGGCGGCGCAGGAGGCGGCCCGGGCCGCCCAGCCCCATCTGGGGGGAACGCCCCTGGAGGTCGTACCGGCAAACAGCCCCCTGGGCGTCCAGGCGGTCCAGGGAACCCAGCCCTTTTACCGCCGCCGGTTCTGGGGCCTGTTTTAAAAGAAATCTGGCCTTTGGGCCGCAAAGAGCGGTGTTGAGGCCTCCGGTCCAGCTTCTGAATATTTTATTACAATTCTCCCCACGGCTTGACTTGCCCCATAACCCATGGCTATAATGGTGGACATCAACGCGGGGGGGAGATTTTTTTGCAGGCAGATATCCTTGTGGTAGACGACGAGCCGGAGATTGCGGACCTGGTGGAGGTCTATTTGCAAAGCGAGGGATTTACGGTCCACAAGTGCGGCACTGGCGCGGCGGCACTGGCCCTCGTGGGGGAGCGGCCCTTGGATCTGGCGATTTTGGACGTGATGCTGCCGGATCTGGACGGACTTACCATCTGCGCGGAGATCCGCAAGGATTACCACTTCCCCATCCTGATGCTCACCGCCAAGGGGGAGGATCTGGACAAGATCACTGGCCTGACCATCGGCGCCGACGACTACCTTACAAAGCCCTTCAATCCGTTGGAGCTGGTGGCCCGGGTGAAGGCCCAGCTGCGGCGGTACACCCGCTATAACGAGAGCGAGCGGGGAGCGGGCGACGTAATTGATTTTAACGGCCTGGTGATCAACCGCTCCAGCCACGAGTGCTGGCTGTATGACAAGCCCCTGGTGCTCACCCCGATTGAGTTTGACATCCTCTGGCTGCTGTGCGAGAACCGGGGGCAGGTCATCTCCGCCGAGCAGCTCTTTGAGACGGTGTGGCGGGAGAAGTATCTGGACCGGAACAACACCGTCATGGTCCACATCCGCCGCCTGCGGGAGAAGATGGGAGAGCCCTCCCGCAATCCCCGCTTCATCAAAACCGTATGGGGCGTGGGCTATAAGATTGATTGAACGCAGGAAATTCCCCGCCCCGGCGTGTGCCGGGCGGGGAATTTTGCGTCCTCAGGGCATAAACTTCTGCAAATAGCCCACCACGAAAATGACTGCCACGATGAGGGGCAGGACGAAGGTAAAATAGAACCGCAGCTTGGCGGGAAACCTCATGCCCTGACCGGCGTCCGCCTCCTGAAGGAAGCGCTCGTACCCCCAGCCCCGGCGGGCGGAGCTGACGCAGAAGAGCAGGTAGATCAGACTGCCCAGGGGGAGGAGGTTATTGCTTACAATAAAGTCCTCCAGGTCCAAAATGTTGCCCACCATAGGGATCTGTACCCCGGACAGCACGTTGAAGCCCAGCAGACAGGGCAGGCTGAGCACAAAGATGAGCACAGTGTTCACCGCCACCGCTTTGGTCCGGCTCACCCCCCACTTGTCCATCCAGCAGGAGAGGATGTTCTCAAACACCGCGATTACCGTGGACAGCGCGGCAAAGGACATGAACAGGAAGAACAGCGCCCCCCACAGCCGGCCGCCGGACATCTCGTTAAAAATATTGGGCAGGGTAATAAAGATCAGATTGGGGCCGGAGTCGGGCTGCACCCCGAAGGCAAAGGCGGCGGGGAAAATGATGAGGCCCGCCATGAAGGCCACGCCGGTGTCCAGCAGGGTGACGTTGATGGCCTCGCTGGTGAGGCGGCGCTCCCGGCCGATGTAGCTGCCAAAGATGGCGATGGCGCCGATGCCCAGGCTGAGGGTGAAAA
Organism: Pseudoflavonifractor sp. 524-17; assembly: GCF_009935845.1. Classification (GTDB taxonomy): domain Bacteria; phylum Bacillota; class Clostridia; order Oscillospirales; family Oscillospiraceae; genus Pseudoflavonifractor_A. The sequence continues at coordinate 82,953 of NZ_QWEK01000004.1, read as the reverse complement.
ACGCCTGCCCCATGGCGGCGAAGATGGTCTCGCCCAGGATGAAATTGCCGCCGGCGTCGTGGATCAGGTTGTCAAAGTCCGGCATGAGGTAGAAGCGCAGGCCCGCCGCCGCCCCAGGCAGGGTGACAGACCGGACGGCCAGCACCACCAGCAGGACCAGCAGGCACAGCATCATGATTTTGTTGACCTTCTCCACCCCGTTTTGCAGGCCGCGGACACATACCCCCATGCCGATGGCCACCACCAGGGCCATGAACAGCACCTGCACCCCGGGGGAGAGGGTCATGTCCACAAAGGCCTGGGTGACGCCGGCGGTGTCCAGGCCGTGAAAATCCCCCTTGGCCATTTTGCAGAAATAGAGCAGCAGCCAGCCGGCGATGGTGGTGTAAAACATCATCAGCAGATAGTTCCCCGCCATGCCGAACCAGCCGTACCAGTGCCACTTGCTCCCCTTGGGCTCCAGCGCCTGGAAGGAGCAGATCACGCTCTTCCGGCTGGCCCGGCCCACGGCAAACTCCATCACCATAATGGGCAGGCCCATAATAATCAGGAAAAATAAATACACCAGCACAAAGGCGGCGCCGCCGTACTGACCCACAATATAGGGGAAGCGCCACACGTTGCCAAGGCCGATGGCACAGCCGGCCGAGATGAGCAAAAAGCCCAGCCGGGAGGCAAAGGTCTCTCTCTCCTTCACAAACAAATCCTCCTTGTCTTCTCCGGGCCCGTCTTCAGACAGACTCCAGGTCCCGCTTGCGCAGATGTTGACATTTTAACGGGTTTTGGCCAAACCGTCAAGGCGCTTTCCCCACAAATCCCAGGACTTTTGCAGCAAGCTCTGGTTTTTTGGCCTGCGCTGTGTTAAACTATCATATTGTATCTGTACCCCCTTGGGGGAGCCTGACTGGAGGGATAGAATGAGCGCCCGAGAGGAATTTATGGAGCTGTTTACCACCTACATCACCCGGGAGGGCAGCGGCGCCCTGCTGGACTATCTGCAAAACAAGAGCGATTTCTTTACCTCCCCCGCCTCGGCCAAGTTCCACGGGGCCTATGCCGGCGGCCTGTGCGACCACAGCGTCAATGTGTACCACTGCCTGCGGGAGTACCTGGCGCGGGAGCGGGTGCGGGAGCTGTACGGCCTGGAGTACAGCGAAGAGTCCGTGGCTGTTGCCGCCCTGCTCCACGACGTATGCAAGATTGGCTGCTATCAGGCGGGGACGCGCAACGTAAAGGGCCCCGACGGCAAGTGGCAGGCGGTGCCCACCTTTTACTATGAGGACACGCTCCCCTACGGCCACGGGGAGAAGTCAGTGTACATCCTCAGCGGCTTTATGCGCCTCACCCGGGAGGAGGCCATGGCCATCCGCTGGCATATGGGCTTCTCCGGACAGGAGGACCCCCGGATGGTGGGGCAGGCCCTGGAGCAGTACCCCCTGGCTTTCGCCCTGAGCGTGGCGGACATGGAGGCCACCTATTTCCTGGAGGGCCGGCAGGGCTGAACCGCCGGTACATTGTGTAGTTTGGAGGCCGCCATGGCAAAACGGGAAAATAATTTGGGAAAGGACCCAGTGGGCCGGCTGCTCTTCCGCCTGGCCCTGCCGGCCATTACCGCCCAGCTGGTCAACGCTCTGTACAACATTGTGGACCGGATGTATATCGGCCACATCAAGCCCGGGGGCGATCTGGCGCTCACCGGCCTGGGCATCTGCTTTCCGGTGCTGATGTTCGTGTCCGCCATCGCGGCTCTGGTGTGCATGGGGGGCGGCGCCCGGGCGGTGATCCGCATTGGGGAGGGCCGGCTGGATCTGGCCAACGAGATTATGGGCAGCTGCGCCGCCCTGCTGGTGGCGCTGTCCGCGGCGGTGACGGTGGGGTTCCAGCTCATCAAGGAGCCCATGCTCCTGGCCTTCGGGGCCACGGAGAACACCATCGGCTATGCGGTGGACTATCTGACCATCTACCTGTGGGGCACCCTGTTTGTGGAGACCGCCCTGGGCCTCAACGCCTTTATCACCACCCAGGGCTTTTCCACCGTGTCCATGCTCACTGTGCTCATCGGCGCGGCGGTGAACATTATTCTGGATCCCATTTTCATCTTCGGCCTGAATATGGGGGTGCGGGGCGCCGCCCTGGCCACCATTCTGGCCCAGGGAGTATCCGCGGCGTGGGTAGTGGCCTTCCTGCTGGGGAACAAAACCAGGCTCCGGCTGCAGCGGCGGTATTTTCGTATCAACGGGAGGGTACTGCTGCCGGTGCTGGCCATTGGCGTGTCCCCTTTTATCATGCAGTCCACCGAGAGCCTGGTAAACATCTCTTTCAACACCTCGCTGCGCGCTTTCGGCGGCGACACCGCCGTGGGCGCTATGACCATCGGCAGCAGCGTCATGCAGGTTTTTTCCATGCTGTTCCAGGGGCTGGCCCAGGGCGCTCAGCCCATCATCGGCTTCAACTACGGCGCGGGGAATTTTGAACGGGTGAAAAAAGCGTTCCGGCTGCTGTTCCGGGCCGCGATTGCCGCCAGCTGCCTCACCTGGGCGCTGGTACAGCTCTTTCCCGGCTTCTTTGTGGGCCTGTTCAATGACAAACCCGCCCTGGTGGACACCGCGGTGTGGGCCCTGCGCATCTATCTGGGCTGCCTGTTTATGCTGGGCGTTCAATTTGCCTGCCAGCAGACCTTTGTGGCCCTGGGGCAGGCCAGGGTTTCCTTGTTCCTGGCCCTGCTGCGCAAAATCATTTTGCTGATTCCCCTCATCTTTATCCTGCCCCATTTCTTTGACGACAAAGTGTTTGCCGTCTTCCTGGCGGAGCCGGCGGCGGATTTTCTGGCCGCCAGCGCCACCGGGCTGATGTTCCTGAACCGGTTCCCCAAAATTCTGGACCGGCGCCGGCGGGAGCTGGAGGGGGCCTGACAACAGACGCGAACCCTGTATAGGAGGTTTTTCTATGGATACGATTACGCTGATCGGTATGCCCGGCTCAGGCAAGAGCACGGTGGGTATGCTGCTGGCCAAGACCCTGGGCTTTGACTTTGTAGACGTCGATCTGCTCATTGAGCGGCGGGAGGGCGCGCCGCTTCAGCAGGTGCTGGACGCCCACGGCACCGACCGCTTCCTGGACCTGGAGGCGGAGGCCATCTGCTCCGTCCCCGGGGGGCGGAAGGTCATCGCCCCGGGGGGCAGCGTGATCTGCCGCGCCAAGGGTATTGAGCATTTGAAACAGCTGGGGCCGGTGGTCTATCTCCGCCTGCCCTGCCCGGTACTGGAGCAGCGCATTCAGAATATGGACTCCCGGGGCATCGCCTTCCAGCCCGGGGAGACTTTGAAGGATATTTACGAATACCGCACGCCCCTCTATGAAAAGTACGCGGACATCATTGTGGATGGAGACTGCCCCAGCCTGGAGGACAGTCTGGCCGCCGTGGTGCAGGCGCTCGCCGGCTGCGGCGGATCCCAGGCCGCCGGCCTGCAAGGTAAAGAAGGTCATCATGGCAAATAACTTTCGAATTACCCCCGTTGACAGCGCGGAGCTGTCCTACAAAACAAAGCTGGCCCTGATTGAGCTGATCCGGGGCAGCCAGGGAGACGCCCCCTTCAAGCTGCCCAACGAGGACCTGCTGGCCCAGAAGATCGGGGTCAGCCGCAACGCCCTGCGGGACGCCTTGGCCTCGCTGGAGGAGATGGGCTTCGTCACCCGGCAGCGCAGCAAGGGCACCCTGGCCAACCCCAAGGTGGCCCGGGAGACCTGCCGCCTGGACACCGACCCCGGCCTGTTCCGCATGATCCAGGGTCTGGGGCATACCCCCCGCTATGAGGTCAAGCGCCTGGAGCTGGTAGAGGAGCGCGACCCGGTATTGGGACCCAAGTCGGTCTCCTATCTGGCGGTAGAAAAGCTCTTCTACGCCGACGACACCCCGGTGGCCTTCTGTGTGGACCACATTTTGGGCGAGCTGGTCAAGCCCGTGGAGGACACCATCTGGCGCATGCGGGAGCAGAGCTGCTTCTCCTACCTGAAGGAATACTGCGGCCACCCTGTGGCCTACAGCCTGGCCTCCTTTGACGTCAACCACGCCGGCCCCCGGCTGCAGTCCCTTTTCCATGTGGACAGCGGGGAGCTCTTTGTCCAGATGGACGACGAGGTCTACTCCAAGGACCTCCAGATCATCTGTCACGCCACCTCCTACTACCGGAAGGGCTATCTCCCCATTAAGGTGCTCCGTAAGGGCTGGTAGCCCCAGCGCCGGCTGGATGCGGCTTTCCCGCTGAACCAAGTGGTTCAGCGGGAAAGCCGTATTTTTTCTGCTGTTTTGCACAAGGCATTTCTCTGAAAAAGCAGAATTGTGTTGAAAGTAACCGTTCCATGTGATATAGTGGCTTGGCAGGATTGTACTACTAAAGAAATCAGGCGCAAAGGAGGCTTATCGTTGGAATTTTCTCTCAACCAGAGGGCGGCGGAGCTGATCCGGCGGGAGATTCTGCCCCACCAGGAGCAGCTTCAAGTCAAGGCCCATCATCTGAGCAACGGCGCCACGGTGATTGACATGGGCGTACATGAGAAAGCGGGGTGGCGGGCCGGACAGCTCTTTACCCACACCTGTCTGGGGGGCCTGGGCCGGCTGGATTTTACCACCATGTGGATCGGGCCCCATCTCGTCCCAGCCGCCACGGTCACGGTGGACCGGCCTGCCGTGGCGGAGCTGTCCTCCCACGACGCGATTTTCGTGCTGGACTACCGTGGGGCGCGCATCACCTTCTCCGGCCCCTTCCGCGCCCTGGGCCCCTTTGACGACTACGCCGCCAAGGTCCCCTACCGGGACGAATGGCGGGAGCTGGCGGTGGCCCACCTCCAGACCGATGAACTGCCGGACGAGGCGCTCACCGGCCTGCTGGCCGATGCCATCGGCATCTCCCCCCAAAACCTCTGCCTGCTGGCGGCGCGCACCGGCACCCTGTCCGGCGCGGTGCAGGTGACCGCCCGCAACGTGGAGCAGACCTTCCCCACTTTGGTGGACCGGGGCTTTGACGTAAACTGCGTGGTTCAGGCCGCCGCCAGCTCCCCCATCATCCACGGCGGGGACGACGAAAACATGGCCTATGGCCGGGTGAACGACTGCCTCATCTACGGCCAGGAGACCAACCTGTGGGTGGACTGCCCTGACGGAGACATCCAGCGCATCCTCCCCGATCTGACCTTTGACAAGAACACCGATATTTACGGCACTCCCTTTGAGGAGCTCTTCGCCCGCAGCGGCCGCAGCTGGGCCAACGTGCCCCGGGATTGGGACGCCCCCTGCAAGGTCAACTTCCACAACCTGCGCACCGGCCGCACATTCTCCTCCGGCCGCCTGGGGTACGAGGTGCTGGAGAAGAGCTTTTTGGGCAGCTATTGAAAAAATAAATCTTTGAGAGGTGAATTTTGTGAATCCATTGGAATACAGCCGTCAGGCTTTTCAGGATATCTGGGAGGACTGCCCCGCCAACCACTGCCAGGCCCTCTCCCCCGGCCGGGTCCACGCCAGCCCCGGCGGGTGGAGCAGCGCCCGCCGTCTGATTGAGGGGTTATACGGCGGGAAGGCCATTGTCAACCTGTCCCAGCAGCTGCTGGGGAACAGCCAGCTGCCCACGGTGGAAATTCTGTGCGACGACCCTCTGCTGGCCGCGGGAGCCTTTCCCGCCGGCGCTTGTGTTCTGGGGCAGAAGGACGGGGACGGGGCCTATGCCATCGCCTTCTGTGAGGGCGAGGCAGAGACGGAGGGAAATCTGGTCACTGCCGGGCCGGAGAGCCTGTGCGCCGCAGCGGTCCGGGCGGCGGGCCTCATCCCCGCCGCCGTCCGCTTCCTGCTGGACAGCGGCGTAGCCCCGGAGGAGATCCAGTGGGGCTGGTCCTGCTGCCCGGTGAATCTGCTGTCCCCGGACACCGCCGCCGCTTACGGCGTGTGCGACCTGTGGGTGCGGGGAGACTCCCCCCTGCTGGAGCGGCTGGCCGGGGCCTTCCCCCCCTTCCTCCTGCGCCTGCACGACCTCACCGCCGCCAAGACCTATCTGAGCAGAGAATAACAAAACCCCGGAGCGCCTCACAATGCGAGGCGCTCCGGGGTTTTAAGTAGGACAAAAATGCCCTGGCTTATTAGTCGTTTGTTGCTGATTATCTCCAGAATGACATCACTCCAGAGTATGGACAGTCCAATATGTGATACTGATAAAGAAAAAGGGCTCCCCATTTGGATTTTACCTGAACCGGATCTACTGTACCACCGCCTACCGACGCTACAACGCCAGAGTGCGAACCACCGTTCCAATAAGCAATATCGCCATTTTAGGACTTGCATATTTTGAGTAACTGCCATCGTTCATATAAGGTTTTGGGTCATTGATCCAGTAGTTATTACTTATTGACTGGCTGTACCATGCGTAAGAATGACAGTTATACGAGGGGGTTGCTCTGGAAAGACGCACTGCATTGGGGTATGCTGCTTCATAATACTCCTGCGCATTTACCACCTCCGAGATTGAGAAACCTACGTCATCCCAGGTTTGGTTTGTTGCTGCCTTCACAGCAGAGCCATTTGGTGTTTTTAGATATAATAGGGTTGAACTGCCTCTGTATCTTCCTGAAGCTCATCTTCAAGATAAATCTGTACATACTTGGCGTTCATGGAATAGATTCCGCCGCTTCTGCCTTGTGCCGCGGCATAAGCCTCTAAACACTCAATGGCATCAGGACGTGCGGCCAATTCATCAATTCCGGAAAAATACGTCGAAACTGACCGCATACCGGCCTCAAGGGTATCGTAGGCATAACAATCCGGCAGCATGGGGTAGGTCAGAACTGTCTCTACCAGGGCTGGGGTTGTCATCTTCTGAAGGAGCGCGTCATCGACATGACAGGCGGCAAGCCGTTCCGCCCTAGATTGATATGTCTTCCACTCTGGAGAAGCAGGTGTAATTGGGTACTCATAGGGTGTATCGATCTCATAGAGCTGTTCCTGGACAGTTTCTGCCTCTGCCTGCTCAGCTGCCCAAACCGTTGCTGACACACAAGACAACATTACTGCAGCCGCGAGACATAAGGACCAAAGTTGTTTCATTTTGTACTCCTTTCTTCGTGTGAACTTCTAACTGTTCCTCAAGAAACAAGCCTGTTTTTTATTATCATTATACTATAAAAGTATTTGGTTGTCAACCGATTATAGCCAATTATTCTTAGATTCAGACCAGCGGCCGGCGGGCGCGCAGGAAGACCAGAGAGAAGAGGAGGGCCTTGCACACATTGTCGGCGATCATGCACAGCCACACCGCCCGCAGGTCCAGCCGCCATACAGACACACACAGGAAGGTAAACAGGATCCGTACCCCCCACATGCTGAACGTCTCGATGACAAAGGCGCTGCGGGTGCGGCCCAGGCCGTAAAAAATGCCCTCCAGCACCACCATCAGGCCGAAAAAGGGCTCGGAGAAGGCCACCAGCCGGAGCATCTCCGCCCCCAGGGAGACCACAGCGTCCACCGGGGAGAACAGGGCCATCAGGGGCCGGGCGGTGCAGTAGAGGGCCAGACCGCTCAGGCACATCATCCCCACCGTCAGGGCGATGCTCAAACGGCTCACCGCAGCCAGCTTTTTCCTGTCCCCCTCCCCCAGGGCGGCCCCCACCAGGGCGGAGGTGGCGGTGCGCAGGCCGTACCCCGGAACATAGAAGATGGTCTCCGCGGTCACGGCGATGGAGTGGGCGGCAAAGACGGTGGTCCCCATGCCGCCGGATACCATCCCCGCGAAGACCACATAGCCCAGGCAGGAGGTCACGCTGGTGCCCAGCACCGGCAGGCCCACCCGGGCGCACTGGCGCAGCAGGGGGCGGTCAATGGAAAAGTCCCGCCACGCCCAGCTCAGGGCGGCTTTCTTCCGGTAGGCCAGGAACATCAGCATGCCGGAGAGGGTGTAGGACGCCGCCGACGCCAGCGCCGCCCCGGTGACCCCCAGCTCGCAGCCGTAGATCAGCACGTAATTCAGCCCGGCGTTGAGGCAGTTGGCCCCCATACTGATGAGCATGGGGGTGCGGGTGTCCTGGGTGGCCCGGATGGCGGCCCCCAAAATGGTGTTGGCGGAGCGGAAGACCATGGGCAGGCTGACGATAAAAAAGTACAGGGACGCCTGCCCCCGGACGGCCTCCTCCGCCCCCATCCAGCCGGGGATGAAGGGGCTCAGGGCCATGGACGCCCCGCCGCAGATCAGCCCGCAGGCCGCCGCCAGAAAGAGGGCCTGCTGGGACAGCCTGGCCACCCGGTCTCTCTCCCCCGCCCCCACGGACCGGGCGATGAGGGCCAGCACCGCCATTCCCACCGCCCCGGAAATACTGTTCACCAGCCAAGTGACGGTGGTGGTAACGCTCACCGCCGCCGTGGCCTGCTCCCCCAGCTGGCCCACCATGGCGGTGTCCACATATTGCAGCAGCGTGGCCAGAATCTCCTCCAGCATGGTGGGAAGAGATAAAAATACCAGTGTCTTCAGCAGAGAAGTATGTGTACGGCTCATCATCTACCCCGGCTCCCCCTGAGGGCGCGGGGGAACGTGTTCCTTTGCATACCGCTGTCCTCCTAATTTGTATTTATGATAGGATATAAAACGGGCTTTTTGTCTTGCGGGACAGCAGCATCCCACGGGAATCCAGCATTCCCCGGTTATGAATGCAGGTGCTGGAATTCTATTTTACCGTATCCCACGGGCTGTGTAAAATACTTTGTTCCCGCGCATGGGGCAAAACGTTATTTTTCGAATATTTCGACCGCGGAATTATGCCGTCAAAGCACAAAATCCTGATTTTTTTCTTTACAGACAGGGTAAACTGTGGTATAGTGTACCAGCACGTCAAGTGTACTGGCCCGCGGCTTGGTCCAGGGGGTTTTGCCGCTCTACGCGGGGGTTCACCCGCCCTCCACTCAGCCGCCGGGCAGATGATTCAGAAAGGTGGAATTTCCCATGATCCGCAAGGACGAAAAGACGGCCGTAATCGAGGCCAACCGCACCCATGAGACCGATACCGGCTCCCCTGAGGTGCAGATCGCCATTCTCACCGCCCGCATTCAGGAGCTGACCGAGCATCTGAAGGTTCACATCCACGACAACCACAGCCGCCGGGGCCTGCTGAAGATGGTCGGCAAGCGCCGCAAGATGCTGGACTATCTGGCCGCCAAAGATATTGAGCGTTACCGCGCCATTATCGCCAAGCTGGGCATTCGTAAGTAAGCCAACCAATCAAAGGTGGCGTGGTTTTCCGCGCCACCTTTGTTCCCGTCCAGAAAAAATTCTACAAACCAGACGCAGGCGCCCAAACGCTTTTTTAGCAGTTGAATAGGGGACGGACTCCGGCCGGCGCGGCCCCGTCCTCCATTCAAGTGCTAAAAGGCCGCCGGGCGCTGTGCGCGGAGAAAAGGGAGGACAACTTATGTCAACTATCATCAAGCACAGACAGTTCCCCAACTACAAGACCTACTCCATGGATCTGGCCGGCCGGCCGTTGGTGCTGGAGATTGGCAAGGTGGCCGAGCTGGCCAACGCCGCATGCATGGTCAAGTACGGTGAGACCACGGTCATGGTGGCGGTCACCGCCTCCGCCCGGCCCCGGGACGGGGTGGACTTCTTCCCCCTGAGCGTGGACTTTGAGGAGAAGCTGTACGCCGTGGGCCGCATCCCCGGCTCCTTCATGCGCCGGGAGGGCCGGCCTTCCCTCCCCGCCGTGCTGGCCAGCCGGCTCATCGATCGGCCCATCCGGCCCCTGTTCCCCTCCGGCTTCCGCAACGACGTGTGCGTCACCTGCACCGTGATGAGCGTGGACGCTGACTGCTCCCCCGAGGTGGCCGCCATGATCGGCGTGTCCGCCTGCCTGAGTTTCTCCGACATCCCCTGGGCCGGCCCCATCGGCTGTCTGGAGGTGGGCTACTGCGACGGGGCGATCGTCTTCAACCCCAACGCCGCCCAGCGGGAGACCTCTCAGATGGATGTGACCGTGGCCGCTACCGAGGGCAAGGTGGTGATGATCGAGGCCGGCGCCAAGGAGATCCCCGACGAGATCATGTACGAGGGCATTGTGAAGGCCCACGAGGAGATCCGCAAGCAGGTTGCCCTTATCAACCAGATCACCGCAGAGATCGGCAAGCCCAAGATGGAGTACGACCACGCCGACTTCGACCAGGATCTCTTTGACAAAATCGTCGCCGCCACCATGGACGAGGCCAAGGCCGCCATGGACACGGACGACAAGAACGTCCGGGAGGAGCGGTGGAACAAGCTGGTGGACCACTGGCACGAGCTCTTCCTGGAGGAGTTCCCCGAGATGGACAAGTATCTGGACGAGATCACCTACAAGTTCCAGAAAAAGATCGTCAAGGCCTGGCTGCTGGAGGGCCACCGGGTGGACGGACGGGCCAAAAACGAGATCCGGCCCCTGGCCGCCGAGGTTGGGGTGCTGCCCCGGGTCCACGGCTCCGGCCTGTTCACCCGGGGGCAGACCCAGGTGCTGTCCGTGGCCACGCTGAACACCCTCTCCGCCGCCCAGAAGCTGGACACCATCTGGCCGGAGACGGAGAAGCGGTATATGCACCACTACAACTTCCCCTCCTACTCCGTGGGCGAGGCCCGGGGCGCCCGGTCCACCAACCGCCGGGAGTACGGCCACGGCGCCCTGGCGGAGCGGGCTTTGGAACCCGTCATCCCCAGCGTGGAGGAGTTCCCCTATGCCATCCGGGTGGTGTCCGAGGTGCTGAGCTCCAACGGCTCCACCTCCCAGGGCTCCATCTGCGGGTCTACGCTGGCCCTCATGGACGCCGGCGTGCCCATCAAGGCCCCGGTGGCGGGCATTTCCTCCGGCCTGATCCAGGACGACGACGGATCCTTCACCACCTTTATTGACATCCAGGGCGTGGAGGACTTCCACGGCGAGATGGACTTCAAGGTGGCGGGCACCAAGAAGGGCATCACCGCCATTCAGATGGACCTGAAGAACGACGGCCTGAGCCACGCCATCATCAAAGAGGCCCTGGAGATCACCCGGGACGCCCGGTTTGCCATTCTGGACGAGATTATGCTCCCCTGCATCGCCGCCCCCCGTCCGGAGGTGGCCCCCACCGCCCCCAAAATGGTGAAGATGAAGATCGACGTGGATAAGATCCGGGAGGTCATCGGCTCTGGCGGCAAGGTGATCCAGAAGATCTGCGCCGACACCGGCGCCAAGATCGACATCGAGGACGACGGCACCATCTATATTGCCGGCGAGAATGCGGAGAGCTGCGATGCCGCCAAGAAGATCATTGAGACCATCGTCTTCGTCCCCGAGGTGGGACAGCTGTACTATGGCAAGGTGGTGCGTATCCTCCAGTTCGGCGCTTTCGTGGAGCTGGCCCCCGGCAAGGACGGCATGGTCCACATCTCCAAGCTGGCGGAACGCCGGGTGGAAAAGGTGGAGGACGTGGTGAACATCGGCGATATGATCTGGGTCAAGGTTACTGAGATCGACGAAAAGGGCCGGGTGAACCTGTCCTATAAGGACGCCCTCAAGGAGATCAAGGCCAAGCAGGCCGCCGGCGAGAGCGTGAAATAAGCGAATTTTAAGCATAAACCAGGGGGCACACGGAACTTCCGTGTGCCCCCTGACTGTTTTAGAGCCTATTGGAACGAAGAGTCAAGAAAGAGATCAGCTTTGAAAAGACAGCCACTCGCGCTCATAAAAATAGGAGTAGTGGTTAGAGCTGCTCCCATCTCCGCCGTTTAGGGTAAAGTTAATGGAAAAGCCACCGCTAACGCCAATATTGAGGCCTGTATTTTTGCTATTGCTGGTTGTTCCGTTATTGAAGAAGTCACCATTGATAATGTACTCAATTTCATATGGACTGCGAAGCCAGAAATCGACCGTACCGTTGAATTGCTTTGTTATGACCCAAGACAAAATCCCGGTATCATAGCTACGACTGAGCTGGACGGAATAGACGGACAGAATGCCCCAATAGTTCCCGGATTCAGAGGTCTGACAATAGAAATCCAATGTAGGTTTGTAAGAATCCGTGACATCCAATGTTGCCTTTAAAGTGCGATAAGTGACCGGCGCCCGGGTTTCAATCGGAGCAGGAAGCAGTTCAAGCGCTTCCTCATAGGTCAGGCCAGAACTCTTGGCATATTCAGCAACCATTTCCTCAAAAGTCATAGGATTGCTGACCGACACTTTTTCGGAGCCAGCAGATAGGGGTTGCAGCTTTTCCGTGGAAACGTGAACCGTGTCCGCATGAGTCGGCGCCGCAAAGGGGGAGACACAAAGACAAAGCGTCAAAAGAAATTCTACTAACCTTTTCATATTGTCCTCCTTTAACTATTAACTATGATACACACTCTCTTACTCTATCACAGCGTCCTGTACTCTTTCACCGCCTTTCGTGGAAAATTAAACTAATCAGTTTCTCTAATTATACCATGTATTTTCTAATTGTCAATCTGTATTTAAAAGCAAGATATATAGCAGTCTATTATTGACTATATTCTATAATATCAGTTTTCGTTATCCACGCGGAAAGGGCCGCCCGGATCTACAGCCCCTACAAGGGGTCTGCTAAACTTTGTAGGGGCACACACTGACCGGCCCTGGAACCCGCCCCTACGGATGTTCTGGAAAGCGGTGAGATGACTTGATCTACGAGCGAATTCGAGGGTTGCGGGAGGATCGGGATCTGACCCAGCGGGAGCTGGGGGCCGTCCTCCGGGTGGGCCAGCGGACCTATTCCTACTACGAGAGCGGACAGCGCACGCTGCCGCCGGAGGTGCTGTGCGCCCTGGCGGACTTCTACGGGGTAAGCGTGGACTACCTGCTGGGGCGGACCCGCCAAAAGGAGCCCTATCCAAACTGACCGGCCTGCACATTGGTGCAGGCCGGTTTTGTCCGTTCCCCGCCGGGGATCGGGGGAGCGGCGGGCCGAGTCGTCCCGCCCTACACACGTATTACGAGGCGTGTGCGCAATCGCGGGCCGCAGGCGGGTTTAGAACCCGCCCAGACCTTGGAGGGAACGCCGTCTGTTTCACCACCCGGCGGTGACGCCTTGCAAAACGGGCCGGGCTCCGGTATAATAGTCCAGACAAATCAATCAGCCGGTGGATTCCGGCGGCGGAGGTGCTTTCCCATGGCAAAAATTCAGATGAAGACCCCCCTGGTGGAGATGGACGGGGACGAGATGACCCGCATTCTGTGGCAGGACATCAAGGACATTCTCCTCACCCCCTATGTGGACTTAAAGACGGAGTACTACGACCTGGGCCTGCCGGAGCGGGACCGCACCGGAGACCAGGTGACGGTGGACGCGGCGGAGGCCACAAAGAAATACGGCGTGGCGGTAAAGTGCGCCACCATCACCCCCAACGGCCAGCGGATGGAGGAGTACAAGCTCCACGAGATGTGGAAATCCCCCAACGGCACCATCCGGGCCATTCTGGACGGCACCGTCTTCCGGGCCCCCGTTATGGTCAAGGGGATCTCTCCGGTGGTGAAGAACTGGAAAAAGCCCATTACCATCGCCCGCCACGCCTACGGCGACGTGTACAAGGCCACGGAGTTCCGCGTCCCCGGTCCCGGCCGGGCGGAGCTGGTCTATCACGGGGAGGACGGCGCCCAGATGTGCCAGACCATCTACGACTTTGAGTGCGCCGGGGTGCTCCAGGGGCAGTACAACAAGGACAGCTCCATCCGCTCCTTCGCCCGCTCCTGCTTCCAGTACGCGGTGGACACCAGACAGGATTTGTGGTTTTCTACCAAAGACACCATCTCCAAAAAGTACGACCACACCTTCAAGGACATTTTTCAGGAGATCTACGACGGGGAATACCGCGCCCGGTTTGAGGAACTGGGCCTGACCTATTTCTATACGCTCATTGACGATGCGGTGGCCCGGGTCATCCGCTCCCAGGGGGGGTACATCTGGGCCTGCAAGAACTATGACGGGGACGTGATGAGCGACATGGTGTCCACCGCCTTCGGCAGTCTGGCCATGATGACCTCCGTGCTGGTCTCCCCCGACGGGAAGTACGAGTACGAGGCCGCCCACGGCACCGTCACCCGGCACTATTACCGCCACCGGAAGGGAGAGAAGACCTCCACCAACCCGGTGGCCACCATCTTCGCCTGGACCGGCGCGCTGAACAAGCGGGGGGAGCTGGACGGCCTGGAGGATTTGCAGTCCTTCGCCCAGGCGCTGGAGCGGGCCACCATCGCCGTCATCGAGGGGGGCACCATGACCCAGGACCTGGCCGGCCTGTGGGAGGGGGAGGTCCCCGCCAAAACCGTGGACAGCCGGGCCTTTTTGCAGGCCATCGCCGCCGAGCTGGACAAGCGCCTGTAACCGAAAGGGGAGGTATCTATGAAATTGGCCCAGGCGCTGCTGGAGCGTGCCGAGTGCCAGCAGAAGCTGGACGCCCTGGAGCGCCGCATCCAGGCGAATCTGAAAGTCCAGGAGGGGGACGCCCCCCACGAAGACCCCGCCGCCCTCCTCCGGGAGGCCATGGAGGTCAACGAGACCCTATGTCTTCTGGTGCAACGGATCAACCGCACCAATCAGGCGCTCCGGCTGGAGGGCGGGGAGACTTTGGCCGATGCCCTGGCCCGGCGGGATATGCTGCGCAAAAAGCGCCTGCTCCTCACCCGGCTGACGGAGTCCGCCCAGAGCCGGGACTACCGCCTCACCCACAGCGAGGTCAAAATGCAGGTGACCTTGGACCTGGGCGGCCTGCAGCGGGAGATCGACGCCCTGTCCAAGCAGTTCCGGGAGCTGGACACCGCCATCCAAGGGGTGAACTGGACCCAGGATCTGGTGGAATAACCAATGTCATTTGCTGTTTGACGGTAGCCCCGGGGCGCGGGAGCGGGCGTGAACGGGCGTCCTTGGACGCCGCTTTTGTATGGTGGGCGGAGGGCAGTCCGGCGGTTCGACTCCGCAGATAACATAGCAGGCCCGAGACGTTCACATGTGACACCTTCGTTCTTCGAGAACACTTACCTCTTACAACCACACGCCGGCCCAATCCCGGGATGAGGGCGGGGACGGGGTTTTGACAGCAAAAATAGGGCCCGGCGCGGACGATTTCAAATCCGCGCTGGGCCTTTTGCCAGCGGTGAAACAAGGAAAGGGGAAGGGCGCGGCGGGTTCAGGCCGGGTCCAGGGTGAGCCTGCCGCTGAAGTCACGCTGGAACCAGGTGGCGAACTGGCCATGGGCCACGCCGGCGGTGAAGAAGTCCTGGATATGGCCGGCGGCGCCCTCCACCTCCGTCTCCAGCAGCTTGAGGATATGGCGGCTGTGGGCCTCGCTCCCCGGAGCGGGGGCGGGGCCCAGAATAACGCCTGCCAGCTCCCGGCAGGCGGGGATGGCCCCCATGACCTTGTCCGCCAGCCAGCCCCCCCGGGTGCCGTAGCACTTGGCGAAGACCAGGCTGTCCCGCCGCATGGCGGCGTAGCCTTTGCGGATCTCCCGGGGGCCGGCGCACAGATAGGCCGAAGAGGCCGCCAGGTACACCGCCTCCTCAGTGATGGGCGGCATGTAGATCTGCCCTGCGGAGAGCAGGCCCCGCCGTTCGATGAGGCGGCGGTCCAGCTCCGCCTCCAGCGCCAGATGGGCCACCTTCCCCGCGTTGACCAGCTTGTCAATGAAGGTATGGCAGGCGGCGTCCAAGGCGAAGTGGCAGATAAAACCGGCGGCGTAGCTGTCCGCCTGGGGGACGCCCTCCCCCACCGCATGGGCCAGCCGGCGGAACACCGGCAGGGCGCTGCGCTTGTGCATCCTCATTCCCTCCCGGCGGCACTGGTTGGGCAGGGCTGGGTGGTAGAAAAACAGAGGGTCCGGCCCCAGACAGCCCAGATTAAAGGCCGCCCGGTCCCGCCGGAAGGAGCCAGCCATCTCCTCCGGCAGCTCCTTGAGCACCTTGGCGCCGAAGACAAGATGGGCGAAATAGTTTGGCATTTGTCTCACATTCCTTTGCCGGCTCTTTTTCTTGGAGGGAAAAGGGCCGCCGAGTATCAAAAAACGGGAGATCCGAAGAGAAGGGCATGGAAAAAGTACAGCTTGCACGTTTCGGCTTCGTTTCCTACATCATATCACGTTTCTCGGGAGGTGAAAAGTGCAAAAGGATGGAAGGGGACCCAGACGGGCACAAATTCAAAAAATTTTAAGGATCCCTGTCGAAAAAACTGGTATACTGATATAATAGAAAATATCCGGCAGGGGCCGGGGCAAGACGATAGAGAATCTGTATTCACACGCGGGGCGGCAAAGGGTCCGGCTGGACAGTGTTCTGCGGCTGTGAATGCAGGCTCTAAGATTATGGAGGAGTGGATGGATATGGAACAGCGGCAGGAGACCCAAGAGACCCTGGGACAGCAGGCGTCCCAGGAACTCCAGCAGGACCAGAGGCCCCAGGGCGGAAAGCGGCTGTCCTCAAACAGCCAGCGGCGGCGCGAAAGGCGGAATTCCTTCTTTGTTCCCATTGTGCTGGCCGTGATTGTGCTCATCCTGCTGGTAATGCTCTTTCTGCTCCGCCGGGAGGAAGGGCCCCAGGAGCCGGAGCCATCTGACAGCAGCATCGCCGTGCCGGAGTGGGTGACCCGGCAGTACCTCCCTGAAAATCCCTTCTCCCGGCCGGGGACGGCCCTGGAGGAGGTCAACGGCGTGGCGATCCACTATGTGGGGAATCCCAACACCTCCGCCAAGCAGAACCGGGACTTCTTCGCCAGCCTTGCGGACCAGACCCCGGCGGAGGAGGGGGAGCCCGACCCCAATACATATGCCAGCAGCCACTTTGTCATCGGCATGGACGGGGAGATCATCCAGTGCATCCCCCTGGACGAGTGGTCCTACTGCACCAGCGCCCGGAACAAGGACACCATCTCCATTGAGTGCTGCCACCCGGACGAAACCGGGGAATTTACCCCCGCCACCTATGAGTCCCTCCTCCGGCTGGTGCGCTGGCTCCAGGAGGAGTTCGACCTGGACGGCGGCCAGATCCTCCGCCACTACGATGTCACCGGCAAGGAGTGCCCCCGGTATTATGTACAAAACCCAGAGGCCTGGGAGCAGTTCCTGGCCGACCTGGCGGGAGGCTGACCGGCGGAAAAAGACGCGGCAAAAAGCCCCATCCGAAAGGATGGGGCTTTTTGCTTTGAAAAGAGAGAGGAGGTAAAATGAAAAACACGTATCTATATGCAATCACAGAACAATCTGTGTTGTTGTTTGTCTGCCCCCGCAGCCTGGGGCAGCGGTATTTGGGTACTCCCTGACTGCATTTATAGGATACCACGGAATGCTTGTTTATAATTGGACAGTTTTTAAAGGGTTTGTGAATAATATGTAAACTTGGGAACGTACTGCCGGCAAGGACAAATTTTTTATTATTTAAATTATTTTTTAAATTTACTTGACAAAATCGAAATTTTTTCTTATAATTTTAACCATCTATTGGAAACAGAAGAAAGGAGCTTGTACATGAAAAAGCAAGTATGTAAGCTCATATTCTGGTGCTGCCCTAACACTTGATTGCGCAACCTGCCATAGGTGGTGATGTTATGTCCCTTCGGCGCATTGGCGCGGCAATTATCTGCCTTCTCATCGGCACCGGCATCTGGCTGCTGGCCCCCTGGGCTCCCTTTTCCCATCTCCGGCAGGAGGACGTGGCCCGGGTGGACGCCCTGTTCGGCACCTATCCCCCCGTCACCCTGACCCAGGCGGATCAGCAGACCCTTGTCACCCTTCTGGGGCAGGTCCGCCTCACCCGGCTCCCCGATTACCCCCCCTCCGCCGGCCGGGGCACGGAGCGGTTTCTCCTCCACATGGCCGACGGCTCGGAGCTCACGGTGCAGGCCTCCGACCCTGCCTTCTTTGTGAACAACAGGGGGTATCTCAGCGCCTCCTTTGACCGCGCGGCCCAGGATGCCCTCCTCCAGATCGGGGCGCTGAACCACGCCTACATTGACCCCATCCGGGCGGCGGGAACCCCCCGAATAAGACAAATCGGCAGGGGCCGGCATTTTGCCGGTCCCTGCCGATTTTTTGCTTATCGGAAATACTTCGCGCCGCTCTCGAAGAGGGGCTGATGCTTGCTGCCGGGGATGTTTTTGCCCACCAGGGGGCCCTGGCGCTCGGAGTGGCCCATCTTGCCAAAGACCCGACCGTCGGGGGAGAAGATGCCCTCAATGGCCCACAGGGAGCCGTTGGGGTTCACGTCGATGTCCATGGAGGGCTGTCCGGCAGCGTCGGTGTACTGGGTGGCCACCTGGCCGCCGGCGGTGAGCTGATCCAGCAGGGCCTGTGGGGCCACGAAGCGGCCCTCCCCGTGGGAGATGGGGATTGCGTGGAGGTCGCCCACCTGGCACTCCAGCATCCAGGGGGACTGGACGGAGGCCACCCGGGTGGTGACATAGCGGCTCTGGTGGCGGCCGATGTTGTTATAGGTCAGGGTAGCGCAGTCCTCATCCATGGGACGGATGGCCCCGTAGGGCAGCAGGCCCAGCTTGAGCAAAGCCTGGAAGCCGTTGCAGATACCCAGCATCAGGCCGTCCCGCTGGTGGAGCAGGTCGTGGATGGCGTCGGTGAGCCGGGGATTGCGCAGGAAGGAGCAAATGAACTTGGCGGAGCCGTCTGGCTCGTCCCCGCCGGAGAAGCCGCCGGGGAGAATCACCATCTGGGCCCCCCGGATGGCCCCCTCCAGAGCCTGGGCGGACTGGGTGAGGCCGGCGCTGTCCAGATTGCGCACCACCACGATCTCCGGCGCGATCCCCGCCCGCTCACAGGCGGCGGCGGTGTCGTACTCGCAGTTGGTGCCGGGGAAGACGGGGATCACCGCCTTGGGGCGGGCCACCGGATGCTGGGCCACCGCGGGGGAGCGCCTGTCCCAGGAAATGGCTTCCACCGTACCGGCGTCGCCGGCGCGGGTGGGGTAGACCTCCTCCAGCACCTGCTCGGACAGGGCCAGCAGGGCGGAGATCTCCTCTGCCTCGCCCCCCAGGGAGATGACAGGATCGGCGGCGGTATGGCCCAGCAACAGGCTGCCCTCCACTTCTCCGGTACACTCGGCCAAAATGGCCCCCTGGCGCAGGCCGTACCACAGGTTGGGCGCGTCCGCCCGGGCGGTAAAGCCGATCGCATTGCCGAAGGACATCTTCATAATGCCCTCGGCCACATTTTCCTCCACCGCCCAGGCGGACAGCACCGTTCCCGCCTGGCACAGGGCGTGGAACCGGTCAAAGCAGGCGCTGACCTCCCCGCAGTCCAGGGGATTTTCCGCCTGGAAGAGGTAGACCGGGTGGTCCGCCCCCTTGAACTCCGGGGAGAGCACGTCCTCCGCCCTGGCGGGGGCAATGGCGAAGGAGACGAGGGTGGGGGGCACGTCCAGGTCCAGGAAGGAGCCGGACATGGAGTCCTTCCCCCCGATGGCGGCCACCCCCAGGCCCAGCTGGGCGGACAGCGCCCCCAGCAGCGCGGCGAAGGGCTTGCCCCAGCGGGCGGGGTCCTCCCGCAGCTTCTCAAAGTACTCCTGGAAGGAGCAGTACGCCTTTTTCGGGTCGCACCCGGCGGCGGTGAGCTTGGCGATGGAGGTGAGCACCGACAAAAAGGCGCCGGTATAGGGGTTGCGCTCCATCAGGTGGGGGTCGAAGCCCCAGGACATGACGGAGCAGGTATCGGTGGTATGCCCCGGCCCCACGGGGAGGAGGGCGGCCATGACCTGGGCGGGGGTGCGCTGGGTCTTTCCGCCGAAGGGCATGAGCACCGACGCCCCGCCGATGGACCCGTCAAACCGTTCGGTGAGGCCCCGGCGGCTGGCGGTCTTCAGGCTGGCGGCGGTGGAGCGCAGGCTCCCCTTGTGGAAGAGGCTCTCCGGCGTGAAGTAGTCGGGAACAGAAACGGCGGTGTGCTTGGCCGCGCCGTTGGTGTTCAAAAAGGCCCGGGACAGATCCGCCACCTTCTCCCCCCGCCAGGTCATCACCATGCGGGGATCCTCCGTAACCCGGGCCACAATATACGCCTCCAGGTTTTCCGCCCCGGCGGCGGCGATGAAGGCGTCCGCGTCCTCCGGGGCCACCACCACGGCCATGCGCTCCTGGCTCTCGGAGATGGCCAGCTCAGTGCCGTCCAGGCCGTCGTACTTCTTGCGCACCGCGTCCAGGTCGATGGACAGGCCGTCAGCCAGCTCGCCGATGGCCACGGACACCCCGCCGGCGCCGAAGTCGTTGCACCGCTTGATGAGCCGGGTGACCCGGCTGTCCCGGAACAGGCGCTGGATCTTCCGCTCCTCCGGGGCGTTGCCCTTCTGCACCTCGGAGGCCATGGTGGCCAGGGACGCCTTGTTATGGCTCTTGGAGGAGCCGGTGGCGCCGCCGATGCCGTCCCGGCCGGTACGGCCCCCCAGGAGGATGACCACGTCCCCGGGAGCGGGGCGTTCCCGCCGGACGTTGGCCGCCGGCGCGGCCCCCACCACGGCCCCCACCTCCATGTGCTTGGCGATGTATCCGCTGTGGTAGACCTCCGCCACGTGGCCGGTGGCCAGGCCGATCTGGTTGCCGTAGGAGGAGTACCCCGCCGCGGCGGTCTGGGCCAGCTTGCGCTGGGGGAGCTTGCCCTCCATGGTCTGGCTCAGGGGGGCCCGGGGGTCGCCGCAGCCAGTGAGGCGCAGCGCCTGGTACACATAGGAGCGGCCGGACAGGGGGTCCCGGATAGCGCCGCCGATGCAGGTGGCCGCGCCGCCGAAGGGCTCAATCTCCGTGGGGTGGTTGTGGGTCTCGTTTTTGAACATGAGCAGCCAGTCCTCGTCCCGGCCGTCCACCCGGGCGGTGAGGCGGACGGAGCAGGCGTTGATCTCCTCGCTCTCGTCCAGGTTCTGGAGCACCCCCCGCTTTTTCAGCACCTTGGCCGCGATGGTGGCCAGGTCCATCAGGGTCTGGGGCCGGCGGGCGGCCCCCTCTTTGCCGTAGACCTCCTCCCGGGCGGACAGATACATCTGATAGGCGGCCTTTACGTCCTCGTCGGCGATGTCCACCTTGTCGATGTGGGTGGAGAAGGTGGTGTGCCGGCAGTGGTCGGACCAGTAGGTATCCACGACCCGCAGCTCGGTGAGGGTGGGGTCCCGCCCTTCCTCGTCCCGGAAATAGGTCTGAAGGAAGGTGAGATCCGCCAGATCCATGGCCAGGCCATAGCTGGACAGCAGCTCGGCCAGGCCGGCCTGGTCCCTGTCTCGGAACCCCTCCAGCACGGCCACGGCGGCGGGGACGGGGTAGTCCCGCGCCAAAGTGTCCACCCGGTCCAGGGGGGCCTCCCGGCTCTCCACCGGATTGATAAGGTAGCGCTTCACCCGTTCCAGCTGCTCCTCCTCCACCCGGCCCAGCAGGAGGTAGACGCTGGCCGCGGCGGTAAGGGGGCGCTCCCCCCCGGTGAGGAGCTGGACGCACTGGGCGGCGGAGTCCGCCCGCTGGTCAAACTGGCCCGGCAGGGCCTCCACCGCGAAGGTGCGGCAGGGGACCCCCGGCACGTCGGGGAACGTCTCGTCGTACACGTCGTCCACCTGGGGCTCGCTGAGCACCGTGGTGCGGATGGCCTGATAGGTGGCGGCGTCGATGCCCTCCACATCGTACCGGCGGAGAATGCGCACCCCCTCCAGCCCGTCCAGGCCCAGCTCGTTTTTCAGCTCATTGAGCAAGCCCCGGGCCTCCACGTCAAAGCCCGGCTTCTTCTCCGCGTAGCAGCGGAATACTTTTCCCATGTTCAAAACCCCTTATCTGTACCGGCCCCCCTAGGGCCTGTTTTCTCTGTATTCAGACATGCTTCAGGACCTCTATCCACCCCGGATGGTCCACTGTTCAAAGCCGTAAAACAAGTTCTGCTGGGTGGGCGTCAGGCCGGAGACCTGCCCCCACTGGGTGAGGACCGACCAGTTTTTAAAGCACAGGACGGCAAAGGGAGCCTCCTGCGCCCACGCCCCGTAAAAGACCTTGGCAGCGGCGGTCCGGGCGGGACCCTGGGCGGCCTGAAACGCCGCCAGAGGAACGTCGGTGCCGCCGCCGGTGTAGCGGCCATAGTTCAGCGCCCCGCCGTTGAGCAGGAGGGCCGGATCAAAGTCCCCGGTGAGGCGCGTCTCCCCCAGATAGAGGTCAAAGTCGCCGGTTTCCAGGGCGGTGAGGTAGTCCTCCCAGGGCAGCTTTTCTACGGTGACGGCGATTCCCGCCTCGGTAAAGGTCCGCCCCAGCTCGTCCGCCGCGCTGGTTTTATAGCTGTTGTCCTGATTGACCACCAGCCTCAGCGCCAGGGTCTGCCGTCCGCTGCGCCAGCCCTCCCCCTCGTTGGTCCAGCCCCCCTGGCGCAGAAGATCCGCCATGGACTGGGGGTCATAGGACAGCCGATCCGCCGTCTCCTTGTCGTAGACGCCGCTGGCCGGATGGGCGGGCAGGGCCGCCGGCGCCGCGTGGAGGGAAAACACCCCGGCGCACAGGGCGTCCCGGTCCAGCCCCCGGCTGAGGGCCCGGCGCACCTCCGGACTGCGGCAGGGGCCGGAGGAACAGTTGAAGCCGAGATAGAGCATATCTGCCGTAGAATAATCCACCGTCTCAAAGCTGCCGGAAAAGCCCAGCGTCCCGGGGCTGGTGAAGTCGGTCCCCACCAGCGTTACGGACCGGGTGTCAAAGGCGTAGATCAAATCCTCGTTCTGCTCCATGGAGCGCAGGGGGATGCGCTCCAGACTGGGGGGCGCCTCCCGCCAGCCGCCGGTCCGGCGGTTCAGAGACAGCTCCGTCCCGCTCCCTGCCAGGACATACCGCCCGGTGCCCAGAGGGGCGCCCTCCTCCCCGTTGGGACGGATGACAGGGATATCCAGCAGGGCGGGCAGGGCCCCGTTGGGGGCGGACAGGGTGACCGCCACCTGCTCTCCCTCCGCGCGGACGGCGGTTACCGCCCCCAGCCGCTGGGCGTACAGGGGGCTCTCCCGGGCCAGGTTGAGGGAATAGGCCGCGTCCGCCGCGGTAAGAGGACTCCCGTCAGAGAAGGTCACTCCTTGCCGCAGGGTGAACTGCCAGGTAAGCCCGTCCTCTGACACGGTGTGGGCCACCGCCAAGGCGCTCTGGGGGGCGAAATTCCGGTCCAGCTCGTACAGCCCGTCGTAGATCAGGCCGGCCAAATTCAGATTGGCCCGGTTGGTCCCCAGGATGGGGTGGAGCCCCTGCCCGGGGTAGCAGGCCAGGGCAAAGGGCATGGGCTGGGCGCTCTGGGTGGGCGCGGGGGGCGGGGGCGTCTCCGGGGGGAGGACGTACTCCGGCTCCTCCCCGCAGGCGCACAGGCCCAGCGCCAGCGCCAGTGCCAGAACGAAACACGCGCCGCGCCGCCCCATGCCTACAGAAGCTGGAGCATGGCGGCCTGGCTTCCCCGCTCCCCCTTGGTGTAGCGGTGGGACCAGAACCGGTCATGCTGGCACATGGTACACAGATCGGATACGGCGATGTGCTCCGCCGCCAGCCCCGCTTTCTCCAGGCGCAGGGCGTTGAGGGCCTTCAGGTCCACATAGAATTTGTTGTTTCCCCGCACCTCGATATGGTGCAGGGCGGCGGCCCCCATGGCTTCGCTCAGGGCGTTGGGCACGTCCTCGTCGGTTTCAAAGCAGCACTTGGAGATCCCCGGTCCCACCGCCGCCAGAATGTCCCCCGGCCGGCAGCCATAGCTGTCCGCCATGCGCTCCACCGCCTTGGCGGCGATGCCGTTGGCGGTGCCCCGCCAGCCCGCGTGGACTGCGGCAATCACCCGGCGCGCCGGGTCGTAGAGCAGGATGGGCAGGCAGTCTGCTCCGAAGATGGTCAGGCAGAGGCCGGGGATGTCGGTAATGAGGCCGTCGGCCTCGTAATTGCCCTTGGAGTGGATGCCCTTGCCCCGGTCGGCGGTGGTGACGGGGCGCACCACATCCCCGTGGACCTGGTTGGACAGGACCAGCCCCTCATAGTCCGCCCCGATGGCGGCGCAGAACCGGCGGTAGTTCTCCAGCACCTTCTCCCGGTCGTCCCCACGGCAGAAGCCCAGGTTCAGCGAGGCGTAGATCCCCTCGCTTACGCCCCCCGCCCGGGTGGAAAAGCCGTGGGCCACTCCGCCGGCGGCGGCAAAGCCCTCACAGGAGAGAAAAGGGACGCCGCCGTGTTCACACTCAATAATATTCATTCAACAGTCCTCATCTGAACAGAAAAGGCAGAACGTCTGGTTTTTGTCCCTCCATTCTGCCTTTTCAGTACATTTCTGATTGATTATTGATAGTCCGGGCCGTGATACTGCTCACAGTCGCACTTTTTCCACTTCTTCCCGCTGCCGCAGGGGCAGGGGTCGTTGCGGCCGATGCGCTTGCCCTTCTTGGCGGGCTGCTTTTTCACGGTCTGGTCGCTGCCGCCGGACTCGCCGGTGACCCGGGCCACCCGCTCCCGCTTGACGGCGCCGCCCACCTGAACCCGGGCCAGGAATACCCGGCGGATGGTCTCCTCCTGGATGGCGGCGATCATGTTCTCAAACATTTCGTAGCCTTCCCGCTTGTACTCCACCACGGGGTCGTTCTGGCCATAGGCCCGCAGGCCGATGCCCTGGCGCAGCTCGGTCATGGCGTCGATGTTGTCCATCCAATACTCGTCCACCACGCGCAGCATCATGACCCGCTCCAGCTCCCGCATCAGCGGCTCGCCCAGCTCCTTCTCCTTGGCGCGGTACACCCGCTCCGCCCGCTCCAGCAGCAGCTGGCACAGGTCGTCGGCGGAGTACTGCTCCAGCTCGCCGTCGGTGAACTTCAGCTCGTCTGCGGTGAGGAACATCCCCCGATAGGGGGCGCAGATCTCCCGCCAGGTCTCCGCGTCCAGGTGCTTCTGCTCCCCCATGTGGCCGTGAATGGCGCCGGAGAGGACGGTGTGGAGCATCTTCTGGATGGCGCCGGAGAGGTTCTCCCCGTCCAGCACCTGGCGGCGCTGCTCATAGATGACCTTGCGCTGGGTGTTCATCACGTCATCGTACTCCAGCACCGTCTTACGGGTCTGGAAGTTCCGGGACTCCACCTGCTTCTGGGCGTTCTCAATGGCGCCGGAGAGCATCTTGGCGTCGATGGGGGTATCCTCGTCCACGCCCAGGCGGTCCATCATGCCCATCACCCGCTCGGAGCCGAACAGGCGCATAATATCGTCCTCCAAAGACAGGTAGAACCGGCTCTCCCCCGGGTCGCCCTGACGGCCGGCGCGGCCCCGGAGCTGGTTGTCGATGCGGCGGGACTCGTGGCGCTCGGTGCCCAGGATAAACAGTCCCCCCGCCTCGCGGACCTTCTCCGCCTCGCTCTTGATGGCGTCCTTATAGTTTGCCTCCGCCTGGCTGAACATACGCCGCGCGTCCAGAATTTCCTGGTTGTCCGTCTCGGCAAAGCCGGTGGACTCGGCGATGAGCTCGTCGGACAGGCCCGCCTTCTTCAGATCCGCCTTGGCCAGATACTCCGCGTTGCCCCCCAGCATGATGTCGGTGCCGCGGCCGGCCATATTGGTGGCCACGGTGACGGCGCCGAACTTGCCGGCCTGGGCCACGATCTCCGCCTCCTTCTCGTGGAACTTGGCGTTGAGCACGTTGTGTTTGACTCCCTTGCGCTTGAGCATATCGGACAGCTGCTCCGACTTCTCGATGGACACGGTGCCCACCAGCACGGGCTGTCCCTTCTTGTAGCACTCCTCAATCTGGCTCACAATGGCCCGCAGCTTGCCCGCCTCGGTCTTGTATACCACGTCGGGGTGGTCCTTCCGGGCCAGGGGCTTGTTGGTGGGGATCTCCACAATGTCCAGGGAGTAGATGGTGCCGAACTCCTCCTCCTCGGTCATGGCGGTGCCGGTCATGCCGGACAGCTTGTCATACAGGCGGAAGTAGTTCTGGAAGGTAATGGTGGCCAGGGTCTTGGACTCCCGGGCGACCGCCACCTTCTCCTTGGCCTCGATAGCCTGGTGCAGGCCCTCGTTGTACCGGCGGCCGAACATGAGCCGGCCGGTGAACTCGTCCACGATGATGACCTGCCCGTCCTTCACCACGTAGTCAATGTCCCGCTTCATCAGGCCCCGGGCCCGGATGGCCTGGTTGATGTGGTGGGACAGGGTGGTATTCTCCACGTCGGAGAGGTTTTCCAGCTGGAAGGCTTCCTCCGCCTTGCGGATGCCCCGGGCGGTGAGGGTGACGGTACGGGCTTTCTCGTCCACAATGTAGTCGGCGTCCTCGTCCGGGTCCTCCTCCTCCTTGGCGTCCACGCTGGCCACCCGCTTGCCTGTGAGCTTGGCCACAAAGTTGTCCACAATGGTGTACAGCTGGGTGGACTGATCCCCCTGGCCGGAGATGATAAGGGGGGTGCGGGCCTCGTCGATGAGGATGGAGTCCACCTCGTCCACAATGGCGAAGGAGTGGCCCCGCTGGACCATCTCCGCGGAGTAGATGGCCATATTGTCCCGCAGGTAGTCAAAGCCGAACTCGTTGTTGGTGCCGTAGGTGATGTCCGCCTCATAGGAGGCCTTGCGCATCTGGGGCGGGATGTCGTGGATCACCAGGCCCACGGTCAGGCCCAGGTAGCGGTATACCTTGCCCATCCACTCGCTGTCCCGCTTGGCCAGGTAGTCGTTGACGGTGATGACGTGGACGCCCTCCCCCGCCAGGGCGTTGAGGTAGGCAGGCAGGGTTGCCACCAGCGTCTTGCCCTCGCCGGTGCGCATCTCGGCAATGCGCCCCTGATGGAGGATGATGCCGCCGATGAGCTGCACCCGGTAGGGCTTCATGCCCAGCACCCGCCACGCCGCCTCCCGGCAGGTGGCAAAGGCCTCCGGCAGGATGTCGTCCAACGTCTCCCCGGCGCTGAGGCGGGCCTTGAACTGGGCGGTCTTGCCCTTGAGCTCCTCCTCGCTGAGGGCGGCGTACTCCGGCTCCAGATTTTCGATTTTGTCCACAAGGGGCTGAATGGCCTTGAGCTCCTTGGCGGAGCTGGTGCCAAACAGTTTCTTCAAAATATTCATTTCAGGTCGTTCACCTTTCCCCAATGCTGGCGCTGCCAAGCATTTGTCTACAGAAATTCATGGTACAGTATATCATATCCCACCCCAATAAAAAAGGGGAAAATGTGAACAAAATCCCCAGCTCCAGCCTGGGCGCCTGTTTTCTGTCTCCGGGCCGCCGGATGGGCCGCGAAAATCGTCCTTGTGTCCGCCGGCAGGCTGTGTTACAATTTTTCTGTAAAAACCTGTATTCATAGCCTGGGAATGCTGGATGACCGGGGGATTTTTGCCGCCGCGGGGCGGCAAAGGGTCCGGCCGGACAGCGTTCAGCGGCTGTGAATCCAGCTTGTAAAACCGGGAAAGGAGGGTGTGCCATGGCCTATCCAGGGGCATTGTCCCGGTACGGTACCTTTTCTTTGGGCGTGGTCGTCGCCTCCTTTGGCAGCTCCCTGATCGTCAAGGCCGGCCTGGGGTGCAGCCCCATTGCCAGCCTGCCCTTTGTGCTCAATCTGCTTGTCCCCGCCGTTACCTTGGGCACGTTTACCTTCCTCATCAATGCGGCCGCCCTGGCGGGGCAGGCGGCGGTGCTCCGGCGGGAGTTCCGGCCCGCGCAGCTCTTCCAGCTCCCCGCCAGCTTCCTGTTTTCCATGGGGCTGGACGTCTGGCTGTGGCTGCTCCGGGGCTGGACGCTGTCCTCCTGCCCCGCCCGGACGGCGCTGCTCCTTGCGGGGTGTACCGTGCTGGGCCTGGGGGTGGCCCTGGAGGTAATGGGGGACGTGATGTACCTCCCCTGTGAGGGGTTCTGCCGGGCGGTGAACAGGAAATACGCCGTCCCCTTCGGCGCCGCCAAGACCGCCTTTGACGTGACCATTGTGGCCGCAGCCATCGCGGTGTCTCTCCTCTGCCTGGGCCGGCTGGCCGGCGCGGGGGCGGGCACAGTGGTGGCCGCGGTGTCTACCGGAGGACTGGCCCAGCTCTTCCAGCGCCTGCTCCGGCCGCTGCTGGGGGGCGGCGCCCCGCTGTCTCAGGAGGAGTGACGCCGGTGAGGACGCCCTGTCCCACGCCCCGTTCCTCGCCGCTCCCATATCTCTGCTATCACGGCGGAGCCTTTACGGCTGTTTGATCTCCGTCCCCGCCTGGTTCCGGCCGGGACGGTCAGAGCCTGTATTCAGAACCGTTGGACACTGTCCAGCCGGGACAAAATCCCCCGGCAGTCCAGTGTTCCCGGCTGTGAATACAGGCTTTTGCCTTGTTTAAGGCGTCCCTGACCCGCAGGCACCTCCCCGCCTCTCTTTTCATAGGATGGGCGGAAAAGGAGGCGCGATATGGCACTGATTTCTGCGCTGGTAACGGCGTTTTTTTTCGCTCTGGCCTGTAATCTGGACACCGTCCTGCTGGCGGCGGGGTATGGGGCCCGGGGGGTGCGCATCCCGGCAAGGCACGCCCTGGTGCTGGCCGCCATCACCACCGTTGTCACCTGGCTGTCCCTCATTCTGGGGGATCTGGTGGCGGCGGCGGCGCCGGAGGCGGCCAATATGCTGGGGGGGCTGGCCCTGGTGGGCATCGGGTGCTGGTTTCTGCTGGACTTCCTCCGCGGGAAAGAGGGCGGCGGGGAGGACGGTCCCGTCCAGCCCGGTCTGGCGGGGTGGATCGCCCTGGCTGCGGCTCTGGCAGTGAACAACGCGGGGGTAGGGGTGGCCGCCGGCGCCGCCGGACTGTCCGTCCCGGCGGCTACCGGGGTCAATTTTCTCCTTACCCTGCTCTGCCTGCCCTTTGGCCGCTGGCTGGGGGCGGGGGTGGCGGGCCGGCTGCTGGGCCGGCTGGCCCTCCCCCTGTCCGGCCTGCTGCTGGTGGCCCTGGGTACATGGGAGGCCCTGTGCTGATTTGCGCCCGGGCCCTCCCCCTGAGCGCCTGTTCCCTGGCTCCCCGCGCTCATCTGTGCAGGTTGAGATATGGAACAGACTCTGATACAATAGAGAAAAACCACACAAGGAGCGGATACCGATGACAATGCTGGCGCGGCTGGGCGGGGCGCAGGCCATTACCCAAGGAATTTTAGCGCAGTTCCGTGGTCTGAACCAGGTTCCCCACGGCTCTTATCACGAGGAACAGGAGAGCGATTACCTCATGGACCGGCTGAGGCGGATGGGGCTGTCCCCCCGGCGGGATCCGGCCGGAAACGTTCTGGCGGAGGTCCCCCCCGCCCCGGGGCGGGAAAACTGTCCCCTGCTCATCCTCCAGGGCCACATGGATATGGTGTGTACCGTCCGGCCGGGCAGCGGCTTCGACCCCCTGCGGGACACCCCCAGGCTGGTGATCCAGGATGGGGTGCTGCGCACCGACGGCAGCTCCACCCTGGGCGCGGACAACAACCTGGGCAACGCCACAGTGCTGTGGCTGATGGAACAGGACCTGAACCATGGTCCCCTGCGCCTGCTCTTCACCGTGTGCGAGGAGGTGGGCCTTCAGGGGGCGGCCCAGGTGGATCCCGGCTGGCTCCAGGGGGCTTACGGCCTGCTCAATACCGACGGCTTCCACCTGGGCCGGGCCATCGCCGGGTCTGCCGGAGGGCGGCGGGAGCGGTGCGTCCGCCCCCTGCTCCTCTCCCCCGCCCCGGCGGGAGAGGGCTGGCGGCTCACCCTCTCCGGGGGCATCGGGGGCCACTCCGGGGACGACATCCACAAAAACCGGTGCAACGCTGTGCGCGCCCTGGCGGACTTTTTGACAAGGCTGTCCCCGGAGCTGGACGTCTGGATCGGGGACCTGTCCGGGGGCAGCGCCCACAACGCCATCCCCATGCAGGCCCAGGCGGTCTTAGTCCTCCCCCAGGGACAGGGGGGGCGGCTGCAGGCGGAAGTCCGCCGCTGGCAGGAGGAGCTGCGCCGTCAGTACCAGACCGCCGACCCTAACCTCACCGCCGTACTGGAGGCATCCGCCCTCCCTGCCGCTGTGTGGAGTGGGGAGGACAGGGCCGCCGCCCTGGCCCTGCTCACCGGCCTGCACAACGGCGTATACGCCATGCACCCCGCTTTCCCCGGAGTGGTGGGGGCCTCCGCCAACATCGGCCGGGTGTACCGGGAGGGGGAGCGGCTGTGTGTGCTGGCCTTCCTCCGCTGCGCCCGGCGGGAGGAGGAGCGCGCGCTCTTCGCCCAGCACGACCGCACCGCCGCCCAGAACGGCTTTGTGCTGGAGGAGGTCTCCTGTTACCACGGCTGGCCCGGCAGTCCGGACAGCCGCCTCATCCGCCTTCTCTGCCAGTCCTACCGGGAAGCGACCGGAGAGGAGATGGAGGTCACCGCCGTCCACGTGGGGCTGGAGCCCTCGGTGCTGGGGGAGAAAAACCCGGACATGGTGATGGTGAGCACCGGGCCGGACATTTTGGATGCCCACTGCGTGGATGAGCGGGCCCCCCTGGCCGGCCTGCCCTATTACGCCGCTGCCTTGGCCGGCGTACTGGAGGGGCTGTAGCGCCATTCCTCAAAATACGAGGAGAAGGATGAGCCGGGGGTTTCCGCCTTTCATCCCGGTGTACTGCCCCGCCGTGGGGCCCTGCGCGGGGGGCCGGGCGGCGCACCGCGCCGCCATCACTGCCTCAGCGTCCTGAGTGTCTTTCGAAATAGGTGATCCCTGCGTAGGTCTTCTGCCAGACCAGGTTTTATGTGCCGGGCCTCCCCAGCCGGCCCGGGGGAGCGGCTGGCAGTGTACTTGCCCCCGGGCCGACCCGAGAGGCCCGGCTCTTCTATTGTACCGTAAGCGCAAGACCTTAGCTGGGACCGCGTTGTCTGCCAGACTGGCATATCAGCATGGCAGATATCCGGCGCGGTGCGCCGGGTGGGCCTATCGTATGGGGGTTCCCCAAGGGGGGCCAGCCCCCCTTGGGCCCTTTGGGGTTCCGGGGCCCTTTCGGGAAAGGGCCCCGGACGCCGCCTGCGCAGGGCAATCCCCCGCAGGGCCTCCCTGCCTGTTATCAAACAAAAAGTAAGGAAGTGTTCCCATGTCCCATACCGCTGAACTCATCGCCGTGGGCACCGAGCTGCTCCTCGGCAACATCGCCAACACCGACGCTCAGATGCTCTCCCAGGGCCTGTCCGCTCTGGGTATCCATGTCTACTATCACACCGTTGTGGGGGACAATCCCCAGCGGCTGCGGGCCGCGGTGGAGACCGCCCGCCGCCGGGCGGATATTATCATTACCACCGGCGGTCTGGGCCCCACCTGCGACGATCTGACCAAAAACGTCCTGGCGGACTGCTTTGGCAAAAAGCTGGTCCACAATCAGGAGGCGGAGGACCGCTGCCGGGGGTTCTTCCAGGCCATCGGCAAGACCATGACGGACAACAACGCCCAGCAGTTCTACCTGCCGGAGGGCTGTATGCCCTTTCAGAATGACTGGGGCACCGCCCCGGGCTGCGCCTTCAAGGCGGATGGTGTGCGGGTGATCATGCTCCCCGGGCCCCCCCGGGAGTGTACCGCCATGTTCCGGTACCGGGCGGCGCCCTACCTCCAATCCCTGTCTGATGGAGTGATTGTCTCCCGCACCCTGAAGCTCTTCGGCATCGGGGAGTCCTCTATGGAAATCCTGCTGCGGGACCGGATGAACGCCATGACCAATCCCACTCTGGCCCCCTACGCCAAGGAGGGGGAGTGCGAGCTGCGCATTACCGCCAAGGCCCCCACCCAGGAGGAGGCCCGCGCCCTCATCACCCCGGTGGAGGCGGAGCTCCGCGCCCTGTTCGGCGACAAGGTGTACGGCGCGGATGTGGCCTGCCTGGAGGAGGTGGCGCTGGCCCTGCTGAAGGAGAAGGGACTCACCCTAGGCAGCGCGGAGAGCTGCACCGGCGGACTCATCGCCAAGCGGATGACCGACCTGCCGGGGGCCTCCGCCGTCTTTGCCGGTGGCATTGTGAGCTACACCAACGCCGTCAAGAGGCGGGCTCTGGGGGTGTCCCCCGCCCTGCTGGAGGAGTACGGCGCTGTGTCCGAGCCGGTGGCCCGGGCCATGGCGGAGGGCGCCCGGGCGGCCCTGGGCTGCGACCTGGCCGTGGCCACCACAGGGGTGGCTGGACCCGACAGCGACGAACGGGGCAATCCGGTGGGGCTGGTCTACGTGGCCCTGGCCACCCCGGAGGGCGTCTATGTGCGGGAGCTGCACAGCGGCGCCGGCCGGCAGCGGGTGCGCACCGCCGCCGCCCACAACGCCTTCGATCTCATCCGGCGCTATCTCGCCGGGCTGCTGGAGGAAACTTTATGAAACTGCACACAAGCCCCCCGGAGATACAGGACTGCCTCCACAAAAAATTGCAGCAATACAACGCCAATTACATGACCGGTTTCAAAGACTACTCCCTGCATATCGAGGAAGACGGAGCGGTTGTGGCGGGAATTGTGGCCGGGTCTGTGGGAGACACCCTGGAGGTGGAGTTTCTCTTTGTGGACGACGCCGTCCGGGGACGGCATCTGGGCGCGGCGCTGCTCTCAGAGGCGGAGCACCGGGCGAAGGCAGACGGGATCAAGCGCGTTTTGCTGAATACGTACAGTTTTCAGGCGCCTGGATTTTACAGGAAAATGGGGTATCACCAGCTCTTTGCACTTCATCCATGCTTTGACAGCTACAGCCAGCACTTTTTCATAAAAGAGCTTTAAGGGGGCGCTGCTTTCATCCGCGCACACGCCTTGCCGCCGGCAGGCGTGCTGCCCCTTGTCAACTGAAGGTACCGCTTCTGAAAAATACCGGGATCCGGCGCAGGCTTTCCAGCGCCGGGTCCCGGTTATTTTCTGACGCGCGGGGTGCTATATCCGCCCCTGCCGGCAGGCGCGGACGAATTCCAGGGGGTGCTGGGTCCGCCGGGCGGTCTCCTCCTCGGTCAAGCCCTGGCTCAAAAACCGCAGCACCACCGAGCTCATGGACTCCCCCACCTCCACGATGTGGCCGTCCGGGTCATAGAACCGGGCCACGCACTGACCCCAGGGGTACTCCTTGGGCCCGTGGAGGAAGGTCACTCCCGCGGCGGACAGCCGCCGCATATCCCCCTCCAGATCCTCCGTCTCGAAGTAGAGCTCTGCGTTGTGCGCGCTGGGGATCAGCTTTTCCGCCGGAAAGCCGCACAGACCGGGAAAGTCCTCCTGAAGGGCGAAGCCTCCGGCAAAGGAGAGGTTGGTCCCCGCGTCCATCACCACAGTCTGGCCCAGCACCTGCTCATAAAAGGTCCGGGCGGCCGCGATAGAGCGCACAGCGTACAGCGGACAGGAAAATTTCATGTTGCTCACCTCATCTTCTGGGATGCCCCTAGCATACCCGCCAGCTTGCGGGTTTCATTGTAAAAATCGGACGGGTTGTCCTGAAAAGCTGTGGGAGTTACCCCGCACACCTGCCGGAAAGCCCGGATGAAGTGGGACTGGTCGTAATAGCCCAGCTCCTGGGCCAGCCAGGTCAGGCTGTCCTGTCCGGCCCGCAGGGCCTGGGCCGCCCGGTTGACGCGCATGACCTGGGAGAAGGTCTTGGGACTCAGGCCCAGCTGTGTCTGAAAAAGGCGCCCCAGGTGCCGGGGGCTGTACGCCAGATCCGCTGCCGCCGCCGCCACCCCCCGCCGCCCCGCCGTCAGGGCCAGCACGTGGGAAAATCCGTCCCCCGCCGGACACCGCCGGCGCAGAAGCCGGTCCACCCCCTGAATAAATTCGTCCAGACAGGAGCTGTCCCGCCACGCGGCCTGAAAGGCGGCGTCCAGCGCCGGCGCCGCCAGACCCAAGGGGAAGATCCGCCCCGCCAGCTCGCTCTGGGGTATGGGGCAGAAGGCCCGCAGCCCCCCGGGGACAAACTCCACAAAAAAGCGAAAGGGCCGGATTTTCAAGTCGTTCTCCACCGTGACCGCGGCGGCGCTGGGGCCGTGGATCCGCCCGGCCAGCGCCCCGTCCTCCAGTGTAAAGCCCAGACAGCCCGCCCCATCGGGGACCAGCACCAGCGGCCGGACAGGACCCGCGCCCCCGCCGCCCAGATGGAGGGTGTAGTGGGCCACCCAGGGCAGCAGATCCCGGTGGGGCTTTAGGTAGATATGGGTGGCGGTGCGGCACCACTGGATACCGTTCCGGTTGTCAAAGCGCAGCTCCATGAGATCTCCCCTTTCCGGCTCAAATCTTACCACAGCGCCAAAACGCAACGCAAGGCGTATTCGCCCCAAGGAGCCGAAGGCGGGGGGCGGCTCGAAAATATCTCTTTCTCCCCTTGACAGGGAGGCGGTATTCTGCTACACTCTCATATAGTTCTATTTAGAACCTTTTGGGAGGGATCTCTTATGCCGTCTGACTTTTGGGATCATCTGGCCCTGGCCCGGCGGCTCTACTGCCAGGCGGTGGAGCCGGTGGCCCAGCGCTGCGGACTCACCCGGGCGGAGCTGGACATCCTGCTCTTTCTGGCCAACAACCCGTCCTATGACACGGCGGCGGATATTATTTGCCGCCGGGGGCTGGCCAAATCTCACGTGTCCACCTCGGTACACACGCTGGAGGCGCGGGGATGGTTGTCCCGGAACTTCCGGGGAGGCAACCGGAAGAGCATCCACCTGACCCTCACCCCCCTGGCCGCCGCCGCAGTGGAGGAGGGGCGCCGGGCGCAGGCCCGCTTCTTTCAGGGCCTGACCCAGGGGCTGCACCCAGAGCAGCTGGCGATTATGGAGCGGTGCTTTGCCCAGGTGGGAGAAAATCTCCGCCGCCTGTCGTCTGGGACGGACACGTTCAAAGGCGAATCCACGGAAAAATGAGGAATTTTTTATGTACACATTCCTGATCTGCTTTCTGGCGGGGGCGGGAGCCGGACTGGGCACCGGCTTTGCCGGTATGAGCGCCGCCGCGGTCATCTCGCCCATGCTGATCACCTTTCTCCACCTCCCCGCCTATGAGGCGGTGGGCATTGCGCTGGCCAGCGATGTACTGGCCAGCGCGGTCAGCGCCTGGGTCTACCACCGGAACAAAAATCTGGATGTACGCGGCGGTCTGGTGATGATGGCCGCCGTCCTTCTCTTCACCCTGGCGGGGAGCTGGCTGGCCAGTCTGGTCCCCAATCAGACCATGGGCAGCTTTTCCGTATTTATGACGCTGCTGCTGGGCATTAAATTTATCCTCCGGCCGGTGATGGCCACCAAAGAGGCCATGGCCGGCGTCAGCCAGCGCCGCCGCCTGGTCCGGTCCGCGATGTGCGGCGTGATGGTGGGGTTGATCTGCGGCTTCGTAGGGGCCGGGGGCGGTATGATGATGCTCCTTGTTCTCACCAGCGTGCTGGGGTATGAGCTGAAAACTGCCGTAGGCACCAGCGTCTTTATCATGGCCTTCACCGCCTTCACCGGCGCGGCCAGCCACTTTGCCATCGGCGGAATGTCGGACCTGCTGTGTCTGTGCCTGTGCGTGGTGTCCACGCTGCTGTGGGCCCGGATTGCAGCCAAGCTGGCCAATCGGGCCAGTGCCGCGGCGCTGAACCGGGCGACCGGAGTCATCCTTGTTTTGCTGGGGACGGTTATTTTGGGGGTCAACGCTTTGACTTAGCGTCTGTTTGAAAACCCGGCGGGTTTCGGGAAAGACGCATTTCAGCCCGCAAGCGCGGGTTCATCCGTTTCAGGCGGACAGAACCTGTGCTTGCGGGCTGAATCTCCGTTGTCGGAAAAGGCCGCGCCTTTTTTGACAGCCTGCGCACGGATAAATATCCTGTGCCGGTGTGGGGGAGCTACTCCGCGGGAGCGTCTCCGCTGCCGGAGAGAGGCATGTCGCTGTCGGAGCCGCGCGCTTCCGTCTCATCTTGGAGATCGTCCTCGTCCAGGACAGTCTTGCATTTCTCACCGGTCTCCTTCTTCTGGAGGAGAATGGCCATCTGATAGCCCTTGGGATCCTTGAGGCGGAGGTAGTCCTCGTCCTGCTTGGGGACCTTCTTCCCCGCCATAATGCGGGCGGCGATTTTGAGGCACTTGTCCATGGCGTCTAAGGCCTCTTCCATGGCGTCCATCTGTTTTTCCTTGGTCTCCATCTCGTCCAGGAGGCCCAGCAGTCCGCCGTCTCCGCGGGCGGCTGCGGTGTCTCCGGTGGAGGGCCGGTAAAAGGCCTGCTCCGCCTGGAGCCGCTCCTGGTCCATACTGGCCATCCAGCGGGACAGCTCCAGCCGGTCGGCGGAGGGCCGGGCGGACTTTCTGGCCGGGGCGGGCGGCTCCTTTTGAACGGCGGGGGCAAAGCTGGTCTGTGTGCCCCGAAGCATACGGCGAATTTCCATAAAAACCTCCTTTTCTCTGTCTGCTGCCGGGGGCGGGACGGGGCGCGCCGTCCGCATCTCCCATATATCCGATCTGTCGGCAGAAACTGGGGAAAAGTTTAGGCTCTGCTAGGAAAAAGGAGCCGCCGGCCCTGATTCGTGGGCCGGCGGCTGGGGTTAGCTTTTCTCCTCAAAACTGATGCCGCAGCTGCGGCAGCTGACCGTAATGCGTCCCTTGCCCTTGGGCACCCGGAGGTACTGTCCGCAGTTGGGACATTTAAAGTAGCAGTGGTCCTTGTCCCGGCGGACGGTGCGGCGGAGCTTGCACCAGTGAATGAAGGGGGCGACAAAGTGGAGAAACCGGGCGTTTTCCGCCCGGCGGGGGATAAACTGACGGGAGAACACGCGGTAGAGCATCCACACCGCGGCAAGCACAGCCGCCCAGGCCAGCAGGTCCAGATGGGGCAGCGCCGAAAGCAGGGTGAGGAGCATATAGACAGCCAAAAGAAACCAGGAGAGCTGGTCAACGCCGTATCGCCCGTACATCAATTTTCTGAGCCAATTCATGCGCGCGGTCGTCTCCTTTTCTAAGCGAGGCAGGGCCGTCCTGGCGGGCGGCCCCACGGAATTGTTACAGTACCATGATACCGCCAGAGTGTGGCCCCGTCAAGAAAGCAAACGTAAACAATCTATGAATTGTGCTTGCCAGGCAGACAAAAAGCAGATATACTGAACCTATCAGCCGATCAGAAAGAGAGGGGCGAGGAGCGCTATGGGGCGGATTGACAAGGAGAATTACTATCTGGATATCGCGGAGACTGTGCTGGAGCGGTCCACCTGCCTGCGGCGGTGCTATGGAGCCATTATCGTAAAGAACGATGAGATTGTGGCCACCGGCTACAACGGCGCCCCCCGGGGGCGGAAGAACTGCGGTGATCTGGGGTACTGCGCCCGGGAGGAGATGAACATCCCATCGGGGGAGCGGTATGAGCTGTGCCGCAGCGTCCACGCGGAGGCCAACGCGATCATTTCCGCCGCCCGAAGCGCCATCATCGGCGGTACGCTCTATCTGGCGGGCCGGGACGCCAAGACGAGGGAGCTGCTCAGTGACGCCACCTCCTGCTCCATGTGCCGGCGGCTGATCATCAACGCGGGGATCGCCCGGGTGGTAATCCGCCGGACAAGGACGGAATTTGCCGTAGTCCATGTGGACCGGGATTGGGTGGAGGAGGATGAGTCCCTTCCGCCCCAGGCCCGGCGCGAGAAATAGGAACCGCCCCCGCTCCGAAAAAGGAGCGGGGGCGGACTGCGGTACGGAAGCCTGCACTTGGACGCTACTCCTCGTTTTGGAAGAGGATCTGGTACCCTCCGGCGGGCTGGACGGCGTAGACCGCGTCCAGGTCCTCGTCCGCCATGGAGGGGGCATCAAAGGGGGCGGTAAACTTGACGCAGGTGCCGCAGGATGCGGACAGCGCCCGGGGGACCGGCATCATCACCGGCTGATCCCCCGCGGCCTTCAGCCGCTTTTGAAAGGACATGGCCCCCAGATGGGTATGAAAGGTGGCGATCTGTTCCATAGTCCGATTATTTGTCGATGGTGATCTCGAAGTCATCCCCCACTGCCTTGTGGCTGACCTTGTAGCCGGCGTTGGAAGCAAAGCGGGTGATGTTCTGCACGGGAGTCATATTGTCCACCAGTACAACCAGGGGGGTGCCGCTTTTCAGGGCGTTTTTGGTCATCAGGACGGGCTCGGGGCAGGAATAGCCTCTGGCGTCAACTTGATTCATGGTGATTGTACTCCTTCCCTTATTTCTTCTTGTTCAGGTTGGCGGCGCCGATGGCGGCAACCACCACCAGGCCGATGATCACAGCGATCTGGCCGTTGGCGGTGGGGCCCTTGCCGGAAGAGGCCAGGCCGAAGTTGTGGCAGAAAGCGGCGCCGGTGACCATGCCCAGCACGGCCACGGAGGAGTCGCTGTTGCCGCTGCCGGCCAGGATCAGCTGCCGCAGGGGGCAGCCGCCCAGCAGCACGGAGCCGAAGCCCACCAGAACCATGCCCAGCATGTTCCACAGTCCGTCGTTATACGCCACAGGCTGGCCGTCAAAGGAGAAGCTGACCGGGTTGCCCAGGACGAGGTTGCCCGCCAGGGCGGCCACGCCAATGGCCACAAAGCCCAGCAGCAGGTGGAAGTCCTGGAACATGATGGCGTCCCGGATGCCGCCCACCATGCACAGGCGGGTCTTCTGGGCCAGGGCGCCCACAATCAGGCCCGCCGCCAAAGCCAGGGCGATGGGGGCGCGGAGGGAGCCAGGGGCCTCCTCAGAGAAGAAGATAAACGCGGGAGCGGCCACCAGCAGAGCCAGCAGGCCCACGGTGATGGCGGGCATCAAAAAGCCCTCTACCATGGGCTGGGGGGTGGATTTTTTCAGGGAAAAGCCCATCTTCAGGAACAAAGTGCCCACAAAGATGCCGGCGGCAAAGCCGGCAAGGCCCAGCACGGCGTTGAGATCGCCGCCGCCGATGCGCAGCACCATGCGCAGGGGACAGCCCAGGAACATGAGGGCGCCCACCATCACGCAGAAGCCCAGCACAAACCGGGACACCGGGGACGAGCCGCCCCGGACCTGGAACTCCTTTCCAAAAAAGGCCATACCCATGGCGCCCAGCACCAGGCCGATGATCTCAGGCCGGATGTACTGTACCACCGCCGCCCGGTGGAGCCCCACCGCGCCGGCGATGTCCCGCAAAAAGCAGGCGATGCAGAAGCCCATGTTGGCCGGGTTGCCCTGCCAGGACAGAATGGCGGCAATCAGGCCCACAATCAGACCGGCCCCAATAATGAGGCCGTGCTGCTTCAGTTTTGAAGCCATTTAAAATTCCTCCTCTTTTCTCTCCCTTTGGATGATTTCCCATTAACACACATGGGGGTATATGTCCTATTATATCTTATTATGTTGAAGATTGGAAATTGATTCTTGCCGCCCAAACCGGCATGAAATATAAATAAACTCGATTTAGCCGCAGGGAATAGAATAGGGAAAATAAATAAACTTTATTTTATTTACGATTACACTCTTTCCTTTTTCCAGAAAGGTGTGTATACTGGAGACAGACAGAAAAGGGCGAAAAAACGGGACCCCGGCAAGCGTCTGCCAGAAAGCAGACGCCAGGGCCGGAGCCCCGTCTTTCGGCGGATATCGGGTTACATCGTGCCGGGCTTGACCCGGACCATGTAGCTGTCCCGGGGGAGGACGCGGCCGATGGCCGCGCCGGGAACGCCCAGGTCGCGCAGCCGCTGAAGCAGTGTCTGCGCCCGCGCTTCGGGGACGGCGATGAGCAGGCCGCCGGCGGTCTGGGGGTCGTAGAGCACGTCGGACCGCTCCAGAGGGACGCCGCTGTCAATGGCCACGTCGTCCCCCAGATAACTCATGTTGTTGTAGGCGCCGCCGGGGATAATGCCGTCCCTGGCCAGTTCCAGGGCCTTGGGGACGATGGGAACGGCGCCGGCCCACAGCTCGACAGTGTGGCCGCAGCCCTTGGCCATCTCCTGCACATGGCCCAGCAGGCCGAAGCCGGTGATATCGGTGCAGGCGGTGGGCCGGACGGGGAGCATGGCCTCCTGTGCTTTCTTGTTCAGGGTGGTCATAATGGCCAGCATCTCGTCAAATTCTCCCTGAGAGAGCAGCCCCGCCTTGGCGGCGGTGGAGAGGATACCGGTGCCCAGGGGCTTGGTAGTGACCAGAATATCCCCTACCTGGGCGCCGTCGTTGGTGAGGATCTCCTGCGGCCGGGCGAAGCCCATGACGCACAGGCCGTATTTCGGCTCTTTGTCCTCAATACTGTGGCCGCCTACAATGACGGCTCCCGCCTCCATGACCTTGTCGTATCCCCCGGCCAGAATGCCCTGGACCGCGTCCAGGGGCAGGCAGCTGGGGAAGGTGAGCAGGTTCATGGCGATGCGGGGGGCGCCGCCCATGGCCCACACGTCGGACAGGGCGTTGGCAGCGGCCACCTGGCCGAATTGGAAGGGGTCGTCCACAATGGGGGGGAAGAAGTCCACTGTGGCAATCATGGCGGTGCTGTCGTTGACGCGATAGACTGCCGCGTCGTCGCTGGAATCAAATCCTACCATGAGATTGGGATCGCAGATGCGGGGCAGGTCTGCCAGCAGTTTTCCAAGGACACCCGGTCCTATTTTGGCGCCTCACCCCCCGGCGGAGGTCATCTCGGTCAGCTTGATGTTCTGCTGAGCAGAGGACATGGTGCCACCTTCTTTCTAAACATTCTAAAAAACGTCAGATTCTGTCTGACGGCCCTATTTTAACCCAGGTTCTGAGAAATAGCAATAGAAACGGGAGAGGATTTATATGCAGCTGAAACAACTGGAAGTCTTTGTGCAGG
This sequence comes from Pseudoflavonifractor sp. 524-17, assembly GCF_009935845.1. Classification (GTDB taxonomy): domain Bacteria; phylum Bacillota; class Clostridia; order Oscillospirales; family Oscillospiraceae; genus Pseudoflavonifractor_A. The sequence continues at coordinate 42,308 of NZ_QWEK01000004.1, read as the reverse complement.
TGGCGCGGCTGAAGAGTTTTTCCAAGGCTGCCGACGCGCTGTATCTCACTCAGCCCACCATCAGCGCCCACATCAGCGCCCTGGAGAGCGAGCTGGGCACCAAGCTGGTGATCCGATCCACCAAGGAGATCCAGCTCACCGGTACGGGCAACATCCTGTTCGGCTACGCGGCCCAGATCCTGGGCTTATGCGAGCGGGCGGAGCAGGAGGTAAAGACCGCCTCCTCGGATATTCAGGGGGCGCTGTCCATCGCGGCGTCCACGGTGCCCTCCCAGTACCTGCTGCCCCGGATCCTCCCCCACCTGCGCCGGCGGTATCCCAAGGTGTTTTTCCAGGTCTTTCAGGGGGACAGCAGCCAGGTGGCCCAGCGGATTTTTGAAAACGGGGCGGAGCTGGGCATTGTGGGCTCGCCGGTGCAGAAGGCGGGGTGTGTGTGTACCCCCTTTTTCTCTGAGCGGATGGTGATTGTCACCCCCAACACCCAGGAGTACCGGGAGATGAACGACACCATCACAGAGCAGGTGCTGCGCTCCAGCCCCTTTCTGGTGCGGGAGCCCGGCTCCGGTACCCGCAAGCACAGCGAGGAGTTTTTGCGGGGCATCGGCGTGGACCCTCGGGAGCTGTGCCTGGCCGCCCAGCTCCAGAGCACGGAGAGCATTTTGCAGGGGGTGAAAAACGGTCTGGGCATCTCCATCGTCTCCGGCCTGGCCGCGGCGGACTATGTGCGTATGGGGGGCGTACTGGCTTTCGACTTCGACAGCCCCCTGCTCACCCGGCAGTTCTACCTGATCCACCACCGCAGCCGCCCCCACTCCCCCGCGGCGGCCATGCTGCTCAAAGAGCTGCCCCGGTTCTTCCAGGAGGAGATACAGCCCAAAATAGACCCTCCCGCCGAGGTATCACCATAAAAAGGTCCGGAGAGCCGCAAAACGCGGTCCTCCGGACCCTTTTTGTGCTGCTGACAGGGGGCGAGCAGTTAGTTAAAGTACTGGTCGATGCCAGTCTCGCCGATGTCGTACTCGTTGGGGATGTCGATCTTGCCGGCCTTGATGTCCTCCACAGCCTGGTCCACCTGGGAGACCACATCTTCCGGCAGGGTGGCCTTCAGTTCCTCGTTCCACTGGAAGGAGATAACGCCCTCGGCCATGCCCAGGAACATGATCTCGCCCTTGGCCTCGCCGTTGACAATGGCGTCGAAGACGGCCACATAGGCGCCGGGAGCGTCCACCACCATGTTGCCGGCCACCCGCTCCGGGGCGCCGGAGATGTAGTCGCCGAAGACGCCCACGCCGTAGGCGGCATCGCTCTCGGCGATGGCCTTGATGGCGCCGGAGTTGCCCTCGTCCGCGTTGGGGAAGAAGAAGTCCGCGCCAGACTGGATCTGGTTTTTGAGGGTCTCATAGGCCTCGTTGGAGTTGGAGGCGCTGAGCACCGCGAACTTGACCACCGCGTTGGGGTTGACGCTCTTGGCGCCCACGGAGTAGCCCACGCTGGGCTTGGTGAAGGAGGGATAGTCGCCGCTGACCACGGTGCCCAGAGTGCCGGTCTGGCTCATAAGGGCCCCCAGGACGCCGCAGACATAGCCGCCCTGCTCGGTGCTCATGCACATGGGGAACTGGTTGTCGCCGGTGATGGCGCCGCCGTTGGTGACGAACCAGGTGTCAGGATAGTCCTGGGCCACCTCTTTGAAGTACTCGGCGAACTGGCCGCCCTGGCCAAAGATGACGGTGTAGCCCTCGGCGGCCATTTCCTCTGCCTCTGCCTTGGCGGCGTCGGCGGTGGTGACGGAGTCGATAATGGCCACCTGGCTGTCATCCAGGCCGTATTTGGCCTGAATGGCCCGCACGCCGTCAGCGCCCTGCTGGCAGTAGCCGCCGTCGGTGGGGGAGCCGGGGAGCAGCACCGCGATCTTGTAGTCAGAGCCGCCGCCGGAGCCGCCGCCCTGGGGATCGCCGGACTGCTGAGGGTCGCCGCCGTCGCCGGAGCCGCTGCCGCAGGCGGCAAGGCTGAGCAGCATGGCGCCGGAGAGGAGCAGAGGGATCAGTTTCTTCATAGGTCAGAGTCCTCCTAAAATCATTTTTACAGGTACCGGCGCAGCGGACAATACGCTAAACTGCGCAGTATACCTAACTTTGAGAACTATTGTACACGATCTGCGGACGTATTGCAAGAAGCCAAATTCAGATTTCAAGTATCTCATGGTTTTTCAGGGAAAACCACCGCCGGGTTTAGCGGTTTTGACTACGCGCATTTCTGAATAAATCATCGGTATATTCAAAATAAATTGAATTAAAATACAAGAAAATTGTTATTGACAAAACAATGAGACCATGATATTATATAGGTGGGTTAACCCGAAGGAAGTGTATATCCAACATGAAAGGAGCAAGGATATGATGAAACGACTGGTTTCTCTTGCCATAGGCATAGCAACGTGCCTTACCCTGGCAATTCCCGCTTCTGCCGCTACGAGCGATGCCGGTCAGTCTGATCCGCCCGTAGACTTTGGAACTCCTATCACAGAAAGTACATATTATGATGAGGAACTCGAAGCAACCGTTACCGAGAGGTTCTACTTTGTTCCAGATACCCAGGATGGCATCATGCCGCTTAACAGCAATGAGGGTACCGGCTGGTTCAAAAATGAGAAACGTTTTGACTGGACGAACCCTGACGAGGTTACAACCACGTATGCCATGGGTTTTTTTGCGTGGGCCAATGGTAATGTGAATGTAACACGGGAAAGCGGTGGATACGACTATTTCCCCAGTGATAGAAACATTACAGAGAATAAGGTAACGAAAGGGACCGGAAAATACGCTGGGATTTTTAACAACTACGCATATGTTACCTACACATTCAAGTTTATCAATTTCATGAACCGTGAACAAGATCTTAGCGTAACGGTCCGTGTAAGCGAGAGCGGCAACAAGATCTAATCTCTTAGACGCGGCGGTGTCAGGGGTCTACTGGCTTCTGGTGCCGTTGCGCCTTAAATTTACGTTCGGAAAGGAGATTGCGCATGAAAAAGTTAAATCAGGCAGTGTGGATCATCAGCGGCGCGGCCCTTGGGGCGGCGGTTCTGATTCAAGTGCTCATCTTTTGGCCGCACTCCTCCCTTGAGTGGTACCGGGGGTTCTACTATTTCCTGGGCGCGCTGGGGCTGGCCGCGCTGGCCGGCATTGCTGTCTGTGCAGGTTTCACCATAAAAAACCGGAGAATCCTTGCCGCCTCTGCGGCCCTTCCCTGTGTCGGGCTGCTAATGTCTATCGCCAAGTTCAGGAGGCTTATTGAGGGTATCACGACCGATGGAGTGGGAGAAGCGGGCCTGCTGCGCGGGCCCTGGTTAAAAGTCTTCGTACTGACGCCTTATCTGATCTGTGCCCTGCTGGGCGCGGTCGTGTATCTGTTTTTGAAAAACAAGGCCAGCGAGGCATAGTTGGCTTCTGGCGCCGTTGCGCCTTAAATTTTACGTTCGGAAAGGAGATTGCGCATGAAAAAGTTAAATCAGGCAGTGTGGATCATCAGCGGCGCAGCCCTTGGGGCGGCGGTTTTGGTTCAGGTTCTTATCTTCTGGCCGCATTCCCTTGAGTGGTACCGGGGTTTCTATTATTTCCTGGGCGCGCTGGGGCTTGGCGCGCTGGCCGGCATGGTTGTCTGCCTAGCGTTCCTCATAAAAGACCGGCGAATCCTTGCCGTCTCTGCGGCCCTTCCCTGTGTTGGGCTGCTGATGCCCATTGTCAAGTACAGGCGGATGATCACGCATCTCAGCTTCGAAGGAGGAACCAGCGGGCTGAGGATTTTCGTACTGACGCCCTATCTGATCTGTGCCCTGCTGGGCGCGGCCGTGTATCTGTTTTTGAAAAACAAGGCCAGCGAGGCATAGCTGGCAGCAAAAAAGGCCGGCACAGGAAAATCCTGTACCGGCTTTGCTTGATTTGTCAGAAGACAGGTTTTGCGGGGCTTAGAAGAAGCTGTCCGCGCCCTTCTCACCGATCTCATACTCGTTGGGGATGTCGATCTTGCCGGCCTTGATGTCCTCAATGGCCTGCTCGGCGGCGGCGACCACGTCCTCCGGCAGGGTGGCCTTCAGCTCCTCGTTCCACTCGAAGGAGATGATGCCCTCGGCCATGCCCAGGAACATGATCTCACCGGTGGCGCGGCCTTCCATAATGGCGTCAAAGACGGCCACGTAGGCGCCGGGGGCGTCAGGCATGGTGTTGCCGAAGACCTGGTTGGGGGCGCCGGAGATATAGTCGCCAAACACGCCGAAGGCGTAGACGCCCTCGCTCTCAGACACGGCCTTGATGGCGCCGGCAGTGCCCTCGTTGGCGTTGGGGAAGATGATGTCCGCGCCGCTCTGAATCTGGTTCAGGGCAGTCTCATAGGCCTCGTTGGCGTTGGTGGCGCTGAGAACGGTGTTTTTCACGGTGATGTTCTCGTTGACGCTCTTGGCGCCCAGGGCGAAGCCCACGCCGGGCTTGGTGAAGGAGGGCCAGTCACCGCCGGGGATAATGCCGATGGTGTTGGACTTGGTCATCATGCCGGCAATGACGCCGCAGACGTAGCCGCCCTCCTCGGTGCTCATGCACATGGGGAACTGGTTGGGCGCGGTGACGGAACCGCCGTTGGTGACGAACCAGGTGTCAGGATAGTCCTGGGCCACCTCTTTGAAGTACTCGGCAAACTCGCCGCCCTGGCCGAAGACGACCTTGTAGCCGTCGGCGGCCATTTCCTCCGCCTCGGCCTTGGCGGCGTCGGCAGTGGTGATGGAGTCAATGATGGAGACCTGGCTGTCGTCCAGGCCGTACTTGGCCTGAATGGCCCGGACGCCGTCGGCGCCCTGCTGGCAGTAGCCGCCGTCCGTCGGGGGGCCGGAGAGCATGACGGCAATCTTGATATCGGAGTAGTCGGCGGAACCGCCGCCGGTGCCCTCAGGGGCCTGGGAGGCCTGGGCAGAAGAGGGGGCGGGATCGGCCTCTCCGCCGGCAGAAGAGGGCGTGGGAGAGGCGGCGCCGCCGCCACCGCCGCAGGCGGACATACCCAGCACCATAGCGCCGGACAGGAGCAAGGGAAGCAGCTTTTTCATTTGGTAATCCTCCTTTATTGTCACCGGCACGGCGCCGGTGGGGATACGGTATACCGGGACGGTTTTTAAAAAGACGCCGCCGGATCAAAACCTATGCCTCCTGTCTTATGCGGCCTGTGAAAACCGCCGGTGCAGGCTTGGGGCAGCCTTACTCGTCCTTCGGCATAGATGGACGTAAGGTGAAACACATCCCAAGGTCATACCGTCTGAAACGCCGGCCCCCGAAAAGGATGGAGAAAGGCAGGGCCGGAATTTGGCTATAATCCCAAAACACATTAGATGATTATAATACTTTGGGGTTATTTTGACATTATCTTAAAGGATACCGGGAGAAAAGTCAAGCGGATTTTGTGATTAAACCCAAAAAAATATTGGACAGCGGGCCGGTTCCTATCAAATATGCCTAGGGGGTAAACTGACTGGTTTGTACAAAAAAGTGCGGAAAAGATCTTGAATAAAGTGAAAAATTAGCTGGTCAAACGGGGAAAAGTAATCGGAAAAATAGCGAAAATCACGAAGGAGAGATACAGAAAATAACCGTTCCCCGAGGCTCTTTTGGCCTCGGGGAACGAAAGGGTCAGGCTTTTTTCCGGCTGTAGGGGGTGTTCTCCAGGGGGAGGGTGGTGCGGAACTGGCCGTCATATTTATAGTAGGCGCCCTGGACCGCCGGGGGCGTGGGGATGGAGGTGATCTCGCCAATGCCCACCGCGCCGAAGCCCAGAGGGTCCGGATTGGCCTCTACAATGATGGACTGGACATCGGGAGTTTTGTTGGCGCGGAAGAGGCCCAGGGTACCGAATTTGGCGGTGGGACGGCCGTCCTTCAGGGGGAAGTCCTCGGTGAGGGCAAAGCCCAGGCTCATCACCACGCCGCCCTCAATCTGCCCCTCTACGCTCAGGGGGTTGATGGCCCGGCCTACGTCGTGGGCGGCCACAACCTTCTCGATGGTGCCGTCCTCGTTGAGGCAGACTACCTGGGTGGCGTAGCCATAGGCCACGTGGGAGACGGGGTTGGGCTTGCCGGACCCCATCTGGTCGGTGGCGGCCAGGTACTCACCATAGAATTCCCGGCCCTCCAGCTCCGCCAGGGATGTTCCGCCGTCCAGCTCTTTTTTTACCTCCAGACAGGCCTGGCGGCAGGCCTCGCCGGTGATCAAAGTCTGGCGGGAGCCGGAGGTGGTGCCTGCGTCGGGGGCCAGATTGGTTTCCGCCTGGGGATAGCGGACCTGGTCCTGGTGAATTCCCAAGGTCTCGCAGGCGATCTGGGTGAGCACGGTGCCCAGGCCCTGTCCGATACAGGAGGCCCCGGCCCGCAGCCAGAGCTTCCCCTCCTGCACCGTAATGCGGCAGCGGCCCCAGTCGGGGATGCCCACCCCCACGCCGGCGTTTTTCATGGCGCAGGCGATGCCCGCCCGGGGGTGGTTTTCATAAATCTCCTTCACCGCCTCCAGAGTCTGGACCAGGGCGGTGCCCTCAAAGGCGAGCTGGCCGTTGGGCAGCACCTGGCCGGGGCGGATGGCGTTGCGGTAGCGGATCTCCCAGGGGGAGATCCCAACCATCTCCGCCAGCAGGTTCAGATTGCACTCGGTGGCGAAGCAGCTCTGGGTGACGCCGAAGCCCCGGAAGGCCCCGGCGGGGGGATTGTTGGTATAGACGGCGGTGCCGTCAATGTCGATGACCTGATAGTTGTAGGGTCCGGCGGCGTGGGTACACAGGCGCTGGAGCACCGGCCCCCCCAGGCTGGCGTAGGCCCCGGTGTCGGTGACGACCACGGCCTTCATGGCGGTGAGATACCCCTTTTCATCGCAGCCAGTGGTGAACTCCATCCAGGCGGCGTGGCGCTTGGGGTGGATGAGAATGCTCTCGTCCCGGGTGAGCTTTACCTTTACCGGGCGACGGGTGTGGTAGGCCAGCAGCAGGGCGTGGTGCTGGACGCTCACGTCCTCCTTGCCGCCGAAGCCGCCGCCTACCAGGGCGTTGACCACGTGGATGCGCTCCGCCGGCCAGCCCATCATCAGGGCGCACTCATGCTGGGTGTCGTAGGTACCCTGGTCGCTGGTGTAGAGCAAAGCGTCCTGGGCGTCCCGGTCCACCATGGCCACAGCGCACTCCGGTTCCAAAAAGGCGTGCTCCGTGGGAGGCGTGTAGTAGGTGCGTTTGACCACGTGGGCGGACTTGGCCAGCACCTCGTCCGCGTTGCCCCGCACCAAATGCTCGTGGGCCAGGATGTTGCTCCGGCCGCTCTCGTGAACCAGGGGGGCGTCCTCCTTCAGGGCCTCGTGGACGTCAAAGACAGGGGGGAGCACCTCATACTCCACACGGATGAGGCCCTTGGCCTGCTGGACCTGCGCCCAGGTCTCCGCGGCTACCAGCGCCACGGCGTCCCCCAGATAGTGGGTGAGATGGCCCACTGGGACCAGGGCGTCCCAGTCCTGCTTCAGATGTCCCACCTTGAAAGAACCGGGGATATCGTCGGCGGTGAGCACCGCGTGAACGCCGGGGACCTGCTTGGCGGCGCTGGTGTCAATGGATAGCACCCGGGCCCGGGGATATTCGGCCCGCAGGGCGGAACCCACCAGCATCCCCTCGATCTGGATGTCGTCGGCGTATTTGCCATAGCCCAGCACCTTTTCCGGCACGTCCACCCGATGGGCCCGCTGGCCCACGCCGGTGATGGCCGGGGGGACCAGATTCTGCCGGTCCTCCCGGAGAAGCCGGGCCGCCAGGGAGATGGCGTCGATGATCTTCTTGTAGCCGGTGCAGCGGCAGATGTTGTTGCGGATGGCAAAGGCGATCTCCTCCCGGGTGGGGTCCGGGTTCTTGTCGATGAGGGCCTTGCCGCACAGGACCATGCCGGGGATGCAGAAGCCGCACTGGACGGCCCCCGCCTCTCCAAAGGCGAAGGTGAACACCTCCCGCTCCCGGGGGGACAGGCCCTCCACCGTGAGGATGCGGGCGCCGTCGAACTTGGACACCTTCTGGACGCAGGCCTTGACGGGCGCGCCGTCTATCAGGACGGTGCAGGCGCCGCAGGCGCCCTGGTCGCAGCCGTCCTTCACGGAGGTGAGCTTCAGGTCCTCCCGCAGAAGGCTGAGGAGCTTTTTGTCCTGGGGAACCGATATGGGGGTGTTGTTCACAGTGAGGGTGAACATAGCGGAAACCTCCTTGAATGAGACACAGGGTATCATAAATATTGGACTTTTGAATAAATGAGGGCCATAAAAAAGGGGTTTTTGCTTTGTTTATAGCTTAACACTAATTTTTTAGAATGGCAATAGGAGAAGGGTGGGCGAAATAGACAAAAATCAAAATTACTTTTAGTGAAAATAAAAAATTTTTAGCTTTCCTATTGACTTATCAGTATAATATGATATGATGGTTGCAGAAAGCGGAGAGAGCTCCGCAGGAAATCTCTCAAATTTTTACGGAGGCGAATGAAGTAAAATGGAGATGGAACAGATCAAGTGGGTGCCCAACCGGATGCCGAAAAGCGACGACAAATGGTTGGAGATTATGTCTTTGGAAAACGTGGCCAAGGCCCGGGCGTTTCACCAGAGCTTTCCCCAGTACCAGTGGACGCCCCTGGCCAACCTGAGCCGTATGGCCAAGTACATGGGCCTGAGCGGCATCTATGTGAAGGACGAGTCCCGCCGGTTTGGGCTGAACGCGTTTAAAGTGCTGGGCGGCTCCTTTGCCATGGCCCGGTACATCGCCAAGCAGATGGGCAAGGATGTCAGCGAGATGACCTACGACTACCTGACCAGCGAGAAGCTGCGCCGGGAGTTCGGCCAGGCCACCTTCTTCACCGCCACCGACGGCAACCACGGCCGGGGCGTGGCCTGGGCGGCCAACCGGCTGGGCCAGAAGGCGGTGGTACATATGCCCAAGGGCAGCTCTCAGGCCCGGTTCAACAACATCGCCAAAGAGGGCGCCAAGGTGACCATTGAGGAGGTCAACTACGACGACTGCGTCCGCATGGCCGCCGCCGAGGCCGCCGAGTGCGAAAACGGCGTGGTGGTCCAGGATACCGCCTGGGAGGGCTATGAGGAGATCCCCGCCTGGATTATGCAGGGCTACGGCACGCTGGCCAGCGAAACCGCCGACCAGCTGCGGGAGATCGGCGCCAACCGGCCCACCCACATCTTTGTGCAGGCGGGCGTGGGCTCTCTGGCGGGGGCCATTCAGGGCTTCTTCCAGAACCTGTTCCCCAGCGACCCGCCCAAGGTTGTGGTCATGGAGACCGCCGCGGCGGACTGCCTGTTCCGGGGCGCCCTGGTGGGGGACGGCAAGCCACGCACCGTCACCGGCGACCTGAAGACTATTATGGCCGGCCTGGCCTGCGGCGAGCCCAACATCATCGGCTGGGACATCCTGCGCAACCACACCAGCGTCTTTACCTCCTGCCCCGACTGGGTGTCCGCCAAGGGAATGCGGATGCTGGGCGTCCCCTGTGACGGCGACCCGGTGGTCATCTCCGGCGAGTCCGGCGCGGTGGGCATGGGCTGTCTGGACGCCATTATGCACAATGAGGAGTACCGGGACCTGAAGGAATACCTGGGGCTGAACCGCTTCAGCCATGTCCTGCTCATCTCCACCGAGGGCAACACCGATCCCCAGAAATTCCGCCGCATCATCTGGGACGGCGAGTATCCCACCACCAGCACGCCGATGGCTGAGTACGAAGGCTACCGGGGATAATATCCGGTCAGAACAAACCTGTACGTTTCATTGACAGTGTTCTCAGTTGCGGCGGCCCCGGGCCGCGGGGCCGCCGTAAGCTATAACCTTATTTGTAATAAAAAGTCATATATGTAATTTGGAGGATAGCGTCATGGAATTCGAGAAAATCAAAGCTGCCGCCGAGGGCTACCGGGCTGAAATGAGCCGTTTCCTGCGGGACATGATCTCCCACCCCAGCGAGAGCTGCGAGGAGAAGGACGTGGTGGCCTGCATCAAGGCCGAGATGGAGAAGCTGGGCTACGACAAGGTAGAGGTGGACGGCCTGGGCAACATCATCGGCTGGATGGGCGGCGGAGAGAAGATCATCGCCTTCGACTCCCACATCGACACCGTGGGCATCGGCAACATCAGCAACTGGGAGCAGGATCCCTACCAGGGCTATGAGGACGACGCGGTCATCTACGGCCGGGGCGGCTCTGACCAGGAGGGCGGCATGGCCTCCGCCGTGTACGGCGCCAAGATCATGAAGGATCTGGGCCTTATCCCCGCCGGCTACAAGATCATGGTGGTGGGCTCTGTGCAGGAAGAGGACTGCGACGGTATGTGCTGGCAGTACATCGTAAACAAGGGCTTCCCCCAGGCCAGGGAGAAGGTGGAATTTGTGGTGTCCACCGAGCCTACCGACGGCGGCATCTACCGGGGCCACCGGGGCCGCATGGAGATCCGGGTGGATGTGAAGGGCGTGTCCTGCCACGGCTCCGCCCCCGAGCGGGGGGACAACGCCATCTATAAGATGGCCGACATCCTCCAGGAGGTCCGCGCCCTCAACGAAAACCCCGCCGACGACACGGTGGCCGTCAAGGGCCTGGTGAAGATGCTGGATCCGGCCTACAACCCCGAACACTGGGAGGACGCCCGTTTCCTGGGCCGGGGCACCTGCACCACCTCTCAGATCTTCTACACCTCCCCCAGCCGCTGCGCCGTGGCCGACTCCTGCGCCATTTCCATCGACCGCCGCATGACCGCCGGCGAGACCTGGGACTCCTGCCTGGAGGAGATCCGCCAGCTGCCCAGCGTGAAGAAGTACGGCGACGACGTAAAGGTGTCCATGTATATGTACGGCCGCCCCTCTTGGACCGGGGAGGTCTATGAGACCGAGTGCTACTTCCCCACCTGGATCAACAAGGAGTCCGCCGCCCACGTCCAGGCCCTGGTGGACGCCCACCACGGCCTCTTCGGCGGCAAACGCATGGGCCACGCCGACGCCGACCCCAAGCGGGACGCCATGCACCTGAGAGAGGGCCGCCCCCTCACCGACAAGTGGACCTTCTCCACCAACGGCGTGTCCATCCAGGGCCGGTACGGCATCCCCTGCGTGGGCTTCGGCCCCGGCGCCGAGTCCCAGGCCCACGCCCCCAACGAGATCACCTGGAAGGACGACCTGGTCCGCTGCGCCGCCCTATACGCCTGTGTGCCCGGCCTGTACAAGGAAGAGAACAAGACCGCCGACGTCACCCAGTTCCGGGCCGGCAAGACCAACAACGATATCAAATAAGCGCACAGCGCCCGAGCTGTTCCATCTGAACCGGCCCGATTCGCCTCCGGCCGCTGAGAGAGAATAAGAATGGCTCCGGCAGAGTCCAAAAGGTTATTTTTAAGAGAAACACATAACAGTGAGGAGATATGATTATGGACGCCAAATTGCAGGCCTATATTGACAAGCTGAACAAGCTCAACTTCAAGGAGATGTACGAGGGGGATTTCTTCCTGACCTGGGACAAGACCGACGACGAGATCGAGGCGGTCTTCACCGTGGCCGACGCCCTGCGCTATATGCGTGAGAACAACATCTCCACCAAGATCTTTGAAAGCGGACTGGGCATCTCCCTGTTCCGGGACAACTCCACCCGCACCCGCTTCTCCTTCGCCTCCGCCTGCAACCTGCTGGGCCTGGAGGTCCAGGATCTGGATGAGGGCAAGAGCCAGATCGCCCACGGCGAGACCGTGCGGGAGACCGCCAACATGATCTCCTTCATGGCCGACGTCATCGGCATCCGGGACGATATGTACATCGGCAAGGGACACACCTACCAGAAAGAAGTGGTGGAGGCGGTGACTCAGGGCAACAAAGACGGCGTTCTGGAGCAGAAGCCCACCCTGGTCAACCTCCAGTGCGACATTGACCACCCCACCCAGGCCATGGCGGATATGCTGCACATCATCCATGAATTCGGCGGCGTGGAGAACCTGAAGGGCAAGAAGATCGCCATGACCTGGGCCTACTCCCCCAGCTACGGCAAGCCCCTGTCCGTGCCCCAGGGCATCATCGGCCTGATGAGCCGCTTCGGCATGGACGTGGTGCTGGCCCACCCAGAGGGGTACGAGGTCATGCCCGAGGTGGAGCGGATCGCCGCCGAGAACGCCCAAAAGAGCGGCGGCAGCTTCAAGCGGGTGAACTCCATGGCCGAGGCCTTCCAGGATGCGGACATCGTCTACCCCAAGAGCTGGGCGCCCTTCGCCGCCATGGAGAAGCGCACCAACCTCTACGGCGAAGGCGACAGCGAGGGCATCAAGGCCCTGGAGAAGGAGCTGCTGGCCCAGAACGCCCAGCACAAGGACTGGTGCTGCACCGAAGCGCTGATGAAGACCACCAAGGACGGCAAGGCCCTGTATATGCACTGTCTGCCTGCGGACATCAACGACGTGTCCTGTAAGGACGGCGAGGTGGAGGCCAGCGTCTTTGACCGCTACCGCGACCCCCTGTATAAAGAGGCCAGCTTCAAGCCCTATATCATCGCCGCCATGATCTTCCTGGCCAAGGTGAAGGATCCCCAGGCCACCCTGAAGGCCCTGGAGGAGCGGGGTATGGCCCGCTGGTTCCAGAAGTAAGAGCGCTTTCCTACCCTTGTTAGTACGGCGCGATCCGGTTTCGCCTCCGGCCGCGCGCCTGCTATAAAGCCCCTTGATCTGTAGGCTTGGCCCGCCCGGTCTCTACTGCTGAGACCGGGCGGGCCGGGCCGCTTTCCGGGTTATTGTAGGGTTAAGGGAGAAGGGAAAAACACCGGGGAAAAAATTTGGTTGAAATACCATTTGACAACCGGTGCGTTTGGCTATATCATAGCTATAGAAAATTTATACTGCGTATTTTAATAATACGAAAACGAGGTGCGAAGAATGGGTAAGAAAATCGTGATCGCGCTGGGCGGAAACGCCCTGGGCAATAATCTCCCCGAGCAGATGGTGGCTGTGCAGCAGACTTCCAAGGCCATTGCCGACCTGATTGAGGAGGGGCATGAGGTCATCATCGCCCACGGCAACGGCCCCCAGGTGGGCATGATCCAGAACGCCATGACCGAGCTGACCCGCTCCAATCCAGAGAAATATGTCCCCTGCCCCCTGTCCGTGTGTGTGGCCATGAGCCAGGGCTACATCGGATACGATCTGCAGAACGCCCTGCGGGAGGAGCTGCTCAACCGGGGCATCAACAAGCCCTGCGCCACGGTTCTCACCCAGGTGGTTGTGGACAAGAACGACCCCGCCTTCCAGAACCCCACCAAGCCCATCGGCGCCTTCATGAGCAAGGAAGAGGGGGAGAAGATGGCCACTGAGCACGGCTACACCGTGGTGGAGGACGCCGGCCGGGGCTACCGCCGGGTGGTCGCCTCCCCCAAGCCCCAGGCCATTGCCGAGATTGACACGGTCAAGGCCCTGGTGAACGCCGGTCACGTGGTCATCGCCTGCGGCGGCGGCGGCATCCCCGTGTTTGAGGGGGAGGGCAACCGTCTGGACGGCGCCGCCGCCGTGGTGGACAAGGACTTCGCCTCCTGCGTGCTGGCCCAGCAGCTGGACGCCGACTGCCTGATCATCCTCACCGCCGTGGAAAAGGTGGCTATCCACTTCGGCAAGCCCGACGTGAAGTGGCTGGACGAGCTCACCCCCGCCGAGGCTCAGAAGTATATCGCCGATGGGGAGTTCGCCCCCGGCTCCATGCTGCCCAAGGTGCAGGCCGCCCTTCAGTTCGCCGAGTCCAAGCCCGGCCGCACCGCCCTCATTACCCTGCTGGAGAAGGCCAAGGACGGCGTCGCCGGCAAGACGGGCACCAGCATCCACGCCTGATCGGAGCGCCCTTTTTTCGTATCTGATCCGGGCGCGCTGGACGCAACGGCGCCCCCGGGGGAGATAAATGCAAAAGTCGCGAATGTCAAACCAAAGTCTCTGTGTCCCCAGAATACTGTTTTACGAAAAGGAGGTAATTCCGATGAACAAGACCATTACCGCCGCGGGCGCTCCCGCCGCCTCCGGTCCCTACTGCCACGCCAAGCTGGCCGGCAACATGCTGTTCGTCTCCGGACAGCTGGGTGTTGACGCCGCCACCGGCGCGCTGGCCGCGACTGTGGAGGAGCAGGCCAAGCTGGCCCTGGCCAGCCTGGGCACCATCCTCAAGGCGGCCGGGATGGACTACACCGACGTGGTGAAGACCACCGTGTTCCTGGCCGATATCAACGATTTCGCCGCCATCAACGCGATTTACGCCGATGTGTTCCACACCGAGCCCCCCGCCCGTTCCTGCTTCCAGGTTGCCAACCTGCCCAAGAACGCGCTGTTTGAGATCGAGGCCATTGCGGTCAAGGGTTAACCCCGCCGGTCAAAAGACAAATTCCCCCGGTCCTGACGGATCGGGGGAATTTTTGTGTGACGGGAGGAACGGGCGGGTTTGACGCCGTCCCTACGCCTTGACAGGCGGTTTGAGGGTCTTTTTCTTTTTCCGGCGGCGCAGGCCAGAGCGGAGTATCAGCAGGACGGCGGCGCCCCCTGCGGCCAGGGCGATCCAAGGCGTGGGATCCGGGGGCAGCTGGGTCAGGCAGAGCTCCGCCTCCCGCCCGGAGAGAGAAACTCTGAGATAGGAGCCGTCCACCGTGTGGGGAAGCGCCTCCCACTCCCCCTGGGTGGTGCGGACCCAGACCGCCGGGCGGGTGGCCTCCTCCGGCCGGGCCAGCCGCAGGGCGGTGAATTCACCCTCGGACAAGGTGATGCGCCAGTGCCCCACTGCCGCCTCCATGGGCTGGGAGAGGGGCTGGACGGTGGAGAGGGCGGCGTCGGGGCCGAAGCAGCCCTCGGCAAGGACCGCGCCGCTGCCGTCGGAGAGAGCGGTGCGCCAGGGAGTGTAGCGGGCCTGGATCACGGTGTCAAAGAAGAGCTGGGGCTGGGCGGGGAGCGTCCACTGGCCGTAAAAGCCCTCCTTCTCCGGCACCTCCGGCAGCCAGCTTTCCTCCAGCGCCGCGCCGTAGTCAAACTCCCGCTGGGATATGATCTTGTCCTCCGCCTGGAAGGTGAGGGTAAAGGTGCGGAAGGGATCCGGCAGGCCGTCCAGCTGGATGAATGCCTCATAGTCCAGATTCTGGGCCTTTCCGGCGTAGCTGATGCCGTCCACGCCGCCCAGGGTGTCGCTGACGAACCAGTTGTCCCACAGCTCACCCTCCTCCTGAACCTCGCCGGCGATGGCGCCCAGGTTGGAAAGCCCACCCTCCAGCGCCACCAGGGCGCGGCATTGGCTAATGTCGGCGCCCAGACCGGCGATGCCCCCCACATGGCGCTCTCCGGTGAGGGTACACTTGGCCCAGCTGGCCTGGATGGCGGCGTAAGAGGCCCCCGCCACGCCGCCGGCGTACTGTCCGGCGGTGGTCTCCACCGGCCCGGCATTGCCGCAGCGCTGAATGAGCCCCAGGTCCATCCGGCCCGCCGCGCCGCCCACGCAGTCCTTCCGGGCGGTGACCGGGCCGTAGTTGACACAGTCCCGCAGCACCGCCCGGGTGCGGTACTGGAAACGGGCGGAGGTGCGGCCCTGGCTGGTCACGTCGTCCTCAGGATCAAAGTCGTACTCCACCGCCATGGCGCCGGTGATGCCGCCCACGTTCACATCGCCGGCCACGCTGCCCCGGTTGGAGCAGGCCGCCACCCAGCCCCAGCCGGCCTCGCTGCCGGCCTCCTCCTGCGAGGTGTCCACGACGTAGTCCTCCTCCGGATCCGCCCGGGCGTCCTGAAGGAGGTTGGAGATGACGGTAAGCTGATCGTTGACCGCCCGAAGATTGGCGTTGAGGTTGTCCCCGGTCTGCCGGGCGGTGCGGTTAATGCCGCCCGCTGCACCGGTCAAATCGCTGAGGGTGCGGTTTAAATGGTCCTCTTGCTCATAAAACCCGCTGTCCAGGCCGGGGAAGGAGAGAGCGGGATCCTGGGCCAGCTGGGAGAGGATGGAGCGCATCTGTCCAAAGGCCAAATCCATGGAGTCCGCGCCCCCGGCCAGGATGTGGAAGGCGGCCTGCAGCTCCTTCCTGCTGTCCAGGGCGATGTCCCGCACCTCATCCAGGGAGAGCATGGCGTCCTGAATCCGTGTGATGGACTGTTTCAGACTGTCGCCGCTGCCGGAGAGGTCGTCCAGGGCGTCCAGCAGAAGGTCCAGGGCCTGCCGGGGCTCTCCCCTGTGGGCGCGCAGGGCGTCACAGACCGCTGGAATGGCGTCCAGCGCCCGCTGGATGGCCAGACCGACTGCGTCAAACCGGTCCAGAACGGTGGACAGGGCCTGGCGCAGCTCCCCGTCGGGGAGGGCGGCGATGAGATCCGCCACCGCCTGCCGGGCCTGGGCCACCGCGGTCTTCAGATTGGTGAGGGAGCGGGGGAGCTCTTCCAGGGCGTCCGCCAGCTCCATGTCGTTGTCAAAGGAGTCTGGGATCAGGCGCAGGGCCTGGGAGAGGCCCTTCTGAGCCTCGTCCATGGCGTCAATGGCCTGGGACAGGTTGGTCAGGGCCCGCCGCACCTGGGCGGAGGCCAGCGCGCCGCTGTCCCCCGCCCCCTCCAGGGTGTCCAGGGCCCCCTCCAGGGCACGGATGCCCTGGGCGATCTGCTCCACGGAGAACTCCAGCTCCTCCGCTGCGGGGACGGCCTGGTCCAGGGTGCGCCCCAGCCGGGCGCTGAACTCGTTGGCGGTGTCCACCGTGCCGGAGCCCCACTGCTCCAGATAGTCCGCCAGACCGGACACGTCCATCCGGGCGGTGTCCGCCAGCCTGGTGACGGCGTCAATCTGATCCGTCAGGCTGTGGCTGGAGCGCTGGGCGCTGTCCAGAGTGCGGTTGAGCAGGGTGTCCAAAGTGTCCAGCTCCCGCTCCAGCTTTTGCAGGGTGTCCTCCTGATATTGCAGCTGGATATAGGGTTCCATCTGGCCCACGACGCCCCCCACGTCCTTCCGGCCCTGAACGGCGCCGTAGTTGACGCAGCCGTCCACGCAGCCGCTCTGCCGGCCCACGATGCCGCCGATGTTGTAGCCGGTGTGGGAGTAGCCGACGGCGCCCCGGTTGGTGCAGTCCCGGAGGGTGCCCTTGGAGTAGCCGGCGATGCCGCCGGTGTCGGTGCAGGCGGGGACGTTCTCCGGCGTGTTGAGCTGCGCAAGGTCCAGGCTGGAGAGATCGGGGGAGACCTCCGCCTCCTGGGTGTTGACCCGGGCGTCGTTGGCGCAGGCGTCGATAACGCCGTAGTTTTCCCCGGCGATGCCGCCGGTATAGTGCTCCCCGGTGACGGCGCCGGCGGCGGAGCAGTTGGCAATCTCGCCGCCGGCCTCGTTGACCCCGGCAATGCCCCCTACCCCGCCGGTCCCACAGACGGCGCCTTGGAAGCGGCAGCGGATGATGGCGCCGGCGTTGACCCCGGCGATGCCCCCCACCCGCTGGCAGTCCCCGTCAGGGGACACCCGGCCGGCCACGGTGAGATCGGAGATCCGGGCCCCGGGCTGGACGTAGCGGAACAGGCCCTGGCAGGAGCCCTCCCCGGTAAGGGCCAGGTTGGAGATGGTGTGTCCGTCCCCCTCAAAGACGCCGCCGAAGGTGGGGACAATCTCGTCCCCGGTGAGGGTGAGATCCCGCTGCAAAACCACGGTCTTCCCCTGGGACCAGGTGTCCAGCCGGCACTGCCGGGCGAACTGGGTCCAGTCGGCCAGAGAGCGGATGTATATGGTGTCTTCCGCTTCCGCCGCCCGGGCGGCCGGGATCAGGGGGTTCGCCGCCGCAAGCAGGCACAGGACCCCGGCAAAAATCTGTCTCATCCGGTGTTTCACAGAGATTCCTCCTCGCTTTGCTCCAGGGCCTGGAGTGTGCTGTCGTCCATCCGTCCCAGCAGAGTACCCCGGACGGTACCGCAGATGTCCGCGTCTACCACGCCGTTGATATAGCCCCGCACGTGGCCGCTGACCTGGAGATTGCCGCTGACCTGCCGGGCGGACACCGGGCGCTTGAGCTGGAAGGAGGTCTTTTCAATGATGGTATCCCCCAGCACCAGAATCTGGGGCAGGACGCCCAGCACCAGCAGCATGGAGATCAGCGTGCCCCGGCCCAGGCACTCCCCGATGGCGGCGATGGCGGGCTCGGAGGTGAGAAAGCTGATCAAGGTGCCTGCCGCGGCCAGGATGCTGCCGGAGGTGACCACGGTGGGGAAGGCCAGGTTGAGGGCCTCAATAATGGCGTCCTTGCAGCTCATCCGCTCTTTAAGCTCCACATAGCGGCTGGAAATGACAATGGCGTAGTCCACGTTGGCGCCCATCTGAATGGAGCTGACAATGAGGTAGCTGAGGAAAAACAGGTTGCTGTCCATGAGATAGGGGAAGGAGAAGTTGATCCAGATGCTGCCCTGGATGATGAGGATGAGCAGTACCGGCAGGCCCGCGGAGCGGAACGTAAAGATGAGCACCGCGATAACAAACAGGGCGGAGAGAATGCTGATGAGGATGTTGTCCCCCTCGAAGGAGGCGGACAGGTCGTAATCGTTGGTGGACTCCCCCACCAGAATGGCCCCGTCATAGTAACGCGCCGCAGTGTCGTGGATGACGTCCAGGTAGTCAAAGGTCTCCCGGCTCTCCTCCGGCAGGTCCAGGGTGATGAGCAGGCGGCTGTACTGCGTGCCGGCCAGCTGGGCCTTGGCGTCCTCCAGCTGGGCGTGCATGTCGTCCAGATCCTCCGCCAGCTCCCCGTCGATGGGGAGATAGCCCTCCTCCTTCTGGTCGTAGAGGAAGCAGACCAGATCGATGAGAGGGAGGGAGAAGGAATCCAGATTGCCCGCCAGCTGTCCGTAATTCTCCTCCTTGGCGGCGTAGGCCCCGTAGACCAGTTTCACCAGCTCGTAGTCGATGTCCAGCAGCTCGGAAAGCTGCCGGGGGGTGAGGGCGTCGGTGAGCATATAGCCGTCCACCGCCTCGATGTTGGCCAGGCCCATGGCGGTGTCCACATGGTCCAGCTGCTCCAGATCCCGCAGCAGGGCCTGCTCCCTGTCGTAGTCCCCGGCGGGGACCAGCAGGGCCATGAGGTTGGTGCTGCCGAAGGTGGTGTCAATCTTCTGCTGGGCGATCTGGGTGTCGTTCTGTTTGAAGGTGCGCAGGGTGGAGTACCCGTAGACGTAGGGGCAGCGGTTGGCGCACAGGAAGGCGCCCGTCAGCACCAGGGCGAAGATGGGGGGAATGACGTACCGGGTCTTTACCGCCACCCGGCCCCAGGCGGTAATCTTGGGCACGAAGCTGCGGTGGTGGGTTCTGTCAATGCCCCGGGAGAAGAGCATCAGCAGGCCAGGCATCAGGGTAAAGACCGTGAGCAGGCTGAGGAGAATGGCCTTGATAAGCACCACGCCCATGTCATAGCCGATGCGAAACTGCATAAAGGTCATGGCGATGAGGCCGGAGATGGTGGTCAGGCTGGAGGAGGAGATCTCCGGGATGGACTTGCTCAGGGCGGCGATGCAGGCCTCCCGGGCCTCGTGGATCTCCCGCTCCTCGGTAAAGCGGTGGCATAGGATGATGGCGTAATCAATGGCCAGGGCCAGCTGCAAAATCACCGCGATGGAGTTGGTGACAAAGGAGATCTCCCCCATGAGGAAGTTGGTGCCCATGTTCAGCAGGGCGGCCATGGCGAAGGTGATAAGGAGCACCGGCACCTCCAGGTAGGTCTTGGAGGTGAAGAGGAGCACGCACACGATGATAATCACCGCCACCAGCATGACAATGCGGATTTCCCCGTCCAGGGTGTCCTGGGTGCCGGTGCCTACCTCGGTATTGAGGTAAAAGTCGCAGCCGGCCAGGGCGGCTTTGACACCCTCTACCGCTTCATAGCTGATGGGATCGTCGGCCTCCCCGTCAAAGGTGAGAGAGAAGAGGGCGGATACGTCCTTATAGTAGTCCTCCAGAACCTGGCCCTCCCCCTCGGGGTCGTAAAATTCCACGGCGGACACGCCGGGGACCTGTTCCAGCTGGTCCTGAAGATCCAGGGCCCTCTCTAAAGAGAGGTTGGACACCATCACGTCGGCGGTGGCGTAGGTGGTGAACTGCTCCTCCATAATGGAAAGGCCCCGGCGGGTCTCGGTGTCCGGCGGCAGGTAGGAGGTAAGATCGTCGTTGGTCTGCACCCAGGTTCTGGACACGGCGCACACCAGACCCGCCACAA
The DNA here is from genome assembly GCF_009935845.1 of Pseudoflavonifractor sp. 524-17. Taxonomy (GTDB): domain Bacteria; phylum Bacillota; class Clostridia; order Oscillospirales; family Oscillospiraceae; genus Pseudoflavonifractor_A. The sequence continues at coordinate 22,071 of NZ_QWEK01000004.1, read as the reverse complement.
TGAAAAAGAGAAAGAAGATGTTGCGCTTATCCACAATCAGCGTGGAGATTTTTACCCAAAAGGACTGCTTTGTTTCCATGTTACCCTCCGCTGCGTTCCCCGGTCATGGGGATGGTTCCCTTGCTGGTGTGGACGGTACAGGCGAAGCGGTCGTTTTCCGGGGAAAACTGGGCTTCAAAGGAAATATCGCCCACAACAGAGGCCAGCCGGCCCCGCAAAGACCACTGGCCCGGCGCGCTCTGCCAGGCGTCCAGCTGGTTTTCAAAGCCCAGAACGGAAAAATAGGCTGGCCCATCCGCCCCGCCGGAGGGGAGGACCAGCACACCGGGCCGGGATCCCAGCTGGCTGTGGAGAATGATCTGATAGGTCTCCTGATTCATGCAGACACCTCCCGTTTTTGCCAGTATAAGCGGAACAGAAGGGGTCTGCTATAGACAATGTGAGGCAATGTGTAAAAATACCAGACAAAAGGGGGGGAATTGTATCGCTGTTTTCGAGTATAAAATGTGTTATAATGGAAGAAAAGAAAACAAGCTGTTGTTTTCGGATCCTTGATCTCTTATTTATGACGTGAGGTGACGTGACGATGGAATCAACCGGCGGGGAGGCCACAAAGCGGATGCTGGCAGGTTCTCTGAAAGGGCTCATGGCCCAGAAGCCCCTGAATAAAATCTCCATCCGGGAGATTGCCGAGGGCTGCGGGGTGAACCGGCAGACCTTTTACTACCATTTTGAGGATATCTATGATCTGCTGCAGTGGATGTACCGGCAGGAGGCCATCTCCCTGCTGGCCAAGCGGGAGGGGATGCTGGTGTGGCAGGACGGACTGCTGCAGCTGTTCCGCTACCTGGAGGAAAACCGGGAGGTGTGCCTGTGTACCCTGGACTCTCTGGGGCACAACTACCTGCGCCGGTTCTTCTATGGGGACATCCACGACATCCTCTACCGGACCATAGAGGACCTTGCCCAGGATCTGGACGACAAAGATCGGAAGAATTTTGCCACTGATTTCTATGTGGCGGCCCTGGCGGGGCTGGTGGAGAACTGGCTGCGGGGATATTTGGCCCAGACGCCGGAGGAGCTGGTCAAAATGGTGGACGCTGTCCTCCAGGATCACTACGCCGGCGCCCGGCTGCGGCAGAAGGGCGCGGTGGACAGTATAAATTGAATATGGAGAGAACAGCCCCGCGGCGTTCGCGCCCGCACCGGCAAAAGCCCTTCGGCATATGGTAATGTGGAATGATTTTTCAGCGAAACGGAGGGTTTTTTATGGCTGACAGACCACAGGTCCGTTTTTTTCTGGGCGCCAATGCCCCCACGGGCTTCTATTCTCTCTATGACCAGCTCATTGACCCCGCCCAGGCGGCGGATTACTATCTGCTCAAAGGGGGGCCGGGCTGCGGCAAGTCCACTTTGATGCGGCAGGTGGGCGCCGCCCTGGAGGCACGGGGGGTGGAGGTGGAGTACATACAGTGCTCCGGGGACCCGGACTCCCTGGACGCCATCGCCGCCCCGGCGCTGGGGAGCGCCATTGTGGACGCCACCGCCCCCCACGTGGTGGAGCCCCAGTACCCCGGCGTGGTGGAGCGCTATGTCAACCTGGGGGACTGCTACGACAGCGGCGGGCTCCAGGCGGCGCGGGAGGAAATTTTAAGCTGCATGAAGGGCTATAAGGGCTGCTACAGCCGGGCATACCGCTGTCTCACCGCCGCGGCCCAGATTGAGGAGGACAGCCGCGCCCTGCTGCTCACTCCGGCGGTGGAGGAGCGGCTGGCCAAGCGGGCCCGGGGCATTCTCTCCCGGGAGTGCAGGCGCACCGGCGGCGAGCCGGGCCAGGCCAGGCAGCGGTTTCTGGACGCAATCTCCTGCCAGGGTGCGCTGTGCAACTTTGAGACGGCGGACGCTTTGTGCAAACGGATTTATGAGCTGTGCGACACCTACGGCCTGGCCCACACCCTGCTGCTCCACCTGGCCGCCGGGGCCATGGGGGCGGGGTACGACGTGATTCTCTGTCCGGATCCTCTCGCCCCCGACCGGCTGCGCCACCTGCTCATCCCCAGTCTGTCCCTGGGGTTTGTGTCCAGCAGTCCGGCCCAGCCCTACCGGGGCAAGCGCCCCTTCCGCCGGCTGCGGCTGGACGCCATGGCCGGTCAGGAGCAGATGCAGTGCAGCAGAAGCCGCCTGCGCTTTGCCAGAAAGATCGCCGCCGCCCTCATTGACGAGGCGGTGGACTCCATGGCCCAGGCCAAGGAGATGCACGACCATCTGGAGGCGCTGTATAACCCCTATGTGGACTTTGACCGGGTCCACGCCATGGCGGGGGAGATTGCGGACCGGCTGCTGAAGCGGCTGGACAGCCGTCCGGCCTGAAACAAACCGCCTGGCCGCTTCTCAAACGCGGTCAGGCGGTTTTATGGCTCAAAGGGGGAATATCAGGACCGAAAGGAGGCCAGGAGGAGGGCGCACAGAGCGGTGCGCCCTTGAAGAGAAGGGAGATTAAGGCGCTCATGGGTGGTGTGGATGTCCTCCGCCAGGGCGGACAGGGCGTCCAGCGCAGGCACTCCGGCGGCGGAGAGCCAGGCGGCGTCGGTGGCGCTGGGATCGTCGATCTCCATGGCTTCCCAGCCCAACAGACGGGCGGCGTCCGCGGCCCGGCCATAGAGGGCGGCGCTGGCGGGGGTGCGCTCCAGGGCGGGGAAGAGGGTGCGCCGGCGGACCTGGACGGTACAGCCCTCTACGGTGATCTGCCGCTCCAGGCTGCTGAGCTGCTCCTCCGCCCGGGCGAAGTCGGCGGAGCTGGCCAGCCCGGCCACGCAGAACTCCGCCTGGGCCTGCCCGGCCACCACGCCGTTGGGCCGCCCGCCGGAGATGGGGGCGGCGTTGAAGTAGATGCCCCGGTCCAAGTCGTTAAAGGAGTACAGGCGGATGATCTGGTGAGCCAGCTCCAGCACGGCGCTGCGGCCCTCCAGATAGTCCTTCCCCGCGTGGGCCTCCCGCCCCTGCACCTGAATGGAGCCCACAAGGACGCCCCGGCGGGCTGTCACAAAGCAGGGACGGCCCTGCCGCTCCCGAGCGCCCTCAAAGACCAGGGCGCAGCGGGCCCCGGGGGCCTCCCGCTGGTAGAGCAGCCGGCCGGACTGGGAACCGGTCTCCTCGTCGCAGGAAAAGAGAAAGACCAATTCCCAGAGGGGCAGCAGCCCCGCCTCTTTTAAGATCAGCGCGCCGAACAGGGCGATGAGTACGCCGCTCTTGCAGTCCCCCGCCCCCAGGCCGCAGGCCCACTCCCCCTCCCCCTCGATGTGAAAGGGGTGGCGTTGGGCCAGACCGGGGCCGAAGACCGTGTCCAGATGGGCGCAGAGCAGAAGTTTCCCCTGGGACACATTCCCCTCGGGGGTAAGGCGGGCCGTCACGTGGGCGCCCAGCCCTGGGGCGGGGACGAGCTGTGTCCGGGCCCCCAGCTCATCCAGCAGGGGGCGGAGGAGATCGATCACCTGGTAAATACCGGCCTCATTGCCTGTGCCGCAGTCCACCGCGCACAGAGACCGGAGCAAACGCAGCATTCGGGGCAGGTGCCTGGCCGCGCCCGCCCGGGCCAAATCCGCCAGCGCCTGGCCGTCCATGGGGCCGCTCACGGCGTTTCCTCCGGCAGATCCGCCATGACCTCCGCCGGGTCAAAGGTTCGGTCAATCATGCCAGTGCCGTACAGCCAGTCAATGTTTTCCTGCCACACGGCGGCGTCCTGGGAGAGGAAGGGAGCCCCCTCCTGCTCCATGAGAGGGAGGAGCACGTCAAAGCTCCGGCGCTCCACCGACTCGGTGAGAGGGAAGTGCTCCGCGCTCTGGTTGGACAGCATGAGCTGGAGGCTGCCCTCCGGGTCGTTTTTCATCTCCTCAAACCCCCGCCGGCAGGCGCGGAGAAAGCGGGCGTACTTATCCCCGTTTTTCTCCAGCTGATCCGCGCCGGTGACCAGCATCAGGGCGTAGTAGCTGGGTACGCCGTAGTCGGGAAGCTCCATATAGTCCATTTCAAAGCCCTGCTCCTCCAGGGCGGGGATCTCGTGGTTGAGGAAGCAGCCGAAGGTGGCGTCCACGTTGCCGGTGGTCATGGCGCTCATCAGGTCAAAGCCCACGTCGATGAGCGCCACGTCCTCCAGCCCGGCCCCGGCGCTCTGGAGCAGCTGGGCCACCGCCACCTCGGAAAACCGGGTGCCGGAGGTGCCAATCCGTTTCCCGACTAGGTCCGCCGGAACAGTGATGCCCTTGGATTTCAGGGCGGCCACAATGCTGATGGGCCGCTGGACCACCGCCCCCAGCACTTTGACCGGTACGTCCTCGTTGGCCTTGGCGATGATGGTGTCCTCCTGGTAGTAAAAGCCGATGTCCGCCCGCCCCGCCGCCGGCATGGTGAGGGGGTCGCTGGCGCTGGAGGGAAAGAGAATATTGACCTTCAGCCCCTCCTGGGCGAAATAGCCCTTGGCCTCGGCCTGGTAGAGAAAGGCGTGGACCGCGTTGGGGTACCAGTCCAGCACCACGTCAATGGTGTCCAAATCGCCTTGGGCGTCCCCGCCCCCGGCGGCACAGCCGGACAGCAGCACAAGGGCGCAGAGCAAAACGGCAAGTTTCTGGTTCATAACGGAATGGTCTCCTTGGGATGAAATGATTGGTCTGCCTCGGGGGAAATCAGCCGCCGTCCCGCCAGCGCAGCACCCGCCGCTCCAGCAGGCTCACCAGGGCCACGCAGAGCATGGCCGCGGCGGACAGGAGGACGATGGGGGCAAAGACCCCCGCCCCGTCCAGCTGGGTCATCATCCGGCGGGAGAAGTAGCCCAGACCCCGCTGGGCCCCCAGCCACTCCCCAATGGCGGCGCCGATGACGCTCATGGGAATGGCCATTTTCAGGGCGGAGAAGAAATAGGGCAGGGCGCAGGGGATCTTTACCTTCCAAAAGACTGCCCCCACTCCAGCGCCGTAGCTTTGCAGCAGCTCGGCCATCTCCTGGCTGGCGGAGCGGAAGCCGTCGTACACGGTAATGGCGATGGGGAAAAAGGTGATGAGAATGGTGACCAGTACCTTGCTCCACAGCCCGTAGCCGAACCACAGGACAAAGAGGGGGGCAATGGCGGTGGTGGGAATGGTCTGAGAGGCCACTACCAGGGGGTAGAGCACTTTGCGCACCAGGGGGCTGGCGTCCATGCACACCGCCAGCAGCAGGCCCAGGACCAAAGAGATGCCCAGACCGACGGCGGTGACGGACAGGGTGGCGGGGAGGTGGACGGTGAACAGGGGTACCCGGAGCTGCCACAGCTTTTCCGCAATCTGCGCGGGCGTGGGGAGAATATAGGCGGCGCCCAGCTCCATGGCCCCCAGCTGCCACAGCATCACCAGGGCCAGCAGGAAGGCAAGGGCGGGGAGATTGCGTTTAGCGGCCTTCACGGCGTCACCTGCTTTCTCAGGGTGTCAATGAGCTGCTCTTTCAGGGCGGCCATGTCCGGCCGGGCGAGGCAGGCCCGGGTACGGGGGAAGGGGGCGGGGACGTGGGCCTCCTCCAGCCGGCGGATGGGGGTGCGGGCCGCCACCAGCACGCTGGAGGAGAGGAAAACCGCCTCCTCCACGTCGTGGGTGATGAACAAAATGGTCTTGTGATGGCGCTGCCACTGGTCCAGCAGCCACTCCTGCATGGAGATGCGGGTGAGAAAGTCCAGGGCGGAGAAGGGCTCGTCCAGCAGCAGGAGATCGCACCCGGCCAGCATGGTGCGGGCGAAGGCCGCCCGCTGGCGCATTCCGCCGGACAGCTCCCGGGGCAGCTTGGCGGCGCAGCCCTCCAGACCCACGTCCCGCAGCGCCTGCTCCGCCCGATCCCGCCGCTGGGCCTTGGACAGGCACCCGGCGATCTCCAGGGGCAGGGCCACGTTTTCCCACACCGTGCGCCAGGGGAAGAGCAGGTCCTTTTGGGGCATATAGCCGCAGTACCGCTTCTGCCCCCCGATGGGGGCGCCTCCCACCCGGATCTCACCGCTCTTTGGGACGAGCTGGCCGTTGATCAGGCGGAAAATGGTGCTTTTGCCGCAGCCGCTGACGCCGAGGATACAGTGAAAGGAGCCGGGGGCGGCCCGGAAGGAGAGCTGGTCGATGATGTCAAAATCCTCCCCCGGGTACTGATAGGAGACATGGTCAAATTCCAACATATCAGGTCTCCAGCGTCCAGGCCATCTCCCAGAAGCCCAGCTCGTACCGGCTGCACGTGACAAAAATCTCCTCCAGCCGGGCGTACTGCTCCGGGGCGGGATTGGGGGCCAGCTGGTCCATGAGGGCCACCAGGGCGCGGTTTGTGTCCTGGTATTCCGCGCCGACGTAGCCCCGGATCCACTCGCCGTAGAAGGAGTGCTCCGCCGCGCCGGGAAGGGCGGCCAGCCGCTGCCCGATCTCCGCGTAGCTCCAGGAGCAGGCGAGAATGGCGGCGATGATCTCCGCCGGCCCCCCGGCCGCCGCCGCGGCCAGCATATAGTGGGTGTAGGACAGGTTGGACAGGGCGGGCCGGACAGAGAAGACCTGCTCCTCCGTGATGCCCAGGCGGGCCATATAGGCCTGGTGGATCTCCATCTCGCCCCCCAGAATGCTGTCCACATTGGCGGAGAAAGTGCGCATCAGCGCCGGATCCCGGGCCTTAACCACCCCATAGGCGAATACCCGGGCGTAGTCAAAGAGGTAGAGGTAGTCCTGGAGGAGAAAGTGGCGGAAGCGCTCCACCGGCAAGGTGCCGTCCCCGATGCCCTGGACAAAGGGATGGCGGAAGCAGGCCTCCCACACCGGGCGGGCGGCCTGATAGAGGCGCTGAGAGGTGGTCATAGGGCGGTCCTCCAATCGAAAACAGTCTCCCGGGCCAGGGCGGCGAGGGCCTCCCAGTCCGGGGCGTAGGCCTCCTCAAAGACGCCCACCACGTAAAACCCGGCGTCCGCGGCGGTCTTGGCGGCGTAATAGGCGTCCTCAAAGACGGCGATGTCCCCCGGCGCCGCGCCAAAACGGCGGGCCGCCTCCAGATAGATGTCCGGGCGGGTCTTGCCTGTGCCGGTGGTCTCGCAGCTGAGGAGAAAGTCAAAGTATCCCGCCGCGCCCAGCCGGGTCAGACAGGCGCGGGCCAGGGGGGCGGCGGTGGCGGTGGCCACGCAGCAGCGCGCCCCCCGGTCTTTCAGACTGGCCAGATAGTCCAGGACGCCTGGCTTCAGAGGGATGTCCCGCCGGTAGTGATCGTCCATCATGGCGTGCATCTCCGCCGCCATGTCCTCTGGGTCGCCGGGGAGGCGGAAGAGCTCCTTGCAGTACCTGGCCCCCTCCAGCATGGTCATGGGGCCCAGTGGGGAGAGCTGGGCGGCGGTGGGGCGGACGCCTCTGGACTCCAGGTAGTCCTGGCCCAGCCGGTGCCACCAGCCCATGGAGTCCACCAGTGTGCCGTCCATGTCGAAAATGGCGTAGCGCTTATCCATGGCCGGACACCATCCTTTGGGCCAGGGCCCGCAGGGTGCGGGCGGCCTCTTCCGGGTCGGGCTGGGCGAAGAGGGCGGAGACCACCGCCACTCCGTCCACCCCGCTGCCGGTCAGAGAGGGCAGGTTGCCGGCGGTAATGCCGCCGATGGCCACCACCGGAATGTCCACCGCAGCGCAGACGGCCCGCAGCTGGGGCAGGGAGAGGGACTTGGCGTCCCGCTTGGTGGCGGTGCCGAAGACCGCGCCCACCCCGATGTAGTCCGCCCCCGCCGCCTGGGCGGCCAGGGCGGTGTCCACCGTGTTGGCGGAGATGCCCAGAATCCGGTCCGGCCCGATGAGGGAGCGGACATCCTTTCCCACAAGATCGGACTGGCCCACATGGACCCCGTCCGCCCCACAGGCCTGGGCGATCTCAATGCTGTCGTTGACCACGAAGGGCACGTGATACCGCTGTGCCAGGGCGCGCAGCTGGATTGCCTCCGCCAAGAAGGCATCCCGGTCCAGGTTCTTCTCCCGGAGCTGCAAAAAGGTGGCGCCCCCTCGCAGCACCGCCTGGGCGTCCTGTTCCAGGGCGCGCTCCCCCAGCCAGGACCGGTCGGTGACGGCGTAGAGCAGCATAGCCCGTCTCAGTTCATCCCTGGTAAATTTCATAGCGTACCTCCTGCGTGAGCTGTGCTCCGGTGAGATTAAAAATACTGTCGATGAGATCGCACCGGAAGGCGGCGTTTCCTGTGCCGTTTTGCAGGCGGCGCGCCTCGGCCCGCTCTCCCGCAACTCCCATGGCGGCGGCGGCGGACACCGCTGCCCCAAAGGGGTTCCCCGGGGCGGCGGCGCAGAAAGCGCCCATCAGGGCGGTGAGCATACAGCCGCTGCCGGTGATCCGGGCCATGGTGGGACAGCCGTTGCGCAGCAGGACCACGGCGGATCCGTCAGTAATAAGGTCTATGGGGCCGGACAGGGCGATCACCGCCCCTGTCCGGCGGGCCAGTTCCTTGGCCATGGCGGCGGCCTGGGGAAGGGCGTCCTCTGTCACCGCGTCCACCGCGGCGGCGTCCACCCCGCTGCCCCCGGATCCCCCCTGGGCCAGGGCCTTGATCTCCGAGGCGTTGCCCCGGATGACGGAAAAACGGATCTCCTCCAGCAGCAGGGCGCTGGCGGACCGGCGCAGGGCGGTGACCCCGGCGGCCACCGGGTCCAGCACTACGGGGATGCCCAGGGCGTTGGCCCGCTTTCCCGCCAGGCGCATGGCGGGGACGTCCTCAATGGCCCCCAGGTTGAGCACCAGGGCCTGCGCCCCGGCCACCGCCTCCTCCGCCTCCCGGATATCGTGGGCCATGGTGGGGGAGCCGCCGGCGGCGAGGATGATGTTGGCGCAGTCGTTGACCGTGACAAAATTGGTGATGCACTGGACCAGGGGCGCCCGATCCCGGACGGCCTGGAGATAAGAGGCAAAGTCCATGCTCCGCCCCCCTTACCGGCTCAGCTGGACCAGCATCCGGTCCAGGGCGCCGGAGCGCCTGAGGATCACCAGCACGGCGCAGGCCATCAGGCCCCCCAGCAGGGAGGAGGGGGCGTAGAAGGGGATATAGTAGAAGGGGGAGTGCCTGGGCAGGCTGTAAAACAGGCGCATCAGGGGATAGGCGGCCATGGCGCTGAGGAAGCCGGTGCCGAAGACCTCCCCGGCCAGGGCCCCGCCCAGCTGGAGGGAGAAGGGGGCCTTCTCCGGCAGCTTCTGATACGCCAGCCCGGACAGAAAGGCCCCGAACACCGCCCCCACCACCGCCTGGATGGTGCGGCCGTGGAGCATCCGCATCAGGCCGGTGAGCAGTGCGGCGGTGAAATTGTAGTAAGGCCCCAGAAACACCGCCCCCATCACATTGCAGAAGTGCTGAAAGGGGGCCATGGAGGGAAAGTAGACAAAGGTGGACAGCACAAAGCCCAGACAGGCCAGCATGGCGGTCAGCACCATTTTGCGGACGGACAGACCCCGGACGGCGGCCCGTCCCTGCGCGGCGGATAGCATAAAATCACTCCTTTTCCCGGTATTTTCCCGTTTTGTCGTCAATGGTCCACACACCGGAGGGCCTGTAGCTGATCTTTACGTAGCTCATCACGCTGGGGGCGCCGGCCTGGATACAGATGCGCTGGCAGTCCTTCACCAGGTCCATGAGCTGGTCCAGATCCCCTTCCAGGGTGGTCTCAAAGGGGCCCACCACACAGCGCAGGCCGGAGCCCCGGAGATGGGAAATGGCCGCGTCCACAATGCGGCGGGTCGCCTCCTGCTCCTGGACGTGGGGCAGGACCTGAATGGCAATGCTGGCGTTCATCACAGGGCGCCTCCTTCCGCGATGGCGTAGTTGTGCTTCAGCGGGCCGCTCCCCGCCCCTAAGTCCAACTGGGCCTCTATGCAGGCAGTAATATAGGTCTTGGCCTTGTCCATCGCCTCAGGCAGGGGATACCCCAGCGCTAAAAAGGAGGCGATGGCGGAGGAGAGGGTACAGCCGGAGCCGTGGTTGTTGGGGTTGTCCACCCGGCGGGCGCGGAACCAGTGGGCCTGGCCCTCCAGCCAGAGCAGGTCGTCGGCGGTGTCTGTCAGGTGTCCCCCCTTGAGGAGCACGCCGCCGGGGACCTGTTCCCCAATGGCGGCGGCGGCGCGGAGCATATCCGCCTCCCCCCCGATGGCGAAGCCGCAAAGCCGCTGGGCCTCCGGCAGGTTGGGGGTGATGACCTCAGCCAGAGGGAAGAGCTCCCCCGTCAGGGCGGCCAGGGCGGAGTCCTGCATCAGGCTGCTGCCGCTGGTGGCCACCATGACCGGGTCTACCACAATGTGCTCCGCGCCGAACGCCCGCAGCTTGGCGGCGATGACCCGGATAATCTCCCCGCTGGACACCATGCCGATTTTCACCGCGTCGGGGCGGATGTCCTGAAAGATACAGTCCAGCTGGAGGGCGACGAACTCCGGCGCGGCCTCCAGCACGCCGTACACCCCGGTGGTATTCTGGGCGGTGAGGGCGGTGACGGCGCTCATGCCGTACACCCCCAGGCTGGTCATGGTCTTCAGGTCGGCCTGAATCCCGGCCCCGCCGCTGGAGTCGCTGCCTGCGATGGTAAGTACTTTTTTCACGGTCCACGTCCTTTCTCGTGTTCCGGGGCGCAAAACAAAACAGGAGGTCCCCATGGGGACCTCCCGCTTCAAGCATACATCCTAATGGCGCTCCCCGGAACGGGGAGACTGCGCATATGCCGCTTTGTGCCGCGTCCCTACGTTGGCATTACCCACATCAGGTAAGGTCGAGGGACTGACCCCTCCTCTCAGCCTCCTCGCGGAAGCTCCCTTGCACGGCCTATTGTAAAAGGTTTTTCTGTACTTGTCAATCAAAAGTTTCCCGCCTTTGGGCGGAAGAAGGGGATCAGCGCATCTGCCGGGTGGTGGTCTTGTTGTAGGGCACGGTCTCCTTGGTGCCGTCGGCGTACTCCAGCTCAATGGAGTCGATGCGGATGCCGCCGCAGGCAGGGATATAGCCCACCAGCGTGTAACACAGCAGGCTGCGGTTGGGGGCGATGGGGCCCACATAGCGCACCCGCTTGGTGCTCTTATAGGTGATCTCGTCCACAGCGGGGTTGCCGATGGGGTCCAGGAAGGACAGGTTAAAGGTGTAGTAGTTGACGGTCTTGCCGCTGTGATTGCGGATATCCACAGACAGGGTGATGCCGTTCACGCTGTTGCGCTTGTAATAGAAGCCGGTGGGCTCCATGGACAGGGGCGGCTTGCGGGTGACGGTGACCGCAGCCTTGGCGGTAAAGCTGCCGCACTGGGCGGTGACCGTGGCGGTGCCGGCGCTGACGCCGGTGACCAGGCCGTTGGCGGACACCGTGGCCACGGCGGTGTTGTCGCTGCTCCAGGTGATGGGCAGGGTGGTATTCACCGGGGAAGCCGTGGCGGTGAGCTGCTGGGTGTCCCCGGTGGTGAGATTAACGCTGCCGGAGCTGATGGACAGGCCTGTGGGGTTGACCACCGCCTTCATGGAAAAGCTCTTGCGCAGGGCGGGGTCCACCATGGCGGACAGGATCACAGCCACCTCGGAGCGGGTGATCTTGTTGTTGGGGGCAAAGAAACCGGCGGCGTTGGTGCCGGAGATCACCCCCGCCCGGTACAGGCGGTAAACCGCGTCGTGATAGTTGGCGTCGGAGGGGATGTCGGGAATGGCGTTCTCCTCCACGCTGTTGATGGGGGCCAGGGCCTCCTCGGGGAGGGCGTTGGTGAGGATCATGGCGAAGGCGGCCCGGCTGATGGCGGGGGAGTAGTCGGGATAGCCCCCGGCGATGCCGTTGGCGGCGGCGTAGTCCACATAGGGCTGGTACCAGGGGTCGCCGGGCTCAAAGACGAAGCCCTCCCCCTGATAGGCGGCGTGGAGACGGCTGGCGATGACAATGGTCTCGCCGATGGTCACGTTGCCGGTTACGTTGAACAGGGTGGCGCTGGGGCCCTGCATCAGGCCGTACTCGTAGGCGGCCTGGACCGCTCCGGCGAACCAGGCGTCGGCGGGGACGTCGGTAAACTGACCGGGGGTGTAGGGGTTGGACTTGGTGAAATTGTCCAGCCCTGCCGCGGCGGAGGCGGCCGGGACGAAGGACAGGCACAGGGCCAGCGCCAGTGCCAGGGAGAGAACACGCTGTTTCATTCCAAAACACTCCTTTTTACAGTCTTGCACAGGCAGAAAGTAAGAAAACCGTCATACTGCACAAGTTTTCGTAAAATATATCATATATATATATATATATATTGTCAAGGGGTTTGGAAAAATTTTTTGTTTTTTCCTAGCGGATGGGTCCGAAATCCCGGAGGGGGAGGACGATGAGCACCGCCCGGCCCAGGACACAGCGCTGGTCAATCACCCCCAGGCGGGCGTCCCGGCTGTCGGAGGAGTGGTTGCGGTTGTCCCCCATGACGAAGATGCACCCCTCGGGGACGGTGAGGGAGGTGACGGCGGCGTAGGGATTGCTGGGAGGCTCCATGGGCTCGTTGAGGTAGTACTCGTCCAGCACCTGGCCGTCCACGGCGACGGCGCCGGAGGTGTAGTCGATGTCCACCGTCTGTCCGCCCACAGCGATGACCCGCTTGACGATGGGGCCGTCCACCCCGCCGAATGGCTTGGTGAGGACCACCACGTCGTTCTGACGGGGGGTGTACCCTGCGCTCTGGAGGAGGAGCAGGTCCATGTGGTGGAGGGTGGGGACCATGGAGTTCCCGTCCACGCTGATGACCCGGCCCACCGTGGTAAAGAGGACAATCAGCGTCACCAGGGCGATGGCGAGGGCCTGAAGCCAAAAGTAGAGGTCCAGCCGCAAAGCCTGTCCCCGGGTCAGATTTTTGGGGTGGGCGGTGGTCTGCTCATCCATAGAGGGCACCTCCTCTTTCTCACATCATGTCACGTTACGGCTGCGAATCCAAGTGGATTTTGACCGCCGGGGTGTCCGCCAGGTAGTCCGCCTCCCGGCTGTGGCAGGTGAAGAGGAGGACCTGCCTGGTCTGGGCCAGGGCCTGGAGGGCGTCCAGAGCCAGGGCCATGCGGGCGTCGTCAAAATTGGCCAGGGCGTCGTCCAGAATGAGGGGGGCGGGGTCGTCCAGTGGGAGGGCCAGCTCGCAGATGGCCAGGCGCACCGCCAGATAGAGCTGGTCGGCGGCGCCCCGGGACAGGGTGAGCACCCGGCGGGGGAGGACGGTGTCCGCCTCGCTGGCCAAAGCGTCAAACTCCTGGGTGAGGAGCACCTTATCGTACTTTCCCCCGGTGAGAGAGGCCATCAGAGCGCCGGCCCGGTCGTTGAGGGCGGGGGCGAACCGGGACTGCATATCCCGCCGGGCCTCCTCCAGCCCCTCCAGGGCCAGGGAGAGGGAATCGTACTCCCCCCGGCGGCGGTCCAGCTCCTCCTGGAGCTGTTCCTGCTGCTCTATGGTCTCGTCCGGGTCTCCAAGGGTGTTCAGCTCCCCCTGGGCGGTAGCCAGTACGCTGCGCAGCCGGGACATCTCCCCCTCCACGGCGGTGAGCCGGGCGGCGGTGTAGGCGGCGTCGTACCGGGGGGTGAGATCGCCGGGGCGGGGCAAATCCTGGGGGGCAGGCAGGCGCTGGGCCAGCTTTTCCGCCCCCTCCCGGCGGATGACGGCCTGCTCCAGCTTTTCCTGGAGGAGCAGGGCGCGGGAGATGGCGGCGGAGAGGGTGATCACGTCCTTCAGACCCGCGCCGAAGCCGTCCAGGGAGCGGGTGATGGAGCCCGCCAGCTGCTCCCGCCGCTGATTGCGCTGCTGGCGGTCCTGCTGGGCGCGGACCAGAGCGCGCTCCGCCTCCTGGGCGCGGACCCAGTCCCCGGCGTAGTCTTTGGCCAGAGACAGGATGGCGTTGGGGGAATCCACCCCGTAGCGGTCCAGAATTTCCTGCTGTCCGTCCAGAAAATCCTGGAGGGCGCTGCGCCGCCGGCTGCTGATAAGAAACGCCGCCCCGCCCCCAACCAGGGCCGCCGCCCCGGGGAGGAAGAACAGAGGGTCAACCAGGACGCCGGCCGCGGCGCACAGCAGCCCCGCAATCAGCAGAACAACCCCCAAGACGGGACTGGGCCCGGCGGCGGGGGGCTGCGCCTGGGCGGCGTCGGCGTCGGTCTGAGCCTGGGCGCGGGCCTGCTCCGGGGAGAGGCCGCGGAAGATGGAGTCCTCAAGGACAGCCTGGGCGGCGGAAAGGCCCTCTTGGGCGGCGGAGAGGCTGTCCTCCCCCGTCCGGTGCTCCCGGTCCAGGGCCCGCAGCTCGTTGAGCCCCTCCTGCACAGTGCGCAGGGCCTCCCGGCTGGGAGGAGCGCCGTCCCGGCACAGCTCGCCTTGGAGGCGGGTCTCTTCGGCCCGGGCCTGAGCCAGCTCTCCCTGGGCCTGCTCCCAGGCGGCGCGGCGCTGCTGTTCCGCGGCGAATTTGTGGGCGGCCAGCTCCTGGGTGAGAAGGGCATGCTCCTCCTCCAGCGCCCGCAGGGCCCGCTGCGCCTCCTGGGCGGAGCGGTGGGCCCTGCTCTGCCGGGCCAGGGTGCCGTTGAGCTGGTCCAGGGCGCTCTCCAGCTTGGGGATGAGGCCGGTGCGGTTGTGCCTGCGCCGGTTGAGCCAGTCCCGGAGGCGGCGCTCCACCTGGGAGTAGGACACGTCCTCCTCCCCGGAGGAGACCAGCGCGGAGATCCGCTTTTCCAGGGCGGGAGCGCCGTCCACGGCAGCCGCGCCCTGGCCCACAAAGGCGGAGCGCTCAAAGACCTCCCGGGGGGCGCCGGTGAGCAGCTCCCCCACGTTCTCCCCGGTGAAGCCGGGGACGGCCTCCCCGGTGCGCGGGTCTGCCACCTCGCATTTTCCAAAGGGGACGGTGCGGTTCTGACTGCGGCGGAGAAGGAGCTCCTGGCCCTGCCACCGGATCTCCATGGCTCCCTCCATCGGCGCGCCGCTCCAGGGCTGGTAGCGGTTTTTCTCCGCAATAAAGTTCTGGCGGTCCCGCTCCTTGGTGGGTATGCCGTAGAGCATGGCCCGGATGAAGGCGGACCAGGTGGATTTCCCCCCCTCGTTGGGGGCCTGGATGACGGTGAGGCCGGGCCCCAGCTCCAAGGTCTCATTCTGGAGCCGGCCAAAGGTGGCAGTCATTTTTTTGATGATCATGTGGGGTCCTCCCGATGCTCCAGCGCGGCCAGTCCGAAGCGGACGGCCTGCTCCAGGGCGGCTTTTTGGCTGTCGTCCGAGGCCTCCTCCAGCCGGCGGCGCATGGCCCGCAGAAAGAGGCCGGTGAGGGTGTCCTCCTCCGCCCGCTCCCACAGGGAGCGGCGCAGGCGGGTGCGGTCCCGGAGGGACAGGGCGTAGAATTTCGGCGCGGCCATGGCCTCCAGCTGCGCCAGATTGAGGGCGTCGCTCTCCCGCTCCCCGGTGAGGAGGATGCGGCACAGATCGCCGCTGTCCTGTGGAGGGAGGGCGGCGGCCAGCGCCTGTTCCGGGTCCCGGCCGGTGACGTCCACCTCCTGAATCAGGTAGCGCCGGGCGCACAGGGGGACGAATTCCACCTCCGCCCGGCCCCGGTCCACGGTACCCAGGAGAACGCCCTTGTCCCCCAGCTCGTCAAAGCCCCGGCCTTCGGGACAGCCGGGATAGGCCCAAAAGGTGTCCCCTGCCCGCTGCAGCCCGGTGCAGGCGTGGACGTGGCCCAGGGCCAGGTAGTCCAGGCCGCTGCCGGCGATGGCCGCCTGGGTGACGGGGCAGTAGCGGCTGTTGGGCGCGGTGTCTGCGTGGAGGACCATAAGGTGGACCAGCCCGTCCTCCTCCGCCCGGAACTGGTCCAGGGGGCAGTCGTCCCGGAAAGGACCGGTGAAGGCGGAGCCGTGGACGGCGCAGCCCAGCTCCGGCAGCACCACGGTTTCCACATGGGGCTCGGTAAAGATATGTACGTTCTGAGGCCAGGTAATCCCCGTGTAGGGGGAGCGGGGGGACCAGAAGTCGTGGTTGCCGGGGGCGATAAAGACCTGGGCGTCCAGATCTCCCAGGGACTGGGCCAGGGCGTCCACCGTCTCCCCGTAGACCTGGCCGCTGTCAAAGAGGTCGCCGGACAGCAGCAGCAGATCCGCCCGGCGCTCCCGGGCCAGGCCGCACAGCCGGACCAGGAGCTGGCGCTGCTCCCCCCGGCGCTGGGCCGCCTGCCGGGCAGGTAAGGCGGTAAAGGGGGCGTCCAGATGAAAATCCGCCCCGTGGACAAAGGTGATCATAAAAAACCAGCCTCCTTGCTGTGGGTGGTTTGCAGGCCGGGCCGGAGCCCGCGCCATTGGGAATTGTCTGACAGCAGTACCATAACATAAGATGAGGGACATAAACGGGACTTTTCTATTCTAAAGGCGGCATACGGCGGCGCTCCACCGGGCCCCACTCCGGAAGGGGGAGGCGCTGCATAGCCCCGAAGACCCGGCTTTTCAGATTGGGGTAGCGCTGGCCCAGGGTGTACACCAGTTCCTTCACCTCCTGCCGCTTGGTATAGCCGTCGGCGGGGCAGGGGTTGTGGACCACGGGGAGCCGCTCCCGCTCCGCCACGGTGCGGATGTGCCCCTCGGAGCAGTAGAGCAGAGGGCGGATCTGGGAGATGCCGGTGCGGTCCAGCCAAGTGACCGGCTGAAAGCAGGACAGGCGTCCCTCGTAAAACAGGGAGAGGAAGAAAGTCTCCACCGCGTCGTCAAAGTGGTGCCCCAGGGCGATCTTGCGCAGATCCCGCTCCAGCATGGCGGCGTGCAGGGCGCCCCGGCGCATTTTGGCGCACATGGAGCAGGGATTTTTCTCCCGGCGCAGGTCGAAGATCACGTGGGCGATCTCTGTGGGAATGAGGGTATAGGGGACGCCGATGGTTTGGCAGTAGCGGGCCACAGGCTGAAAGTCCAGCCCCTCCAGGCCCAGATCCAGAGTGATGGCCTCCACCGTAAAGGGCTTGGGGTAGAATTCCCGCAGCCGGGCCAGGGCGGCCAGAAGGATCAGAGAGTCCTTTCCCCCGGACACCCCCACCGCTACCCGGTCGCCGGGCTGGATCATATCGTAGTCCTCCACACAGCGGCGGACATAGGAGAGAATTTTGTTCATGGCGCCCCCTTCCCAGGGGGCAGCAGAAACTTTCCCCCGGGATTAAATCAAAAAATGAAAATGAGCATTTTAGAGCTGGAGCGAGTAAACAGGAGAAAACAAGAGGTTTTTACTTTATAAATAAAAATATGAGAAAAATCCCTTGACACTGGAGAAACCCTGTAATATAATGCAACATGCTCCGCTCGTAGACTTTATTCTACACGCGGGGCGCCTGTTCTGTAAAGCCAAAATTAAAGATAGACTTTGAAAAGCAAAATTGGAGGTTTCACCATGTCCACTTTTATGGCCAACAAGGGAAACATCGTCCGCAAGTGGTATATCCTCGACGCGGCCGGTAAGCCCCTGGGCAAAACCGCCGCCGCCGCCGCCACTCTGCTGCGGGGCAAGCATAAGCCCGAGTACACCCCCCACGCCGACTGCGGCGATTTCGTGGTCATTATCAACGCCGGGCAGGCCGTGCTCACCGGCAAGAAGCTGGAGCAGAAGTTCTACCGCACCCACTCCGGCTATCCCGGCGGCCTGAAGGAGACCAAGTACCGCCTGCTGATGCAGGACAAGCCCGAGCTGGCCATGAAGCTGGCCATCCGCGGCATGATGCCCCGCAACATCGTGACCAAGGACTCTCTGACCCGCCTGCACATCTACCGCGGCGCGGAGCACAAGCAGGCCGCCCAGAAGCCCGAGCCCTGGGCCTTCAACTAAGCAGGAGGTAATTGAGTAATGTATAAGAGCAAGAAGCCTTATGTCTACGGCACTGGCCGCCGCAAGTCCTCCGTGGCCCGGGTGCATCTGTTCCCCAACGGCACTGGCGCCATCACCATCAACGGCCGCGACATTGACGAGTATTTCGGCCTGGAGACCCTGAAGCTGCTGGTCCGCCAGCCCCTGGTCACCACTGATACCCAGGGCAAGGTGGATATTGTGGCCACCGTCACCGGCGGCGGCGTCACCGGCCAGGCCGGCGCCATCCGTCACGGCGTCTCCCGCGCTCTGCTGGAGATGAACCCCGAGTACCGCCCCGCCCTGAAGAGCGCCGGATTCCTCACCCGGGATCCCCGCATGAAGGAGCGCAAGAAATATGGCCTCAAGGCCGCCCGCCGCGCGCCTCAGTTCTCCAAGCGTTGATATTGCAGTCAAACCCCGGAGCCGCAAGGGTTCCGGGGTTTTTCTATGTCGCAAAGTTTGACAAAATGGAGCCAGAAAAGGCCAGAATAATTGGGGTGCATCCGGGGTGCATAGCCGTTAAAACCGAGTTTTGGGGTGCATAAGAGGGTGCATGAAATTCCCTATTTTTTAACAGAATCAGCAAGCAGCCTATACTATACTCCAGCCATAAGGAGAGCAGCTTGATTAGGGTTTCACTGTCCATCGGGCCTGGATGGGCGCAAGGACTTGTACATGGACAGAAAGAAGCAGAGAGGCCCGCACGGCCTCCCTACTTCTTTCTTACCGGACATCCATCAGGCATTCGGGGTTTTTGTTCCAGCTCAACAGGACGCCATTCTCGTGACAGCCGCCTTGCCCATTCCAGGAACCGCCGAGCGGAACTGTTTGGTTGTCCCGCGCCCCGCCCAAGACAAAAAAGTCTTCTGGCAGACTCTCTGCGTCAAACCAGCCCAAAAACAAAAAACAGCCCTTTTCGGGAGAATATTATATCTCCCGAAAAGGGCTGTTTCCTGTTTCTGTATTTCTCTGTCTACGCCGCCTGCTACTGCGTCACCCGCAGGAGGTACAGCAAGCCGGCGCCCATGGCAGTTGCCAAAACGCCGGCCACGCCGTACAGGAACTTTTCCACCAAGCCGTCCCACCGCTTGGCGGGCTTTTTCTCCATGGAGTCCACCTTCCGCCCCAGATTGGTCACGTCGGTTTTAATCTCCTCCATGGTGCCGCTCTGGTGCTTCTGCTCCGCGGCCATGACCTCCACGGCAGAGGTCAGGCGCTGGAGGGTATCCACCTTTTTGCCCATCTCGTCCAGGCGGTGGGTGTTGGATTTGCTCCGGGCGTCCACCTCCGCCAGCTTCACCGCCAGCTCCTCCGGTTCCATCTTGTCACCCCCTGGGCTTCTCGTAGGTCATGGCGTTGGCGCTGTCCCGCAGGCCCTTTGTGGTGGGGTCATTGACGGCGTTCCAGACGCTTACCGCCACCAGCCCCAGCACATAGGGATTGCGCACCGCCCCCAACAACAGGCCCCACAGGGCACCCCAGCTGGTCAGGTCCGCCGCCGTCAGCCCAGCGTAGGCCAAAATAGGGGTGAGCACCGCCAGCACCATCTGCGCCCACCACAGGGGGTTATGAGCTCTCACTTTCCAGTTCATATAGCACCTCCTAGTTCAATAGCCCCAGCCGGTCCAGCACACATGCGGCCTGCTCCCGGGTCAGGGGGGCCTGGGGGGCGGTGCCGTCAAAGACGCCCTTCTCCTTGGCCTTCGCCCAGCTCTCCGCCGCCCAAGCGCTTGCCGGTGCCTTCCGCTCCGTCGCGGCCCTCTTGGCTGTCTCTTCGTCCACAATGGCTTTCACCGTTTCCTCCGTCATCGGACCTGCCTCCAATCTCTGCTTGAATCTCAGCCACGCCCGGGCGTCCTCCACAAAGGGCGCGGGGCAGACTTTACCGGTCACGTCATAGTGCCGCAGTACGTTCTGAATGGGGATGTGATACCGCTCCATGATATCCAGCGCCAGTTCCACCGTGCGGTCCACGGTCTCCGGGTCAAAATACCACGCCCCAGACTTGTCTTTGTGGCAGCACATCTCAATGCCGATGCTGTTGGCGTTGCGGCATTTGGGGTGCTTGTATCTCCCGTCGCTGCGCCCGCAGTGCCAGGCGGTGTGGCCCTCCGGCACACTTTGCCAGACAGACGCCCCCGGGCTGTGGTCCACAAAATAGTGGGCGCTGGCCCCGATACCGCCCCTGCTGCCGTAGTACTGGGCGTTTTCCTCCGCACTGCCCAGCGCCCCTACATAGTGGATTACCAAATATGTAATGGGCTCCCTGCGCCCCCTGGTGTAGTTCTCCGGGTGGCACAGGCGGCTTTTGTTGATCTCCAGCAAATAAAAAACCTCCGTTCCGTCAGCTTGACAAAACGGGGGCGCGTACGTATAATAAAGACAGAAAGGGCGCTGCGGCAAGCGGTTAGCCCATTAGGTAATCAGTTTATGCCAAAGAGAAACCGTCACCTGCCGGGGTGGCGGTTTCTGCTTTTTACGATAATCGTGACGGTAAACCGCCCGATATGTAACGTAATCCGCATGGCCTCACCCCCTCTCGGAAGGTGTGCTAACCGCCGGCCGTCTGTGCAGCGCCCTGCCCTCTTTCGGGGGCCTGTCTATCATACCATTACACGCCGCGTTTTGTCAAATTTCGCCGCCTCGGGGGCGGCTTTTCTTATGCCTTCGGGTCCTCCAGCGCGGCCAGACCGCTCTGTACCGCAAGCTCGAAGCCCCGCCGGTCGCCCATGGTAAAGGCCGCGCATAGCTCCTTGTACCGGTCCGCCTCTCTGTGGTCCGGGTCGCCAATGACCAGGGCCCGGTACTCCGCCTTGGCGGCAGGCTTGTCCTCCCCCTCCCACTGCGCCAGCAGGGCGGGCTTGTCCAGCCCGGCCAGGCACCGGTAGGTACAGTCCTTTTTACCAGCCAGCCCAGCCAGGAACAGGTCGTCCGCCACGCTCATGTCGCCCACAAAGCTGTCGCCGTCAGTGCGCTCCTCCCGGGCTACCTCAAAAATGGTCCACAGGTTTTTGGTCAGAAATTTCATGCTGTTGTCCTTCTTTCTATTTAATTCAGGCCTCCGCCCGTTGGGTTACTGTGCCGTTCCCTTGATTTCCTCAGCCTGAGCTTGGGTAATAACTCCGAGGCTCACATATCTTGCAAGCTGGTCATCCCTTATGTAGCCCCTTTGGTATCGCTCTCTGATTTTCTCAAACATTGGCATATCCCTCCAAAATCATCAGCTCCAGGTCTGTTATGGCCTGTCCCTGTTCAATGCCTGATAGCTCTAAGTTCGTTATTTCCTGCCGGATCAGCTGCTCGGTGGTATAACGCGGAAGGGCCTCCCGGACAGCCTCCGGCACTTCTCCCTGCTCCACATCAACGATTTCACCGTCATGGAAAACAAGGTTGATGAAGGGGAGATACCCTATCGCCCTATCCTCTAAATGGGCCGGGATGACAGCCCAGCCTTCCGGTATCTCCGGCAGCGAGTCAATGGTCTGGTTGCTGTGCGCACCGTTGGGCAGCGCTTTGATCTCAACAATAAGCATGACAAATCCCCCCGTCTAAATAAGCGCGGCCCAGTAATAGGTTGTGCCGGCAATATTTAAAATCTCTAGGTAAGCGTATGCGCTGCTGCCGTATGACGTCATTGTCAGCCCAGTGCTCGACCAGGATACCGAAGCGCCGACCCCGTAATCTTTGTTTATTTCTCCGCCAATCGAAAATGACGAGATTCCTCTCACAAAAACCATCATGTCTGAATCGCCGGACGACCCTGTAGAGCCAAGTTTCGGATTTGGCGCGCTTATCACCACAATCTTGGCAGCTACGCCGAAGGTAACTGTTTTGGAGACAGCTCCATCCCCGACGTAACTCCCAGTAACAATTCTGCATCCCAAGGAAACCGCGGAATTGATAATCCCATTGATATCATAACCGCCCACGGTGTCCGCATTGCCGCCGCTGGCCGGGAGCGTGGCGGGACGGTTATAGATTTCCTCCCAGGAATAGGACGGTTTCGCAGCCGCCTTTGCCCAAGGATAGACATCGCTGGCGGGGAGCGCCCCCGGAAAGTTTGAGATATCGGCGGTGGTATGCCTATGAGATGCCGCTGCCTGGAGCGCAGACGCCACTGTACCGCCTGTAGCGCATGGAATCTGCTCCGCAGTCACGCCATGGGGGTTTGCCCTGTTGGCGGCATGGGCATCCAACTGGCGCTGTGTCTCCCTGGCGGCCTGGATGGCGGCGTCCATCTCCTCC
>NZ_QWEK01000003.1 GCF_009935845.1 Pseudoflavonifractor sp. 524-17 | reverse complement strand
TGTTCTTGTGGCACCAGGCTCTCTGTATCCACCACTTCCACCACGCCCCGCTCCATTTTTCCCTTTTCCATCATTTTTCTCACCCTGCTCTATTTTACCTCGTTTATATGAAAAAGTCTGCCGAAGGGCAGACTTTTTCGACAGGCTGAGCCGCCCCTAGGGGGCGGCAGTATTTGACAAAATGCGGCGCGTGATGGTATGATGGACAGGCCCCCGAAAAGGGGCAGGGCGCTGTTACATAAATGGCGGTTGGCCACTTCCCTGAGAAGGGAGGTGATGCGGATGGGAGACGGACGCTGGGCGAAAGCCCTGCGCTTCGTGGTTGTGTTTCTGGCAGTCGTGTGGCTGCTGGTCTACATAGGCCCAAAAGCGTGCTAGCCGCTCGGTGGCCCCCGAACGGCTAGCAGGTTTAACCTTGTTTAGCTTGTAGGGCTGACCGCCTGTAGCAGCGCCCTTTCTGTCTTTATTATACGTACACGCCCCCTTTTTGTCAAGGTGACGGAACGGAGGTTTTTTATTTGCTGGAGATCAACAAAAGCCGCCTGTGCCACCCGGAGAACGACACCAGGGGGCGCAGGGAACCGATTACTTATCTGGCAATCCACTATGTAGGGGCGCTGGGCAATGCCAGGGAGAACGCCCAGTACTACGGCAGCAGGGGCGGTATCGGGGCCAGCGCCCACTATTTTGTAGACCACGGCCCGGGCGCGGCCATTTACCAGAGCGTGCCGGAGGGCCACACCGCCTGGCACTGCGGGCGCAGCGACGGGAAATACAAGCACCCCAAATGCCGCAACGCCAACAGCATCGGCATTGAGATGTGCTGCCGCAAGGACAAGTCGGGGACGTGGTATTTTGACCCGGGAGCAGGCCGCCTGCGTCCTGGACCGGCTGGGTTTATTCGATTAGGAGGCGCTATATGAACTGGAAAGTGAGAGCCCATAACCCCCTGTGGTGGGCGCAGATGGTGCTGGCGGTGCTCACCCCGGTCCTGGCCTATGCCGGGCTGACGGCGGCGGACCTGACCAGCTGGAGCGCCCTGTGGGATCTGCTGGCGGGGGCGGCGCGGAATCCCTACGTGCTGGGGCTGGTGGCGGTAAGCGCCTGGAACGCCGTCAATGACCCCACCACAAAGGGCCTGGGGGACAGCAAAAACGCTATGACCTACGATAAGCCCAGGGGGTGACAAGATGGAACCGGAAGAGCTGGCGGTGAAGCTGGCGGAGGTGGACGCCCGGAGCAAATCCAACACCCACCGGCTGGATGAGATGGGCGAAAAGGTGGACACGCTCCAGCGCCTGACCTCCGCCGTGGAGGTCATGGCCGCGGAGCAGAAGCACCAGAGCAGCACTATGGAGGAGATTAAAACCGACGTGACCAATCTGGGGCGGAAGGTGGACGCCATAGAGAAGAAGCCCGCCAAACGCTGGGACGGCATGGTGGAAAAGCTCCTGTATGGAGTGGCGGGCGTCCTGGCTGCGGCCCTGGGCACTGGCTTGCTGTACCTCCTGCGGGCGGCGCAGCAATAGACGGCGTAGACAGAGGAATACAGAAACAGGAACCAGCCCTTTTCGGGAGATATAATATT
>NZ_QWEK01000002.1 GCF_009935845.1 Pseudoflavonifractor sp. 524-17 | reverse complement strand
GGTGGACGCCCGGAGCAAATCCAACACCCACCGGCTGGATGAGATGGGCGAAAAGGTGGACACGCTCCAGCGCCTGACCTCCGCCGTGGAGGTCATGGCCGCGGAGCAGAAGCACCAGAGCAGCACTATGGAGGAGATTAAAACCGACGTGACCAATCTGGGGCGGAAGGTGGACGCCATAGAGAAGAAGCCCGCCAAACGCTGGGACGGCATGGTGGAAAAGCTCCTGTATGGAGTGGCGGGCGTCCTGGCTGCGGCCCTGGGCACTGGCTTGCTGTACCTCCTGCGGGCGGCGCAGCAATAGACGGCGTAGACAGAGGAATACAGAAACAGGAACCAGCCCTTTTCGGGAGATATAATATTCTCCTGGAGAGGGCTGTTTTTTATTTTAGGACTGGGTTGCCGCAGAGGGCCGTAAGGCCCTGTTTGCCGTTTGCGCCCCCCTGGGGCGCGTTCTCCGGGTGGGTGGTTATCCCTCCACCACCGCAGGGGCTCTCTGTTACCGGTGACAGGGAGCGGCGATCCGCTTCTCGTATTCCTCTCCGTCCCGCTTGCTGGCCCGGTCCATCTCCAGGATTTTGCCGTTCAGCCGGTCAATCTCGGCAGCCCTGGCCTGGTAGACCTTCTTCTCGCCGTCGGCCTGGACAAAAGCCTTGCAGAAAGCGTCCTTGTCGCCGTCGAAGTTATAGTAGGCTTCTTCAATCTTCTCGTACTCGAAGGGGAGGGGCCGAAACCCGGTGCGCTCGATAAACTCGGATATCATCATTTTTGTGTACCTCCTTGAATTTTGGGGTCCGTTCTGTTATTCTGGAGGTGCCGGGCTTTCCCGGTGCCTCTTTTGGGGCGGGGCGGCGGTTTGCCTTGGTCGGGGGCCGCCGCTCCTTTTGCCGTTCGGCTTTCCCTCCCGGCATTACGAATTATACTACTTATAGAAAGCATACACAAGAGGTAAACCATACAATATACTACTTAAAAAATGTATAAAATGAACACTTTGCAAGTAGTATGTTGACGGTTATAATTAGCGGCGGGAGGTGGTACGCTGTGCCAATGAAATACGACAAGCTCTTTGCACTAATGAAAGAAAAAGGGCTGACTACCTATCGCATACGCCAGGATCACATAATTACCGAAACGACGCTCCAGAAACTGCGGGAGGGGCGAAATGTGACAACGGACTCCCTTGCCAGCCTGTGCCATGCGCTATCTTGTCAGCCAGGGGACATTATGGAGTATGTGGAGGACCCCGCCGATTGAAAATCCCAAACGTTTGGGCTTTTGGCGGGCCGGTAGGCGGGCGCAAAGTCACATTTCTGTGACGCTTGTGACTTTGCTACTGTCACAGGCTAAACACGCATGGCTGTATAGCTTTCGGGGGTTTGTGACACTTGTGACAGTAGGTAATAAGAACTAAACGAATTAAAGAGAGAACACCCGCATAACGCGCCTAATCCGTATGCGCGTAATATGCGAGTGTTCCCAGTGTCACAAGCGTCACAAAACGAAAAGCCCGGACGCCTAAAGCGTCTGGGCCAAAGGTCCAGCCTGGTTATTTTCGGCCCTTATCGGGCAGGGATGCGCTGGTGTGTGTCTTTACTCTCGGCTCCGGGTTGGGCGTGATCTCCAACAGGTCCGTCAGACCGCAGCCCAGCGCCTCACAGATCAGGTCGATGTGGTCCAGGCTGATCCGGGTTGCGATCTCGTTGTAAAGCTCGCTTATTGTGTTTTTGCGTATCCCCGTCATTCAGGCGAGGTCCGCCTGGGTCAACCGTCGTTCGCCAAGTCGGGTTGACAGTAAAATCCTAACCATAGCCATGCTCCTTTGCGATACAGTATAGCGATATTCATACCGCATCGCTTGATTTTGGTACAGAATATCGAAAACCGATACACAAATTATGCAGCGGGGGTGTGTTACCTGCGTGTTACTACCGGCCCCGTTTCCCCCGGTTTTGAGCGGTTCCAAAAATTCAGCAAAGCCCTGAATTTCAAGGGCCACAACGGATTAAAAATTGAACTGATTCATGGTACAATGACTTACCGGCTTTGCCGAATCAAGATTTGAGGAGAACTGTTATGCAAAAGGACACTATCAAAATTGATGTGGGCTTAATTCCGAACTATGTAAGGAACGATCTCGCTGCAGCAACTTTAGAATTCATGAAACGAATTCTGGAACAGCCTGGGGGCAGAGAAATGTTGGACACAAAAATGACACAGAGGACAAAAAAATAGGGGAGAAGTGGGCAGTATCCTTAACCTCAAACTCTCGTTTTAACCTCATTTTAACCCCAACCTTTCTTGTTTTTCTTTCTTCTGTTTTGTCAGACTTTACTACACGGAAAAACCCCGGAACCGTTGTGGCTCCGGGGTTTTGCAGCAATATCAGCGCTTGGAGAACTGAGGCGCGCGGCGGGCGGCTTTGAGGCCATATTTCTTACATCCTATCTAGAAAAGTCCTGTATTTTCAACGGCTGTACAGTTTTTAATTTTTAATGCACCCTTATATGCACCCCAAAAATACTATTTTGGATTGTTCGCAAATGCCTGGTTGACCTTCGAGATCAGATCCTTCGGCTGGTTATAGGTCAGGTGTGTGTAGATGTCCAGCGTGATCTTGGCGTGCTCATGGCCCGCCAGCACCTGCACTGTTTTGACGTCGACGCCGGCTAGGAGCAGGTTCGTGATGTAGGTGTGCCTGAGCTGATGGGGTGTCACCTCGAAGTCGATACTATACACCACATCGCTGTTGTGGGCGGCCCGTTCCCCCAGGACGGGGGTTACGGTATGCGGGATCTTCTGGCCGTTGACATAGCGGTAATAAGTCCGCTCCCTGACGGTGCGGGTTCGCACATAGCCCCACACCCGGCGCCATTGTGTTTCCGAGAGGGCTCCCCCATCCCGGTTGGCAATCACGAAGTCCGAGGCCGAATTCTCCTTGACCTCCTTCAAGCATTCCACCAGCTGGGGCGGGATGGGGATCGTCCGCTTGGCAGCCTTCGTCTTAAGGTCAGTCAGAATCACCGGCCGGTTGTGCTCCGTGTGCCAGGCCCGGCAGACAACGATATGCGGCGCATCCCCCTCCAGGAAGACGCTGTCCCACTGGAGGGCGAGAGCCTCCTCCCGGCGCAGGCCGGAGTAGAGGCAGAGCATGATGAAGGGGTACGGGGGTAGGTCGCGGACCGCGTCCAGGAGAGTGGCGACCTGCTCATCGGTGAGGGCCTTCTTCTCCTTCGGCGTTTTGCCGCCGCGGGGGTTTAGGTTCTTGCAGGGCGACTCATCAATGATGCGGCTCTCCAGAGCAGAGCCGAAGATCATCTTGTAGAGCATCTGGACGCTGCGGTAGATAGAAGCGGACTGCTGGGCGGCCTTGCCGATGGCCATTTTCACATCGTCCGGGGTGACCTCGGCCATGTACTTGTCCCCCAGCGGTTCGATGATATAGATTTTCACCTTGGAGGTATAGTCCGTCAGGGTGGTGGTGCGGACATGGGAGCCGTGCATGGCAAGCCATTTCTCAGCGTATTCCTTCACGGTTGGGTTCTCCCGGTGGTAGACCTCCTCCTCGATTTCCCGTTGGACGATGGCAATTTTAGCTGTCAGCTCTTCAGGGGTCTTAGCATAGACGGAGATACGATTCCCGCTGGGCCCTTTGAGCCGCTTTCTATACTCGTTTCGACTGGCTATAAATTCATAGATGGGCTTTTTTCGGCGGGGCATCCTCTTCACTCCTCTGCGGCGCGTTCCGCCCAGTATTCCTGAACACCGCAGCGGACCGCTTTTTCTACCCACGGTTGGGCTGTGCGTTCCGCTGGAACGGAAATTTTTATTGCACACTAGGCTATAAAAATTTCTCAAATCTATGATCCCATTCCTGTAGAAATTCGGAATTGACTACGGAAGTTATACCAGAGCACCAACGTTCCAAAGCGGGTGGAATCACAACCGCAACAAAATCCGCGTATTCTTTCTTCAAATATTGCTCATGGTGTTCTATGATATAATCAATAATCCTGGTTTTTGTCCAACTTGGGTAGCAGTCTGTTATGCCGAATTTTCTTATAGATGTTATGATTTTATCCTTTGTATGATGATTCAGAAGGGAAATGTAATCGACAGCATCAGACTGCAACAGCAATCCAAGTTCAAGCGATTTGTTGACACAGGAGGATTTATGTGTAGTCCATGGAAGATTCCCTCTGTTGTAGAGGGAACGGACGATATTAATATAGGACACTTTATCTGAGTCTGATAATTCTATAAACCCGGTCGCTTCGTACAAGTCAGTGACATTAATATCCAGAGAGTAGTCGGTGCCGACTGTCAGCTCATAAAAAAGACGGTACATATGTTTACATGGAAGGACACGGCTTTCATGGTCAGGACAGGTACAATCAAAGAGGGAGACAGAATAAATTGAATTCATATCATGGGAAAGGAAAAAGCCGTTACGCATTTTATGGTCAATGTAAACTGGAAACGTCCTGATGGAGCGTTTCTGTCGGATAAGCTGCTCGTAGGAATCGTGATCACACGAGAGGACATTCCAGTCAGACTGAATCTTCTGGTCTGGGGAGACAGTGGGGAAAAAATCAGTATGAAATACCTGTAATTCGGAAAGTAGCGTTGTATAATCGGAAACAGCCTCTTTTGCCTGACTGCTCGGAAAAATACAGGTATTGCGAAACCATTCCACACCGCCCCGCGATTGAGAGCAAAATGATTGCAATCTCGAATAACCATCAACAATCTCTTGCGCACAGTTCAGTTTTTTGCGGATGTCCGTCTTGGGATTGTTTAATTCCGAGGATAGTCTTGATATTTGAAGTTGATATTGATGCAGAGTTTTGTATTTGCGCTGTGCAAAGCCTTCGGGAGATATAAATTGGCGGAATTGTAACACAAAAACAGTCACAAGTATTAGAGGGAAAGCAAACATCATAATAAGAAGACTAAACATAATTACAGCCCTTTCCTTACCACAGCCGGGTCCCACGCTCCGCTGGGGTTATTTTTTGCTATCCATCTTGCGCGTTGCCCAACTGATTCTTGTCACTCTTTATATATTTCCCAGGGCTGACCATGGTATCAGATTGGTCGACCAATAGTTCCTGCCCCTCCTGATCGAGTTGTCGAAGTTCTGTATCAAAATAGCCCTTAGATAATCTGTGCCATCAAGAAATCGGCATGGTTGAATGCGTCATCGGCAAGTGCGCAGAGGTCTGCATGACCGGCCATTCCGTGTCATCATCACCGAACCGGGATGGTAAGTCCCCTCCGAATCTCTAAAAATGCGCAATAGACCAATAGAAGAACGATAATACCACCTCCCATCCGGATGCCAACAAGGAGGGTTATGTAGAAATGACAAACGTGAGTGTTATCAAGGAAATCTACGCAGATATAGCGGTGTTTAGGCTACTATCGTAACTATTATCCGCATCTTCCAGGCACCTAAAAGCTGGACAAATCTCAGAAGCCAGGGTGCCAATACCAATGAGCCTATCATAATAACTGAGCGGGGTATTCTAGAGGGACAAGCCACAATAAGCGTCTGAAAGACACTATGCTACAACTTTTTGCGCAGATTATTGTACGTTTTAATAAAGATTAAGGATATGCCAGTCACAGAATGATAAACGAAGATGCCAGATTTCCTTATAAATTACGAAAATACCCTGGAAATGCGCTGGAAATCAAAGCTCGGCCTATGCTATGATTCAACTGCGCAAATACACAGCCTAGGCGCCGGGGCGGAAAGGAAAGACTATGGAAGAAATAGATGAAGTAATTCTGGCTCTATTTCAGAGCCTGTCCCAAAAGCAGAAAGCAGAGGTCATTTGCCTTGCTCAAACAATACTTGCATCTGGGCAAGAAGAAGCTGCTTCTGATCTGGCGTCATTGCCTGAATAAACCCCAGTAAGCATCTGTCCATATCGTCCAGCCCGTCCCCGTCCGTGGGGGCGGGCTTCTTTTTTTGTTCTTCACCCCGAAGGAGGTAGTCTATTGAGCAGTCAAGAACTTCCCCGATTTTTAGGAGCGTTTCAAAGTCGGCCTCTCGCTTTCCTGTTTCGTACTGCGAGATAGCACTTTCGGAAACGCCGACCTTCTCCCCGAGCTCTTTCATGGTCAGCCCTTTCGACTTTCTTGTTGCGCGAAGCATTTTCATATCAACACCTCTCCTTTATGTTAGAATTATAGACTTTACAAACTGTGAAGTAAACCATCAAAAACAAAACTTAACAAAACGAGCAGAAATAGCTTGACAATACGTGAAGTTTATTGTAGTATGGACTTGTACTTAACAAAACGTGAAGTTATGAGGTGAGAAGATGCGGAGTTGGATGGAAAAGGCGAGAAAATGCTGTGGACTCACCATGAAGGCGGCTGCGACTCAACTTGGCATTTCGGAAAGCTACTATTCCATGATTGAGCGCGGGGAGCGCCAGCAAAAACTGGACATTGCTCTTGCTGTGAAGATGTCAGGGGTTTTTGGCGTCTCGTTAGAGTACATTGTCAACCAGGAAGAGGCGAGCGCATAAAAAAACTGCCCCAGGCGGCAGAAGGGAGGGCAGGCTACGGCGGCATGGACAGCAAAAATGCCCTGTCAGGTGCGGGGGCACCTGACAGGGCAAGCGGCCTAACGAAAACCAACAAAAGGCCACTGTTGGATTATATCACATCCTTCTGTGGACTGACAAGGAGGAAAAACTTATGAAGCTTTTGACCCGAAAAGAGGCGGCGGAGCGGCTGGGTATGTCGCTGCCCACGCTGGACCTGGAGCGGACCACCGGGAGGCTTGCCTACATACAAAGAAAGCCGGGAAGCAAAGTGTGGATTACCGAGGAGGCCATTGCCGAATATCTGGCGCGTGCCACCCATAAGGCAAGACCGGAGATGAAGCCCTATCGGTGCAGATGGGCTTGATATCCCGCTTGCAGAGGGACATTGAACAGGAAGGAGCGGGAGGCAATGCCTAAAAAGATCTATCCCGGAGGCTTTCGACTGACGCTGGCGACGGCCAGGAAGCTGGCCGTCCAGGAGTTCGGGACGGCAAAGGGCCTGGAGCCGGACCGGGGGACGTGCCTGGAAGGGTTTTTCAGGATGGAGCTAGAAAACCTTGTCGTCTCCATTCGGCCAGATATGAGAATGAGTGGGTGTATTGAGGCCCATGTGGCGCTGTGTACGGCAAGCCATACCTGCATCGGCTATTTCAACCGGGAGACGCTGGAGCCGGACTACGACGTGATGGAAAAGTACGAGCGCCAAGAGAAGCGCGAGGCGCTGGAGCAATGGGTGTCCGGCGGAGGGCCGGAGCCGTGCCACAAGCTCATTGACGAAGTGTGGGAGAAGGGGCGGTAAGCATGGCGGAAACCTGCAAGCCGGGAAAGAAAATCGTATGTTTCAGCGGTGGACATTCCTCTGCGTTGGCAGCGATTGAGACAGCGAGGAAATGCGGGAAAGATGGAATGGTGCTTCTTAACCACGACATTTCGCCACACGTTGAGCATGAGGACATCAAGCGGTTCAAACTGGAAGTGGCGGAGTATATCGGACTGCCTATCACCTATGCCAATATGCCGGGGTGGGAGACGACCCCGCCGCTGGCTGTTGCCGTGGCAAATAAGGCGTTTAAGGCGTACAACAGACCGGCGTTCTGCACCAGCAGGCTAAAAACAGAGCCGTTTTATAAGTGGCTGGAGGAAAACGGAGAGCGCGGAGACTGGGTAATATACGGATTTGACGCAGATGAAACCAACAGAATGAACCGAAGAAGCGACATTATGAACGCCATGGGATACAAAGCTGTGTTCCCGCTGGCAGACTGGGCGAGGACGATTTGGGCGACAGAGGAAGTGGGAATAGAGAGGCCCAGCACCTATGCGACCTATAAGCACGCAAACTGCATCGGGTGTTTGAAAGCCGGGAAACAGCACTGGTATTGCGTGTACTGCCTGCGCCCGGATATTTGGGAAGAGGCAAAGGCGGCGGAGGCGGAAATCGGATACAGCATCATCAAGGGCGCTTACCTGAAAGAACTTGAACCGAAGTTCCAGGAAATGCGCGATATCCTCCACATTATTCCAACGGATAAGACAAAAAGCGCCCTATTCTGGAAGGAAGTCCGGGAGGCAATACCGGAGGAACAATTAGAGATACCGTGTGACTGTAGCTTTTAGAGGAGAAGGCCAGATATGAACACTATCTACAAACCGAGGGGCGCGGCGGCGGAGTACGGCGACTACGCCGTGAACATCTATACCGGATGCCCCCACCGCTGCTATTACTGTTTTGCGCCCGGCGTACTGCATCGGGACCGGGAGGCGTTTCACTCCTGCGTGGGACCGCGCAAGGACATCGTGACCGAGCTGCGGCGGAAGTTGGAGCGAGAGAAAATCACTGGGAAGCTGGTCCACCTGTGCTTCACCTGTGACCCGTATCCCACCGGCCACGACACGACGGCCACGCGGGAGGTCATTCAGACGTTGAAGGAGTACGGCAACCACGTCCAGATTTTGACCAAGGGCGACGGGAGCCGGGACTTTGACCTGCTGGATGGCGGCGATTGGTACGGCGTGACTATCAGCGGAGCGGACCACGAAAGCCAAGAACCGGGGGCAATACCGGAGGGGCAAAGGCTGGGGATTATGCAGAACGCCCCGTGCAGAAAGTGGGTTTCCTTTGAGCCGGTCATACACCAGGACTTTGTTTTGACCATGCTTTCCTTGATTGGCGTGGGTGTGCGGGTGAAAATCGGGAAGCTGAACTACCACCAGTCGGACATCAACTGGGCGCAGTTTGGCCGGGAAGCCGAAAGGATTTGCCGAACGCGAGGACTGGACTACTACATAAAGGATAGCCTGCGGGCGGAAATGGACAAGCCGTGAGCGTGGGCGCGGACTTCTCCCGGACCTGCGAGGGCTGTGAGTACATACGGGGATCGCCGTGGACGGTAAAGGGAAGCTACAAAGAAACGTTCACGGCGTTTCGTTGCTTTGCGTCGGGGCCGTACCGGGGATATCACATGGGCACGGAACGGTTTTTCCCATATGTCCCAGCGTGGTGTCCAAAGATACGGGGAAAGGATGGGGACGATGGGACCGGAAAACAAGTTTGATCCGAACGCATTTACGCTATTCCTGGGCGACACACCGATTGCGCGGGGAGAAATCGCGCTGGCGGAAATCACGGTGCCGGATGAAGCGACTGAACCGCCGAAGGGCTTAGACGTGTTCCGGTGTGTGGAATTTACGATGACGGTCAAAACGCCGAAGCGCTGGCGGTGCCAGAGCCGGAAGCGGTTTATTAAGCTGATGATGTCAGAGGGGATAGGACGAAACCACGCGGAATGGATGGCGGACTTTGTGCGGGGCTGGATGCCATACAGGGAAGCGTGGAGGGAATACATCTGGAAAAAGCTGTGAAATGGGAGGTGAAACCGTGGAAAAGGTCAAGTACATCAAAATCCGAGCGGGACAAGACAAAAGGGGTCCCAACGAAAGCCCAGCGACTGAGCAGCCGTTGACGGTAAAGCCGCCTTACGGATGCGGCGTACCCCTTGCAGGTAAGCGGGTTTCGTGGGGAAAGGAGAAAGGAATGGAGCGGGTGGAGCTTTCGGCGGAAGCCAGAAGCAGAACGGAGCGGAATTTCTTTCGATGCAACGGCTGGACCGTGGCGTGGTATGTGTTCCTGACGGTGGCCGGGGTCCTGCTGTATAAGCTGGGCGCGGCCTACGCTATGCAGGAGCGGGGGTATTTCGCCGTCGGCGGCGAAGCGCTGGCGCTGCTTCTGCCTGTGCTGTACTACTGCGCGGCGGCGACCGTCCGGGACATCATCAAGGACTGGAGAGAGAGACGTTGAGCAGGATTCGATTTAGTGCGCCGGATGAAATCATCGTGGACAATTTCGCGGGCGGCGGCGGTGCTTCAACCGGGATGGAGCTGGCGACTGGGCGCATTGTGAAAACAGCAATCAACCACGACCCGGACGCTATTCTGATGCACAAGACCAACCACCCGCACACCCGGCACCTACAAGCCGACCTGTGGGACGTGGACCCGGTGAAGGAGTGCGGCGGCTGTCCGGTAGGGCTGGCGTGGTTCTCCCCGGATTGCAAGCACTTTTCCAAGGCGAAGGGCGCGGCCCTGGTGGACCGGAATATCCGGGGCCTTGCGTGGATTGTCCTGCGCTGGGCCGGGACTGTCAGGCCCCGCGTGATTATCCTGGAGAACGTGGAGGAATTTCAGACCTGGGGGCCGGTCCGCCGGGGAAAGCCGGTCAAGAAAAAGGCGGGCCAGACCTTCCAGCGGTGGAAGAAACAGTTATCAGACCTGGGGTACACCATCGAACACCGGGAGCTGGTGGCGGCGGACTACGGAGCGCCCACAACACGAAAGCGCTTTGTCCTGGTGGCGCGGTGTGACGGACGGCCTATCGTGTGGCCGGAGCGGACCCACGACAGGGACGGGGCCGACGGCCTGCCGAAGTGGAGGGCGGCGGCGGAGGTTATCGACTGGGGCCAGCCGTGCTATTCCATATTTGCAACAAAGGAGGAAATCAAAAGCCGGTACGGCGTCAATGCGGTAAGGCCGCTTGCAGACAACACAATGCGGCGCGTGATTCGTGGGGTGGACAAGTTCGTGATAAAGACCAAGACGCCGTACATCGTGCCGTGGATCGTGACGAACACCACAAATTCGGTAGGCGAGCCAGTAACGGACCCGATACATACCATCACCACGGCGGGAAATCAAATGTTGCTGTCTCCCGCACTGATTCAGTATCACACAGAGCAGAGCGAGAATGTACGGGGGCAGGGCGTCGCGGAGCCGCTGCGAACGGTGGACGCCTCCAACCGCTACGGACTGGTGGCGGCAAACCTGGTGGAGTATTACGGGAACGGAAACCCGCTGGACATTTCCCAGCCGATGCGGACCGTGACTTCACACGACCGGGAAGCCCTGACACTGACGCATATATGCGAGTTCAAAGGGCAGGACATAGGCCAGGACGAAAGGAAGCCCCTGCGGACCATTACGGCCAGCGCCGGGGAATTTGCGGAAATCCGCACGGAGATACGGGCCTATGGGCCGGATGCGGATATGAAGCACTGGCCGGAGATACGGACGTTGCTTAACCGATTCTGCGGGTACGACCTGAAAGACAATGAAGCCCTCCTGCTGAATGTGAATGGGGCACATTATTTCATGGCCGACATCGGCCTGCGGATGCTGACGCCGAGGGAGCTTTACAACGCCATGGGATTCCCGCCTGACTACATCATCGACCGGGACTACACGGGCCGGGCCTACAGGAAAAGCAAACAGGTGGCACGCTGTGGGAACGCGGTATGTCCGCCGATGGCCGAGGCCGTGGTGCGGGCCAACCTCCCGGAGTGGTGCGGGAAGAAACTGCGGACGATGGAGGAGCTGGAAAGAGTGGTGTCGGCGTGACATGGCAAGGAAAAAGCGGAAGCCACGCAAGACACCTGCCAACGCCACGGCCTGGTGCGCTCTGCATGAACGGCTGATGAACGACGTTTACATACGGCGGCGGGGGTGCGTGATGCGGCGGTGTAAACACCTGCATTGGTTGAATGACAAAGGGCAGAAAAACGATGGACACCCGGTAAACGGGTCCAAATCAATGAACGTGAGGCAAAGAGAATGGTTGACATCAAAGGGATGGACAAGGCGCGGGTCCTGAAAGCGCTGTATGAAAACAGCCACCTCCAGGGGATGGGGTTCATGCAGGCCAGCGGGCCTATCACGGTTGAGCATTGCGCCGGGCTGCTGGAGAAGCAGACCTATTTCGATTACCTGTATGGGCGGGTGCTGAAAGTGGAGCTGTCCGAGGATGAGTTCGACGAGCGCCTGTACGACCGGGACTGTGGCGAGGGGGCCGCGCAGCGGGCCGTCGATTCCGTCCGGGTAGAGCGGGAGGGCGGAGAAAACGCCGCCGGGAACGCGGACGAAGAGAAGAAGGAGCCGTCCTTGGAAGAGCAGGCGGAAATGACGGAGGAGGCCGTTCACAAAATCCTGGACATATTGAAGGAGCTTCCGCCTCCCTGCTTTGCCGTCGCCTGCATGACGCTGAAAATGGCGCTAGGGCCGATGGGAGGAATGTCCGCAGCGTCCGCGCCGCTGATGATGGGTGGACCGTTTGCGCCGCCGTTCAGGACAATGGAAATGCCGTTTGGGTGGCCAACCGGGAGGGTGCCGCGCGAGCGGTTCGGATAAAAGAAAACGCCCTGCGCGAGCTTCCTACAGCTTGCGCAGGGCGGACACCCCGGAGGGTGCCCATGACAATCAAGTACACAACATATTGTACCACACTCCGGGGACATATACAAGGGGAAAAGTACGCGCGCAGGCGCGTTTCGGGCTTGTATGGAATAGTAACTTAACGACCACGGAGGGGGTGCTATCGGTATGCGCACCGTGTACCGGGAAAAGAAGTATGTCTGCGGGGAATACCTGGACGTGTTTATCTATCCCGTCTTTGAGACGGGGAAGCACAGCGGCGGGAAGCGGGCCAAAAGAAGGCCCTCCACGCAGGCCCAAAAGAAGCTCAACCAAAAGCACCGGGAAGAAAAGCTGACACGCCTCTTCCACGCGAATTTCACGCCGGAGGACCTGGAAATCCACATGACCTACAGGGGGGAGCAGCCGGGGAGCGACGAGGAAGCGGCCCGCAACCTGCGTAACTATATCCGGCGGGTTCAGCGCCTGCGGAAAAAGATGGGCCTGCCCCCGCTGAAATACATAGCCGTCACAGAGCGGGGGAAGCGGGGCGGGCGCTATCACCACCACATCACTGTCAACGGGGGGATAGACCGGGACACCCTGGAAGGTATGTGGGAATATGGACGCGCAAACTCCAGACGCCTGCAATTCGATGAAAACGGGCTGGCCGGGCTGGCAAATTACGTCGTGAAGTCCCCCGTCGGGGGCAAGGCGTGGTCCGCCTCTAAAAACCTGGTGGACCCGGAGCCAAGGACAAGGGATGGGCGCATATCCGGGGCGAAAGCAAAGGAGCTGGCCGAACACAAGCAGGACAGCACGCGGTTTGAAAAGCTGTATCCAGACTATCTGGCGTCCGGCCCGGCGGAGGCGTTTCACAACGACGTGAACGGAGGGACCTATCTCTCTATACGCCTATACAGGAAGGACGGGAAATTTATCAAACCGAAGAAACCGAAACAGAAGCGGTGTAATCAAGAAGGGAGGAAACACACATGAGCATGGTTGAGTTGCCGGGCGGCGGGTGCGCTACGGAATCGGAGGCGATTTCTGCCCTGGTGCGGGAAAGCAAGCGGCGGGGCGTCAGTTACGGGCACCTGGTAGCCAGCACAACCGAGCGGGACCGGACCGAAATCATCCGGGACTACTGTGCGGAGAAGAGGCGGAAAGGGAGGAGGAACGGGAAATGAAAAAGTTTTTCGACCGCCTGCGCCGGTGGCTGATTAAGAAGCTGGGCGAATACACCGAACAATTCACCCCGATACAGCGGCAAATTGAATGGACGGAGACGGAAAAACCACAGAAGGTACAGGCGCAAATCAGCGTTGCAATGCCAAGTCCGGACAGCGCGATTGACTTTAGGCAATACTGCGAGGAACAAGTGCTATACATACTTATGCGGGAACTGTATCAATCTGGCTTTATTCTGTGGGAAAGCCAGAACGACGAAATAATGCAAAAGGTAAATGTGCGGGCGACGCTGCGCGTGGTGAACGCGAACGACCTGACACCGCGTTTCCGATGGGTGGAGTGAGCCATGGGAATTGACGTGAAGGACCTGCCGCCTGCCTATCAGGCCCAGGCTTTGCGGAAGTGGGCGGAGCAGGAGCGGCGGAAGAAGTGTCCGCCTCTCCCCTCCCCTGTTGATGCAGAACCGGGGAAGCCCGCCAAGTACCACAACAAACCAACCGAGCGGGTGACGCCAGCCGGGGCCGTCCTGCGGTTTGACAGCCAGAAGGAAGCCCGCCGGTATGACGAGCTGGCCGCGCTGGAGCGGGCCGGGGAAATCCGGGAACTGCGTATACAGGTGGACTTCACTTTGCAGGAAGCCTATACCGATAGCGAGGGCCGACGGGTGCGGGCTATCCGGTATAGGGCGGATTTTGTGTATTGGAAAAGAAAAAACGGGGCCCCCGCAAAGGCCCAGCACAGCGGGCTTTGTGGGGAGAGCGCGAGCAGCGAAATAAGCGAACTTTCGCCGCGAGGCGGAAGTGAGGGATATGGAGCTTGGGAGCGCGAGGTGGAGGACGTGAAGAGCCGCGCAACCCGTACGAAGGAGTATCTCATGAAGCGCAAACTGATGAAGGAGCGCTTCAATATCGACATTCAGGAGGTGTAATGCGTGAAGCTGAAAAAGGTCGCGGCGCTGTGCAACGCCAACAAGGCGTTCTTCCTGTTCGATGAAAACCGTGAGGGCGGGGAAATCCGCCAGTGGCTGGGGGACGGGTATTCCATGTACCTGCTGTCCGGCCTTCCTATCCTGGACGAGAACAACGTGTGCGCTATGTTTGATATCCCGGAGAAAAAGCGGAAAAAGTGCCGGACCAAGCGCCAGCCGGTGCCGAAGGTCTACAGTCTGGAGGACTGGGAGCGGGGCGAGCGGGCGATTAACGACGAGTGGCCCACGGTGGAGTATGACGGGCGTATTGTGAAGCCGCTTAGTACAAGCGACGGTATGACGTTCGTCCAGGACAAGTATCTGGCCCCGCTGGAGGACATAGCCGACTACCTGCGGCTGTTCGAGCGGGCGGACACCAACTGGGGCAAATACATCGTAGCGAAAAACGGGATGGAGATTGCCGCTATCATTATGCCGTATGACATCATCAGCGCGGGCTTTGTGGAAGAGCTGGAGAGCCTAGCCTACAAGTGCCGCCAAACGCTGGAGGCGAAAAAGCAGCAGGAGTATCTGAAAGCCTTGGAGCGGG
Organism: Pseudoflavonifractor sp. 524-17; assembly: GCF_009935845.1. Classification (GTDB taxonomy): domain Bacteria; phylum Bacillota; class Clostridia; order Oscillospirales; family Oscillospiraceae; genus Pseudoflavonifractor_A. The sequence continues at coordinate 36,201 of NZ_QWEK01000002.1, read as the reverse complement.
AGCCAGGGCCACTGTTTCGGGAGGGCGGAGACGCCGGAGAAGGAGGGGGAGAATGAAAGCCTTTACTGCGCATCAGCCATACGCATACGCGATTGTGGCGGGGTTAAAAGGATATGAGACGCGTCCAAGGCGGACAAGCATCAGGGGCCGCGTGGCCGTCCATGCTGGATTGCGAGACATAACAGGAAACGAGGTGAAAATTTGTGAAACGTACATCCCACAAGGGACCATCCTTGCAATGGGTGCGGTTGTTGGGACCGTGGAAATTGTCGATTGCGTCCCCGTAGAGGAAGTTGCGGAGGGGCTCACGCCCAAGGAAAGGGCGCTGGGGGACTACTCGCCGGGGCGCTGGGCATGGGTCCTGAAAAACCCGGTCATGTTCCGTATGCCAGCTTACGCACGCGGGAAACAGGGCTGGTGGAACTGGGAAGGGGGAGACAAAACGTGAGAACGCTGGCAGTCGTCAATCTGAAGGGTGGGGTGGGCAAGACCGTTTCGGCGGCAAATATCGCCCACATCCTGGCCGTGTACCACCACAAGAAAGTGCTGCTGGTAGATGGGGACAAGCAGGGCAGCGCCTCCCGGTATTTCGGGGTGTACGGGGAGCAGGACGGGACGGCGGCGCTTCTGCTGGATGACACGCTGGACGCCGAGGGCGTGGAGCGGGTCATTTACCGGACCGGGTGCAAGGGGCTGGACATCATCACGTCCAACATGGAGCTGTACGCGGCGGACCGGGCGCTGTTCGACCGGGACGACATGGACACGGCCCGGGTGCTGTTTGGAGCCTTGGACTTGGTGCGCAATGACTACGATTTCTGCATCATCGACAACGGCCCGGCGGCGGACACGGTGACGCTGAACGTGCTGACGGCGGCGGACGACGTGCTTATCCCTATCCGCCCAGACGAGTTTTCTTTTTCCGGTCTGTTGGACCTGGTGGAACAGGTGGACGCTGTGCGGGAGAGCGTCAATCCGGGGCTGACGCTACGGGGCGCGTTCTTCACCCATTGGCAGAACCGGGAGCCGTTCAAGCAGGCGCGGCAATCGCTGGAGGATAGCGGTATCTGCCCTGTGTTCCAGACGGCCATAAGCTACAATCCGAAGGTGCCGGAAAGCACGCTGGAGGAAATGCCGCTGTGCGCGTTCGCGCCCCGCTCCTGGGCCGCTATCCAGTACAAGAAGCTGACGGCGGAATATCTGGCCTTGACCGATTTGAGCAAGGGGAAGGAGGGGTAAGCAATGCTGATTCTGACGCAGAGGAAGAGCGAGGTTGTCAATCTCGACAGCGCGGAAGCAATTTTCGGGGAGCCGGAAACTGCGCGCTTTAACGCCGAATGGAATGTTTTTGCGCGGGGAGCAAGCGGAAAGAGCGTGACGTTGGGCCGGTATGAGAACGAGGCACAAGTGCAGGAAGTTTTACGGGAAATCATGGAGGAATACCGGATACCGGGCAGGCAGATGTATGAAATGCCGGAAGCGTGAAGGAGGGATAAACCGTGGGGTTCGATATTATGAGCTTGCAAAAGGGCCGGGGGCAGGTCCAGGCACGGAGCAAGGCGGACGAGGGCCGCGCCGTGCTGAAATACATAGACGTGGACGACCTTTTGCCGTCGGAAGATAATTTTTATCCCATGTCGGCAATCGACGAACTGGCCGGGCTGATCGAACTGTCCGGCGGCGTGAAGCAGCCGGGGCTTGTGGTGCCGCTGGGCGGCGGGAAGTACAAACTTCTTTCCGGCCACCGTCGGCGGCTGGCTTCTCTCCAGCTTGTGAAGCAGGGCAAGGAAGCCTACCGGAAGATGCCGTGCATGGTGGAGGACACCGAGCGGGAGACGGGGCCGGAGGCGGAAGAGCTGCGGGCCATTGACGAGGAAATTTTGATTATCACCACAAACGGTCATAGGGAAAAAACAGACTGGGTTAAGGTGCAGGAGGCAACGCGCTTACGCGCACTTTTGGAGAAAAAGCGCCGGTTTGAGAAAATCCCTGGCGAGACGCGGAAAATCATTGCGGAGCAGTTGGGCACCACGCCCGCACAAGTGGGCCGGTATGACAGCATTGCAAAACACCTGATAGCGGCGTTCAAGACTTGGCTGGAAGAGGGGAAAATCAATATCTCCGTGGCCTATGAGCTGTCCACCATGTCCGAGCGGGAGCAGTTGACGGCGCTGGACCGGGCAAGAGCCATGAAGCGCGGGCCGTCCATCGACGAAGTGAAGCGCCTGCGGGAAGAACTGCGGACACCGGAGCCGCCGATACCGGCGGGCGGGGTCACGATGGTCATAGCGGACGAGACGGGGCCAGCGCCGACGCCGGAGCAGATGGAGGAAATTTTGGAGCGGGCGAAGGACCGTTCGGCCAGCGGCGCGGCTGTTCTCCCGGCAAGGCTGGAGGATGAAGCGGGAGCGCCGAAGGTGGATTGGACACCGGAGGCATACACAGGGGATACCGGGAAAATCGTGGACTTCCCCACGCTGCCCTCTCCCCCACCTGCGGAAGATACGCCGAGGCCGGAAAAGGAGCCGATGCACAAGCGGATGGCCGCAAACATCCTGGAAGACCTGCAAATGTACTGCGAGGAAATGCTTGGCATTGAAGCCGGGCTGGCGGACACATGGATGGAGCGGGCCGACGCGCTGGCCGTGGCAATCGCCGCCCTGCGGAAATGAGGGGCGGAGCGGTGGAGAGAAATATTGAAAGACGCACGCGCCCGCCGTTGATTCATGGAAGAATGATTTATTGCTGTGAACAATGCGGGAAGAGCTGGCCTATGTATCTGGAAAAGGGCGTTGAAGAGTTCGGGGAAAATCACAAACCGTCGCCGTTTACAATCGCCTGCCCATACTGCGGCGGATGGGCAATGGATGTGTCCGGGATTCAGAAGGTACCGGGCGGCAGGTATGTGCCGCTGCCGGATGGGTACAGCTATTTTGCAAACGTGGGAAATAGGGATTGTGGAGTGCCAACTTTTCCGGCCGGGGAAGCGAAAAAAGAGCCTAAAAAGCAGACCAAAGTTTTGATTGCGGATGAATTAGACGGGAACGGCGTAGGGGCGCCAGCGCGCGCGATAAAATATTTGGCGGACTGCATGGAGCGAGAAACACAGGAAATTGAAGAGGTCGCCTGCATGATTGCGGAACGAACGGGCGTTTCCATGGAGGCGGCGGAGGGAATGATCCTGAATGTGTTGCAACGGGACGCGGGTGGACTGCGGGAATGTTTGGAAGAACTGAACAGTTTGCTTGATGCAGACAGCAGACAGATGGCGAAAAACAGGGAGTTTCTGGACCCCACGACTGCCTGGGACCAGAAAGAGGCACGGGAGAAGCTGCGGGCCGTAGAGCGGGAAACTGCCTCCCGATTCCGACAGAGAAAAGCCAGAGAAAGCGCATGGGCCGCGCGGAAGCGGATTGGCCAGCGCAAACGGGAATGGCGCGGGTCGTGGAGAGAAGCCAAAAGAACGAACTGACGCGGAGGTGGAGCTATGCGGCGTAAGGACGTGAAAACAGTAATAGCCTACTATTTCGGGATTCCAGCTATGAGGCGGATGCTGGCCGACGAGCGGGCTGAGCTGGAGGGAGAATACGACGGATTGCGCGGTATCGCCTATGACGGGATGCCGCACAACTCCACGCCGGGAAAACCAACCGAAGTGCTGGCCTTGCAGGCGGACGCCCGGAACGTGTGGAACAGGATGGAGGAAATTTCTGTAAAAGACCGCGTTCTGACCATGGACCGGGATATGATTCAGAGCTGTTTGGACGCGATAAAAGGTGAGTACAAAAGGCTGATTTTTTTCAAGTACCGGGATAAGTACAGTTGGGTGCAGATTGCAGTCGCAAACGGGGTGCCGGACAGGACGGTACGCTGGTGGCACGACAAGGCCGTGGACCGGCTGGGGGAAGCCCTGGAAGAAGTGCCGATGGTAGACGAAATTTTGGGGCGTGCTTCGCGTGCGCGCGTATAGAAGATTTTGGGGACAGATTGCTGGGCGCTTCCTGCGATCTGGACGGGCCGAGACCAGCGGTGGATATGGGCGAAAAGGGACTGGGATCTTCAAGTTTTGGTCCGAGGTCAATATGCGCGTAATGCGATAGCTTCCCCAGGCACAAAAACCGCGCTGGAAAAACAATTTGCGAATAGGCAAAGAAAAGCCCTCCGGGAGCCGCTTATGCGGCCTCTGGAGGGCTTTTGTTGGGGACCCCACGCAAGACCCAGCGAAGCGGGCTGCGTGAGGAGAAGGAGGAATAACAGAGCGGTGCGAGCTTTCGGCAGAGCCGGAAGCGAGTGGAGCGGAGTTTATTCCGACGCGGGTTCGCCGTCCTCTTCAAAGGGGTCCTGGAGGGCTTTCTGGCGCTCTTCCTCGGCCTGGCAGTCGGACAGGTCCAGGATGGGGAACGGGAAATGCGGCGGTGGGGGTATCAGCTTGTAATACTCCCCGTTGCGGTAGTTTTCGTCTGTTACCCAGTTCCACCAGCCTATATCCCCGTGCTGCTCCATTGCGGCATCCATTGTCGAGCGGGCTTGTTCGCGGGTCAGGCCGTCGAACAGGAGCCGGGAGCCGTCGGCAAAGGCGGCGACACAGCGGTAGGGAGCAAAGACTTGCGTTTCGTCCGTCATTCTGAGCCTCCCTTCTGCGCCTCGCGGGCCATGCGCTCTTCTACGGCCTGGAGAATGTAGCCTTGCAGACTTTGACCAGCGGCGGCGGCGGCGGCACGGATTTTTTGCCCTTGCGCTTTCAAAGGGCGGACGTTGATATAGTCGCACTTTTCAGTGTACCGGGCGTTGGACGCTTTCTTGTTCTCACTGATTGGCATTCCAAGACCTCCTTTTCGCGTTGTATGGGCATTATAGCACGGTTTAATGCGGTATTCAACCGTGTTTTGCCTGCTTGCGTTGTGGTTAGAGCAGGAAGTATATTTGCCCTCCTTCCCCTACGGGGTATTCCAGCGCAGCGGAAGCAGGAGCCGGGGTGTCCTGGGGTTCATCCGGGCGGTAGCCGTGTGCGGCCAGCTTGCCTAAATCGTTCACGTCCAGGCCGTCGCGCATATACTTTGCCGGGTCCATCATGCCGCCGCTGATGATGCCGTCCAGCACTTGGGCGGATTCGTCGGCGGTGAAGAGGGTCCAGGACTCCACGCTTGTTCCGGTCGGGTGGCCGGGCGGCGTGGTGATAAGGGCAAAATACTTCTCGTCGTTCTTGCGGAAGGGTACGCGGCGGGTCGTGAAGCCGACGCGGGCACACTCGATTTCGTACTCCTTGATGGAGCGGAAGCCGTGATACTCCATGTTGTGGTCCTCCCTTTTGGTTTTGGGTGCTGGGGTTTACCCATGAGCACCCGCCCGTTGCCGGGCGGCTGGGCTTGCACCAGCGGCGGCGGATGCCGTCGGCCTTGCGGGTCTTGTTATGCCAGGGGCATGAGGGCTTGACCATCGGGGGCGGTTCGGATTTCGGCGGTTTTGTCCTCGGCGCTGGGGGTTGCAAGGGGCGCGGCCTGCTGGGCGGCGTCGCCCTCGGCGGCGGTGGCCGGTTTTGTGTCGGTGATTCCTAAAATGTGCTTGGCGTCGTAGATGGCATTTCGGGTAAGCTGGCGCTGCCACGCTTCATTTCTGCGGGACCATTTGAAGCCGTGGGATTTCAGGGCGAAGCGGATTTCGTCGCCGGGGATTTCGTCGAAGAGGATTTGCAGGCGGTTTTGCTCCATGTTCAGGAAGAGCTTGCCGCCGTCAAATTCCAGGGTGTTTTTGGCGTCGTCCTTGTGCTGCTCCAGGCCGTCCAGCTTGGAAAGGTTTTCTTGCGTCCGCTTGATTTTGCCGCGCAGACTGGCAAGCTCAAAGTCGGGGAATGGGGTTTGTGCAAAGGCAGGGGCGCAGCTGATTGCCTCGTCCATTTCGGCGGCGGTTTCGTCGGTCATGCCGGGAAAGCCCTTCATGGTTTTGTGCTTGCGATAGTGGGCGTTCATTGCCTTGCCACGGTCAAGTGTGGACTGGAGGCGCTGGAGACGGTCGGTAAGCATTTCGCGGGCGTGGGGGTCCGTGGGGGCGATGGGGCCGGTGCCGACGCTTTTGATTTTGGACAGGATTCCTTGGATTTCGTTATACTCGTGCATAAGCGTTTCACGGCGGGAGTTCTGTTTCTCCTTCTTGCGGACGGGGAAGTTACTGCCGCCGGAAATGAGGATGGAGGGACAAGCGGCCTCGTTGCGGTAGTAGTCGTTGTAGTAGGCGGCAAGGCGGCGGGCGTAGCGGTCCAGAAGCGCGTCCAGCTTGTCATGATAGAAGGGGCTGACCTTCTGCTTCTGGCGCTCCACCAGGGCGGCGGCTTTGTCAACCTCGCTGCGGTATTCGGCGGTGGCGCTGCCGGGCCTGTAGTCGCGCATGGAGTTCATATCATTTGCGCGGCGGGCGGATTCCTCGTTGATTTCATAGTACATTTTGCGTACCTCCGTTTTGTGGTTTTGGGTTTTCGGCCCATGAGCGCCCGCCCGGATGCCGGGCGGCTGGGCTTGCACCAGCGGCGGCGGATGCCGTCGGCCTTGCGGGCTTGATTATTGGGCAGCCGTTGGCAGCTTTGACGCCTTACGGATGCCACATGACCATGGATCAGAACAGGGACAGGTTGCCGCCGTCCTGGGCCGCTTTCATCATGTCGGCGTAGGATTGCAGCCGGGCGTCTTTTTGGGCCTCGTAGCGTTGGACCTGCTCGGCGCATTTCTGCGCTTTCTCCTGGGCGTCCTTGCGGCTGTCAGCGTAGGCGACGGAAAGACCATAAACCGGGTGGATGGCGTGCCAGAGCTTGCCGCGCTTGTCGCCGATGGCGTAGTAGTTATAAACGCCGTCGGTGTAGCCGTCTACCTTGTGCGGCTTCTGCTTCTCGTCGCCCTTGTCGCGGCGGATAGTGTAGAAGCTGCATTTCTTCCAGGGGCCGGGGACCGGCGCGGGGGCCGGTTCCGGGTCAGCCTTGGGAGCGGGAAGCGCCAGGAGCCGCGCCGGGGCGGGGAGTGCCAGACGGACCGGGGGAAGGGTGAACGCGGGGCGGGCCTGCATTGGGGCCGGGATGCTGGGGGCGTCCTCCATGATGGAGGGGGCCGGGGCCGTGCTGGGCTTCACCCAGTAGGCGGACTTTTTCTTGCTCCAGATGCCGCCCGCCGCTTTGATTTCGTCGGCGTACTTCTCCACGTCGCCGGTAAACCAGACGTTAGGCGCGCCGGTTTTTTCGCCCTTGACGGTCAACGTCAGGCCAGGCAGGCCGCTAAAGCGGGCCTTGATGGTGTCCAGGTCCGGCGCGTCGGCGTTCTTCTCTACCTGGGCGAAGCTGTAAATATAGGACAGCTTCTTGTAGAAGTGCGGGGACTGCTCCGGGACATCCTCGCCCGCTTCCGTCGCGGCCTCAATGGCGGCGCGGCTGGGCTTGTTGGTGTGCTTCCACAGGTCGCAGGTGAAGAGCGGGGCCGCGTCGGCCTTGACGTGGTAGCCACGGCGGGACCATTCCGGGATGGTGTGGAAGGGCAAATCCCCCTTGTAGGCGTCCAGGAGCTGGGAAAGCTGGTCGTCAGTCATGCCGCGGGATTTCAGGGTGTTGGTGATGATTTCGGTGTTTGTCATGGTAAAAACCTCCTGTAAATTTTGGGGTTGGGTTGATGTGTTCCGGGGATTGTTCCCCATGAGCGCCCGCCGGGGTTGTCCGGCGGCTGGGCTTGCACCAGCGGCGGCGGGATGCCGTCGGCCTTGCGGGGATGTTAGGCGGATTTCTTTTCGACGGTCCAGGGCTTCCGGCGTCCGCTGGATTGAAAATATTTCGTGCCCTCGTCGGGAGTGGACCAAAAGCGGCGCAGGGTGTCTTTTCGGTCCTCGTGGTTGTGCCAGTCGTAACCGCTGGGAAGGTGTGCGCAGACTTGCCAGCGCTCCCGCTTTTCGTAGCGGTTCATAGCCTTGACCGTTGCCATAACGGTGTCGGGGTCCGCGTTCACCAGTCTGCAAGCGCTGACAAAGGCGCTCCAGGTGCAGGAAGATTCTTTGTCGTGGCGCTCGTAGCAGGCACGGTCCTCGACGGTCCCCAGGTCTAGCGTTGCACCAGGGAATGGACGATGCCGCCGGTAGAAAATGCGGGCGTCGTTCTCGGCGTTCAAATACTCCTGGGCCATTTCCACCAGGATTTCCGGCTTGTAGGTGAAAACTTGCTCTTTCATGGTTTTATCTCCCTTCCGGCTTTCGCCTGTCAAATGGTTTTCATGTTATCCGGGGGTTCCCCCATGAGCGCCCGCCGGATTGCTCCGGCGGCTGGACTTACACCAGCGGCGGCGGATGCCGTCGGCCTTGCGGGGGTTTGGGAGGTCCGCAAGTCTTTAGCCGCTTGCGGTCGCTGTTGTGCGTTCAACTTTGCCGGGCAACTTCTCACCTGCCCGGTGGCTATACGTTCGGTTTTCAAGGTTCAGGTTCGGCGGTTTGCATTCAACCGTGCCGCCCGGGATGGTTGCATCATAGCACGGTTGAATGCGGCTGTCAAGCGATTTTTCCAAAAAATTTTCGGTTTGCGCAATTTGCACGGTTGAATGCGTTTCACGTTGTGCAGATTGCATGGTTGAGTGCGTCCGCTTGACTTTTGCCGTCGTGGATGGTATTCTAAGCGCGGACCGGGGCGGCGGCGAACTCGCCGCCCGTGGCCCTATGGGGAAGCGTCGGGTCAGCCTTGCAGGGGAGGCCCGGCGCTTTTCTTACTTGCTGGCGTTGTGCCGCTCTTCAAGCGCTTTTTTGAACGCCTGGAAATCCTCGGCCTGGTCGGCCATTCGCATAATTTCCAGCCGCTCCGCGCTCTTGGCTTCTTTCACCAGCAGCTCGGTTTGCGTCGGCGTGGTCATGCCCTCCCTCCTTCCTGGACGGCTTGCGCCGGTTCGCTAGGCCTGGGCCGTTTGGCCTGGGCTTGCCTCGCATCATAGCGGCGGATTTTTGCGCCGTCAATCCCCCCGAAACCGTTCCCCACGTCCCCCTTTAGGGGGGACTGGGGAATTATTTTTAGCCAAAATTTCCGGGCGGTTTTTGGCAAAAACGGCGAAAGCGGGAATTTTTGCGGCGGGGTTGCCTCCAGAATTTCCAGTGAATTTTTTCCAGCCGTGGGGGACTATAGGGGGCGTTAATGTACCAGGAAACAAGCCCTTGACCGCGCGCATAAAATACCTCGCCGGAAAAATCGCTGGAAATTTTCGCGGCAAAGTGCGGGCGGTATTCGGCCCGATCGCCGTGGAAGAACGCAGACCGGCGCGGCAATGGCCCAGGAGCCGGACCGCCTGCGGCCAGCTCGCCGCGTCGATGAAAACAACAGCGCCGGAAAACGACAGCCCAAAGAGGGCCGAAATTTTCCGGCGCTTTTTTCGTGAAAAATTCTCGTGAAAAAATCCGTGCAGAGACAGCAGACCAGTCAGACACCAGCCAGCAGGCACCACCGGCAAAGCCCCACAGGAAAAGCCCGGCGAAAAACTCCAGCGGGAGCGGGAGAGAATCGCCGGGGGCATACGCCAGCAGCAGGACCGGCACCAATGGCCAGAATTATGCAGGGCGGCGACGGCTTGCAGAATGGCCGCGCCGAGGGGTTTTATGCGCGCGGTATCAGGTCTATACCAGGTCTATTTACGACCCCCTATAGTCCCCTCAGGCCCCATGCAAGAGCCGCCCGCCATCTCTGCGAAATCCACAGCCAGCACCACCAGACAGCCCACACCACACCAGAACAGGCAGACCGGCGCGACGACGACAGCGACCAGCCCGACGGCCACAACCGGACCCGCCCGGAGGGCCGTAGGTACTCCCGGAGGGGATTGTAAGGTCTGCGGGTCCGTGAGCGCAGGATTTTTTTAGGTATGAGGGATTTTTTTCGGCTTCCCCATGATGGTCCGGGAAAAAGTAGGGGGGCAAAAAAGAGGGGGTGGAAAAATCGGGGGCGGGTCCGGCGGCAAAACCAAAAAAGTTTTTGGAGTTGCCAACTAATGTCACTTTTTTAAGATATAATGGTAGCGTGAATAGTCAGCCTGCGGCGGAAACGTCGCGGGCTTTTGCTTTGTCTGGAGGTGGAGACTGTGCGGTCGGGGGGCAGGAAGATTGACGCCGCAAAGGCAGAATATGTCCGCCGCCGGACCGATGGGGAAAAGGTAAACCTCCGGGAACTGGCGGAGCAGATGGGCTTGTCCTATTCCTATGTGCGAAACAGAAAGCGGGATGAAAAATGGGACGAGGCCGTGCCGCCTAAAAAGAGGGGCGGGCAGAAGGGCAACAAGAACAGCAAGGGAAAGCGGAATGCCGCCGGGAGCCATAAGGGCGCGCCGCCGGGAAATAAGAACGCGGAAAAGGACGGAGCTTACAGCGCGGTCTTTCTTGATTCCTTGACCGAGGAAGAAAAGAAACTGGTGGCGGAAACACCGCTGAAGGTCCGGGAAGCGCTGGAGCATGAAATGAAGGTGCTGAAATTCCGGGAAAACAAAATTCTCTCCAAAATCGCGGACTACGAGAAAGCGGAAAAGGGAGCCATGTATCTAAGTGCCATGACGGAGATACGGGGGAAGAACAATACAACCATGTGTTTCAGCGACAGCGCCTTTAAGCGGGTCCAGAGTTTGCAGGAGGCGCTTTATAAAGTACAGGGCCGTATCGCAAAAATCACGGACAGCCTGCGGGCGTTGGAGGAAAGCGCAGCGCGTCTTGAACTGGAGCGGCAGCGGCTTGACATCCTACGTATGCGGGCGTCTGGCAGCGCGGATGTGGAAGGAGCAGAACCGGACGACCTGACCGGGACGGAACGGGAGGACGAAAAGTGAAGCTGTACACAAGTAATGTGGTGGCCGACTGGCTGGCGGTGACACCGCGCCGGGTGCGGCAGCTCCGGGATGAGGGCGTGCTTGTCGAAAAGGCTTCGGGGCTTTATGACCTGCAATCGTCGGTGGTCCGGTATATTTCCTATCTGCGCCATGGGAGCGGGAACACCAACTTGAACGACGAGCGGGCCAAGCTTACGCGGGCCAAGCGCAAGGCGGCGGACATGGAGAACGAGGTGCGCCGGGGAAACCTGCACAGCACGGCGGACATCGAAAAAGGGTTGGCCGCTCTGTGCCTGAATATGCGGGGGCGGTTCTCCAGTCTGCCTGCGAAGCTGTCCGGGGAGCTGTCGCAGATGGGCGGCAACCAGGCAGGCATACACGATAAGCTCAAAACGGCCATAGACGAGACGCTGGAGGAGCTGTCACGCTTCCATGTGGCTTTTGCGGTAAAGGGTGGAGACGATGAAGAAGAGGACGAATAGCACGGGGTAACCGCTGGAGCCAAGCGCAAGCGGGCCAGGTAGGAGAGGACGAGCAAGGGAGCGGGTGGAGTTTTTGCCGCAGGTGGAAGCGGAGACAAACGGACTTTGTGAGGACGAGCCAACCAGGCAGAGCGGAAAGGGGCGGGAAAAGCCCAATGGACAAGAAGAGGGATGATACGGGGCTCCCGCGCGAGCCCAGCGAAGCGGGTCGCATGGGGAGAGAAGAAAGGAATGGAGCGGGTGGAGCTTTCGGCGAAGCCGGAAGCGAAACGGAGCGGAATTTCTTTCGAATCGCGCCGCAGACAAGAGAAATGTTCGCCAGGTGTGTTGCCAACCTGCGCCCGCCCCCGGCGCTGACGCTCTCCCAGTGGGCGGACAAGTACCGGATGCTGTCGGCGGAGAGCAGCCCGGCGCCTGGACACTGGAACACAGACAACGCACCCTATCAGCGGGAAATCATGGATGCCATCGGGGAGCCCCATGTGCGGAAGGTAGTCATTATGACTGCCGCGCAGATCGGCAAGACCGCCATGCTGATGAATGTGCTGGGCTACTACATGCACTACTACCCCGCCCCGGTGATGGTGATGGAGCCAACCCTTGATATGGCACAGGCTTTGTCGAAGGACAACCTTGCACCTATGATACGGGACACACCGGAGCTGCGCTGCCTGGTGGACACGAAGAGCCGGTACAGCGGAAACACCATCCTGAAAAAGAATTTTCCCGGCGGTCATGTGACCATCGTGGGAGCCAACAGCCCCGTGGGCCTGCGTATGCGGCCGATCAAGGTGCTGCTGTGTGACGAGGTGGACGGATACCCAGACAGCGCCGGAACAGAGGGCGATCCTCTCCTGCTGGCGCAGAAGCGGCAAACTGTTTTTTGGGACAAGAAAACCGTCATTGTCTCCACGCCAACCATCAAGGGCCACAGCAAAATTGAAAAGGAATTTATGGAAAGCACACGGGAGGAATGGACCGTGCCATGCCCCGGGTGCAACCATTACCAACCGCTGGCGTGGAGCAGTCTCAACTTTGAGGCATACCGCGCGGACCCGGCGAAGCCAATCCTGTATCAATGCGAGCGGTGCGGGAAGCTGTTCGGGGAATACGAGTGGAAAGCGCAGGGGCGGCTGGGGCGCTTCCGGGCGGAGAATCCCACCGCCGAAACGCGGGGCTTCCACCTCAATACGCTGGCGTCCAATTTCTGCGGCTGGAAGGACGTGGTGGATAAATTCATTTCTGCCAACGAGCAGTTGGCTGTCGGCAACATCGAGGAAATGAAAACCTGGACCAACACGGAACTGGGGCAGACCTGGGAAGAGCCGGGAGAACACATCGACGAAAGCAAGCTGGTCAGCCGCCGGGAGCTGTACGACGCGGAGGTGCCGGACGGCGTGCTGGTGCTGACCGCCGCCGTGGACGTTCAGAAGGACCGTTTTGAGGTAGAGGTTGTAGGCTGGGGCGTTGGAAAGGAGAGCTGGGGCATCCGGTATCAAAAGATATACGGAGACACGAAGGAAGAAAAGGTCTGGGAGGACCTGGACGCTTTTCTGCAAGTCTCCTTCCACAAAAAGGACGGGACGGCCCTGGGAATCGCCGCCTGCTGCATCGACAGCGGCTACCGCTCTGTAAGCGTCTACCGATTCACGGTGGACAAGTTTGACCGGCACATATTCGCCATCAAGGGCAAGGGCGGGCAGGGAATCCCCTACTTCAAGAATCCGAGTACGGATAACCGGGTCAAAACCCCGCTGTTCACCATCGGCGTTGACGAGGGGAAGGACCTGCTATACCAGCGGCTACAGCACACGGTACGGGACCCGTCTATCACCAGCGGGCCGAACTACTGCCACTTCCCGTTGAATCCGGAGGCCGGGTACGATGAGACGTACTTCAAGGGCCTGACATGTGAAATGAAGATCACTCGGTTCCGCCGGGGGAAAATGATTGTGGCGTGGGACTTCCGGGACAAGAATTACAAGCGAAACGAGCCGCTGGACCTGCGTAACTACGCCACCGCCGCGCTGGAAATCTATAACCCGCCGCTCCGGAAGCCAGAGCCGGGGGCCGCAGCACCGCGCCGTGTGTCCAGGCGGCAACTGAGTGGAGGTATCTAAATCGCGGTCATTTCTGCCGAAATGACAAAACCGGGCTTGCGCCCGGCACGATTTCCGGGGGAAACCGGTTTCCCCCGGAGGTCCCCTTCCGCTCTCCGAGGGGATTTTAAGAACGGAGGAGGAAACGCAATGGCGATATTCAGCAAAGAACTGTGTACGCAGAAATTAAGGACCTGGCTAGCGGCGGAGGATGCAATCGCCACGGGCCAGCGGTATCAAATAGACGACCGCAGTCTCACCAGAGCGGACCTGTACGACGTGCGGAAGGAGATCGAGTTTTGGGCCGCCCGCCTGGCAGAGTGCGAAAATGAGGAACAGCACGGGGGACGTATCCGGGCGTTTCGCTTTGTGCCGCGTGACCTGTAGGGAGGGCGGATATGGCAAAGCAAAATTTTCTGGACAAGTGCATTGCAGCAGTCTCCCCCGTGCGGGCGGTACGGAGAGTAGCCGCAAGAACGGCCCTGGAATTTGCAAACAGCGGATACGGGAACTATGGGGCAAACCTGACCAAGAAGAGTATGCGAGGCTGGATGTTTTTCGGTGGAAGCCCAAAGGAGGACATTGAGGACAACCTTGACGTGCTGCGCCAGCGGTCCAGGGACGCCTACATGGGAATCCCGACGGCCTCCGCCGCGCTGAAAACCCTGCGGACGAACGTGGTGGCGGGCGGGCTTATGCCGTCTCCGCAAATCGATGCGGAGTATCTGAAGCTGACCAACGAGCAGGCAGAGGCTATGCAGGCACAGATTCTGCGGGAGTTCGCCCTATGGGCGGACACGCCGGTATGCGACGCGGATCGGGTGGACAACTTCTACAAGCTCCAGCAGCTCGCTTTTCTCAGCTATCTGATGAACGGGGACGCTTTTGCCCTGCTGCCAATGAAGGAGCAGCCGGGCCAGCCGTACAGCCTGCGGGTGCGCCTGATAGAAGCGGACCGGGTGTGTTCGCCGGACGGATATGACCGCCTCGTGCCGTGCGAGGTGAAGGGCAGGAAGGTTTACAGCATCGTCCAGGGCATCGAGACGGACGAGGACGGCATGGTGATTGCCTATTGGATATGCAACCAGCATCCGCTGTCCAGCCTTGCAAACCAGACGGGGCCGATGGAATGGGTGCGGGTGGAGGCATACGGGAGCAGCGGCAGGCCGAACGTACTGCACATTATGAACCGGGAGCGGGCGGGCCAGCGACGGGGCGTGCCTATCCTGGCCCCGGTCCTGGAGGCGCTGAAACAGTTGGGCCGGTATACCGACGCGGAAATTACGGCGGCGGTGATCAGTGCTATGTTTACGGTGTTCGTGGAGAACGCCACCGTGCAGAACGGAACGCCAATCGGGGAAATGCTACCGCCGGAGATGCTGGTTGACACCCAAGACCAGGGGAGTATTGAACTGGCTCCGGGGGCTATCCTTTCCCTGAATCCGGGGGAGACGGTGAAGTTTGCGGACCCGACACACCCTAACAGCGCATACGATGCTTTCTTTGACGCCATGGTAAAAGAAATCAGCTCAGCACTGGAGATTCCCCCGGAGGTGCTGGAAAAGCAATTCACCAAAAATTTCAGCTCGGCGCGTGGGTCCCTCAACGAGTTTTGGCGGACCTGCGAAATGCAGCGGGATTGGTTTTCGGACGACTTCTGCCAGCCGGTCTATGAAACCTGGTTTGCCGAGGCTGTAGCAAGAAGGCGCATCCAGGCACCGGGCTTTTTCAGTGACCCGGCCATCCGCAAAGCGTATACGGACTGCAAGTGGAATGGGCCGAGCAGGACGGCGCTGAATCCGTCCCAGGAGGTAGAGGCCGCTGCAAAGCGGGTGGACGCCGGTTTCTCCACAGCGGAGGAAGAGACGGCAAAGCTCACCGGAGGGGACTATAACCGGAACATTCGCAAGCGTGTGGTTGAGGCCAAACGAAAACGGGAGGTGGACGAGATCGCAAACCAGTCCAAGACGCCTGGCGGGGCCGGACAAGAAAAAGGAGGAGAGAGCGGTGCCTAAATTCTGGCAGTTCTGTAATGTGTCAGATGGGAGTGCGGAGCTGCTGCTTTACGGAGACATTGCAGACAAAAGCTGGTGGGGAGACGAAGTGACCCCAAAGCAGTTTGCCGAAGAGCTGAACGCATTGGGGGCTGTTTCGGAGATCACCGTGCGAATCAACAGCGGCGGCGGTGACGTGTTCGCCGCGCAGACCATTGGCAATTTACTGGAGCAGCACCCGGCCTATGTGACCGCCCGCATCGACGGATTGTGTGCGTCGGCGGCGACTGTCGTAAGTAGCCACTGTAACAAGGTTATAGCCGCGAACGACAGCTCTTACATGGTCCACCCGGTTAAGCTGGGAATCCGTGGCTATGCGGGAGCGGTGGAGTTACAGGAATATCTCAACGCCCTGGCTGTAATCAAGGAAAACATCATCAGCCTTTACGCAAAAAAGACCAGGCACACCAAGGATGAAGTGACGGCATGGATGGACGTGACGAGCTGGTGGACGGCGGCCCAGGCCAAGGAGAACGGGTTTGTAGACGAGCTGACAGACGATGAACAGGACGCAGTTGTGGAGAACCGCAACGGCGTCCTCTTTGTCAATAGCGTCAGCATGAACCTCCCCTTTGCGCAGGCCCCTAAATTTGTACAAGATAGCCTGACGGCCAGCGCCGCCGGACGGCTTGCAAATAAAAAACCGGCGGGACAGCCAGAGAAACAACAGGAGGTACAGGACATGGAAGCGAAAGACAGCATCAAGACCGCGGACGATCTCCGCAAGGAATACCAGGAACTCGTTGACCAAATTGAGCAGGCAGCGGCCGCCGCCGCAACCAGCGCCGAGCGCTCGCGTATCCAGAGCATTGAGGACATGGCCCTGCCAGGCAGCGAGGCGCTGGCGGCGGAAGCCAAGTTTACAAAGCCCGTGAGCGCGGAGGACTTTGCCAAGGAAATGGTGAAGAACGCCAAGACCCAGGGGGCGTCCTATCTGGCGCAGGTGGAGAAGGACGCGAGGGACAGCGGCATGGACGGCATACACAACGCCCCGCCCGCTGACAGGACCGGCGGCGACACGTTCCTGGATGCAATCCGGGGCATGAATCAGTAAGGGGACGAATCCAGGGCCCCCGCCGGAGCCCAGCCGATAGTCGGGTTCGGTGGGGAGAGGAAGAATCCTGAAATGAGTGAGCTTTCGGCTTGATTTCAAGGGGTCACAGCGGGCCAAAAGGCCCGTTGGGGAAAGGAGGAGCAAGGGAGCGACGCGAAGAATGGCTGAAGGGCCGTTTTGAGCAGAGCGGACTTTGCAACGACGCGGCGAAGGATATGAAAGGAATGAGGACGATATGAGCATGGACCTTGCGGTGAAAACGTACCGCTATGACCCGCACTACTTTGAAGCAGGGATCGGACCTGTAGCCAAGGCTGTGAAGGTGGCGGCAGTGGATATCCCGGCACACGCGCCCGTGGTGTTGAACAGCGACGGAAAGCTGGCACTGATTGCGGCGACTACGACTGGGGAGGGCGACAGTGCCAAGACGACCGTGACCACCACGGGTATCTATGGTGTGGTCCCGGACAGCATCCGGGCGGACGAGGAAGGGCCGGTGTGGCTCACTGGGGAATACTTTGCAGACAGCCTGGCGCTGCCGGAGGGCGTGACCGTGGTGGACGTGGAAGTTCCCTTGCGGAACATCGGGATTTTCTTGAAATAGAAACGCGAGGATAGACGCGCCCTGCCGGATGGACCGAAGCGAGGGCGAGCGCAGGGCCGCGCAGCGGCCCGGAGACCAGCCTGAGACAGAGGGAAACCGGCGGGAAGAGCGCGTCCAATCCGGGCGTGACAACAAAGAAAGGGAGGAAAACATTATGCCGAATGAAATTGACATCTACCAGCCGCGATACCTTGCCGAAGTGGTACGGTCTGCGCCGCCGGTACATACGTTCCTGCGGGACACGTTTTTCACCAATGTCAAGACCTTCACCGAGGAACAGGTTGACATTGACTTGCTGAAAGGCGACCGCGAGATGGCGGCGTTTGTCCACCCGAAGCTGGGCGCGGAGACGATGGAACCGGAGGGCTACGAGACCAAGAGCTACAAGCCCCCCATGGTCAACCCGGACCTGGTGACGACGGCGGAGAGCTATATGCACAGAGCGCCGGGGGAAATCCTCTACAGCGGGAGGACACCCGAGCAGCGCGCGGCGGAACAGCTTGTGCGGGAGTACAAGCGGCTTGACGACGCAATCAGCCGCCGGGAGGAATGGATGTGCGCCCAGGCGCTGACCACCGGGGAAATTCATGTTGTGGGAAAGGGCGTCAATGAAGTAATCGACTTTGGCTTCACAAATAAGGTGGTCCTGACGGGGACGGAGCGCTGGGGGCAGAGCGGCGCGGACGTGCTGGGGAACCTGGAGGATTGGACGGATACGGTCTACACCAACGGGTTTGCCAACGTGGACCGTATCATCTGCGGGCGGCAGGCCCTTAAACTCCTGAAAAACGACAAGGGAATCCTGGAGAAGATGGACAACCGGCGCTACCAGGCGGGGGAGTTCAATGCGCGGGACCTGCCAAACGGCGTCCGCTACCACGGATACCTGACGGATTCCGGGCTGGAAGTCTACTCCTACAAAGAAGTCTACATGGACCGGGTTACGGACCCGGCGCACCCGACACTTCGCAGGCTGATTCCCGACAACATGATCGTGATGATTTCCCCGGACGTGGGCTTTATGCGAGCCTACGGCCTGTGCTCCTACTACAACGAGGCCAAGCAGCTTATCACCGCCGAGACCGCGCGGCTGCTCCACGCATACATCGCACACAAGCCGGAGCGGAAGGTGCTGGAGGCCTGCACCCGCCCGCTGCCCATTCCCGACAAGGTGGATAGCTGGCTGGTTGCGACCGTGTGCTAGGCGCATATCGCCGCCTACGGCGCGATACCCCCCTGCCCTACGGGGTGGACGAGGGATTTTATCAGGAGGAACAAGCTATGGCAAGAACAAAGAAAGCGGACCAAGAGACGCCGGAGCAGGACGAGAACCCCGCGCGGAAACCGGAGACGCCGGAGCAGGAGGCGGATGTGTCCGCAGATTTTCCAAATCCGTGCGTGTACTGCGGGCCGAGCGTGCGGGGCGTGGCAAGGCAGTACACCACCTATCAGGGCGGAATCCCTGACACATTGCGGAAGTTTATTGAAGAACACCGGCCGGCCCGGCAGCTCATTGTCTCCACGGCACAGTTCCCGGCTATGCGCCGCAGGCTGGAAACACCGGGGACTGCGGAGGCGAAGCTCTACAAGCGGGTCAAGGAGCAGATGGCGGGATCCCCGCGAAAGCCCAGCGAAGCGGACTTTGCGGCGACGCAATGAAAGTACTGTTCGACTATGGGACGGGGAGTGGACCGGAGGAGGTGCGCTCCCCAACTTTTAAGGACTGCGCGGCGGTAGAGGTAGAAAAGGCTTTCCTGAACCCAGATGAACACGCGCAGGTGCGCACGGTTATTTACGACGGCGTGACCTATGAGGACATCGCCGTGATAGAGATTGGGCCGAAGGAGGGCAAACGGTCCTCGGTAGTACAGATGCAGCATGATTTCGGGCAGGGGCTGTATAAGCGATCCATTACCTTGTACTGCGCAGAAAAGGATATGGGCGGCATCAAGCCGGAGCAAAATACGCGCCTGTCCATGAACGAGAAAAGGGGCGGCACGTTCTTCCACAAATTCCGTGTGGCGGAATCCACAACAGAAATGGGGATGTACCGCCTGAAGCTGGAGGAAGTTGATGAGTGACAAACGGGGTCCCCGCGCGAGCCCAGCGGAGCGGGCCGCGTGGGGAGAGGACGAGCAACGAAATGGAGCAGATGTCTGCCGCAAGGCGGACGGAGCGGAATGGAGTTTGTGAGGACGATGAACACGCAAGCGAGAACCAACGCAATCACCGGGTCCATCACCGTCACGGTCAACGAAGCGGCGGGGCAGGAAGCTATCGAGCGGGCAAAGGCGCTGCTTGCCAGCATTCCCGGCGGCTTGGACAAGGCCGTGAAAGCCGCCATGAGCCGGACTGTCCGCAGACTGCGAAGCGAGAGCAGCAGGGCAATCCAGGAGAAGTACGACATTTCGGATGCAGGCATCCGCACGGAAAAGCATGTACGGGTCAGCTACAGCTACCAGAACGGCGTACAGGCCACCATCACATTTTCCGGGCGGAAGATACCGCTGTACCGTTTCGGCGGCGCGTCGCCAGCGGTCCCGACGCAGGACATCGCGGCGGGAAGAAAGCCGGTGATGAGAAAGGGCGCATGGACCATGCAATACCAGGGCGTACCGGCCAAGGGCCACCAGTTCAAGGATACCGGCCCAACACAGTTTATGGACGCCTTTGTGGCGCGCATGAAGTCCGGCCATATCGGAATCTTTGAGCGGACCGGCGGAATGACCAGCGAAGGAAGCGACGCCATCCGGGAGATCATGGGCAGCTCTGTGGCACAGATGGTAGGAAAGCCGGAGGTCGCGCAGCGGCTGACAGAGGAATCCTACCAGACGTTTGAAACGGAGCTGGACAAGGCGGTGTACCGGGTTTTGACGGGGTGGCGGTGAAATGGTTAATCTGCGCAACGAAACCAAGGTGGGACTGCTGTACGCCCTGGAGGACTTCACAAAGCTGGCGACGGGAGAACTGCTGCTGCCGGTAAAGCGGCAGAGCCGGGACGAGCGGGAGCCGAAGCCCAGGCCCGCCAACGTATACAAGGCCCGCCTGCCGGATATGGCGTCATACCAGAAAAAAGCCCCGTTCATTCTCCATCAGGCAGTGACGGGCGACGACGCAATGAAGAACGCGAACAAGGGAACAGGCCAGCAAATACGCCGGGAGCTGCAAAGCATCTGCGTTGTGCGGTCTGTTTTCTGCGTCTACCACCCGGACGAGCAGGAAGGGGGGCTGGCGCTTCTGAACCTGATGGAAGAAATGCGCACGGCGCTGCTGCTGTTTCCTATCCTGGATAACTTGTTTGAGCTGGACCTGGAGGAGGGAATCAGCCAGATGGTATATCCGGAAACCGGAGAGCGGGGGACCGCGCCGTTCTACCTGGGGGAAATGGTGACCACATGGAAGCTGCCGGCGATAAAGCGGCTGGACGCAGCCCGGGTGGTACAGGGACTGCCGCCGGTAGACCCCAAGGCTGTGTATCATACCAACAAATTACAGTGAACCGGGAGAGGAGAAAAAACGTATGGCGAGAAAAACGACGGATGCAGACAATGGAAAAAGTGCTCTGGAGACGGCGGATGCTGCGGTGGAGCAGCCTGATACCTCGGATGAGATTACACCCCAAAAGGATGAGCGCAATACATCCGGCTTTTACTGCTACATCGGCCCGAACCTAAACGGGCTGATTCAGACCGGGACCATCTACCGGGGAACCCGGAAGGATGCGCTTGCCAAGGCGGAAAAGGCTATCAAGGCCGATTCGCTTGTGAAAACCCTGATTGTCTCTGGGGACAGTCTGCCGGAAGCCAGGTTGAAGGTAAAGACACCGGGAAATGCCTTGCACGCGAGTTATCAGAAGCTGGCGGGGAAGGAAGGTAAGTGAACATGGCAAATTTAGGAATTCATGTATTTGAAAAAGCCACAAGCGTTTCCACTCCGAAAGTCGCCGCAGTTGGCATTCCCTTTGTGGTGGGAACGGCACCTGTCCACACGGCGGAAAAACCCGCCGCGCCCAATACGCCTGTGTTGGCCACCAGCTGGGATGAGGCGGTGGAGAAGCTGGGGTTCTCTTATGACTGGGAGGCTTACTCTCTGTGCGAGTTCATGTACTCCCACTTTCAGCTTTTCGGGGCGCAGCCGGTAATTTTCTGCAACATCCTGGACCCGGAGGCCATGAAGAAGGACGTGGCGGCGGCGGACTATGATGTTGCGGACCACAAAATCACCCTGCCTATCGAGGCTGTGGCCGGGTCCATCCAGGTCAAGGTGACAGAGGATGTGGAAGGGACGCCCACCCAGCGGGAGCTTGCGGCGGACGAGGATTACAGCGTGTTCTATGACCGGGACGGCACGGACACCTATGTGTGCATCGTGGAGCTGCTGGAGAATGGCAGCGCCTACAGCGCCGCAAAGGTGAACATCGCATATACACAGGCAGATCCCAAGGCCACAACCGTGGCCGACGTGGTGGACGGCGTGGCCCAGGCGGATGCCTGCCTGACGGCGGTAGGCGTGGTGCCGGATCTCATTTGCGCCCCGGGATGGTCCCACATTGCCGCTGTGGCCGCTGTGATGACCACAAAGGCAGCCGCTGTCAACGGACTGTTCAAGGGCAAGGCCGTCATCGACGTGGATAGCACTGACAGCGGCGTGACCGAATACTACCAGATCCCCGCCTACAAGAACAAGAACAGTCTTGTAGACGCGGACCAGATTCTGTGCTGGCCCATGGTGCAGCTGGGGGACTACCGCTTTCACCTGTCCACCCAGCTGTGCGGCCTGATGGCGGAGGTGGACGCCCTTAACGGGGGAATCCCATACGAATCCCCCTCCAATAAGAATCTGAAAATGGACGCCTGCGTACTGGCAGACGGCAGACCGGTCAACCTGACGTGGGAACAGGTGAACCTTGTAGCGGGAAGCTGGGGCGCCGTTACGGCGGTCAACTTCATGGATTCCGGCTGGGTGGCCAAGGGCAACTACACCGCCTGCTACCCCGGCAACACCGATGTCAAGGACCAGTTCATCCCCGTGTCCCGGATGTTTGACTTTATCGGCAACACCCTGATCCGCACGTTCTGGTCCAAGCTGGACAAGCCCATGACCACGGCCCTGCGGGACAGCATCTTGCAGACCTGCAATATCTGGCTGGGGGGGCTATCCGGCGGCGGCTACCTCTACGGCGCGCGGGCGGAACTGCTGGCAGAGGAAAACCCGCTGGCCAATCTGCTGGATGGACACATTACGCTCCATGTTTATAATGCGCCGCCCGTTCCCGCGCAGGAAATCGACTTCATCCTGGAATACGACGTTTCCTATATGGAAACAGCGCTTTCGGCATAAGGAAAAAATGGGTCACCGCCGGAGCCCAGCCGTCAGGCGGATCCGGCGGGGAGTGGACGAGCAACGGATTGGAACGAACGTCCAAATGGGGTCCCCGCAAAAGCGAATGCTTTTGTGGGGAAAAGAGGAGCAAGGGAGCGAGCGCGGTTTTCGCCGCAGGCGGAAAGGTCACTTAGCGGACGTTGCGACAACGCCAGGCGGACGCAGTGGAAAGGAGTTTGTGAGGACGACATGATTTATCCGAACGGCCATATCGACTACCTGATGTATGAGAACGGCGGGGCACTGATTGGCGTCGCCAAGGTGACAATGCCACCCATCAAGTACAAAACTGTCACGGCGACGGGTGCGGCGCTTATGGGAGACGTGACAATCCCCCTGGCCAGCATGATTGAACCCATGACCATCAGCATTGACTTCTCCAGCGTGGCAGACGCCATTGTGCAGCTGGGTACCAACGAGTGGCACGATGTCGCCCTCTACCTGGCGGACCAGTATTTCGATGGCGTGAAGCGGAAGGAAGAGCTGGAGCAGGTACGCTTTGAAATGTCCATCCGGCCCACGGAGATCAACCAGGGGACCATCCAGACGGCCAGCGCCGCCGACGCATCCGGGACGTACAGCGTGTGCCGGTACACGGTATATAAGGCAGGGCAGAAAGTCATTGACATTGACCAGTTCAACCAGGTCCACGAAGTCAACGGCGTGGACAACGCGGCCGACGTGCGCCGTGCCCTTGGCATGATGTAGTCGAAAGAAGCCTGCTGCATTGCGCTTCCGTCTAACGCCGAAAGCTCCATATTCGCAGGTTTCTTTCTCCTATCAAAACCGCACCCGCTGCGCTGGGCTGCGGTTTTGTTTTAGGACGGGGGAAACGAAGAATAAAGCCGCCTCTCCCGGTGATGGGAGGGGCGGCTTGTTCCAGAATGGGGTCCCCGCGCAAGCCCAGCGGCTGCGCAACCGTTGGCAGCTATGCTGCCTTACGGATGCGGCGTACCCCTTGCGGGTGAGCGGGTTGCGTGGGGAGAGGAGGGGCAACGGAATGAAGCGGATGCCCAACTAGGGATCCCCGCAAAAGCGGATGCTTTTGTGGGGAATCGGAGGAGCAAGAGAGCGGAACGAGGAACGGCCAAAGGCCGTTGCGAGTATAGCGGACTTTGCGACGACACCAGCCGGGCGGAGCCGAATGGAGTTTGTGAGGACGAAAGGAGCGATTTTACCATGGAAGAGGAAAAGAGACTGGATATGGCGGGCGTGGCCGAGGACGCGGCGGACGCCGAACGGGCGGAAGAGGAAGCCAAGAAAGAGCAGGAAACCGGGAGCTACACCCACACATTCAAAAAGCCGTTCCGATGGAAGGAACGTACTTTTGACAGCCTGACCTTTGACTGGACCACCCTGAAAGGCAGGGACCACCTGGAGATCGAACAGGAAGTCCTTATGAAGGGCCGGACGCTGGTATCCCCCGCCTTCACGGGGGAATTCCTGGCGGGCATGACGGCGCGGGCCTGCACAGAGCGGGACGAGAAGGCAAAGCGCGTGATTGATACCCAGGCCGTCATGGAGATGGATATGGTGGATTTCCAAGCCATTACGAGGAAAGCCCGGGGTTTTTTGCTGCGTGCGGAGTGAAAGCCGAACGGCTTTGGATCCAAAAACAATGTATCCTCCTGGCGAGAAACAACGGCGGTTCCCCACTGAACTACCTGGAAGAACCCCTGTGCCAGTTCGGTGGGTGGATACAGGCTACCAATAAATTGAACGGAAAGTAGGTGCGAGGCATGGCGCAAAAGCAGTATTCTTTTGATTTTGTTCTGAACGCCGTGCTGAACGGCGGATTTTCCGGTACATTCACAAAAGCGCAGCAGGAATTTATACGGCTGGGTACGGAAATCAAAAACCTCCAGGCCATCCAGCGGGACATTGCGGCCTATCAAAAGCAGGCGGCGGCAGTGCAGAACACGTCCGGGAAACTGGAAAATCTGCGCCATCAATATGAGCTGATCAACCGGCAAATCTCTGAAACAACCGGCTCCACAACAGCCCTGGAGCGGGAAAAGCTGAAATTGGAGCAGCGTATTGCCAACACCGAAGCGGCGCTGGAAAAGCAGCGGGCCAAGCTGGACAGCACACGGGACCGGCTGGACGCGGCAGGCGTGTCCACCGATAACCTAAGCGCGAAGGATGCCGAGCTGACAGAGCAAATCCGGGCGCTGACCGAGGAACAGAAGAAAGCCGCAGAGGAAGCGGGCCGGTTTGGAAGCGCCGGTATGCAGGCCATAGAGGCGGTAGGCGGGGCCATTGCCGCCGCTGGAATCGCCGAAGGGGCAAAAGCAATCGCGGACGCCTACAGGGAGTGCGTGGACGTATCGAAAGCGTTCGGGCAGGGTATGTCCAACGTGGAGGCAATCGCGGATTCCAGTATCTCGGAAATGGCAGCGCTGACAGCGCAGGCAAAGGAGCTGGGCGCGACAACTAAGTTTACGGCCAGGGAGAGCGCCGACGCCATGGGCTATATGGCAATGGCCGGATGGGACGCCCAGGAAATGCTGTCCGGCATGAGCGGGGTCATCAATCTGGCGGCGGCAGCGGGAGAGGACCTGGCGCAGGTGTCCGACATTGTGACGGACAACCTGTCCGCGTTCCGCCTCACGGCGGCGGACACGGCTCACTTTGCCGACGTGCTGGCCGCGGCAGCGGCCAAGTCCAACACCAATATTTCCATCATGGGCGAGACGTTCAAAAATTCGTCCTCTGTAGCGGGCGCACTTGGGTACAGCATTGAGGACGTGGCGGTTATGACGGGCCTCATGGCAAACAACGCCGTCAAGGGGTCCCGGGCCGGGACCGCGCTGCGCAATATCTTCAACGGACTGCTGGGCGGCGTGACGCTGACGGCGGAAGCGTTCGGAGAGTTAGACTACTCCGCCGTCAACTCAGACGGGTCCATGAAGGGCCTGATGGAGACGGTGAAGGACCTGCGGGGCTACTTTGACCAGATGACCGAGGCCGAGCGGGTAAACAACGCCATGGAAATCGCAGGTATGCGGGGCTACAACGGACTGCTGGCAATCCTGAACGCCACGGACGAGGACTTCCAAAGCCTGTACGCCTCCATCAACGACTGCTCCGGCGCGGCGGAGCGAATGGCGAAGGTAAAGCTGGACAACCTCAACGGCGACGTGACCATTCTGAACTCCGCCATGGAGGCGCTGCAAACCACCATCGGGGAACAATTTAACCCGGAGCTGCGGGGAATGACACAGTTAGGAACCGATATACTGAACTGGGTCAACGGATTGATCCAGGAGTGTCCGGCACTGACGAAGGGGATTATGGCCGGGACGGGCGCTTTTATGGCAATGGGGACCGCCGTTGTGGGGGTGAACGCAGCCATAAAGGTGTTCAAAGCGCTTAATCTGGCGGCACTGTTTACAGGCCCGGCAGGGGTGATGCTGGGCGCCGCGGCGGGGATCGCCGGTGTGACGGCGGCAGTGGTGGGATTCACCGAGGCCACCCGAGACGGCGGACCGGCGGTAAGGGAACTGACCGAGGCGGCACGGGAACTGAACGCGGCTATGGAAGAGGCGGAATCCGGATATGAAAGCACGGCGGTGGAGATTCTGGCGGCGGCCAACACGGCGGAGCTTTATATCGGAAAACTGGAGGAGATCCAGGCCGCCCAGGGAGAGAACGCGCAGCAGAGCAAGGAGTATCAGAATACGCTGGGCCTGCTGCTGCGGACCATGCCGGAGCTGTCCAGCTGTATCAGCACCACCACGGACGAGTACGGACGCTCCACCTACGTCCTGGAGACCGACACGGCCGCGCTGCGGGTCAATACAGAGGAGTGGAAGAAGAACGCCCAGGCGAGGGCTTATCAGGAGTACCTGAATTCTTTGTACGACCAATACGGCGATGTACTGGTGGAGGCTGCGGAAAACGAACTGGAACTGAGCCTGGCGGAGCATAAGCGGGACGAGGCGGTGAGAAAGCAAAATGACGTCCTGAAGCGGCGGGGTGAGCTGTGGAAGGAGGCCGAGCGGGCCGCCCAGAAGCAGACCAGGGAAACCGGGGTGCTGACAGACGCGACGGCCTTCCTTACCCAGGAATATGAGGACCTGGGATACGAGCTGGAGGATTTGAATGAGGAGATCTCAAACGCGGAAGCGGACATAAAGGACCACGAAGAGGCCATCCGGAGGGACGGGGAAGCCGCCGCACAGGCGGAAGAAAAAATGGCGTTCCTGGAAGACGCGGTAAAAGACACCCTGAAAGCAATGGGCCTTTATACGGAAGAAGAAGAGAACCTGACCGAGGAAGAAGCCGCGGTACGGGACGCACTGGACGGCACGATGGAGAAGGTCCAGGCGCTGGGGGAGGCATACAGGAAAGCCTATGAGGAAGCATCCGAGAGCTTTGCCGGTCAGTTCGGGCTGTTTGACGAGGCGAAAGCGGACGCACAGGCTACTGTGGAGGCTGCGCAGAAGGCGCTGGACACACAGCTTGCCTACTGGCAGGGGTACGCCGCGAATATCGCGGTTCTGAAAGAGCAATCCGCAGAAGACCTGGGAGTGACCCAGGAGAATTACGACGCGCTGATGAAGTTCGTCATGAGCGGGACGCCGGAGGCGGCGGGACTAGCGGCGGATATGGTAAAAGCGGTCAAAAGCGGCAACACCCAGGTACTTACCGACCTTGCAAACACGCTGGGGGAAATCGAAGAGAGCCGGGACCAGACAGCGCAGGACGTGGCAGAGTGGACCACGGGGCTGCTGGAGCAGACGCAGCAGCTTGTCCACGATATGGAAGAGGAGCTGGGGGCGCTGGATATGTCGGAAGAGGCCAGGGAGAGCGGGCGGGCCACTGTGCAAGCCTACATCGACCAGGCGGAAGGTATGCTTCCCCAGGTAAGAAGCGCCTATACGAATGTTGCACGGGTTGCGTCTATTTCCCTTGGACCGCCGAGGTATGCAGACAGCGCATGGTACGCGAATCGGAATCGCGGCTACGCCGCCGGCACCCAGAACGCACCGCCGGGCTGGGCATGGGTAGGAGAAGACGGGCCGGAGCTGATGCGGATGCACGGTGGGGAGCAGGTGCTTCCAAACCGTGTATCCCGGCAGGTGGCGGAGGATTACGGCGCATACAGCCGGTACACCTGCGCCCAGGAGGTACAGCCCGTCCGGCCGCCCCTGGAGGTTATAGGGACGGCAGGCACGGCGGAGGGCAGGCCGAAGATGGAAATGCACTTCCACATCGCCGCCGGAGCGCCGCCGGAGACAGTGAGCGCCTGGCAGGACTACGCGAACCGGGGCGAGCTGAAAACCGTAATACTGGACGTACTAGAGGAAACAGATGCAGATATGAGAAGGAGAGCCATGGTATGAGCGGTTTCTATGCAACGGCCCAGGGAGATACGTGGGACATGATTGCGTATCGGAAGCTGGGAAGCACGGACTATACGGACCAGCTCGTCAGCGCAAATCTGAAGCACGCCGGGACGCTCCTGTTCCCGGCGGGGGTCACGCTGCGCCTGCCGGAAATCGAGGAAAAGCCAAACACGAACCTCCCCCCGTGGAAGCGATAGCTCGTCGGGGCGAAATCCGCTCCGTTCCATTTCCGGCTGACGCCGATTGGGCAGCCGTTGGCGGCTTTGCCGCCTTACGGATGCCGCACACCCCCTGCGGGTGAAACTGCACTACGCTACTTTGCCCCTCCTCTCCAAACCGGACCCGCTGCGCTGGGCTCCGGTTTGGGCTGCGCCGGTATCTGGCGCAGATAGGACGAGAGCGCGAAAGGGGGAGAATGAAATAGCAGAACGCATACTTGCACGGCGGACATCGGTTGATGTTACGTTCGACGGGACGGATATTACACAGGATATCAAGCCGTACCTGCGCAGCATCACCTACACCGACGACGCGGACGACATGGCCGACGACTTGAAAATCGAAGTGCAGGACCGGGACGGGGTATGGCTGGAAAAGTGGCTGAGGTCGGCGGTGGAAGCCGCCGCCGGGGGCTGGCTGTCCATCGGCGCGGTTATTAAACCGGAACACTGGAAAAAGGATGGAGCGCTGAAGACGGGGGCGTTTGAGCTGGACAGCGTGGACGCCTCCGGTCCTCCTGCCAGTGTAACGATAAGCGGCGCAAGCCTCGCCTTTTCCAAGAGCCTGCGGCAGACCAAGAAATCCAAGACGTGGGAAAATTACACCCTGTCCGGTATCGCGGCGGAAATCGCGGCGGGCGGCGGCATGGGCAGTCTATATGAATCCAGCACAAACCCGTCCTATAGACGGATGGAGCAGGCCAAGCAGAGCGACATTGATTTCCTCAAAAAGCTGTGTCAGGACGCCGGTATCTCCATCAAGGCAACGGACGGGAAGATTGTGCTGTATGACCAGGCAGAGTACGAAGCGAAGGACCCGGTCCTCGCCATCGAGAAGGGGGAGAAGGGAGGGTACATCAAATACAAGCTCTCCTCCGGCTCGGCGGACACCAGGTATTCCAAGTGCCGCGTCCGCTACATGGATCCAGGAACGGGGAAGTGTATCGAAGGGACGGCGGAGGACGGAGACGTTTCCGGGGACCAATGCCTGGAGATAACAGCCAAGGTGGCCAGTACCGGGGAAGCGCAGGCACTGGCGAAGAAGCGCCTGCGGCTGCACAACAAACTGGCGAAAACCGCCACGTTCACCCTGCCGGGAGACGTGGGACTTGTGGCCGGGGTCACAGTCCAGCTCAAAGGATGGGGCGGCTGGGACGGGAAATACATTGTCACCAGGGCAACCCATACGGTGGGAGGCGGCGGATACACCACGCAAATCAAGATACGGAAGGTTCTGAATTACTGATGCTTACAGAGGATATGGTACGGGAAGGGAAAGTGACCGCCGTGGATCCCGACAAGCGGATTGCCAAGGTGTGGTTTGACGCCCTGGAAATCAAATCGGACTGGATGCCAGTGCTTATGACTGGCAGTTATATGCCGAAGGTGAATGACCGGGTGCTGGTGCTGTACTTCCCCGTGTTCAACGGAGACGGTGTGATACTGGGGGGCGTAAACCCGTGGAAATGAAAAAAGGGGCCCCCGCCGGAGCCCAGCCGACAGGCGGGTCCGGTGGGGAGAGGAGGCGCCCCGGAATGAGTGAGCTTTGGCCGAAGGCCGAAGCGAAGGATATGAAGGGAGCGACGACGATGTGGCGCTGATTGGCTACCTGGGAAAAAGCGCGGACGATGGGATTGAGTTTATTGTCTCCCGCGAGGTATTCCGCACCCCTAAAAACATGCAGTGGAGCGGTTCGGCCCGGTACGCCACCCATGAGCGGCACAACACCCACGCGCTGACAGAGTTTACCGGGCTGGACCCGGACCGGTTTTCCTTTGATATTCTGCTGGCGGCGGAGCTGGGTGTGGATCCGCTAAAAGAAGTAGTCAAGATTTGGGACTTTGAGCGCAGCGGCGAGGCACTGGGGCTGGTCATAGGCGGGAAAGCATACGGGAAATACCGGTGGACCATCACGGACCACAAGACCAAGATGGAGTACATGGACGGGCTGGGGGATATGTACGCTGTAGAGGTATCGGTAGACCTGCTGGAATATATGAAGGGGGAAACCCACAACGCCGGAAACACGGCCAAGGCCAAAGCACCGGCGGCTTCGGCGGCGGGTGGAACCGGCGGGACGGTCTACACCGTAAAGAAGGGGGACAACCTCTGGACCATTGCCAAAAAGTTTTATGGGAGCGGCGCGGGTTACATCAAGATCTATGAGGCGAACCGGGATGTGATAGGGGGAAGTCCGAACCTGATCTATCCGGGGCAGGTATTCAAAATACCCCAATGAACCCGCTGCGCTGGGCTTCATTGGGGCCCCCTTTGATTTGAATGCTCGGGCGGAGTGAATCCGCCCTGCGCCAAGGTTTTGCCTACGGCAAAACGTTTGTGACGCCGGACTTCCGGCGGCGCGCCCATGGCACGTTATCTCTGAAAAACGGGGCCTACGCCGGAACGTAAGCGGAGCGGCCATAGGGGTCCCCACCGAAGCCCAGCGTAAGCGGGTCCGGTGGGGAGAGGAGAAATAACACAGCACGGCGAGCTTTCGGCGCAAGCCGGAAACGAGCGGAGCGAAGTTTATTTCGACGACGAGAGAGGAGGAGCAAGGGAGCGGGCACAATTTTCGGCGACAGCCGAAAAGGGCGCTTAGCGGACTTTGCAACGACGAGATGGAATACACCGTATCTGCCACGGACCTTGCAAATATCCGGCTGGACGAGGGGGACAGGGTAAAGGAAATCCTGCGCAACGTGGCGGTTATTCTAGCGACGCCAAAGGGAAGCGTACCCATGTACCGGAGCTTCGGCCTGGACATGAGCTTCTTAGACAAGCCTATAAATGTGGCAAAAAACCGGGCTGTCATCCCAGTACGGGAGGCAATCGAGGAATGGGAGCCGCGGGCAGTGTACAAGGACATGAGGCTGATGCCGGACCCGTCCAATCCTGGGAAGCTGACCTTCACGGTGCAGATTGAAATCAAGGAAGGGGAATGAACGGGGGCCCAGCACGAGCGGGTCCGGTGGGGAGAGGACGAGCAACGGAATGGAGCGGATGTCCGCTGTAAGGCGGACGGAGCGGAATGGAGTTTGTGAGGACGAGAAGGAGGCGACGATGTGAGCCGTGGGGCGGAATACAGATTTATCCCGACGGATCCCAATGACATCATCATATGGCTGACGGATATTTATGAGGAAATCATGGGCGTGACGGTACAGCCCGCAAGTCCGGAACGGAACTTTATTCACTGGATGGCGGAGGCAATCGTGCTGGAACGGGTGCTGACCAATTATGCGGCCAACCAGAACATCCCCAGCCGGGCAGTGGGGGACAATCTGGATGCCCTGGCGGAGCTGTTCTACACCCAGGCGCGCCCGCAGGCAAAGGCCGCAACCTGCACGGTACGCTTCAACATTTCCGAGGCCCAGGGGTTTAACCTGCTGATACCGAAGGGAATCCGGGTCACGGATACAGGAAAGACGCTGGTTTGGGAGACGCTGGAGGATGTGTATATAAGCATCGGGGAGACGTACGCGGACAGTAAGGTCCGGTGCCAGACAGCGGGAAAGCAGGGAAACGGATATGTAAAGGGGCAGATTGATTCCATCATAGACCCATTTGCCTACTTCCTCTCCTGCGAGAACCTGACCGAATCGGACGGGGGCGCGGACGCGGCCACCGACGAGGAATTTTATGAGCTGCTGCGCCTGAGCATGGATGGCTATAGCTGCGCCGGAGCGCGGGGCGGGTACATCTACTTTGCAAAGCAGGTCAGCACAGAGATTGCGGACGTGATTGCCGCCTCCCCCACGCCGGGGGTAGTTAAGCTGTATGTCCTGATGAACGACGGTACACCTGCCACGCCGGAGATGAAGGAGCAGGTTTTGGCCGCGTGCAGTGCAGACGACGTGCGGCCATTGACGGATCTTGTTTCCTTGGAGGACCCGGAAAATGTGGACTACCATGTGCGCCTGACCTACTACATGGGGCAGGACAATCCAATCAGCGCCCAGGCCCTAGATGCGGCGGTGAAGGAAAAAGTGAGGGAATACACGGCCTGGCAATCCGCGAAGCTGGGGCGTGATATCAACCCGTCGCGGCTTATCTCTATGCTGATGGAGACGGGAATCAAGCGGGTGGACCTCTTCGAACCGGCCTTTACCGATTTGAAAGATGGGAGCGGAACAGAGGCCCCACAGCTTGCGCGGCTGGCAGGGGACCCCGAAATCATCAACGGAGGGTACGAGGATGAATAAGGTGTGTACTTGCCGTTGACGCGCCTTGCGGCAGGGAGCAAAACGGCTCAGATCAAGGGAGCGGATCATGGATAACTACGGAATTACCAAAGAAAATCTGCTGCTTCTCATGCCGCCGGCGCTGACACACGACAAGTCTATTATGGCGCTGGCGGAGGCGGACGCCGAGGCCCTGGTGGCGCGGCTGGCGGAAATTGACCGGGTGCGCATTATCTCCAACATTGACGCACTGGAGGATGCTGTGCTGGACATTCTGGCCCGCGACTTCAAGGTGGACTGGTGGGACGCGGATTATAGCGTGGAGGAAAAACGCCGGACCCTGAAAGACAGCTGGCGGGTCCATAAGACGCTGGGGACCAAGGCGGCGGTGGAGACGGCGCTGTCGGCCATCTATCCGAACGCCAAGGTGACGGAGTGGTTTGAGTACGGCGGGGAGCCCTACCGGTTCCGCCTCCAGCTGGACGCCAGCCATGAGGACATCAATTCGGAGCGGCACCGGCGGGTGCTGCGCCGGGTGGACCTGTACAAGAGCCTGCGCTCCCACCTGGACGGCATCAAGTACATCATCAAACCGGATCGCGCTGTAACAGCGTTCGTGGGGGCGGCGGCGGTTGGCAGTTACACACGGCTGGGGGTCAGCGTCCAAGTCAACGGGCGGGTGGACCGGCCCCACATTCCCCTCCGGGGGTGGGCCGGGGTGCAAGGCGTGGGGCTGTACGCCAAGGTCCACGTTCCGGTGAACCTGCACGGGACAATCGCCCGGCCCCACAGGACGCTGCCGATACACGCGGGGGCGGCCCTGGCCGGGACCTATACCAAAATAACCATGGAGGTGACTGTAAATGGGCTGGGCTGATTCTGTCGTAACCAAGACCGGGCTCTACCTGCTCAACGAATCTTTGGCGGGGTACGCCCTGACCATCCGGCACGGGGCCGGGGGCGCGGGGCTGCTGGACCCGGCGGAACTGGAGGACGCGGCGGCGCTCTCGGACCCGAAGCAGACCTTTTCCATCTGCGGTGTGGAGGATGTGGAGGGCGGCAAGCGGGTGAGAATCCAGATCACCAACTGGGATGTGGAGGAGACCTACATCCTCCACCAGATCGGGGTGTTCGCCCGGCTGGACTATCAGGAGGAGGATTCCCTGCTGTTCTTGATGCAGGACAGCAGGGGCGTGCAGATCCCCGCCCGGGCGGAGAACCCGGAGTTTTTGTTGGAGATCTACGCCATCCTGGCAATCAACAACGCCGCGGATATCCAGGTCAACATCGACGCCAGTACCGTTGTGTCGGAGGGATTTCTCCGGGAGACACTGGAGGCCCACAATACGGACGAGGGGGCTCACCTGGGGCTGCGGGAGGAGGTGGAACAGGTCCGGGAGGCGGCGCAGGCGGCCCGGGAGGCGGTAAAGGAGCTGGCCGAAGGGGGCCTGCCGCTGTTGGTCATCGGAGAAACCGAGCCGGAAAGGGGGGCGGTATTTTGGTTTGACACCCGGGCGAGGCAGTCGGAAATCATTGAACTACAGCTGGGAGGTGAGGGCGATGAGACGCCGGTGACAGCGGAGATTGACGGGCGGGACCACCCGGTAACCAACGCGGCGCCCTTGGGCGCGGAGGAAGATGAGATCTACGAGATCGAAATCACAGACTAGGAGGAAAACAGTATGCCGAATATTGCGAAGAAAGCGATCCTGCGGGCCAAGGTGGCGGGGGTGCTCACCGACCTGATGGTACAGACCAACGCGGAGAACGTCCGGGTGGACGGCACCACCCTGTCCGCCAAGCTGGCGGAGCTGTTGGCCGCGGTAGAGACCCGGCCCACCGGCGAGGACATGGACACCGCCATCTCCCAGGCCATCTCCGGCCTGATCAACGGCGCGCCGGAGACTTATGACACTCTGAAGGAGATTGCGGACTACATCTCCACCCACCAGGAGGCGGCGGACGCCCTCAACGCCGCCATCGGCGGTAAGGCAGACGCCGCGGACCTCACCGCCGCCGTGGCCCGTATCGCCGCCCTGGAGGCCAAGAAGGTGGCGGAAGCCGACCTGGCCGACGACCTCAAGGCCAAGGTCAACGCCGCCGCCCAGGGCAACCACAGCCACGAGAACAAAACCGTCCTGGACGGCATCACCGCGGAGAAGACCGCCGCCTGGGACGGCAAGAGCAAGATCCATTACGCTGCCGCCGAGCCCGCGGACCTGGCCGAGGGCGATCTGTGGGTGCAGCTGACTGAGGGATAAGGAGGCGGACATGGCAATCCGTGAATACAATGGCGTGCTGTCCTACAAGGACAAAACCGGGGATACCCATTTACTTTACCCTGTGACCAAAAAGGACTGTGTGGACGGCCTGGAGGAGATGGACGCCGCCATCCAGGCCGCCAGGGAGACACAGCGCCAGTTGGATGCCCATGCCGCCAACAGGGCAAACCCCCATGGCGTGACTGCGGAGCAGATTCCATGCGCTACAGGCGGTACAGTGGCGTCTGCGCTCCAGGCAGCGGCATCTCATAGGCATACCACCGCCGATATCTCAAACTTTCCGGGGGCGCTCCCCGCCAGCGATGTCTATCCTTGGGCAAAGGCGGCTGCGAAACCGTCCTATTCCTGGGAGGAAATCTATAACCGTCCCGCCACGCTCCCGGCCAGCGGCGGCAATGCGGACACCGTGGGCGGTTATGATATCAATGGGATTATCAATTCCGCGGTTTCCTTGGGATGCAGAATTGTTACTGGGAGTTACGTCGGGGATGGAGCTGTCTCCAAAACAGTTACCTTCGGCGTAGCTGCCAAGATTGTGGTGATAAGCGCGCCAAATCCGAAACTTGGCTCTACAGGGTCGTCCGGCGATTCAGACATGATGGTTTTTGTGAGAGGAATCTCGTCATTTTCGATTGGCGGAGAAATAAACAAAGATTACGGGGTCGGCGCTTCGGTATCCTGGTCGAGCACTGGGCTGACAATGACGTCATACGGCAGCAGCGCATACGCTTACCTAGAGATTTTAAATATTGCCGGCACAACCTATTACTGGGCCGCGCTTATTTAGACGGGGGGATTTGTCATGCTTATTGTTGAGATCAAAGCGCTGCCCAACGGTGCGCACAGCAACCAGACCATTGACTCGCTGCCGGAGATACCGGAAGGCTGGGCTGTCATCCCGGCCCATTTAGAGGATAGGGCGATAGGGTATCTCCCCTTCATCAACCTTGTTTTCCATGACGGTGAAATCGTTGATGTGGAGCAGGGAGAAGTGCCGGAGGCTGTCCGGGAGGCCCTTCCGCGTTATACCACCGAGCAGCTGATCCGGCAGGAAATAACGAACTTAGAGCTATCAGGCATTGAACAGGGACAGGCCATAACAGACCTGGAGCTGATGATTTTGGAGGGATATGCCAATGTTTGAGAAAATCAGAGAGCGATACCAAAGGGGCTACATAAGGGATGACCAGCTTGCAAGATATGTGAGCCTCGGAGTTATTACCCAAGCTCAGGCTGAGGAAATCAAGGGAACGGCACAGTAACCCAACGGGCGGAGGCCTGAATTAAATAGAAAGAAGGACAACAGCATGAAATTTCTGACCAAAAACCTGTGGACCATTTTTGAGGTAGCCCGGGAGGAGCGCACTGACGGCGACAGCTTTGTGGGCGACATGAGCGTGGCGGACGACCTGTTCCTGGCTGGGCTGGCTGGTAAAAAGGACTGTACCTACCGGTGCCTGGCCGGGCTGGACAAGCCCGCCCTGCTGGCGCAGTGGGAGGGGGAGGACAAGCCTGCCGCCAAGGCGGAGTACCGGGCCCTGGTCATTGGCGACCCGGACCACAGAGAGGCGGACCGGTACAAGGAGCTATGCGCGGCCTTTACCATGGGCGACCGGCGGGGCTTCGAGCTTGCGGTACAGAGCGGTCTGGCCGCGCTGGAGGACCCGAAGGCATAAGGCCTGGCCG
>NZ_QWEK01000001.1 GCF_009935845.1 Pseudoflavonifractor sp. 524-17 | reverse complement strand
ACCGGAACCGGCGGCCCCGGCTACTCCATCAAGGGCGAGTTCTCCGGCAATGGCGTCGCCAACGACCTCAAGCACGGCCGGGGCGTGCTGTCCATGGCCCGGGCCATGCATCCCGATTCCGCTGGCAGCCAGTTCTTCATTATGGTAGAGCCGGCCCCCCACCTGGATGGTCAGTATGCCGCTTTTGGCAGGATCATCCATGGCTTGGACGTGGCCGACGCCATTGTCTCCGTCCGCACCGACCACAACGATCGGCCCAAGGAGCCCCAGGTGATGAAGTCTGTCACGGTCAATACCTTCGGTGTGGACTATCCCGCGCCGGAGAAAGTCTGAGGCGCAAGGTGGAACAGAAAGAGTTCGGCGTTGAGATCGAGATAGAATCCATCTACCGCCCCTGCGGCGCGGGCCATCAGGTAGGGGATTGCTGCCGGATCCGCAATGTGGACGGCGCACTGAAAATGGAGGGCTTTGACGGCTGGTGCCCGGAGCTGGTGCAGGCCGTGCTGGCCAACTGCTCTGTCCTGGCCCATGGCGGCTCTTTGGCCTGGGAGGATGAGCAGGGTAAGGTGCGCTCCGCCTGTCCGGACGGCGCCTGCCGCGTCATCGCGGCTATCCGGCGCATCCCTCAGGAACATCAGAATTGACAACCGCCCATCTTCGCGCCCTGGCATTGCTCCGGGACGCGGAGATGGATCCCATAGTAGTTTTTCTAACCCTGTCTTTGATACGGGGGCGTACTGGTTTCGACGAGGACGTAGAGGCCGGAACAGCGGGCGGATGCGCCTAACATCCTTAAAATGGGCAGCTTATAAATTAAAGAACAACGATAACGTCGTTCTCGCTGCGGCTTAATGCAGCCGTCCCGCCCGGAAGGACCACGAGCCGGGATGGGGCGTCGTTTAGTGGTGCACGTGCGTACGCAAAGCTTTGAGCGTACCATGAATCATGAAGCTACCAAGTCCTGTAGTGTGACGGCTCACGCCAGGATACGGGAATGTAAATAACCGTCTGCGCCCGGAGAAGTTCTTGTTAAAGCGTTTTCGGACGGGGGTTCGACTCCCCCCGCCTCCACCAAAAGTGCGCCAGACGAACCCAGGAGCCGGTCATCTATGTGGCCGGAAACCTGTTCGTTCTGGTGTGTCCTCTGGCTTATGCCATGGACAAATGAAAAAAGGCCGCCGCCTTGGTACTTCCAGGGCAGCGGCCTTTTTTACAACCGAGAATCACGGTATTCGTGATAAAATCGCAAAAAAGTTGTTTTTATCACAATTATCTGAAAAATCCTAAAATAGTTGCTATATTCTACCGTAAAGGAGAAACGGCTATGATTAGGATTTTACTGTCCACCGAGCTTGGCAAGCGCAGGTGGTCGCAAGCGGACTTAGCCCGAAACGACAGGGATAAGGGCTTCCACAATAGGCGACTACTACAACGAACTGACAGACCGCATAAACCTCCGCCACTTCGAGCTAATATGCAAGGCGCTGGATTGCGATCTGACAGATCTCCTTGTCTACCATCCAGACGAGGACACCCCCGTGAAGTCGCGCAGTGGTGCTCCCCTACGCGAGCAGCCGCCCAAGGAATAAGCCATGCTCCACAGACCCGGACGATTATTCGTCCGGGTCTTTTTTTATCTCCACCACGGCCTCAATGGGACAGTCCAGTTCCTTGCATATCCTATCCAGGACTTCCAGCGCGACATAGTTATCATTGTTCAGCTTGCTCAACGTGGCTCGGCTTATTCCGACGCGCTCCACAAGCTCCATTTTTTTCATGCCCCGGTCAATTAGAGTGTGCCAGAGCGGTTTGTAAGAGACCATACGCTCACTCCTTTCGAGAATACCATACCACATTAGTTTCGCTTTGTCAAAACTTTTTTATAAAAAAACGAAAAAAAGGGTTGACAGGTCGAGTGTCCGGGTGTATAGTATGCTCACAAACACGAAATAAGCAACCGCGAAAACGATAACAAAAACGGAGGTCGCGAAAATGTACGACATGATGAAGAAGCAGAACTTTGGTGTGGAGATTGAGCTGACAGGTATCACCCGCGAGCAGGCCGCCAACGTCATCGCCACTTACTTCGGCACCCAACCCCGCTACCTTGGTACCTACTACAAGACCTACGGCGCCATCGACAGAAAGGGCCGCACCTGGAAAGCCATGTCCGACGGTAGCATCTACACCGAGCGCAAGACTAGCCAGGGCAAGGTCGCCGCTGGCCGTGAGTATTCCTGCGAAGTCGTGACCCCCGTCCTCCAATACGAGGATATGGAGGATCTGCAGAACGTCGTTCGCGCTCTCCGCGAGGCCGGAGCAATCGCCAACAGCTCCTGCGGCATCCACATCCATGTAGACGGCAAGAACCACACCCCAGCAAGCCTGACCCGCCTGATGAACTTTGCCATTAGCCGGCAGGACCTATTCTATGAGGCCCTGGAGATTGGTGAGCGTGCTAATCACTGGTGCAAGAAGATGAACGCCACACTGCTGAAAGCCATGAAAGATGACAGCGAGAAAACCACGAACAGCCTCGAGCGCATCTGGTACAGCTCCGCCAACGATGGCTACACCGGCGGTATCAACCACGAGCACTACAACACCAGCCGGTATCACGGTGTCAACCTCCACGCTTTCTTCACCAAGGGGACGGTTGAGTTCCGGCTGTTCAATGGCACTACCCACGCCGGCAAGATCAAGGCCTATGTTCAGTTCTGTCTCGCCATGAGCGCCTGGGCGATTGACTGCCAGGACAACCGGCTCTACTTCAAGGGCTGCGCAGGCTACACCGCCGAGCAGAAGGCAACGCTGATGACCAACGTCTTGGTGAAGCGCCTGGGCCTGGGTGGTGCGGAGTTCAAGACCTGCCGCCAGCACCTGACCGCTCCTTTTCGCCCCCAGACCGAGGCTGAGGCCGAGGTAGCTTAACAACAAACGGCTGACCTACCGGCCACACGGGGAGAACGGAGGAAGTCTATGAAGCGGAAATACTACATTGCCTACGGAAGCAACCTGGACGTTGACCAGATGCTCTGGCGCTGTCCGGACGCTATCACGATTGGCAGCTCCACCATCAACGGCTACAAGCTGGTGTTCCGGGGGAACAGCCGCTCTGGCGTTGCCAACATCGAGCCCTGCAAG
Source organism: Pseudoflavonifractor sp. 524-17 (assembly GCF_009935845.1). Taxonomy (GTDB): domain Bacteria; phylum Bacillota; class Clostridia; order Oscillospirales; family Oscillospiraceae; genus Pseudoflavonifractor_A. Next base: position 3,139 of record NZ_QWEK01000001.1, on the reverse strand, counting down.
GGGGCGAGTGTTCCCGTTGGTATCTGGTCCATCAGCCCCTCGGACGAGGAATCCCTGGACTGGTATGAGGGCTTCCCCCGGCTCTATGTCAAGCAGGTGTTCCCCCTGTTGGTACGAGGGAAGATGGTCAAGGGGATGGCCTATGTCATGACCCCTGGCCACGCAATCACCCCGCCGGCAAAGCAGTATCTCAACACCATCATGGTGGGCTACAAAGACTTTGGATTTGACCCCGCGCCGCTGCTGGCAGCTGCGGACGAGGCCAGGAAAGGAGAATGAGCATGGACTATGAGCAGTTTTCCCAGGACGTGACCGCCACCACTGCGGCAAAGAGGGCAGTGGACGAGTTCGCCAAGAAGCAGGTGGACGGGGTGCATATCTGCCCCCGCTGCGGACAGCTGTCGGTCAAGGAGCGTTTAGACACCAACTCCTTTAGCCGTCACGCCGATGTCTATATTTGTGATGTCTGCGGCATGGACGAGGCGATCCGGGACATGAAGGAAGAACCCTTGCCGCTCAAAGACTGGGCGATTGCCAGAATCCCACGGTAAACAGGAAAAGGGGGCGGCGGCCCCGGCTAAGAAGAACCACCGCCCCAGCCCCCCACAGGAGGCACTGGGAAAAACAGACCTTTCCGGGATTATAGTCCGCGAGGATAGAAAGGAGATGCTTTAATGAGTGAATGGCAAAGACTTGAGCTCACCAGCGTCTGCAGCAAGCCCAGCCCAAAGCAGCTGGTAGCGTTGCGAAAATCGCCTGTCAATGGCCAACGTGCCTTTGAGGCGGAGGTGTACGATATTGGGTATTTTCAGACCGATCCCCATGTTCCCTCCAGTCGAAAACTCTGGTGGTATGGGGCTCACGGATGCCAGGACACCACCCGCACCATCTGGTGGCGTCCCGTCCATGCGTTTGACAGTATGTGATGGACACGCAGCAGGAAAGCCCTCTCCTGGCCTCATATGCCTGTTGCAACACCCGAACAGGCGCTCGAGAGGGTAGACCGCCTATCTCCGCTCCAAAAAGGTCTGACATCCCTCTGCGGCAGCCCAGTCCTAAAATAAAAAACAGCCCTCTCCAGTCCGAGAATATTACATCCGAAAAGGGCTGTTTCCTATTTCTGTATTCTGTTTTGTATACACTGCCTACTGCGGCACGGACCGCAGCAGATACAGCAGGCCAGCACCCATGGCTGCCGCCAGGACACCCGCCACGCCGCACAAGAGCTTTTCCACCAGGCCGTCCCACCGCTTGGCGGGCTTTTTCTCCATGGCGTCCACCTTCCGCCCCAGATTGGTCACATCGGTTTTAATCTCCTCCATGGTGCCGCTCTGGTGCTTCTGCTCCGCGGCCATGACCTCCACGGCAGAGGTCAGGCGCTGGAGGGTATCCACCTTTTCGCCCAGCTCGTCCAGGCGGTGGGTGTTGGATTTACTCCGGGCGTCCACCTCCGCCAGCTTCACCGCCAGCTCTTCCGCTTCCATAATCGTGTCACCCCCTGGGCTTGTCATAGGTCATAGCGTTGGCGCTGTCCCGCAGGCCCTTTGTGGTGGGGGCGTTGACGGCGTTCCAGACGCTTACCACCACCAGCCCCAACACGTAGGGATTGCGTGCCGCCCCCGCCAGCAGGTCCCACAGGGCACCCCAGCTGGTCAGGTCCGCCGCCGTCAGCCCGGCGTAGGCCAAAATAGGGGTGAGTACCGCCAGCACCATCTGCGCCCACCACAGGGGGTTGTGAGCTCTCACTTTCCAGTTCATATAGCACCTCCTAGTTCAACAGCCCCAGCCGATCCAGCACACTGGCGGCCTGCTCCCGAGTCATAGGCGACTGGGGGGCGGTGCCGTCAAAGACGCCCTTCTTCTTAGCTTTCGCCCAGCTCTCCGCCGCCCAGTTACTTACTGCCGCTTTCCGCTCCGCCGCGGCCCTCTTGGCCGCCTCTTCCGCCGCAATGGCCTGTACCTTTTCCTCTGTCATAGGGTCCTCCTCCAATCTCTGCTTGAATCTCAGCCATGCCCGGGCGTCCTCCACAAAGGGAGCGGGGCAGACTTTACCGGTCACGTCATAGTGCCGCAGTACATTGCCCACCGGGATGTGATACCGCTCCATAATATCCAGCGCCAGCTCTACTGTCCGATCCACGGTCTCCGGGTCAAAATACCACGCCCCGGACTTGTCCTTGTGGCAGCACATCTCAATGCCGATGCTGTTGACGTTGCGGCATTTGGGGTGCTTGTATTTTCTGTCGCTGCGCCCACAGTGCCAGGCGGTGTGGCCCTCCGGCACACTCTGCCAGACAGACGCCCCCGGGCCGTGGTCCACAAAATAGTGGGCGCTGGCCCCGATGCCGCCCCTGCTGCCGTAATACCGGGCGTTCTCCCTGGCATTGCCCAGCGCCCCTACATAGTGGATCACCAGATAAGTAATGGGCTCCCTGCGCCCCCTGGTGTAGTTCTCCGGGTGGCACAGGTGGTTTTTGTCGATGTTCAAATAAAAAACCTCCGTTCCGTCGCCTTGACAAAACGGGGGCGCATACGTATAATAAACACAGAAAGGGCGCTGCGGCAAGCGGTTAGCCCATTAGGTTAAGGAATCTCAAAAGAAACCGTCACCTGCCGGGGTGGCGGTTTCTGCTTTTTACGATAATCGTGACGGTAAACCGCCCGATATGTAATGTAATCCGCATGGCCTCACCCCCTCGTGGAAGGTGTGGCTAACCGCCAGCCGTTTGTGCAGCGCCCTGCCCTCTTTCGGGGGCCTGTCCATCATACCATCACGCGCCGCGTTTTGTCAAATACTGCCGCCTCGTCGGAAGAAACTCCGCTCTGCTTCATCCGGCTATTCGCCGGATATCCGCACGCTTTGTTCTTCCTCCTCTTCCCCAGCGGAACCGCTTATGCTGGGTTCCGCTGGGGGACCCCTTTTTTTGGGGGGGCAGCTTTTTTACGCCTCCAGCGCGGCCAGGCCGCTCTTTACCACGAGGTCAAAGCCCCGCCGGTCGCCCATGGTGAAGGCCGCGCACAGCTCCTTGTACCGGTCCGCCGATCTGTGGTCCGGGTCGCCGATGACCAGGGCCCGGTACTCCGCCTTGGCGGCAGGCTTGTCCTCCCCCTCCCACTGCGCCAGCAGGGCGGGCTTGTC
>NZ_QWEK01000027.1 GCF_009935845.1 Pseudoflavonifractor sp. 524-17 | reverse complement strand
ATCACAATCACAGTTCCTTTTGGAAGCGCTGAAAGCAGGTGCTCTTGAAACCATTTCTCAAACCATTCGTGGTTCATGCCCAAAGAGTGAGAAGAGCTGGAAATAATAAAACGAGGGATTCCGTCGGAACGGGATCCCTCGTTTTTGTATTGCAACACAGATAATCTACTTGTTAGCTTCAAAACAGATCTTACACAAAAACTGTCGCAGAACTACCCATTCTGCGACAAGGTATAGATAAAAGATTTATTTTATAATAGAATACCACATTTCCTTTAGATAAACAAGCCCTAACCCTCAAATTTTTTAAAATTTCTGTCCATGTATACACTATGACACTAAAATATAAGATGCAGGGCCATGAATGTAACTGATACGATGTTCTCTATAATCGGATAGGCAGTCAAATAAGCAGTCAAAAGTAGCGCTTTCCGGCATGATCCTGACTTAATCAACTTGGAGGTATACACAATGTCAAAAAAGGGTGAAAATATTTTTAAGAGAAAGGATGGACGCTGGGAAGCCAGATATATAAAAGGCTACGAACTCTCTGGTAAGATCAAGTACGGGTTCTGCTATGGCAAGACTTACAGGGAAGCCAAGGAAAAATCCATGCAGTGCAAGGCTGCCTTGCTGGTAAAAATGCCCCTACCTGTAACCAGCCGCCGCCACCACAGGTTTTCCTTTTTCTGTGAAGAATGGCTGCATTTAAAAAAAGAGAAAGTGAAGGAGTCTACTTATGTAAAATATAGCACAATCCTTACACTCCACATCCTACCAAAGTTAGGGGCATGTTTTCCATTAGGTCTTAGTACATCTCTTGTAGAGCAATTCCGGCAGGAACTCTTCCGCGATGGGCTTTCAGCTACCTCTGTGCGGGATACACTTATTGTCCTGCGTGCAATTTTGAAATATACATCTGCACAGTTTCCTGGCACCTTTCCTGCTGTGGAAATTCAATATCCCAAAGAATCAAAGAAGGAAGTACGGGTCCTCTCGATAGAAGAACAGCAATACTTTGTTTCCTGTTTGCGGAAGGAAATAGACGTATGCAAGTTTGGAATCTTGCTAGCGTTGCTGACTGGTCTGCGGATTGGCGAGTTATGTGCTTTGCGCTGGGAAAATATATCCCTAAATAGCAAAACCATCCGTGTGGAAGCGACTATGCAGCGCCTGCAGAATATAGATGGTACTAGTGAGAGCAAGACGAGAATTATTATCAGTGCCCCCAAAAGCGATTCTTCTATCAGGACGATCCCGATTCCTGACAGCATAGTCGGCCTCTGCCGGCAATTTGATCCGCACTGCCTATCCGCTTTTATTTTAACAGGGACACAGGATTATATGGAACCGCGTAAACTCCAACGATATCTGAAGAGACTTACAAAAGAATATGGGCTGAAAGATGTGCATTTTCATACACTTCGCCATAGTTTTGCTACCAGATGTATGGAGGTAGGTTTTGAGATCAAGAGCTTGTCCGAAATACTTGGTCACGCCAATACTTCCATCACACTTAATCGCTATGTGCATGCCTCAATGGAGGTTAAACGGAATAATATGAATCTGCTGGCGTCAGCGGGCTTCTGAGTTTTGAGCAGTCAAATTTTTTAGTCAAGCCCTGGCAACAGGAGAAATATTATGTGCTGCTGAAACCTGAAAACACTTGCGGTGCAATAAGAAGTAGAAATTCTTTGATTAGGATATGAATGTATCATACATAGAATGGGTAGTTCTGCGACAACCGCCGACAGAACCTTAAGGGTTTCAAGATTATATTCTGAGCGTTACAAATGAAGCAGAAGCAACCTGCTGAGGAACAGGAAATTTCAATAAAAAGAAAGTGGGATTTTATGAGAAGTCATGACCAACCGAGGGTTGATGCTTCTATCAGTATAAAAAGAGTCTTAATAATCGCAACTGTCGCTTATATCATTCTAGCGCTCCTTTTCTATTGGCTTTTGGGGGCTCAACTTCACTTTCGGCAGTCCCGAGGGAATCTTTCCCTGCCAGATGCTGAATTGGGAACATTAGATTTAACTGAAGGAGTTGTTGTAGAGCAGACATTCTCCGTCAAAATTCAAAGATTACAAGCTGTTTCTGTACAGTGGGGAACTTATCATCGTGCAAACCAAGGGACGCTCACAATGGAACTGTATGATTTGCGCAGTAATACCCTTGTCGCTCGTAAGCAGTTTGATGTAGCAACTATTCAAAATCTTGGCTTGACCACCATAACAATGGAAACTCCAGTTGAAACAGTATATGACGCGCCTCTTTTACTTAGAGTTTTTGCAGATTCAATGCCAGGAAAGGCTGCTTTCCCCTTGATGTGCTCAACATCTCAAGGAGAAAACTTTGCTCTTACTCTCAACGGAAAACCTACTGCTGGCATCCTATGCTTCTCGGCTTCTGGGGAAGATTATATTTGGACAGGTCTGCACTATTGGGAATTCGTTATAGAATTTGGACTGCTATTTTTGCTGAGTATTGGGTTAGTATGGCTGCGTTGGAAAAAGGGCAAGCACAGTTATGTGGTTAATTCCCTTGTTGCGGTGAAGAGATATCAATTTCTGATTCGGCAACTGGTGTCCAGGGACTTCAAAAGTAAGTATAAACGATCAGTGCTGGGAGTGTTCTGGAGCTTCCTGAATCCTCTGCTTACTATGGCGGTGCAATATATTGTCTTTTCCAATCTATTCCGCTTTGATGTACCTCACTATCAAGCCTATCTGATTATTGGCATCGTCTTTTTTAACTTTTTTTCCGAGTCTACCGGTATGGCCCTCGGTTCCATTATCGGCAATGCTGGGCTCATCACTAAGGTCTATGTGCCCAAGTATATCTATCCGCTGACCCGGGTGCTGTCTTCACTGATAAATCTAGTGATCTCTCTCATCCCACTGCTGCTGGTGACAATATTTTCCGGCATTTTTCCTACCAAAGCGTACCTGCTGGTTCCCTTTGTACTGGCATGTCTCGCAGTGTTCTGCTTAGGGATTGGGATGTTGCTGGCGGCAGCCATGGTGTTCTTTCGGGATATCCAATTTCTCTGGGGCGTATTGAGCATGATCTGGATGTATCTGACGCCAATCTTCTATCCAGCCAGCATTTTGCCGGAGAATGTGGCGTGGGTATTGAATTTGAATCCATTGTATTACTTTATTACTTTTGCACGAACCTGTTTCATCGAGGGTATCTCACCGGAACCCATCGTGTATGTCCAATGTGCCCTGATGGCGCTTGGAACGCTACTGGTGGGGGCGCTCGTATTCCGTAGGACCCAAGACCGGTTCGTGCTGTACCTGTGAGGGGCCTGTTATGAGTAAAATGGTAATAGAGGTCAACGATGTAACCATGCGGTTTCGAATGAACAACGACCGGATTATGTCCTTAAAGGAGTTTGTGACTACAGCCCTGCGTGGAAAGCTAGAGTGCAACGAGTTCGTAGCCTTGGATCACATATCCTTCCATGTGGAGGAGGGCGAGACACTGGGCCTTGTTGGACGCAACGGTGCGGGAAAGAGTACGATGCTGAAAGTGATCTCCGGCATTTTGAAGCCTACGGAGGGCAAGGTGGTCACAAAAGGAAATATTGTACCTATGCTGGAGTTGGGCAGCGGCTTTGACTTCGACCTGACAGGTCGAGAAAATATCTTCTTAAATGGCGCAATCTTGGGATACAGCGAGGAATTTTTGAAAAAAAAGTATGAGGAGATTGTAGCGTTTTCTGAGTTAGGACAGTTTATTGAGATCCCTATTCGGAACTATTCGTCGGGGATGCTAGCACGGCTAGCTTTCTCAGTAGCGGCCATGGTTCATCCGGAGATCTTGATCGTAGACGAGATCCTGTCTGTGGGGGATGCGGCGTTTCAAGAAAAGAGCCGGAAGCGGATGTTAGAACTGATGAGCGGCGGTACAACGGTACTCTTTGTATCGCATAGTATTGAGCAGATTCGAGAGATGTGCAGCAGGGTTATTTGGCTTGAACAGGGACATATCAAAATGATGGGAAAAGCGGACGATGTCTGCAACTCATATACAATTTGAGAACACAGAAATAGAGTATATCTCGTGTCTGTGTATGGGAAAAGAAGACATTGAGCAATTATATTGTATTTTTATTAGCAGGCTAAATAAGAACTATAATTTTGTGGGGAGGACTCATGCGGCGAATCTGTTGTTTTTGCGAAAGATGGGCGTCTGGAGGGATCGAGTCCTTTCTCTGTAATGTATTGACCCGGATAGACTTGGAGAAATTCCAAGTGGATATCGTATCCGTAAGTAACGAAGAGAGCCTTTTTACACATACGCTTGAAAAGAATGGTGTCCATTTTTTTCAGCTGTCTGGCAGCCAACAAAAAATAGTAGAAAATTATAATATTTTCCGAATATTGGCAGAAAAACGCAGATATGATGTGTTCCATTTGAATGCGTTTCAAGGACTGTCCCTAAATTATCTACATATTGCGCAACAAGCTGGTATACCGATGCGAATTGCCCACAGCCACAATACGTCTCTCCGGAAGAGTCCAACAAGGCCGCTAAAGATGGCAATCCATACTTGGGCAAAGAAAAGGTATGCCCAAGATGCCACGGAATTATGGGCATGTTCTCAGCCTGCGGCAGAATTTCTATTTTCCAATCAGGCTTTGAATTATAAAGGTTTTCGGTTTATTCCTAATGGAATAGATACCCAGCGATTTCAGTTTAATATAGATATTCGAGAAAAGGTGCGCAGAGAGTTGAACCTAGAGGGGGTATTGGTTGTAGGAAATGTTGGCCGGCTTTGTTATCAAAAAAATCAGTCTTTTTTGCTGGATGTGTTTGCAGAACTATTAAAAGAAAACCCAGAAAGCCGCTTGTTGCTGGTAGGTGATGGGGAGGACAGGGGATATCTTATCCAAAAAGCACAGCGGCGGGGCCTTTTCGATAAGGTGCTTTTCTATGGCTTAACCGACCATACAGAGCAGCTGCTATGGGCAATGGACGTTTTTATACTGCCGTCACGTTTTGAAGGGTTACCTGTTGTGGGTGTAGAGGCTCAAGCGTCTGGGCTCCCATGTATTTTTTCAGATGCAGTTACCAGCGAATGTGAATTGACAGACTCAGTACAATTTCTACCTCTTACGGCCTCCCCGCTTATGTGGGCCAAAACAATTTCGCAGATGAAAAACCAAACAAATCGGGCCGCTGCGTCTGGCATGGTAAAAAGCGCGGGATTTGATATTGAAACTGTTGCAAAGCAGATTGAATCCAGCTATTTAGCACCTCGCCATCATCATATTGAAACAAAATACCTTGCCATTATGAACTCAGATATCCCAGAGTAACTATGGCATTATAAATGGGCCGTGTAAATAGCAGCGCAAATATAGCAGTCAAAATAGAACAGGAGGTTCTTGTCAAAATGAAAGTTGTGATACTTGCCGGCGGCTTTGGCACACGAATCAGCGAGGAGAGTGTGTTAAAGCCTAAACCAATGGTGGAAATTGGTGGGAAACCAATCCTTTGGCATATTATGAAAGGGTATGCTCACTACGGCTATACAGATTTTATTATCTGCGCCGGCTACAAACAGGATATGCTTAAACAATATTTTTTTGATTATTATCTGCACAACTCTGATATCTCTTTTAACCTGGCGGACAACAGTATGCGCGTACTAAACAGTTATGCAGAAGCATGGACAGTCACGGTTGTGGATACCGGATTGAATACCATGACAGGTGGAAGAATTAAACGAATCCGTGACTATATAAAAGGCGAAACGTTTATGCTGACTTATGGGGACGGAGTATCCAATATCAATTTTAACGATCTTGAGTCATTCCACCGCTCACACGGGAAGATTATGACAATATCCAGCTACAATGTTGGTCAACAATTCGGAGTACTTGATGTTGACCAATCAGGTTCTGTCTCGGGATTTCGTGAAAAGCAACAGCAGGATGGAAGCCTGATCAATATTGGATTTATGGTATGTCAGCCAGAGGTATTTGATGTAATTGAAGGAGATGAAACTATTTTTGAAAAAACTCCATTAGAAACACTTGCAAAAGCCAGGCAGCTTCAGAGCAAATACCATGACGGCTTTTGGAAGTGCATGGATACTGTGCGAGACAAAAAAAGTTTAGAAGCACTTTGGGCCAGCGGACAAGCACCATGGAAAGTGTGGTCAGAGTAATGCAGTACATAGATTTTGGCTTTTTTAAAGGCAAGCGGATTTTTATTACAGGCCATACTGGCTTTAAGGGGGCCTGGCTGTGCCGTATTTTATTGTTGGCTGGGGCGGAGGTGACCGGATATAGTCTAGAGCCCCCTACCTGCCCGAATCTTTTCTCTTTGGCAGGGCTGGAAAAGCGAATGAATTCAGTCATCGGGGATGTGCGCAACCTTACTGCTATGAAAATAGCCTTTGACACTGTTCAGCCAGAGATTGTGCTGCACTTGGCAGCCCAACCCATTGTCCGTGAAAGCTACAGGGCTCCGGCATATACTTACGAAACCAATGTGATGGGTACAGTAAATATCTTGGAATGTATTCGTCAAAGCTGTTGTGTAAAGAGCTTTCTGAATGTGACCACAGACAAGGTATATCAAAATAATGAGTGGGTCTGGGGCTACCGTGAAAATGAACCGCTGGATGGCTATGATCCTTACTCTAACTCGAAGTCCTGCTCAGAACTGGTTACCCATAGTTACCAGAGCAGCTTTTTTTCGGATAGGGAAGTGGCTATTTCCACAGCCAGGGCAGGGAATGTCATCGGAGGCGGGGATTTTGCAAACGACCGAATCATCCCAGACTGCGTCCGGGCAGTAGCAGCGGGAATCCCCATTATTGTGCGTAATCCTCATTCCACTCGTCCATATCAGCATGTGCTGGAACCGTTGTTTGCCTATCTCATGATTGCCCAGCGTCAATATGAGAATCCGTTTTTAGCCGGCTGGTACAATGTAGGCCCAGACGAGTTCGACTGTATGACCACGGGGGAGCTTGTGGATATGTTCTGTAAGAGTTGGGGATATGGAGCTGGTTGGATTAACAACTCCGAGGTCAACGCCCCGCATGAGGCAAATTTTTTAAAGCTGGACTGTGCAAAGCTGAAAACTGCCTTTGGCTGGAAGCCTCGTTGGCATGCAGGCGAGGCGGTAGAAAAAACCGTGGAATGGACCAAGTGTTGGCTTTCCGGTGGGGACATTTCAGCAGAAATGGACAGGGAGATTAGGGCATATGTGTGCTAAACAAGCTGTAGTGATTACAGGGGCGGATGGTTTTATTGGAAGCCATCTTACGAGATATTTCATAGAGCAAAACACAGATGTTTACGCCATAGTTGTGCAGAACAGTCCAATTCGATACCGGATCGATAGCGTTCCCGGCATACACGTGATCGAGGAGGATTTGAGCAACTACAAGTCCTTTAAAAAGCTGCTTCCCCAAAATCCTTCCGCGGTGATCCATCTTGCGTGGAGCGGCGTATCGCCTGAGGCAAGAAATTCTATAGAAATTCAGCAGGCAAATTTGAATCTGTGCATGGATGCAATACGGCTCGCGGCATCAATTAATGCACAGAGATTTCTTCTCCCAGGCTCTACAATGGAGTACGCATACTGCGGTCAGGAGATTAACGCAAGTGCGCTTCCATCTCCCCAAAATGCCTATGGAACGGCAAAAATTGAAGCCCGCTATCTATGCGCCTCTATGTGTGACGAGTTGAATATTCCTTACATATATGCTGTGATTTCCGGAATATACAGCGAAGATCGAAAGGACAGCAATGTGATCTATTACACCATTGATAAGCTACTACAGGGCGAACGGCCTGCCTATACAAAACTGGAGCAGCTGTGGGATTATATCCATATTGATGACTTAGTAAGAGCACTATACCTCATCGCTCTAAAAGGAAAAGGCGGAGCATTCTACAGCATTGGCCATGGGGATAATTGGCCGCTGTCGAACTATATTTGTCAAATTAGAGATATTATTAACCCATCATTGCCACTTGGAATCGGGGAACTGCCTTACAAAAATGGAAAGCTCCCTAGCTCCTGCGTAGATTTGACTGCCATTAAGGCAGATACTGGCTTTGAGCCAAAGATCCCGTTTAGTATTGGTATCAAAGCGGTTATAGAAGCCGTTGCAAAAGAAAAACAGAGAGAAAGGATTTGAAATACCTGTGTCTAAATCAAAGATCAAGATATATGTAACTTGTTTTAATAATAAGATCACAATTCCGGACAACGACTTGTTTGAGCTAGTTCAGGGAGGGGCGGCAAACTCCGAACGCCGTCTACCTGGCATGTTGCACGACGATAAAGGAGACAATATTTCCAAATTGAATCCACGATTCAATGATGCTGCAACAATCTATTGGGCTTGGAAAAATTTTGATAATGATTACTATGGCTTTTTCCAATACAGACGCTTTTTATCATTTAATACAGAGATTCTAAAGAAAAACCGATATGAATATCCCTACGACACCAATGACGAAAAAGCATTTGCGGAGATGCGGCTATTAGATGCAGAAAAGATGAGAGGTTTTATTGAGCAGTACGATGTTATTACCTGTAATTATTTGCAGTATGACAAGGACTACTACAGCCTATATCAACAGTTCTGCGAAGTCCCCTACGAGCGTGAAGAAGACCTGAATCTTCTTATTGAGGTTATTCAGCAGAGATCTCCGGAATTTATGCCGGCCGTGCGGAAATACCTTTTTGAAGACGGGAAAGGGTATTTTGCAAATTTGTTTATTATGCGGAAGGAATACTTCCATCAGTTGTGCGAGTGGATGTTCGATATACTCTTCGAGTTTGATAGGAGGATGGACTACAACGATTACACCTTTGCACAGCGAAGGGTTCCAGGTTACTGTTCCGAGCGTTTGCTTGGGATATTTTACACATATCTACAGATGAATGAGAAAACGTGTAAATTTGGCACATTACAGAAGTGCTTTTTTCAAACAACTCGTGAACAGCCTCTGGATCCAATTTTTCCAGACAGCAAGCGCACAGTGCCCATTGTACTTTCAGCCAGTAAGCAATCTCTTCCCTACTGTAACGTTACTGTACAATCCATTATTAACCATATGTCGCCGGATCTTTTTTACGATATCGTAATCCTGCATGAGGAGATTACATCATACGCAATTAAGAGATTCGTTAAAACGGCTACAAAGAGAAATTGTTCAATCCGGTTTGCAAATGTCTCTTCTTATCTTGTAAGACATAAACTTAGGGAAGATGGGGCAGCAGGGAAAGAGGACTATTATCGCTTTGTGCTATGCGATGTCATGGGCCGGTATGATAAAGCAATCTATCTAGATAGTGGCGTAATCGCCCTGGAGGATATTGCGCATCTGAAGGAAATTGAGTTAAACGAATATGCCCTGGCGGCAGTTGTGGATACGCCAGCGAATAGTTTGAGCGATAACAGCCGGAGACTTTCTCCAAAGAGAGATACAGCGGGTTTCCAACAAGAATGCTTACAGACAGAAGTACTTCTTTTCAATGTTGAGGAATTTAGCCGGTTAGCCGGCTGGGAACAATTAATCCGAACCGCTGAGGAAAGAGCGGGATCGTCTAGCCGGGATATTTTGAATTGCACTGTGCAGGGGCGTGTAAAGCGGCTTGACGCGGAATGGAATGTCGCGGCCGAGCAGAGCGTTTACAGGCAGCCGCAAGAAAACGGCACACCTAAGATCATCCGCTATGCCGGATCGGAAAAGCCGTGGAACAATCCAAAGATAAATGGAGCGGAACTTTTTTGGGAAACCGCAAAAAGCGCCCCCCTGTATAGCGACATAGTGGCGAGACAACAGTTGAAGAAGTTTGATCGTTATTTTCCGGGCTATCTGCCGGAAGCAGATAAGAGCCTGCTGAATAAACAGCCCGACAGCAAATTGCAGAAAAGAAAGGGCGAAAAAGAAAGCAGCCCGGATTTAGCTCTTAAGCAAAACTCTTCAAGACCTTGGGAATGTATTTTGGAAGAGGCAGCTTTCCCGGACACGGGCTTATCCCCAGCCTTTGAGGCAGATAATATAGCGATTGAGCTGCTCAGCAGCGCATATTATCTGCCCTATTTGGCGGTGACAATTCAATCAATTATAGAAAGTGGGGATTCAAGCAAAAATTATGACATCATTGTTTTTACTGACGGAATTCCGAAAGAACGCCAGAAAAAGCTAAAGCGCGTGGCGGACGGCTATTCCAACGTATCAATTCGCTTTGCGGACGTCTCTCAGCACTTGGCGCTGCTAAATGGCGCACAACTCCCGCAATATGCAAAATTGATCTACTGCCGGGTTTGGATGGCACATATTTTGAAGAACTATGACCAAATCATCTGTGTAGACAGCGATATGGTGGTGACAACAGATGTCAGCATTTTTGCTGACTATGATTTTGGGGATGACTTTGTTCTTGCAGCCCATGAGTGGTGTTACGGAGAATACGGAGATGAACTTGGTTTAGATGACTGTACAAAAACTGCTATAAATGCTGGCTTCATGGTAATGAATCTAAAGAAGATCCGGGAAATATACCCTGCTATTATGATGGTTTCGCTATGTAATGCCAGAGGTTGGAGATATATGGATCAGGATATCCTCAACATTTTGTTTCAAGGAAAAATACAGTACCTAGATTATGATTGGAATTTCCGTATGGATTACGATAGTGTTGGTGCACTGCATATTACTGAGTGTTTGAACAACCCATATTATCAGAGAAAATCCCCTAAAATAATTCACTTTGCTGGGGAGGCAAAACCTTGGAAAATATCTGGTGTGAGGTATGAAGAAGAATTTTGGGATATCGCCGAGAGATCCAAGTTTTACCGTGAGATTATGGTTGCTCGGATATCTACCCCTTACTCTGCGCCATATCCAGTTGTTGCACAGCCAAAGCGACTCTTGCGAATAGACCATCCTGCACGCAAATATCTGGATGCACTACTCCCAAAGGGGACAAAAAGGAGAGAGTTTATTAAGAAAATTCTGCGCTTCTTTATAAGATAAACAGAAAGATGAGATGAAAATAGTATGAATGACACCCTAACAGCCTTTTTGCGGTCATGGTTAGAAAAGGACAGCAATGTGACCTCTACAGAAGAGATCCTGTCTTGGGTGGCACGGCGCAATGCCGATACGGCGGTGGAGATACATAAGATCCCTTTAGAAGAATGCGCCCCGTGGTTTTATGACTCGGATGAGGGCTGTATCTGCAATGAAAACCGCAGCTTCTTTTCCATCGTTGGTTTTCAGAGCCGCAGCTTTGAACAGCCTATCATCCTTCAGCAGGAAATCGGCTATTTGGGGATCCTTTGCAAAGAGATCAGCGGTGTCATGTACTTTCTCATGCAGGCTAAAATTGAGCCAGGGAATGTAAACTGCGTCCAGATCTCTCCCACTATCCAAGCCACCAAAAGCAACTTCACCCAGAAGCACGGCGGCAAGCAGCCACCCTACCTGGACTACTTCCTGAACGCCTCTAAATATGAGATTGTGGTGGATCAGATTCAGTCAGAACAGTCCTCGCGGTTCTATAAAAAGCGTAACCGGAACATCCTCCTCCGAGTGGAGGAAGACATACCAGTTCTGCCCAGCCACCGCTGGATGACTTTGGGACAGATCAAACGGCTTATGCGGGAGGACAACCTGGTAAACATGGATACACGTACAGTGCTGTCCTGCATTCCCTTTTCCAAGCTGTACCTATTCCCAAGAGAACTGCTGGATTTGTCGGAGAGATTTACAGACAAGGCTCTATTCCGCTCGGTGTTTCTGGGGGAGGAGGGAAACTGCCTGCCCCAGCTTTACCACTACATCAACAATCAAAAGATGTTCACAGAGGCAAAGCCCCGATTAGTCCCATTAAGTAAACTGAAGCATTGGGAGATGCGGGACGGAGAGATGCTCTGCGCACATCCCTATCCTTTTAAAGTGGTGTTCTGTGACATTGCCATTGAGGGCCGTGAGGTTCGCAGATGGACGCAGCCTCTGTTTGAAGCCAACGGCATCGCTACCTTCGGCCTTGTCTGCTGTGAAGAAAATGGCCGGCTGAAATTCCTTGTCCGAGCCGCCCAGGAGGCGGGGTGCTTTGACGGTTTGGAGCTGGGCCCCACAGTGCAGCAAGAGGGAGTGGCCAGCTTTCAAGAGGCCGATGAGATTACTCGCTTCTTTTGGGACAAGCTCAACAAGGGCTGCGGCGTCCTTTTCGACCATCTGCTCTCCGAGGAGGGCGGACGGTTCTACCATGAGCAGAACCGAAATGTGCTGTTGCGGGTGGACAAGGGTGAACTGCCGCCCCTGCCGGCGGGATATTTCTTGCTGGACTACAAGATGCTGAATGAGCTGGTACAGGTGAACAATATTCTGAACATTCAGCTAAGAAATTTGTTGTCCTTATTGGAGGTGTAAGTATGACGATTCGAATCGGAATCATCTGCCCGTCCAACATCGCCTATCGGCGCTTTCTCCCGGCGCTGAAGAAATGCGAAAACTTCACTTATGTAGGTGTGGCCTATGCCACGGCGGAGGAGTGGTTTGGCAGAGACGTTGAGGGAAACGACGCCAGTGTGCTGCTCAAAGAGAAGGAGAAGGCGGAGGGCTTCGTCAAGGAGTTTGGTGGGAAGGTGTTTCAGGGGTATGAGGAGTTGTTGAGTACCCCTAAGATCGACGCAGTCTATCTCCCCCTGCCTCCGGCGCTCCATTTCAAGTGGGCGCAAAAGGCGTTAGAGAGGGGGAAGCACGTCTTTGTAGAGAAGCCAAGCACCACCTGCGCAGCGGATACAGCGGGGCTTGTGGAGTTAGCTGACGCGGCGGGCTTAGCACTCCACGAGAATTATATGTTCATCTATCACCGGCAGATCAGCGAGATACAGTCTGTCATTGCCTCCGGGGAATTGGGAGCGCTGCGGCTCATCCGGGCGTCCTTTGGGTTCCCCTTCCGAGGCGCCCAGGACTTTCGTTACAACAGGGCGCTGGGCGGCGGGGCCCTGCTGGACTGCGGCGGCTATACGCTGCGGCTGGCTCGACTGCTGCTGGGCGATACAGCAAAAGTAGTGGACGGCTATCTCTCGGAACATAACGATTTTGGTGTAGATCTCTATGGGAATGCTGTCCTACGCAATGAGGCCGGCCTTACGGCCCATATTGCTTTCGGTATGGATAATAGCTATCAGTGTCAGCTGGAAGTTTGGGGGAGCAAGGGCTGCCTGATGGCGGACCGGGTGTTTACACCCCCGGCGGACTTTGCGCCCAAACTTGTGGTACAGACGGGTGGAGGCTCCCGAGAGATTGCGGTGGAGCCGGATGACCAATTTTACCACTCACTCCAGGTCTTTGCCCGCTGTGTCGCGGAAGTTGATTTCCGAAAGGAGAGATATGAAGAGCTTCTGCGGCAAATTGAACTTGTCAGCCAATTGGAACAAATGAGATGAGGTGTTAAATTTATGAAGATAACAGAACTGGAGCTGCCTGGCGTACGGATTTTAGAGCCCCAATATTTTGAAGACTTCCGCGGCTATTACTGTGAGACATATTCCAAGCGGACAATGGCTCAACATGGGATCGAGACTATATTTGTTCAGGATAACCACAGTTTATCGCTGAAAAAGGGGATAATCCGCGGGATCCATTTTCAGAACAACCCCAAGCCGCAGATAAAACTTGTCCGTTGCACCAGGGGCCGTGTTATGGATTTTGCGGTCGATCTCCGGAAAGACTCACCTACATTCAAGAAATGGGTCAGTGTCGAGCTGACAGAAGAGAACCACAAGCAGATCTGGATCCCATCTGGATTTGGCCATGCCTTTATTACGCTGCAAGATAATTGTGAGGTGCAGTACAAGGTAGATGAGCTGTATTATCCAGAATACGACCGTGCTATCGCTTGGAATGATCCAGAAATTTCTATTGATTGGGGTACTATGGATCCAATAATTTCTCAGAAAGATACCAAGGCGCCTACATTGGCGCTGAGCGATGTAAACTTCACAATGGAGTTGAATGGATGAAAAAGGTAATCATTTCTGGCGCGGCGGGATTTATCGGCCAGGCACTTGCAAAAACCTTGTTGGCAGACGGTGTGGAGGTCTATGGCCTTTGCGCAACTCCGGAAAAGTTGGGCGAATTACGAAGCAATCCTAACTTTCACCTGATACAGGTAGAGTTTCAGGCGTATGAACAGCTGGCGCAAAAGGTAACGGAACGCGACTTCGATGTGTTTTTTCACCTCGCGTGGCAGGGCTATGGAAAGGCGACAAACGACTATCGCGTACAACTCCCCAATATAAAGTATGCCTGTGACGCCGCGTATGCAGCAATAGAACTCAGATGTAAGCGGTATGTTTTCGCTGACTCCAGTCATGAATACTTAAAATCACCAGACACCAGCGGAATAGTCAGGGAGTGCAGTATTTATGGAACGGCAAAAAAGGCTGCTAGACAGATGAGTCAGGTGATCCTTCACAATGGCGGAGTCGAGTTTGTGGGCGTCTTGTTTACGAATATCTTTGGCGTGGGAGATCACTCCAACCGCTCTACTAATGTGATGCTTCGCAAGTTGATGAGCGGACAAGATTTAGATTTGATTAAGGGGGAAAATCTGTACGACTGGACATACATAGATGACTGTATTGGCGGCGTGATCGCAGCGGCCCAGTTAGGCAAAAGCCACACGATCTACTATGTGGGCAGCAGGCAATTACGTCCATTTTATGAGATCATTACCGAGATGCGCGATGCTATTAGGCCTGCGGCAAAGCTGAATTTTGGCACTTATCAGGACAACACATTTATTGACTACAGGGATATTGACACCTACGCATTATATAGCGATACGGGTTACCTACCGTCCGCTATATTTAAAGAAAGTATTGAAAAAACGGCGGACTGGTTGAAAAAAATGCAAGAGTAAGACTTTATTGGAGGAATTGCAGTGTACGATGTTATCGTTGTCGGGGCTGGATTCTCTGGCAGCATTTTCGCCAGGAGATTGGCTGAAGAAAAGGGGCAGCGGGTGCTGTTGGTGGAACAGCGCCCTCATATTGCCGGTAATATGTACGATGAATTGGATCAATACGGAATCCTTGTGCAGCGCTACGGACCACACTTGTTTAGTACAGACAAATACTGGATTGTAGAATTTTTGGAGAAATATGCAGAACTGGTTGTCCATGAAACTAAGATTTTGAGCTTTATTGACGGAGAGTATGTCCGCCTGCCGTTCAATTTCCGTACGCTGCAGCAGCTGGTAACACCTGCGAAGGCTGAGCCATTATTGAAGAAATTCCGTAGTCTCTTCCAAGGAAGAGATCGTGTATCCGTATTCGAGCTAATTGAGCATTCAGATGAAGATATTCGCAACTACGGAAATCTGCTTTTTGAAAAAGCCTATCGCACGTATACGGCTAAAATGTGGGGGCTAGAGCCAGAGCAGATTGATCGAAGTGTGCTAAACCGAGCTATGATGTCTCTAGGGTATGATGAGCGTTACCAGAATAAAGATTTCCAATATCTGCCTAAGTACGGCTTTACAAAGCTCTTTGAACAGATGCTGGATCACTCGAATATCACCATTAAGCTTAATTGTGACGCCTTAGAACATATAACACTTGACTATGAAAGTGGCGATGTGCTGTTTGATGGGAAAAGATACAATCAGATCGTGTATACTGGAGCAATTGACGAGTTATTTCAGGAAAAGTATGGTCAACTGCCATATAGGTCGTTAAACATTGAGTATCGCTATGAGAGGCATGAAAAGGGATTTTCCCTTCCTTGTCAAGTCATATCCTATCCCCAGGCCGATGGCTATACAAGAGACACAGAGTATAAGCAAATCAACTATCTGGATGCCTTGGATACGCCGTACACTGTGATTGCCCGGGAATTTCCTCTCCCGTACAATAAGCATTCGGTGCAGGGAAACGTACCCTATTATCCAGTGATTAATCAGGAGAATCTAGCTCGTTTTTCACTCTATGCCGATGAGGCGAAGAAGTTCTCCAATCTGTTCCTGTGCGGGAGGCTAGCCGACTACAAATATTATAATATGGATCTTATTATTGAAAATGCTTTTGAAAAGGTGGAGACACTTTACAAAAAGTTAAGCCTATAAAAAGGAGAAATGATGACATGAAGGGGATTATTCTTGCTGGAGGATCTGGAACCCGGCTCTATCCAATTACAAAGGGAGTTTCAAAGCAAGCCCTTGCGATTTATGATAAGCCGATGATCTATTATCCCCTGTCTACCCTGATGCTGGCAGGTATTCGAGAGGTGCTCATCATCTCCACACCCAAGGATATCTCGGTCTTTAAGGATATTTTGGGAAATGGCGCCCAGCTGGGAATGCGGTTTGAATACGCGATACAAGAGCACCCTAATGGTCTGGCGGAGGCGTTCGTCATTGGAGAAAAGTTCATAGGTAACGACAAAGTAGCCCTGGTATTAGGGGACAATATTTTTTATGGAGGCGGTTTTTCCATAGTGCTGGAAAAGGCAGCTGCACTGGAGAGGGGGGCCGTCATTTTCGGATACCCCGTCCATGACCCCTCGAGCTTTGGGGTGGTAGAGTTTGACAAGGAGGGAAATGTGCTCTCCCTGGAGGAAAAACCGCAAAAGCCCAAGTCCAAGTATGCGGTGCCAGGCCTCTATTTTTATGATAACCAAGTGGTGGAGATCGCCAAGCATGTGAGGCCCTCTTCTCGGGGAGAGCTAGAGATTACCGCAGTAAACAACGAGTACTTGCGCCGGGGACAGCTAAAAGTTATAAGATTCTACCGGGGTATGGCTTGGCTGGATACGGGAACTTACGACGGGTTACAAGAGGCTTCTCAATTTGTGAACATCATTCAAAAACGTCAGGGAATGTATGTGTCCTGCATTGAGGAGATTGCCTATCGGCGAAGATTCATTAGTAAAGAGCAGTTGCTTAGGCTTGCTGAATCGTTGATGAAAACGGAATATGGACAGTATCTCAAAGAGATCGCAGAGGGAGAAGAAATATGAGAAAGCTGTTGGTTACCGGAGGCGCCGGATTTATTGGCTCAAATTTCATCCAGTATTTGCTGGGCCGGAAGCAGGAAATTGAACTGCTGGTCAATCTGGACCTGCTTACATACGCAGGAAATTTGGAGAATCTGAAGTCTGTGGAGCATGACCCACGTTATTGCTTTATCCAGGGAGACATCCGAAATCGGGCGTTGGTAAGAAAGCTGTTTGATGAGTATGGCTTCGATACCGTGGTTCACTTCGCCGCTGAGTCCCATGTGGATCGGAGCATTGTGGAGCCGGAGCTTTTTCTGACCACCAATATTGTGGGAACACAGACGTTGCTGGACGTTGCAAAAAATTATTGGAAGATCCACCCAGAAGACAAATATTCCCGGGAATATAGGCCGGGTGTGATCTATCTCCAAGTCTCCACAGACGAAGTCTACGGTGCTTTGGGCAGGAATGGGATGTTCACCGAGACCACGCCGTTAGCCCCCAACAGTCCCTACTCGGCCTCCAAGGCCAGCGCCGACCTTATCGTCCGGGCCTACCACGAAACCTACGGACTGCCGGTGAACATTACCAGATGCTCTAATAACTACGGGTCCTACCAGTTTCCAGAGAAATTGATCCCGCTGATGATCCACAATGCGCTCTACGATAAGCCGCTTCCTGTGTATGGAGATGGAATGCAGATACGGGACTGGCTGCATGTAAAAGATCACTGTGCCGGCATTGTTGCAGTGCTGGAAAAAGGTGAGGTCGGCGAGGTCTACAATATTGGTGGTAACAACGAAAAGGCGAATCTAGAAATTGTACGGCAAATCCTCAAAGAGCTGGGTAAGCCAGACAGTCTCATCACCCATGTTCAAGATCGCCCAGGCCACGACAGAAGATATGCCATTGATAATACAAAAATAACAACCCACCTGGGATGGAAGCCATCCTATACCTTTGAACAGGGTATGGCAGAGACTATCCGCTGGTATCTGGATAACCTTGACTGGGTCGAGCATGTAACCAGTGGAGAGTATCAGAAGTATTACAGGAAAATGTACTTATTAGACACTTAAAAAGTGAGATTTGATAAATATGTTAAGGTACATTGTTTTATAGCCGCAGATAATGTTCCATTATAAGGAGGTGCTTGCATGGCCATTTCCTTATTCCCTCACAATCAGGAGGCATACGAGGCCGTATTATCTATGCTCTCCAAAACAGGAAAAGCCTGTGTTATTCACCCAACTGGTACAGGGAAATCCTTCATTGGATTCAAATACTGTGAGGATCACCCAGAGCAGCGGATTTGTTGGCTCGCTCCATCTGAATATATTTTCAAAACCCAATGCGAAAATCTGATTGCAACAGGGGCGGCAGTTCCGAGCAACATCACATTTCTGACCTATGCAAAACTCAATATCATGACCCAGGAAGAAACCGCAAAATTGCGGCCCGATATGATTTTGCAGGATGAGTTTCATAGAGCTGGGGCACCAACATGGCAGTTGAGTCTGACTCGTTTCTTAATGTCATATCCACAGGCGAAACTGCTTGGCTTTTCCGCAACAAATGTGCGGTATCTTGATAATCAGCGCGACATGGCGGAAGAAATATACGACAACTGTGTAGCATCAAAAATGACGCTGGGTGAGGCCATTGTACGGGGAATACTGAATCCTCCTACTTATGTGACATGTCTTTATTCATATCAAGAAGATCTGAAGCAGTTGGAAAATCGAGTCCACCATGCAAAGTCTAAAGCGGTGCGTGACAGTGCAGAGGAATATCTGGAAGCACTGCGGCGGGCGTTGGCAAAAGCGGATGGATTAGAAGAAATTTTCCACAAGTATATGAGCACTTACGATGGAAAATACCTTGTGTTCTGCGCAAGCAAAGAGCACATGGATCAGATGCTTGAGAAAGTTGCAGAGTGGTTTTCAAAGGTAGATGCTGCTCCCCATATCTATGTAGCTTATGCGGATGACCCCAAGACCGAAGCGGCATTCTGTGAGTTTAAGCGAGATGAAAGCGCACACCTTAAACTTCTTTTTTGTATTGATATGCTTAACGAAGGGGTCCATGTAGAGGACGTAGATGGTGTAATCTTGTTTAGACCTACAGTTTCTCCGATTATCTTTAAGCAGCAAATTGGCCGTGCACTCAGTGCAAAGAAGGATAGAAACCCAATTATTTTTGATATCGTCAACAACTTTGAGAACCTCTATAGTATAGGTGCCATTGAGCAGGAGATGAGGGATGCAGTAGATTATTTTCAAAGCTCTGGAGAAGAAAATAAGGTTGCCACGGAACATTTCCGCTTGATCGACGAGGTACGAGATTGCCGCCGATTGTTTGATGAGTTAGAAGAGACACTTTCCGCCTCTTGGGATACAATGTATGGATATGCAAAGCAATACTACCAGCAATTTGGAAACTTGGAAATACCAAAACAGTATAAAACATCAGAGGGGTACTCGTTGGGGATGTGGATACTTACTCAACGGCGTGTCCGAGCAGGGAGTGTTCATGGAACGCTTGGTGAAGAAAGGATCCAAAAGTTAGACGCTATCGGGATGGTATGGAAACACTTTTCGGATATATCCTGGGAGAGAAATTTGGCAGAAGCGATTAAATACAGAGAAAAATACGGTGACTTGCTTGTTCCGCGTACCTATATTTCAGAAACAGGCGTTCCGTTAGGTGCGTGGGTTGCCAGGCAGAGACAGGCTCGAAAAAATAGTAATCAGCGGTATATTCTCACAGAAAAACAGATTAGGCAGCTCAATGAACTAGGCATGGTGTGGGATGTTGCAGATGAGCTATGGGGAAAATATTATGCGGCTGCACAGAGTTACCATGATAGTTTTGGAAACTTGGATGTACCAACTACTTATATTTCTGCAGAAGGAGTTAAGCTGGGCGAATGGATTTCAAGAATCCGAAATAAACGTGATGGAATGTCTCTGACAGAGGGACAGCGTCAGAAGTTGGACGCCCTGGGGATGCTTTGGGAAAGCAAGTTTGACCAGATGTGGGAGGAAGGTTATCGCCATGCTGCAGAATATTTTAAAAAGAACGGAAACTTAAACGTTGCTACTATGTTTTGTGCGGAGGATGGTTATGCGCTTGGACGCTGGGTTGCGCGTCAGCGCAAGGTTTTTCTGAAATACAACAACGACCGCCTTGCAAGGTTAAGGACAATCGGGATGATTTGGGAGAAGGAGGACTCTTGGACTGTGCGGTATCGACTTGCAGAGCAATACTACAAGGAACATGGGGATTTGAAGATTCCTGGCGGATATGTAATGAATGGTGTCTGGATAAATAAATGGCTCTCTGAGATGCGGAAAAAATACAGAAATGGGCAACTGACTCAAGCGCAAATATGCGCGTTAGAGCGTCTTGGCATGGAATGGGATAGTAGAGCAGAACGTGATTGGAATATGCGGTATCAATTAGTAAAGGCTTATTATGACAGACATGGCAACTTGAAGTTTCCGCACGATACACAGGAGTATCGGCAACTGGAAGCGTGGCTCGACCGTCAGAAACGTAGCTATGAGTCAGGAAAGCAAAGCAAAGAACATTTGGAAAAACTCAAGCAGATCGGTTTCAATCCTGAGGCATATCAGTCTAAAATAAGGCGTCCCAAAAAGTCAGCCGCATTAAAGTCTACTGAGGTGGCTTTATGATTCGTGAGAACCAGCGACTATTGAATCGGCTGAATGTCTTGAGTGACGGAGTGCTGATTTATCTAATGCTTCCAATGGCATACTGGCTACGTTTCCATGTGATGCCAAATGGTGTTGTTACTGTTCAACTGACCAACTATTTGCGTATTGGTATTGTTATTACCCTCATTCAGTTGTTTACATATGCCGCACTTGGATTATATCAATCATCTCGAAAAACGCGGATACGCGACGAAGCGACCAAATTACTGCACGCCGGTCTGTTGGATATGCTGATTTTGCTTGGTTGGCTATTTGTAGGGCACCAGACAGATTACTCCCGTTGGGTACTTGCTTTGTTTTTTTCTTTGAGTGTTGGTACGCTTATACTCAAACGGATTATAGTTCGTAAAACACTTTGGAGGATTCGTAGAAGTGGAAGAAATCAGAAGCATGTACTGATTGTAGGCAACGGACAGGTTGCGAGGAAATATCTTGCGACAATTCAGGCGAATCGAGAATTGGGATATCAAATTGTCGGATATATTGGGAAAAGAGCTGCTCTTGGATTTAATATACCTTACCTTGGCGGATATGAAGCGCTGGAAAAGATCTTGGAGCGCACACAACCTGAGGAAGTAATTTCGGCCATCGAGATGTCAGACTATGAGCTGACGCCACATATTATTGAGTGTTGTGAAAAAGCAGGAATAAAGCTATCCATTATTCCGTTTTATGCGGATTATATGCCTGCACATCCTCAATTTGATGATCTTAATGGAATACCGCTTATGAATATCCGGCGCATTCCATTGGACAACTTTGCAAATGCGTTTATTAAAAGGACAATCGATATTATTGGTGCTTTGCTAATGCTTGTTTTAGGTTCCCCATTATTGGTAATTTCAGCTGTTGGCATCAAGATTTCTTCTCCCGGCCCAATTTTGTTTCGGCAGGTTAGGGTAGGCCGGAACAGAAAACAGTTTACACTTTTGAAACTGCGGACTATGAAATTAAATTTAGAAGAAGCCTCTGCGTGGAGCAAACAGGAAGATGGCCGCCGCACAAAATTCGGCTCCATTCTTCGTAAACTGTCCATCGATGAGCTGGTCCAGGCAGTTAATGTACTCAAGGCTGACATGAGTTTAGTAGGACCACGGCCGGAACTTCCCTATTTTGTAGATCAGTTTAAAGAAGAAATACCGCTCTATATGGTACGTCATCAGGTGCGTCCCGGCATTACTGGCTGGGCGCAAATCAACGGCTTTCGGGGCGACACGCCAATCAAAGAACGCGTAGAGCATGACATTTATTATATTGAGAATTGGAGTCTGTGGTTCGATATTAAGATTCTGCTGGCAACAGTATTGCATGGGAAGTTTATCAATGATGAAACACTGAACATATAACAAAAATAAGGAAGCGATTACTTGAAATACAAAGCATTATTTACAGCATCGACATATTCTCACATAAAGCATTTTCATCAGCCATATTTGAGGGAGCTTCAGCGTATGGGCTGGGAGGTGGATATTGGGTGCGCCGGAGCGCCAGAGCAGGTGCCTTATACAGATAAATCTTTTGATCTCCCTTTCAAAAAGCGGATGAGTTCTGTACATAACTTGCAGGCATTGAGGATGCTTCGGCAGATTATTTACATACGGGGTTATGACCTGGTAGTGACTCATACTTCTCTTGCGGCGTTCTTTACGCGCCTGGCAATTAAAGGTATGAGACCTCGCCCGAAGCTGGTCAACGTAGTACACGGATACCTGTTTGATGATAGTACACCAGTTATGAAGAGAAATTTGCTGCTAGGTGCTGAACGTTTGACGGCTCCAGAGACGGATTTTTTGCTGACTATGAACCAGTATGACTATGAGATTGCGAGGCGATATCAGCTGGGAAAACGGGTTGAGATGATACCTGGTATGGGCGTAGACTTCGTTAAACTGGATGAGGATAGTAAGAAAGACACAGGCATTTCGAGGAATACACTGGGGATTTCAGAGAATGCATTTGTGCTGATATGCGTCGCAGAGTTTTCGAGGAGAAAAAGTCAGAATGTGCTGATTCAAGCGATGAATTATTTGCCGGAGGACACGGTGCTTATACTGTGCGGAAGCGGCACAGAGCTGGGGCGATGCCGTGAGCTAGTGGAAGGCTCAAAGTTAGAGAGACGTGTGTTGTTTCCTGGGCAGGTAGAGAATGTAGCTACATGGTATAAAACTGCCGACATCGCTGTGATGGCCAGTAGAAGCGAGGGACTGCCTTTCAATGTGATGGAAGCTATGTATTTAGGTCTGCCGGTTGTGGCAAGCAGAGTCAAAGGGCATATCGACTTGGTGGATGATGGCGTGACGGGTTTACTCTATAGCTATGGTGATGCCAAGGCATGCGCTGACGCCATAAGATATCTCATAAAATCACCCCAAATATGCGCACAGTTTGGTATGAAAGCCAGAATTGCTGTTGCTCAGTATACATTGCAGGCTGTGCTGCCTAATGTATTGTCTCAGTTCGGCGAGGCGTTAGCCCCTATAGCAGTAAATGCAAATTCTACGTCTTTATGAATGAGGATAAACAGAAATATAATTATCTCTTATATCAAGAATTTTCAGGAGGGAATCAAGATGAAATGGGTTTTGTCTGCGGTATTGCTGCTGCTATTTTATAGTGTACCCCTATCCCTGACAACGAGATCCGCTGCCTATTCGAGCCGTTTTACCGGCCTGACTTCTCCCGCAGCAGTGAGAGCGGGGGTAACGGCCTGGGCCTTAGTGTATTTGACAAGGGCATAATAATACGGCACTTAAAGAATGGAGCCAACCTACACGAAACCGCCGCTATTGGGGAATGAACAGCACCCCATTTGTTAGACAGTATGGTATACTACTAACAAGTGGGGTGATTTATTATGCTAAAACGTCTTTGACAATGGTATAATGCGAAGTAAAAATTTTTAGATTTTCCAGTGTATCACGCGCTCGGTGCTGGTAGCCTCAATTTTGGAAATCAGCGTATCCACAACGCGCCGTTTGTCGTCAAAACTAACCTCGTCCCAGTTTTTGAGATAGCCGGATATGCTATCAAGCTGAGAGGTTGAAACAGAATTAGCGGTGAGGTCGGCCACCAGCTTTAATTGCTTTTGCCGCTCCGCGTCCAATTCTTCAATGCGGTTATTTGCGTACTGTAACAAGAGCGGGTTTGCTCCGGTCAGCGTGTCAATCAGCTTTTCAATCTCGCTTTCAATTTTGGCAAGTTTGGCGCGGGCGGCGGTCAGCTTTGGATTGTAGCCCTCCGCCTTGCCGCCCCTCAGCGTCTGAAATCCCCGCATCTTCTTTACCATTTCATCATACACCGATTTTTCCAGCTCATGCCGTGTCAGCGTTCCGGGCCCCGGACAGCTCTTGTTTTCCACGCGCTGTCTGCATCTCATGTACGTCACCCCGTTTGCGGCGTTCAGCCCCACTAAAGCATACCCACAGCACCCACACTTGATTTTCCCCGCCAACCATGTATTATGGCATTTCCGGCCATTCTGGAACGTGGTATTTTGGGATAGCTTGTGCTGGACGTTCAGCCAGAGCGTCGAGGGAATACGGCCCTTGTGGGGCGCAATCACCAAAATATTCTCCTCCCCCTCCCGGCCCTGGTATAAGTAACAGCTATAATCGCCCGTGAACAATTCCGGCGGACTTTCGATTTTCGCGCCCTGTGCCTTGAAGTGTTCATAAATATCCATGTCGGCCTGGACGTAAACCGGGTTCCGCAGGAGCTGCGCCAAAAATCCCCGTTTCAGCGTTTTCCCGTATACTTGAATTTCATTCTCGGTGAAATACCGGGTAATATCGCCGTAGGAGGTTTCGGGCTCCGCATACATTTCATACATCAATTCGGCGTATTTCATCTCGGCGGTTTCAATCAGCCGTTTTGTTTTGATACCGTCCATCACGATGGGCTCCGTGTCAAAACCGTATGGAGCGCGGCCCCGCATATAGTAGCCCTTGGCACACCGGGAATAAAAAGCATCCGTCACGCGCATCTGGATGCTTTCCCGTTCCAGTTGGGCGAACACGATGCAGATATTGAGCATCGCCCGGCCCATCGGGGTTGACGTGTCAAACTTTTCGGTGCAGGAAACAAATTCCACGTTGAACTGCTTGAACAACTCCATCAGCTTTGCGAAATCCACGATGGAGCGGCTGATCCTGTCCAGACGGTAGACAATCACCCGCCGGATAAGCCCGGTTCTGATGTCTTTCAAGAGCCGCTGGAAATCGGGCCGTTCAATGTTTTTGCCGGAGTATCCTTTGTCCGCCAATGTCAAGCACGGAACAAAAATTAAATGTAAATAAACTATGAACGTTTCCGAATGGCTTCAACTGCGGGACTACTCAACCTCAGTATCAAAACACTTGGTATATCTGCTAATTAAATCTTCCAGCGCAGTGTGCCCGTTCTCGCAAAGGCGGTTCAGGTTTGTTTGATTAGCAATACTGGTGTCGTGAATCAGAATCCCCAGCAGCCGAAGGGCCTCAAGCACCGTCCGCCGGTAGTGGTACTCCAGTTCACGCCGGTACAGCCACCGGAGATTTCCATTACAATTTCCCGCGTGTTTCTGTGCATCCACCATCAAACTGAGCGATGCGAGGATGCTGCAAACCCGCTCCTGACAGGCGGCTTCTGTCGTATCGGCAAATCGAATGTCCATGATATTTCACCCCAGTTTTATACGGATTAAGGGCCTCTCCGTCCAAGTTTGTGGATGGGGAGGCCCCTGTTTTGACTATCTGTAAGCTGTCCTGCTTGCTTTCACCAACTCATGCAGTATCTCTGTGGCCGTCTGCGGAGTGGTACCATCGGCACAGACTATCTCAACAAACAGATCCTCCAGCCAGCGCAGATAAGCGTCCGTTTTGCCCACGTCCCGCTCCAGGCGGGAGAGGTTTGCTACCAGCAGAAAGTCAATGTCCCCAGCGGCCACCGCGCCGGAAACCTCGGCCAGCCCACGGCGGGAGAAGTCTAATCCGCTGGCCTGTTCAGCAGTCGTACCCACAACCTCAAAACCGTGTACTTCCGCATATGCCTCCAAGCTGGCCTGTTGAGCTGCCAGCACATGTGCGTCAGAGTACGCGACCCTGCAATAAATCCAGGCTCTCTTACGCTCCATCCTGATGATCTCCCTGTAAATCAAGCATCAGCTTTTCCAGCTCGTCCCGGTAATTCCAGACGGTTTCAATCCGCCCGCCGGGGTGGATACGGACCTCTTTCAAAACGTCCGCCGCAATCTCATCGGTCATTTCCCCTACCTCCAGATACTTCCCAAAGACAGAAACAAAGCCGTTCCGCAGGCTGCCGTCCGTCCCCATATTCTCCAGCGCGGCCTCCAGCTCGCTGATTCTGGCGGCGGTATCGTCCCGCTGTTTTGCGGCGGAGGCTTTGGCAGCAAGATATTCTGTCTTGCTGATCTCGCCCAGCGCAAAGGATTCATAGAGGCCGCTGACCTGCTGGGAGAGCCGCTGGTGTGTCTCCCGCAGTCCGGCGAGGTTTTTCTTCACAGCGGAACTATCCTTTTTCCTCTCTTGGTGCTGTTCCTCCCATAGCCGGCTCAACTCCACCGCCATCAGCGCCTGCACATGAAGCCCCTCGGTTACGGTTTCCAGAATGTCAGCTTCCGGTATCCTGTCCCTACAAGTATAGGCAGCGTTCATGCGGGGGGTACGGCACACGAAGTATGGCGCTGGCCCCTGCACCCGGCTCATGGCATAGCCGCAGGCTCCACAGCGGATTTTCTTCTGCAAGGGATGATTCTGATTTCTGACCGCGCCATGTTCAGCGGCCCGTATCGCTGCCTGTGCGCGGTCAAATTCTTCCCGCGTTACAATGCCCTCGTGGGTATTCTCTACAACGATCCAGTCCTCCCGGTCAACCCGGACCACATGGGCATGACCAATCCGGTCGCGCGTGTGCTTTCCGTAAACTACCCTGCCGGTATAGCGTTCATCCCGCAAAATACCGTAAATCAAACTGCCTGTCCAAAAGTTTTCGTCAAACAGATTGTTCCATTTGATACGGGGGCATCCAGCCGCCCGCTTGTGAAGCATGGGAGTCGGTACGTCCTCAGCGTTAAGCTGCCTCGCAAGCTGTTCTTTCTTCTGACCGCTTGCAGTCAGAAGAAAGATCCGCCGCACCGTCTCCGCCGCCTCCGGGTCAATTACAAGGCGGTTTTTATTGGATGGGTCCTTGACATAGCCGTAAGGGGCAAAGGAAGACATAAAATCCCCCCGCTGGGCGCGGAATTTCTTTGCGCTGCGTACCTTCCGGGACAAATCCCGGCTGTACAGGTCGTAAATCAGGGCTTTGAATGACGTTTCCAGGCTGTCAATATCAGCGGGCCGGATGCTGTCAAAGCCGTCGTTGACGGCGATGAACCGCACCCCCAGGAAGGGGAACACGCTGGAAATGTAATTGCCGACAGTGAGATAATCACGTCCAAACCGGGATAAGTCCTTCACCACGATACATTGGATTTTCCCCGCCCGCACCTGGGCGATCATCGCTTGAAAGCCGGGACGCTCAAAGTTTTTGCCGCTCCAGCCGTCGTCACAGAACTCGATTACATTGCTATCCGCCAGCTCCGGGGTTCGGCGGATAAAGGCTTCCAGCAAATTTCTCTGGTTCGTGACGCTGTTGGATTCGGTCTTTCCGCTTTCGCCTAAATCGTTGTCCTCAGCGGACAGCCGGATATATTTGGCGGTCGTACCGCTCATGCGGACACCGCCTCTCCCTCCGCCGCCAGAAGCCGGAGCAGGGCGTTGTATTCATCCCGATAGCGCAAGGTAATCGACACATGGTCATCTGCGTCAATCTCCACCCGCTCAATGAGCGCGTGGGCCATGGCCTGCGTCAGCGCCTGTTCTTCCTTAAACCGGCCGCAGGCGGTAAGCCAGGGATTTTCCACGGTCTGCCGCTGTTCGTCCTTCTGCCGCTGCTCCAGCTCATCCAACCGGGCCTGGGCCCGCTCCATATCAGAGCGGTACTGCCCCTTCAGTTCCGTGTACTCCCGCTCTGACATCAGCTTGCCGGCGTAATTCTGATACAAGCTGTCATAGAGCATTTCCGCACGGCTGAGGGCCTGTTTCGCGGCGGCGATCTCCCGCTTGACCGCCGCCTCCCGGCTGGCCGCTTTGGGGGATTTGCTGTACTGGCGCACCCGCTTATCCAGATTTTCCGCCAGCGCAATCTCCCGCTGTAAGGTATCCCACAGAATTTCAATCAGCTTGGCTTCATGGAAATACTTCTTGGGGCAGGAAGCGGGATCGTTGAAATGAGACTGGCAGATATAGACGTAGTAGCGCCGCCCCGTGCTGCCGTTCACGTTTTTATACCGCACCAGAGGCCGCTTGCAGTCCGCACAATAGACCAGCTTTCGGAGCATATTGGGAGTGGTCCCCAGCGCGTCATATTTCCCCTGCCGCTCATGGTAAGCGGCCCTGGCTTTCTCAGCCATCTGCTGAACCGCTTGAAAGGTCTCCTCATCCACCAGCGGCTCATGGGTATTGCGGACAATCACCCACTCGGATTTCGGGACACGGTAGGGCTTCCGGCCCTCGGAGAACCCGGAACGCTTCCGGCCCTGCACCGTATGGCCCAGGTAGACCTCGCTGGACAATACGTTCTTGACGGAGCATACGTTCCAAACCGCACTGGCATAGCGTTCCGATTTGACAGTTCCTTTCAGGTAGTGATACCGGGCGGGGGAAGGGATGTTCCGCTCATTTAACCTCCGTGCAATATTCTGATAGCTCATGCCGGAGAACCGCCATTGAAAGATTTCACGGATTATGGGCGCGATTGACCGATCCGGCTCAATCCGGTGATGGTCATCCGCGCACTTTTGATAGCCGTAAATCGCCCATGCGCCGATAAATTCCCCGTTTTGCTGTTTTGCCGCGAATACAGGCAGCAGCTTTCTGGAGATGTCCTTGCTGTAGACCTCGTTGATGATGTTTTTCAGCGGCACAATATAGCCGTCCTGGGACCGCTCGGCGGTCAGGGTGTCAAAGTTGTCGTTGACGGCGATAAAACGAACGTCCAGCAACGGGAAAATCCGCTCCAGATAGCTGCCGGTTTCCCGGTAGTTGCGGCCAAACCGGGATAAATCTTTGACCACAATGCAGTCCACCTTGCCGGAGCGTACATCCTCCATCAGCCGCTCAAACTCCGGACGGTCGAAGTTGGTCCCCGTCCGTCCGTTGTCGCAGTAGAGGCCGCAGAACTGCATATCCGGCTGGCTGTCAATGTAGCTCTGAATCAATTCCCGCTGATTGATAATCGTGTCCGCTCCCGGCTTTCCGCTGTCCTCCACCGACAGCCGGACATAGCCGCCCGCCTGATACACCCGCTTGGGCTTCTCTGCGGGGGCAGTTACCGGCAGGACGGGATTGACCTTGCGTTTGGTCCGCGCCATGTCAGACCGCCTCCCTTCCGGGAAGGGTCTCCCGGGCCTGCCGCAGAAGGTCCATCTGCCAGGAAAATTCATCCTGCCAGCGGTAGACGATCTCCACCCGGCGGTCACGGAAAATCAAGACGCGCTCCATCAGAGAAACGATCATCGTGCGGTCCAGAGCGTCAATGTTCCGGTGCTTGCGAAACTGCCCCATCCAGCCCCGGCCCTCAGAGAGATTGCCCATTTCCCGGCTCATTTCCTCCTGGATGGCCCCGGCCTGTTCCTCCGCCCCGGCCCGGCGGCGGGAGTAGGTCTTTCGCAAATCCTGGTACTCGTCCCTATCAATCACGCCGTCCTGGAGGCTCTCATAGAGGGACCGCAGAAGGGTCTGCCAGCGGTCAGCCTCCGCCTGTTTCTTCTCCAGGCGGTCCCGGAGCTTCCGCACACCCGCCTGCTGAAGCTGGGCCGTGTCCGTCAGCTCCAACAGATTGGAGAGGTCGATCACGTCCTGAATGTGCTTTTTCAGAGCCTCCAGCACAATTTCGTCCAACGCCTCCACCCGCAGGGAGTGGGCAAAGCAGGTCTTTTCGTTCTTGTGGGCGGCGCAGACGTAATACACATACTTCTTTTTGCCGGAGGAAACGGTCTTTCGGATCATGGCCCCGCCGCACTCGCCGCAGAACACCAGGCCGGAGAACAGTTCCACCGCCCTGCCGCTGACGCTGGTGCGGGTGTCCAGGGCAAGCACCTTCTGGACGGTCTCAAAGTCGTAGCGGTCAATAATGGCCTCGTGACAGTGCTCCACTACCGCCCATTCCGCCCGGGGCTTCACCACCAGCCGCTTCACCCGGTAGCTGGGCGTAGTGACCCGCCCCTGCTCCAGCACACCGATGTAGACCGGATTTTTCAGAATCCGCAGCACCATTCCGGCGTCCCATACGGACTCCTCTTTCAGCCGGAAGGAGGTGGAGTAGCGCAGCCCCTGGGATCGCTTGTAGTCCATGGGGGTGGGGATGCCGGAGGCGGTCAAACGGGCCGCGATGTCCCCGGCGCTGACGCCCTCCAGCTTCCACCGGAACACGTCCCGCACCACGCCGGCGGCGTAGTCATCCGCCAGCAGGCGGTGACGGTTCTCCGGATCCTTCCGGTAGCCGAAAACAGCAAAAGAGCCGATGAAATCTCCGCGCTGGCGTTTGATTTCAAGCTGGCTCCGTGTCTTTATCGAGGTATCCCGGCAGTATGCCTCGTTGATGAGGTTTTTGAAGGGGATGACCAGCTCGTCGGATTCCGCGTTGCTGTGCAGACTGTCATAGTGGTCGTTGATTGCGATAAACCGCACACCCAGGAAGGGAAACAGCTGCTCCAGATATTCCCCCACCCCCAGGTGGTCCCGGCCGAACCGGGATAAATCCTTGACCACGATGCAGTTGATTTTGCCAGCCTTGACCTCCGCCATCAGCTCTTGAAAGGCCGGCCGGTCAAAATTGGAACCTGTGAATCCGTCATCCACCTTCATGCCGCACGCCCGCAGTTCCGGGTGGCGGGCCATGTAGTCCCGGATCAAATCCTTCTGACCCGTGACGCTGTTGCTTTCCTCTTTGTCGCCATCCTCTCGGGACAGGCGCACATAACCGCAGGTATTCCATACCTGTTCTTCGGAAATTTTCATGTTCTTCTCTCCTAATCGTTAAAGTCAATCAGCAAAACACTCTAACAACCAGGGGAGCGCCGGTCTGTCCTGTTGCCGCCATGTTAACATAACATTCCGGCGTTGTCCAGCGTGTTTTGCAAAAAAGTTTGTATCAGCATTTGGAGCGCAGGTAGGAGAGCATCCGGTCCTCTAAGGTCACGTCCGTGTCTACAAAGCTGACCTTCACCACATACTTTCCGTGCCGGTAGCAGTAGGGGTTGCCGATCTGGCGCACAAAGTCCAGAATCCGCTCCTCCTTGGGCAGCTCGGTGTTGACCTTCACATCCCGAATATCCCGCAGTCCAGCGGGATCTACCGTGCGGATGTCCACGTTCCGCATGGCCTCAAGCTGTTCTCTGCTGAATCCCTGATATTCCATATACTTCCTCCCTAAAAAACCGCCGCAGATTTTTTCCATCTGCGGCGGGATGTAATCAGCCTTTGAAGCGGTAGGGGAGCTTGCGGCCCCCGCGCTGGCGGTTGTACCTGTCCCAAATGACACGGGCGAAGCGGAGCGCCGCTTGGTTGGTGGAGAAGTCAATTTTTCCACGCCGGATGATCTCCTCCGGGGTCACGGCAGACAGCCGCTTGATGAAGGTGCTGTCGTTCAGTTCCGTCTCATAGGTCTTGACAAACAGCGCCATGCCGGAGAGGATCGCGGCTTTGGTAGAACCGGGTGCGCCGCGCCACGTTTTGGCCAGCAAAGCGAGCATCCGGGAAAAGGCCGCGCCGCCCAGGAGCCGGTAGGCGTTGATGAGAGTACGGACGGGGGCAATCTCAAAGGGTTCGCCGGTGGGTTCTGTCAGCGCCCAGGTAAAACCAACTTCCTCCACCAGACGCTTGACCTCCGTGACCTTCGCGTCCGTACCTGCCTCCACCAGCGCCTTGGTATGCTGGCGCAGGGTCAATGGAGCCTTGTCCGTGTCCAGCTTGGCATACATATCCGCTTCTTCCTCATAGGTCATGCCGGTGTGGATGATGCAGGGGACGATTACATCTCCGCCGCCCGCCATCTGGCGCATGGCGGCGATCCGGTTCTGGCCGTCCACCACATTGAATTTACCGTCCCGGAAGCTGACCACCACCGGGGTGAGCTTCCGGTCGTTCCACTCCCGGATAATCTCATCCACCCTCTGCTGCTTCACCGTCCGCTGATAGGGCAGGCCGGAGGTCAGCTGGCTGGTGGAGAGCGTGCGGATCGTGCCGGGATTGCTGTAAGACATTTTGGCAGGAGGCAAAAGCGTCTGCTGTTTCGGTATGGGCCGGGACTGTTTTCTTCGATAGCTCATTTCTTCATACTCCTTTTCATTTGTTTCACTAAATCATGGATAGCGGCGGAGATCGTGCCAAACCGTTTTTGCAGATAATCAAGCTGAACCTGGGATATATCGGGGAAAGCGGCTGCGCAGAAGGGGTCGCTGTACCACGCAAATTCCCGGTGGAATTTTTCGATGAACGAATCCAACTCTGCCAACAGGGAATCCGGGGTATAGCTGCAATCTTTGTTTGGGTTTTTCAGATCGGCGATGGATTCCTCGAACGTTGCGAAATGCTTTCCGCTGAACGAATAGGGGACCGAAAACGGCAGGGCCTCCGCTAGCGGCTCCTCCGGCTGGGCCGGGGGAGCGTATTCATCCACAGTCCGTATCTCGCCCGCCGCCAGCTGGGCCGCCGCTTCCTCCTGCTGTTTTGGCGCGAGGCGGGACAGTTTCAGGGCGGATTTAATGCCGATATCATTGCTTTTCACGATTTTCTTGGTTTCCGGTGTGAGCTTTTTTGCGACCTGGATTTTCGTGCGGATGGTCCGGGGCGCTATCCCCAGCTTTTCCGAGGCGTCCTCTGCAAACGATTTCGTCTCTAAAACGGCGCTGGGGGCCGTTTTAAAAGTCTGACCGTTCCGCATCCCCTGCCGTGTTTCCGGGTGAAGCTGTTCATAAATCTCTTTTCTGCGGGCCAGCTGCTCTCCCTCATCCACACAGTTCAAGCCGCGCCGGATGAGATTTTCGTCAATCTCTGCCAGCTCTGCCTCCAGCCCCTCCAAACCGCTGACCGTGCAGGCGATCTCCGTCCAGCCCAGACGCTTTGCCGCCTCCAGCCGGTGCAGGCCGGCAATCAAAGTATGGGCCCGGTCTACCGTGATGGGGTTGAGCAGGCCAACTTTGGAAATGCTGTCTGCCAATGCCTGCACTCCCTCCGGGTCCGCCTCACGCCGCCCGGCGTTGATCTTGATTTCCCTGATGGAAACCAGCATCCTCTCACCTCCCTGGCCTCCGGCCCATTTATGAGTTGTCCAGATGGAACACCTAAAGTCACAGTTTTCTATGGCGTCAGGTCTTGCATCCGGTTCATTGATTGGGAACTTTGGGAGCGCCCGCGCCGGTCCTGGCTGTGTCCTCATTCTGTGAGGAAATGTGACCGGCGCGGGGTCCCTGATTACCCTTTCTAAAGAATGTGTGCCGTATTTTCGGGCGGCATGACCGCCCTGCTGCTCTCCCCCGGCACGGGAGTATGTAAGCCCGCCTTTGGCTTGGCGGCGCGGTGCCGGCGGACGGTGGCGGCAGGTGACGAATCTGCCCAGACCATTCTCCCAGCATCTCCCTTTTACCCTGCGATACGGGTCGTTGCGGTGCATCCCGCGCCTGCGGCGCGGCCAGCGCCGGACAGCCGCCAAGGTGTCGCTCGTGCCTTTGATACCATCGGTTTGACGGGCCGGGAACGAGGGGGTTCGTTCGCCCCCGGCCCGCAGGCAGTCCTGGCGATTGTGCGGCTCATGCAGGATGCAGCACTTACATACTGAATATGAGCGGGAGCTTGTCCCGCTGTTTGTCAAGGTGCCGGAGTATTTGCGTCAGAGAGCAAGCTGGAAGATGATACTGCTGATTGTGGCCAGATCATCGCCGGTAAGCTGGGCGCTCAATCGAACGAGCAGCTTGACCTGCTTCTTGTTGAGGGCCTTGCGGTAAGGCTGGTAATCCGCTTTTAGCCGGACGCCTCCACCATGGCGGCCACGAACGGTTTCAATGGGATAGGAACACATAAGCAACTCAATGTCGTGCCGGATGGTTTCTCTGGAAACCCCGAACTCACTCGCCAGATTGCCGTATGTATCCTGCCGTCTCAGGCATAATATTTCCAGAATCCTTTGGCGGCGTTCGCCCGCGCTCATGTGTCCACCTCCCTCCGCCGCTCTCTAACCTATCGTAACAGGTAAAGGGCAAGCCTAGCTTGGTATTTAGAAAAATAATTTGAAAAAATTTCACTTCTATCAATGATCATCTCTATTTTTGCAAAAAATATTGTAAACTGTCGAAACCACAAATGCGCCGTTTCTACGGTTATCAGTGGTTTTCTTGTCGAATAGAAAGAGGCCGCTTTCCCTTGTCGGGACAGCGGCCTCTTTCTATCACATGATCTTCTGACGATATTCCACTTTTGCATGATAGCATCCTCCTGTTGGTGATGGGAGCTATGATACCACACGCCTTTCCTATTACTTTCCCCAAATTTTCCTAAAACTTTCCTAATTATCGCAAGTTTCGTTGGAATGCCCGGTAAATCGGTAGCCCATCCGATAAACCGTCTTGATATAGCATGATTGGGCCGGATTCGCGTCGATTTGTTTCCGCAGTTCATGGACAGATCTACCTACTGACTGAGGATAATCCATTCCCCACGCGCCTCTGCATATCTGATCGGAAGTCAATACACGGTTCGGATGTTCCATAAAGTACAACAGCAGCGAAAATTCCCTGGGGCGTAATTTGACGCTCCGCTCCTTCACCCGGACTACACAGCGCGACGGGTCAATATAGATGTCTCCAACCTGGAAATCACATACCTGAACGCCTTTATCATGGGTATAGGCCGCATAGCGGCGAAATTGGGCCATGATGTGATCCGCTGCCAGCTCGACAGGCCATTCCGCCCCAATACACAAGTCTGCGCCAGATTGCAGGGCAGAGCAGGCGTTTTTTATGTCATAGGGATTGAACAGTACGATTGCTGGTGCATAGCTGGTACGGCGCAGAGCAACAAGGAATTCAACACAAGAAACAGCTTCGGAGAAACAAAGTATAATTAGGTGAAATGGTTGCCCAGCGCAAAGACGTATGGCGTCCTGATAGGTGAGCGCCGTGATGAAATCGGCGTCCATCCCTTGAAACCTGTATTTGAGCGCATTTTGGAGATCATGATGAATGTCCAGCACCAGAACTTGATACCGCATAAATGCCGCCTTTCCCTATTTATAAAATACACCGCAATAGCGTTGAATTTAACCGACCGTTTTCTACAAAATCCGCAAACACACTCACAAAAAAAGCTGCTCAAATACCTGGGTTTTACCAGCAGGAATAGAACAACATCCAGTAAAAAAGGGGTGCAAACCGACTGTCTGCACCCCTGATCGATATGCAGCCAAAAGTTGCGCTCCTTTGATGGCCACATTTCCAATATTAACTTTCCTTGGTAACTAGCTGCTGATACATCTTCATCAACTCCGCCACGCAAGCTGGCTCGGAGTTCAGCTTACCCCAAAAGCCGTAAGCCTCCATTACGGCCTTGTCGTTCTGCTGGTGGGCCTTGCGCAGCTCCGGGGGCATGGTGGTTTCATCGTAGAGGTCGGCAAGGCTGGCGTCTGGGTAGAGGGCGCGGGCGTCCAAAATCGCCTGGGCGGTCTGCTCGATTTTGATCTTTTGTGCATCCGTGGGAGTAGGCCAGGGGAAATTGTTGTAGACTGCTGGCGTGTAACGATAATCACTCTTTAGCCGTCCGCCTACTATTCGAAGCCAAGCCATATGGACATTTGAAGTCATAACCCCAAACATATAGGGTGTGGCATTTGAAACGAGATAAAGCATATTACTTGCTATAGTATCAGGGTTCATATAGCCAAACGGGATGTACCGTCGCCTTGAAGAAGAGACTTCTGGCATTGCTAGGTATTTTGTTTCCGGTTGCCTGATTTGTGTGAAAAGCATAGGAGTGTCTGCATCTCGCTGTACAGATGCTGTTGGGCTTTTTTTCCGGCACTCTACAACCATTTCCAATCGTTTCAGTATGGGTGGAATATTCCGATATTCGCCAGGGGATACCCCTTTCAACCAAAGACAATACCGCCATTTGTTATTGATATAATCATCTGCACTGATATATCGTTTTAAGAATTTCGCAGCCATCGGATATTTTTTTATAAGTTCCTCTCGTTCGTCAACTGAAAAAATGAGATTTCCTCCGTCCGTCGGCTGGCTACCCTTACTCATTTCAGGCAGGCCCGAAGTCAAAGTCTTTCCTCTGGACTGAATAAAAACGTCCGGCGCTTCTAAAAGATAGCCATTGATGTGTTCGATCTCTTTACCTTGTCCAGATTCAAACAGCAGTTTTGTCCTAATAGATATTCCGCAAGTAAAGCCGACAATAACGCAATGAACCGCAGCCCGGTCTTTTGCTTCACTCGTCCACACAAAAGTCCTATGCGCAAATTCAATTTGTACATTCTTTGCAAACAGTGGTTTCCAGAGGATTCCAACAGATTCGCCTTGTGAGATAGAATTTGTTGAAACAAAGGCAGCGTGAATGTTTGTTCCCTGCATATAGTCAGCAGCTTTATTATACCATCCACAGACATAATCCAGCTTTCCGCATTTAGGAATATCGTGGCAAACTGCTTCTAAATCCTCTGCTTGTTCCTTTGTTCGCCATTGGTGGCCTACAAACGGCGGATTGCCCATAATATAGTCTAACTCGTGCTTGGGAATCACGTCCGTCCACTCCGTCCGCAGGGCGTTCCCTTCCACGATATTGGCATAGGATTTCAGCGGCAGGAAATCCAGGGACATATGTACTACGTCCTCGGTTTCCTTCATCATCTGGCTTTCAGCGATCCACAGCGCCGTCTTTGCCACAGTTACGGCGAAGTCGTTGATTTCAATGCCGTAAAATTGGCTGATGGAGACTTGAATCGGGTTGCCCATGTCCAGCATGATTTGTCCCTTATGGAGCAAGGAAATTGTTTCATTTTCCAGCCGCCGGAGGGAGATGTAAGTTTCCGTCAGAAAGTTCCCGGAGCCGCAGGCCGGGTCCAGGAATTTCAGCCCCGCCAGCTTCCGCTGAAACGCCTCCAGCTTGGCCTTGCGGGTCCGTTCTACGGTGATGGCTCCTATCTCCGCAAACTCCGCTTTCAGCCCGTCCAGGAACAGTGGGTCAATCAGCTTGTGGATGTTCTCAATGCTGGTGTAGTGCATCCCACCGGAGCGCCGGGTTTCCGGGTTCAGGGTACTTTCAAAGACAGCACCGAAAATGGTCGGGGAGATAGCAGACCAGTCAAAGTCCTCGCTTCCCCGGTGCAAAATTAGGTCAATCACTTCATCGCCCAGGCGGGGGATTTCAATGTTTTCGTCAGCAAACAGACCGCCGTTAACATAGGGGAATACTGCTAAATCGTCGTCCAGATAATTGTCCCGCTGGGAAACGTCCTGGTCCAGCACCCGGAACAAATTGATAAGCGCCCGCCGGTCCTCAGAGCGGTGGTTCTCCAGGTAATCATGGAACATACTCTTGCCGCCAAAAATTCCAGCATCCTCGGCGTACAGGCAGAATACCAGCCGGACGCACAGCTTGTTCAGACTTTGAAGCGTTGACAGGTTGTTGGGGTCCTTGTACTGCTTCAAAAGGGCATCATAGAGCACTCCCACCAGCTCGCCCGCCTGGAGGGAGATTTCCATTTCCTTTTTGATATGCTCGCTGCCAGTATCCACCAGGAATTGCAGACGGTGAAACTCCTTCTCCAAGTCCGCCAGCTTGAGGACTTCCGGCTCGTCATTGGGGCGGTTCATGTCGTGGATCTGGAACTCCTGGAAGTTGCAGACGATGATCCAGCGGGGAACCTGGTTATAGGGCAGATACCCTGCATACCTTCTGGCCTGCTGGTAAGGGGTCAGCATACTGCCATCAGACTGCTTGTACCCTTTCCGCAGGTCAATGTCCCGGCCTTTCTGCTCAATCAGGACGCGGGTGGATTCAATGTAGCCGTCAATGAAGCTGGTATGGTCCAGCTTCACCGGAACCTCAAAGGAAATGTATTTTTCCGGTTCCTCAACACCGTAAATCTTTTGCAGAAGCGTCAGCCAAAATGCCTGTGTCTCCTGTTTTTCATCCCCCCGGCCTTTCCAATCCGCCGCAAACCGGGCGGCGGCGGTGCGCCGCTCAACATTTGTCATGTATTCGCCCTCATTTCTTCATGTCTTTTTTATCATACCACACTTACCGCACATTGTCCAGTTTCTACAAATTGCGCTAAAGTTTTATCAACTCTCTGTGGCACATCTGAGAAGCACAGCGGTTCGAGTGCTAACGTAGACAAGCAATGAGCGGCGATATCCTTTTGGATATCGCCGCTCGCTTGTTGGGGTCCCCCCAAGCCCCGGACTGGCCGCTGTGCGTCCAGTCGAACACGCCTGACGGCGTGGCTTTTGTCGCTCCCGTTGGTCGCTCTTTCCTGCACATACGCGCAGGAAGGATGAACACTTCACTCTCGCACATAGACATTATCCGGATACTGGCTATAACCTTATTTCAC
This sequence comes from Pseudoflavonifractor sp. 524-17, assembly GCF_009935845.1. Classification (GTDB taxonomy): domain Bacteria; phylum Bacillota; class Clostridia; order Oscillospirales; family Oscillospiraceae; genus Pseudoflavonifractor_A. The sequence continues at coordinate 30,525 of NZ_QWEK01000027.1, read as the reverse complement.
TTTAATGACCAATGAGACTTTTCCTGCGTCGTTGATGGACAGTTGAAGCGTTTTAATGTACTTGTTGTAAAATTGCTGCCGTTCCGCGGAGGTCATTTCTATCCGTGTGGCCCGAAGGGCATCATTCAGCATATCAACTACATTCAGTTGTACGGCCTTCTCCATATAGTCCCGCATTTCCTGGAACAGTGCATTGGTTTTGAGTGCTTCCGAATCGCCCGAATAGAAATCATCTAAATAGCAATAAAAAATTCCAGAGTTGGTAAGAGCGGCTTTCATATCCGGGCCGCATTTATCATGCTCTATCATAAGCAGAAACTGGGCTTTTGGCAGAGAGGAAATAAGCCCCCAGTAGTCCGAGTCACTTGAGACGATAATAAAGGAACCCACCTTGTTTTCATAATACTCCTGACAGGCTCTCGCTGTAAGCCGAATGTCCACCAGCGATTTATTTTGCTTGATTCTCTCAATCAGAATATGCTCTACAGGGATGGAGATAAACTTCTCCAAAATGCTCCAGGCAGAGGCAGTGTGGATATCATCAAACAGGATGATAGAAGTGATCTTGCCTGCATAGTCGCTGTTCAATCTTCGCAGGGTTGCGCTTAATTTGTAGGGGTCAGAATTTTCACAGTCTACTACAATTACCACTCTTTCACTGTCATCTATAAAATCATAGATGCTGTTTTTGATATAGCTCCCAGCATCAGATACCTTGCTGTATTCCGTGAATTCATCGCCATGCCAGCGATAGAGCAAGGTCACAAATTTTTTATCATTAAACAGGATGTTGCCCTCGTCATGGGGCCGCCAATTTATGTACATTTGATAGGGGTAAAGCCGCAGGCTGGCATAATAGATTTCTACTGCTGATTTGGTTCCGTCCTCACACAAACCATTGGGCATGATAAAGAGTTCTCGAATATAGCTCCAGTTGAGCCAAAGTGGGAACAGGTTCTTGCAGTTATTGATGCGGTCTGAAAGAATACGGTTGATTTCTATAATGTGGGCAGGCAGTTTTGTGTTGGACTTTTTTATAACGTTGACCCCATCTGCCAGAAGCTGATTGATTGAACCGGCCGGCACAAACTGCGGTAACGTCCAAATCGTTTTATATTCCGTTTTCATCTTCTGATTGATGTACTTAAAATTCCGTTCAATCTCAGTCCGTATGATACAAAGATGACGGATGATACGAGCGTTTTTATCATTTTCTAACTGTGCAAATATATCCAATTTGGGCGGTTCATGTTCATTTTCAAATATACGCTTTGGCACACCGATCAGATAGGCAATTTTTGAAACGATAACATAAGTGCTGTCCTTATAAGCTGCCTGTGATAGATTGCTTTTCTCCTGTGTCAAATGAGTCAACCTGCGTCCTCCTTTGTAAATGCAAACAGCCCACCCAAACAGTCCGTTGTTTGGGTGGGCCGTCAAACCATGCGGCTGCTTGAATCAAGTATACCACATTATTTGCCAAAAGGACATACCATACCTATCAATAGATGCTTAGATACCTCCATCTGGGCATTTTGCGCTACGCCTGCTCTGTTCAATCGGGAAAAACTATTCTGATAACTGGCATCGGTATCTGCCGCTGATCTTCTGGCGCAGCCCTGGCTGCCTCTTCTGGCGAGAGCTCCCGAAGCTGATGGCCGCAATCAGAACAGAAATTAGACTGCTTTGAAACGATGACGCCGCCACAATGTGGGCAAAGCTCTTGCATCAGTTTCATTCCTCTCTTAGTAATAGGTGCTTATCATATCAATCCTATATTTTTCGCTGGAGGTCCAAATTGTCGCACCAATTTCAGTCATCCTCTCTTTTTCAAATCCAGATAGCATCCATCAGGATTTGAAAAAGAGAGGCCAAATACCTGGAACGTTCCATCTTTCCATTGTGGCACATCATTAGCATCCATCTTCATTAGTATCCCTTTTCAATATCTCCTGAATCCCTTCTTTAAGCTCATAGGTGTATTGGACGGTATTCTGTCTTGTAACTGTTACTGAAACCAGTTCGGAAAATGGTATTAGCGCAGCTACCTTCTGCCATACACGTCTCCAGGCGCTTTGCAGCTCATGATTGATGAAGCATACAATGTCTTTATGCCGCTCTTGTACATAGGCTCTCTGCTGTTGATATGGGTATTGGGTGTTGAGCAACAGCCAGATATGGAAGCCGGTTTCAAACAAATCAATGGACTCTATACCAATAACTATATTGGACATATCATCAACATGGTCTGCCCACTTCTTCTGTTTTTCACTTCGCTTTTTTCTTTCGGCTGCACTTTTCGCAGCTCTTCGCCGCAGCTCCGCTTCAAAATTGGCAATGCTTTGTCCCACAAAGGAAAGGGCCAAATCAAATGCCACATAATCAACCACCAATTTATATCCTGCGGAATAAAACATATCCATCAGCGGCTCATAATCAGACTGTAATTGATTTTCCAGTTCTTTGACTCTTATCATTCCATGCTCGTCCACAAATATTTGTTGATCCCATGTCTGACATAAAAAGCCTTTCGGGCCCTTCGCCACACCCAAATCTTGTTTTTCTTCCGCTGTTTCCTCGCTATAGCCGGCCCGCTTTTGGGGCTCTAATCCCAGAATTTTTCTCAGCGGGGGAATATCAACGTCTATATAGGGCGGAATTCTTTTATATAGGCAGTTTTTTATCTCCACAAAGGCATAGGCGGCTTGGCCCGGAGTAAGCCCCAGCCTGTCTGCAATTTCCGGTTGGTGAAGCCCGTTCAAGTGTAACTTTAAGACCTCCAGCCCCCGCCTGGTGGCAAGCTGCTTCCAAGTCTTTTTTTGGGGCGGAAACAATACACGCAGGACATCATCAGATGGGAGTTCTGCTAACAATTCCGAAAAAAGAATTGTCTCCCCATGCTCTTTCATCGCCAGGAATCTGTCCATATAAACTCCTTCAGGCTTGGCCCCCACAGCTATGAGAAATATTCAGCGACACAGGCTCAACAATCATGATCGCCCGGCCCAGCTTTCTGGCGTAGCTGACCGTCGCCTGTGTTCCGCCGCGCCGCTCTCCGTTGTAGACCGCCAGCAGCAGCCCGGCGGCCTCCACCAGCCGGTGGTTCCGGTCAATCATACAGCCGTCGTAGTATTTCCGGCTCACATATTCCACAGTATCGGCCTGTTTCAAAATGGCATGATACCGTTCTTGTGCTGAACCGCTCCACTTGCCGGCCTGCCCCTCGCAGGGGAGAAGGCAATGGAGCTTCAACGCCGGATTGTTTGCGCGTAAATCCAGGACCATCTGGGACAGCCAGACATCGGAGCCGTCTGCCATGCCGCTGAAAAAATCCGTCACACCGGCCTCCGCCAGTCTGCCAACCTGTTCCGCCAAAACCCTTTTCAGCGCGGCACACCGCGGATCTGTTTCGTCATACTTCCAGGGGAACTTGTGCGGCCGGTGCCCCGTAAAGGCGCATGTGGTCTCCCTCATCTTGTCTCTCCAATCCTCTATACAACGCCATTCAAAAAAAGGCCAATACACTGCTTACAGTCTTCATAATCAAGCTCCGGATACACGATTTGGGTGATGGCGCAGGCTATGACAAAGGCAGCTGCCTCCACCACGTCCGAGATGCATGTAGGCGTCAGGAAAAGAGAATCATCAAAGTTTTTTCTGGAAACGGCGTTTGCTTTCATCATAGTCGGTACGACGATAGAGACAACAGGGACTCCAAGGGTAGACTGGCGCAGGCGGCCGGTGCCGGAGTAAGTCTGCATTCCGCTGTCGCTCACCTGAATGGTACTGCACAGCCGCTCCGCATTGCTACAGTTGCAGGCATCTATGGTCAGGATACAGGCGGCGTCTATTTTGGACGCAATCCCGGCGATGACGGTTTCGCAGGACAGGTTGGTCTGGCCGTCTACGCCGGGGCAGACTACCGCCACCTTTTCAAAGCTGGACGGTACTGACATGGCCTCATACAGCTTTGGCCGGATTCGCCTGGCCACTTCCGGCCCCAGGGAATCGTGGACCCTCTCCCGGTTCCCAATTCCGCAGATGCACAAGGTCTTTCCGGAAAAGGGATTCAGCAGCGGACGCAGCTGGCCGGCGAGGCAGGCGCAGGCATTTTCAAGGGCAGTCAGTGAGCTCAGCAGCCCCGTCTCCAGCGTAATATACAGGCCCGGCTCCCGCTTGAGCGCGTTGGCAGCCAGCTTCGATTGAATCCGGAGCCGATGGACTGGTATTTTGTGGGATATCAGCGTTTTGAACTTAACATGCGGCGGTTTCAGCAGCCTCTTTAACATGACAGGCCACCCCTCTTTCTCTTCACATGAAATGAGCGATCCCCTGTCGTCCTCTTAATCAATCATGCTCTTTACTTTTGGAGTAGGTTTGTGCTGACAGTACAGCCCTTGTGCAAAAAATTTTCTTATTGACCAATATCGCGGACAATACTTTGGTTCAGCATACCATAGACTAACCATAGTTGCAACCAATACTGGTCAGAAGTTATGTGGAGTATGTGTATGGAACAAAAAATCAGGCGTGACAGGGACCTCGGCAGCAACCTGAAACGGCTCCGAGAGGCCCACCACATATCACAGGAAAATTTATGTGCGGAGTTGCAACGGCGCTCATGTGACATTGGCAGAAGTACCTATGCCAAGTATGAGGCAGGGCAGCTAAATATTCGTGCCAGCGTTTTGATAGAGCTGAAGAAGATTTATGGATGCACCTATGATGAGTTTTTCCAAGGTCTTGATAGTAGCTGTGAAATAGAATAAGTCAGAGTAGCACCGTGCCATAGCACGGTGTTATTTTTTTGACTGATCATTTTAGGGCCGGCCTGTCATTGAGGGGGGGTGCAAGGATAGACTTTATAAAGTCTTGTGTCATTATACACCCATCTCTCTCGAAAGTCCATATAAAGTCCATCCTCCCCTGTTTAAGTGGGTAAACTGAGATAGACTTTTTATGGACGGGGGCGTGCAGATGGATACACAGAAATTGGTGGCACTGCGTATCCAGCAGCTCTGCGCAATACATGGCTACAATATCAATTCCTTGGCAAGGCAAGCCGGTATCCCGCCCTCAACCATAAAAAACATTATTCATGGCAGTAGCCGTAATCCAGGTATCGTCACCATCAAGCTCCTCTGTGACGGTCTTGGAATTTCTCTTTATGACTTTTTTGATGCCAGCCAATTCAAATGTATGGATTTGGAAGATGTAGATTAAAGTTAAATATGCAAAAAATCCCCCATGCCAGACGGCATGGGGGATTTTTTGCAGTCACCGCTCTGGCTTCGATTTTGTTTTTAATCCAGCAAATATCTTTCTTCCTGTTGCTATTATAATCACTTTGTTTCTAATGTGTCAAGTATTAGAGCCTTTATTGATAATGACTTATCAAATATGGGAAATATAATTTCCTTGGGAGGCGATACTATTTGACAGCAGAAAAAATCAAAGCGCTACGAACAGCCAGGGGCTGGACACAGGCAGACCTCGCTCGTCAGTTAAATATCACCCGAAACGGCGTCAATTCGTGGGAACAAGGGCTTTCTATGCCATCTCCTGCTTTCTTGGTGGAGCTAGCCAAAGTTTTTTCTGTTACTACGGATTATCTGCTTGGCCTGGAAAGTCTGAATACTATAAATGTGACTGGTTTGAGAGAGCGTGATATAGCAGTTTTGGCCGAGCTTGCAGAGCGTCTGCGTCAATGCAAATAGATAGTAAAATATAAACCCCAACACCATGTCAGAAGTGACACAGTAGTTTGGGGGCACATAATCACCGCTCTGGCTTAGCTTCTCTCAGCTGCTCAGACTTCGCTGGCTCCAGGCCAAGGATTCTATCCACGTTCTGCTTTGCGGTGCGGTACTCGAGCATCTGACGCCGCAGGTCCCGGTACTCGGCATACCGCTCCTGCTTTTCTGCCAGCAGGGCGGCGTACTGTTTGGAGAGCTGGGCTACCTTGGGAATGGGCTTCCCGTTCAGGGCGTCAAAGGCTCTCTTCGCGGCCTCATGCCGGGCTATCTCATCCCCATACTCCGCCAGAAATTCCTTCTTATGCCGGGATTTTTTGTAGGCGGTATAGACCTCCCGGGTCTTGGCGTAGTTGATAATATGAGTTTTGAGCTGGGCCGTCCCGGCCATGCGGCCCTCTAGCTGTTTGATACGGCGGGACGCCTCGTCGAACTGCTTCCCGGCCTGCTCCGCCCGCGCCGCCAGCGCATCGTAATCGGTCAGGCCATGCTCGGTCAGGAAATTGAGGGTTTTTGCGGCCTCTTTCAGATTAAACACCTTGGCCCACCGCTGGTAGCCCGCGCCCTTGCCAGCGGCCATTTTTGCCTGAATGTCGATGAGCAGATTGACGCTCCTGCCATTGCGGAAAGCGGGCGGTTTTGCCCCAATATTGCGCCCGCCCTGGCGGACAAAGCGATCCTCCAGCGCCTCTCTGGTATATTCAGCGCCCAGGCGGTTGGAGCGGGTGAACCGCTCCTGGCCGGGGGCGCGGAAGGACAACAGCTTGCCCTCCTTGACCTCGTACCCCTCGCCGCGCATGTTTGCTAAAAACTCTTGGTAACTCCGGCAATCAGGGAGCACCCGGTCGATGGTCTGCCGGAGCCGCTCCTTGAAGCTGACGCCGTATTTTGCCGCCGCGGCCTCCCCCTGGGTTTTCGCCCTGGGCTTGGGGCGCTCAATTACGGAGAGCCCGTGGGCCCTGCACAGCTCGTCGTTGAGCTTACGCAACAGAAAGGCGGAGTTTTTGACGTTCTGGAACTTCCCGTCACAGTTGAGATTGGTGCTGTTAAACTCAATGTGGGTGTGGATATGGGCCTTGTCCACATGGGTGGACACTACAAATTGATGCTGGCCCCTGGTAAACTTCATGGCCAGCTCATAGCCGATCCGGTTGGCCTCCTCCGGGCTGACTTCCCCCGGCCGGAAGGACTGAATCACCCGGTACATGATAATATCATGCTGTTTGGACTGACTGCGCCCGGTGAGCCGGGCGTAGATTTTTTTGCTGATCTCGAACTCCTCCGCGGCGGTCTCCGGCGAACACATATAGGAGGACACCAATTTGCCGTCCAGGGTTTTCTCCGGCTTCTGGTCGTAATTGTGCCGGCCTGCCATGGACTGCTGCCGGGTCCGGTTCTTCATGATTTTTCGAGGGAATATGTTGGAGATTGCCACGTGATTCTCCTCTCGCATATAAAACTATAAAATCATAGTTTTATATGACTACATAAGTATACTATACTAAAATCATTTCTGTCAAGCTAAACTATGAATCAGAGTGAGGCGATAGCATGGCAGAAAAAATAACGATTAAAAGGAAGTCCGGGCGCAGAGGGGATGATGGACACAAAATTGTGTCCGTCCGAATGCGGGACGAGCTGATTGAGCGGCTGGACACGCTGGCAGAAACCGCAAACCGCTCCCGCAACGAAATTATTAACCTGTTGTTGGAATCGGCTGTTGATATTGTAGAGATTGAGGGCGAGGAATAACCATACCAGCGGTTATCTCGCCCCTTCCCTTTGCCGCTGCCGCGCCCGCGCCGCCTGGACACAGGCACAGAGAAATTCGTTATAATCCTTCCCATGCTTTACCGGAGGCGGGTTGCGGTAAATCAGCCTCACCCGCCGGGACAATTCCGCATCTTCCCGGATCGCCCGCTCCAGGCGCTCCATGCCCTCCAGCCCCGCCTTATCGTTGTCCAAACATAGGCTGACCTGGGTAACATGGGGATGATCGTAGAGAAATTGGAGCAGGGCGCGGGGCGTGGTCCCGCCCAGGGAGAGGTAGTGGCTGTCCCACCACTCGCCCCCGGCCAGCTTCACCAGCGTGGCCAGGGAGAGGGCGTCAATGGGGCTCTCCGCCGCAGCCAGCCGGGGGCAGTCCGGGCCGGCGGCCAGCAGGGCGAAGTGATACCGCTTGTCGCTGCCCTCCACGTCCAGCCGGAACCGGTCCCGGGTCCCCCGGAGGCAGGCGGACCGGGCGCGGCCCTCCGGGTCCTTCCCAACGAACACACAATTCTGATGCTTCCGGCTCTCATAGAGCGTCCCAGCCTGGAGACACGCGCCGATCAGCTCCGGGTGGATGCCCCGGTCCTGCAAGTAGGCCACCACGGCGGCAGGAAACCGGGTGGCCTCCGGGAGCTGAAACGGTTTTGGAGGCTTTGGCCTGGGCCGCTCCGGGGGCGGCGGGGCGCGGGAGCCGCACAGGGCCTCCACCGCGTCCACAAAGTCCATCCCCCGGACTTTGATCAGGTAGTCCAGCGCCGTCCGCCCCCCGATGCCCCGGCTGTTCCAGCACCATTTCCCGTTGGAGATTTTCAGGCTGTCGTGGGTCCGGGTGCAGTATTCCCGGGGGCCGCACTGCTTCAGCTCCTGGGGCTCGTAGGTTTGGAGATAGGACAGCAGATCCCACTCCTTGGCCTTTGCAATCTGCTCTTTTGTCACGCCTGGAATCGAAATTCACCCCCTATATCACAGCGATTCAAACTTTTTCAGCAGATTCGTGATGCCCTGCCAGACCTCTGTGTAACCCCGCCGCAGGTCCTCCACGTCCTGGGCGTAGAGGTTCCGGGTCTCATTGCACCGCCGGGCGATCTGATTCACATTGCTGGAGACGGACCGCAGGAGCTTCACCAGCTCCGCTACGCTGGACAGATCCAGCTGGACCACATATCCGTCCACCGCCATTTTCCTCAAATAGGCCCGCAGGTTCATGGTCCCCAGGAGGGCCATTTTTTGATCAATGACCGCCTTTTCCGCGGGTGAGACCTTGGTAAACAGGCCCACCGTCCGGCCCTCGTTCTTCCTCACAGCGCCGCCTCCCTCTGGTGGCTTTTTTCTGTGCCGGGACTTGCTGGGGCGGGCGGGACATAGGAACGTATCGCCGCCCGGATGGACGGTTTCCCGCCCTGGGGCTCCGGTGTGCCGGGCTCCACCTGTTCCTCTTCCTTATCCTCCAGATCGGGTGCGCCGCCCCGGCCATCGCTGTCCAGCTCAATGTTCAGCTGAGACAGCCGGGCGGACTTGGCCTCCAGCTCCGCCTCCTGGGGGAAGGGCTGGCCGGCCTCCTCCTTCGCCGCCTCCAGATCCCGCTGGAGGGTCTCCAGCCGCTGCTTCTGCTCCTCCAGGCTTTTGGGAATCCGCTCCAGGGCGTTGTGGATGCGGCTGATGTTGCCCACAATATCGTCAGACAGCTCCGCCGTGTAGGTCAGATTCTGTTTCAGCGTCACTCTAAACTTGAAGCCGTTAAAATGCAGCCGCATGGGAAAGCCCCGGTACTGGCCCAGGTCCAGGGGATGTTCCGGGCCGGTTATGGTCTTGCAGGCGTCCACCAGCGCCAGCCCGGCGGCCTTGCGCTCGGTGTAAATCTGGCCCAGAATCGTGATGGAAAAGGCGTCCTCCTTGACCGGGTGCATATCCCGGATGCCACGGTCCTCCGTCAGGGCCCGGAGGAACAGCTCAGCCTCCGCTATCTTCTGGGGATAGTGCTTGACCACCATGTCCTCCAGCTCATACTGCTGGGCCATATGGTTGGATTTCAGCACCTTCAGCTTGGCCACCTGGATATCCAGGTCCAGCTTCTCCTTGATTCTCGGGTCGCCGGTGGCGATCATCTTGACCTCGGCGTAGGAGAGGGCGGCGGCGTCCACGTCCTCAATGGACCGGGCGGGGCTCTTCGAGGTCATCACCTGGCCGATAAACTTCTGCTTATTCTCCACCAATCCCCAGGTGTAGGCGTCAAAGGTCCCCTTGGTGACGTAGCGAAAGATTTTCACCTGCTTGTTCTCGTTCCCCCGCCGGACAATCCGCCCCGCCCGCTGCTCCAAATCGGCGGGCCGCCAGGGGCAGTCGAGATCATGGGAGGCAATGAGCCTGGTCTGGCAGTTTGTGCCAGCCCCCATTTTCTGGGTGCTGCCCAGCAGAATCCGCACCTTCCCCTCCCGGACTTTTGCAAAAAGCTCGTCTTTCTGCGCCTCGGTGTTGGCCTGGTGGATAAAGGCGATCTCCTCTGGAGGGACGCCCCTGGCGATGAGCTTGTCCCGGATGTCCGCATACACGCTGGTCTCCAACCGGAGGGTCTCCGCGTCCACCTCATCCTCCGGCTCCTGTTCTGTATCATCCTCCTTGTCTTTTTTAGATTTTTTCTCCGCTTTGCCCTTGGGCGTGGACAGATCGGAGAAAATGAGCTGTGCCGACCGCGCTCCGGCGCTCTCCTGCCAGATGCGGAACACATTTTCCACGCAGGCATTGACCTTGCTGCCTGGGTCGTCCGGCAGGAGGGGATTGGCGATGCGCTGATCCAGGGCCAGCTTGCGGCCGTCCGAGGTAATTTTCAGCATATTGTCCACGGTGGGCTGCACGTTTCCCCTTCTGACCTTCTCCGCCCGGGCGGCCAATTCCTGGACCATCTCCTTCTGGGCCTCGCTGGGCTCGGTGGAGATGGTGATATACTCCGCCTCCGGGACGGGGAGGTTGAGCATATCCGCCGTCTGGATGTCCGCCGCCTCCCGCCAGAGGCTCATGAGCTCCGGCAGATTGTAAAACCGGGCGAACCGGGTTTTTGCCCGGAACCCCGTGCCCTCCGGGTTCAGCTCTACCGCCGTCACCTTCTCCCCAAAGGAGGCCGCCCAGGCGTCAAAATGCCGCAGCCCCCGCTCCTCCAGCAGGCCGAATTGCAGGTAGCGCATCATGGTATGCAGCTCTACCATACTGTTGGAGATAGGCGTCCCCGTGGCGAAGGTGAGGCCCCGCCCGCCGGTCAGCTCGTCCATGTAGCGGCATTTGGCAAACATATCGCTGGATTTTTGCGCCTCTGTCTGGCTGATTCCGGCCACATTGCGCATTTTTGTGTGGGTAAAGAGGTTTTTGTAATAATGCGCCTCGTCCACAAAGAGCCGGTCTACTCCCAGCTCCTCAAAGGTAACAGTGTCATCCTTTGGCTTATCATTCAGCTTTTTCAGCTTCGCGTTCAGCTTGAACTGGGTATTCTCCATCTGCTTGATAGACCACTTTTCTTCCTTCTGCGCCTTAGCCGCCTCGATAGCGTCCATGATCTCGCTGATCTGATCCTGAATCACCCGCGCCTGCCGCTCCGGGGAGAGGGGGATTTTTTCAAACTGGGTGTGGCCGATCACAATGGCGTCATAGTCTCCTGTGGCAATGCGGGCGCAGAATTTCCTGCGGTTTTTGCGCTGAAAGTCCTCCCTGGTGGCCACCAGCACCTTCGCGCCGGGATACAGGCGTAAAAAATCGCCGCCCCACTGCTCGGTCAGGTGGTTGGGCACGACGAAAAGGGATTTCTGGCACAGCCCCAGGCGCTTGCCCTCCATGGCGGCGGCGATCATCTCAAAGGTCTTGCCCGCCCCCACGCAGTGGGCCAGCAACGTGTTCCCGCCATAGAGCATCCGGGCCACGGCGTTGCGCTGGTGGGGCTCCAGGCTGTACTCCGGGTTCATGCCGGTAAACCGGATGTGGTCCCCGTTGTATTCCCGGGGCCGGATGGAATTGAACAGGCGGTTGTAGGCAGCGCAGAGATCGGCCCGGCGCTCCGGGTCCTTGAAAATCCAGTTCCGGAACGCCTCGCAGATGGCGTCCTTCTTCTGCTGGGCGATCATGGTTTTTTTCTGGTCCACCACGCGCTTTTCTTCGCCGTCCACAAAAACCGTCTTGTGAATCTGGGTGTCCCGCAGATTCAGGGCGTCCTCAAACAGCGCGTAGGCGCTGCGGTATTTTGTGCCGTAAGTGGACCAGATGAGGGGGCTGTCCCGATTGTCCTCGCGCTTGCCCTTGACGTTCCACTCGCCGGACGCCTGGGAATAGAGCACATCTACCGCGCCTTTCTGGAGAGACCATGGGGTTTTCAGCAATTCAAAAAGAAACTGCCGGTAATACGCCGGCTTCACCCAGGGCGCACCGATGTGGATGTCAATCTCGGCGGCGGTCAGGTCCCTGGGCTGCACCTGCTCCAGCTTTTCCACATTGACGGAGAACTCGGGGTAGGATTCGGCGGCGGCGCGGGCGGCGGCCAGCTTCTTCCGCACATCGCCAGAGAGGTATTCGTCCGCCGTCTGCCAGCCCTTGTCCCAGTTTGTGCCGCCGGCCTCCAGGTCAAAGGGGCCGGTATCGGGGGCCTTGAAGATGACGCCCCGCAAATCCGCCACGATCTGTGGGATCTTGTCCCCGCCGCCAGCCAGGCTCCGGCCGTCCATGAGGGAGGCCATAAAGCCCAGGTCAACGCAGGCCCTCTCCGCAATGGAGACGGCCAATGCCTCCGCCGCCGTGTCTACACTGGTGACGCTCTGATGGTGCTGGATGGTCCGCCGGGAGAACATATCCGCCTTGCGGACCAGAGCGCCCTTGTCGTCCAAAACCTCCAGCGAGCACAGCAGCGGATAGGAGGAGTCCTTTCGGAACGCAAGCCGGTTTCCGGCGCTGTTCAGCAGGCCGTATTTCTTCGTGAACTGGTCATAAAGCCGGTTGAGATTGGCCTGTTCCCCCTGGATTTCGCTGTCTTTCGCTCCATTCAGCTGCAAGTCGATGAGCTTCCGGGCGCTGTCCCGGATGGCGATCATGCCCTTGACACGCTCCATAGGCACCCTGCCCAGCTCCACCCGGTCCATGCGGGAATTTTCCCGGAAGTACAGCTTGCCGCCGGCCAGAGCGAAGCTGAAATTGCGCACAGAGGGGTCGGCTGGGAGGTGCTCTGTCTCTTTGCCGTCCTCCCGCTCCGGCGGGGCCAGCTCCAGCAATTCCCGGTTGGGCGCTTCGATGTGCCGGATCGCCTCCGCAAGCTGCCGGGTGAGATCCGCCCCCTCCAGGGGCAGGCAGGCCGTCTCCGTCTCGTTTCCGTACATATTCTTCCAGAACGACATTTCGCCCAGTACCATCTCCGGGTGATCCAGGAAATAGCGGTTCAGGGGAACACCATCCGCCGTCTGGCCGCTCTCCACCCACTCCGGCAGCCGCTCCGGGGCCCGGTCCCGCTTCTGGAAAAAGAGGATATCCGTGGTGACTTCGGTGCCTGCGTTGGCCTTGAACGCGTTATTGGGCAGGCGGATCGCCCCCAGCAGATCGGCTTTCTGGGCCAGGGACACCCGAACCTTGCTGTTCTTCTTGTCCAGAGTGCCCTTGGCGGTGACAAAGGCCACGATGCCGCCGGGGCGCACCTTGTCCAGGGTCTTGGTGATGAAGTAATCATGAATGAGAAGGTTCTGCCGGTCGTACCGGCGGTCGTGGACGCTGTAGTTCCCGAATGGGACGTTGCCCACGGCCATGTCGAAGTAGTTGTCTGGATAATCGGTGCGCTCAAAGCCGTCTACGGTGATGTCCGCGTTCTGGTAGAGCTGCTTGGCGATCCGCCCGGTCAGATCGTCCAGCTCCACGCCGTGGAGCTTCGCCCCCGCCATGGACTCCGGCAGCAGGCCGAAGAAGTTCCCGATGCCCATGGAGGGCTCCAGCACGGTCCCCGGCTGGAAATTCATGTTCTCCACCGCCTGGTAGATGGCCTGAATGACGGCGGGGGATGTAAAGTGGGCGTTGACGGTGGTGGCCCGGGCGGAGGCATATTCCTCGGGGGTCAGCAGCTCCTTCAGTTCAGCGTATTCCTTGGACCACTTCTCGTTCTTGGGGTCAAAGGCCGGGGCCAGCGCACCCCAGCCCACATAGCGGGAGAGGATTTCCTGCTCTTCGGGCGTAGCAAGACGGCCCTCCGCCTCGATCTGCTTCAAGGTACGGATGGCCGCCGCATTGTACTGATATTTTGTTTTTTCGCCGCCAACCCCCAGGTTCTCGTCGGTAATGCGGAAATTGTGCTTCTCCGGGCCGGTGCGCAGCTTCTCAGTGACAGTCTCCGCTTCGGCGGGCGGCGGTGTGAGGATACCGCCGTCCAGTCCGGCGTATTCCACGGGCGGAGCCGGGGCCGGCGTTTCCTCCGCCTGCCGGAGCTGGGCGGCTATGTCCGCGGCGATATACGCCTCGCTGCGCTGCTCCGCCTTGACGCACTCCCGCACAGAGGAGATTGGCTCGGAGCGGAAAATGGGGAACCAGCCCTTTACATCCAGGTCTTGCAGGCTGACCGTCCCGGCCTGGAAATCCACGCTGTCGATCTTCATGCGCCGCCCGTCCATGGTCAGCTCCATGCCCAGGGGGATATACGCCCCCGCGTCCATGGCATGGAGGATCTCATAGGGCGCGTCCGGGCCGCGCTCCGGGTCAGGCCGGGCCAGCAACACGCTGTGTCCCCGCTCCAGCAGCTTCACCGCCGCCGCCTGCCACGCCGCGGCGCTCCCTGTGACGGCCACATTGCCCAGACCGGGGATGTCCCGCGTCAGCAGCTCCTTTCCCATAGCGGGGGCCGCCTCCTCCGCGTCCTTGCCATAGAACAGCAGATAATCGCCCACCTGGACGCCAACGAGCTTGTCCGGGTGGGCGGCTTTCAGATTCAGATATTCCTCCACGTTGGGGGTGAGATCCGGTTCGGCCTGCACCGCGGCAGGGGCGTCCGGCTGCTCCGGCTCATCCGCTCCGGCGGCCTCTGCGGCCTGCTCCGGCCGGGGCTGGGCCAGCGCGGGATAGGTTTCATGTATGATCTCCTGGTGGAGCCGGCTGTGGAACGCAACATGATCGTAATACTGCTTCATCAGCACCGTGTCGTTGATGGCCAGCACCGCCCGCTTGATCGCCTCGTTCCCCTCCAGGACCGCCAGGTCCCGGCCGGAATTGGCGCAGGCGTTCCGATACGTTGTATCTTCCAGCACCAGCTCTTTAACCATGGGCACGTAATGCGCGTAGATTTCCCTGACAGTCGGGTGATCGCCCAACACGCCATATTCTGCCGCCGGGGCCGCAGCGGGGGCCTCCGCGTCAGGTTCCGGGGCCTGGGACGGCGCAGGCGCGGGGGCCTCCGCGTCAGGCTCCGGAGCGGATGGCGGCACGGACGGCTGGACCTCCGGCGCGGGCGGTTCCGGTTCCGGCCTGGGCGCGGCGGAGAGGGCAAAGGAGAACTGGCCGTCCCCGTCCTCCCGCGTACCGGACTGCATCTTTTGGGCGAGGGCGCGGGCGGCGGCGGTAAGTTCCCCTTCCGGGGCCTCCGGGGCCGCATCGGCCCCGGACTGGGGCTTCGCCCTGTCCGGGGCTTTCTCCTGCTTTTCCGCCTGCTTCAGCCGCCGCTCCGCCTCCAAGGCCGCCTCCGGCAGCGGGGCAAACAGGGGGGACTCGCCCCGCACATACGCCGCCAAATCCCGCACGGCGTACTGCATGGCACGATAGTGGGGCGTATCAGGCGGAAGGGGCGCAAATTCGCTCATCATCCTGTCAAACAGCTTTGCGGCCTCCTCCGGGCTGTCCAGCAGGGGGAGAATGTCCCGCTGTGCCGCCTCCGGGTCCCACTGGCGGGGGCCGCCGGGCTGATGGAACCGGAACGCGTAAATCTTCCGGGCCAGGACCAGCTTTTCGTAGGCCGGAAGACCTGCCTTTTCCTCCTCGCTGAGGTAGGCCCCGCGGTCAATCAGCGCCCGGACGCGTTTGCCCACCTGGTTCCAGCTCAGTGTAACCGTATCATAGCCCTGAAACCCGGAAAGCTCGTCCTCGCGGGTCAGTTTGAGCCCCTTGGAATCGTACCTCTCATCGTAACCCACACAGCTGTGACCGCCTGTGCCGTAGAGCTCCTTCAAACAGCCCGCGCACTCTTTGGCGTTGTGGCCCTGGATAAAATAGGAGTAGATTTGCGGCTTGGCCTCTGAAATGTGGGGGCCGCCGGTGATCAGCCGGTCAATTTCGTCCTCCGTGATAAAGCTGGCCCTGACAGGGGCGAAGCCCTCTTGGGCCTGGAACGGCGTAACAGGCCGGTTCAGATCCTCAATACGGGAAGCAAGAACGACAGGGGAGCGCGCCTGCCGGAAGCGCAGCAGTCCGGGATTATCCTTGTACGCGGCGTTGAATATCCGCATATCCTCCACAAGTTTTTCCCGCTCCTGTGGAGTCCGCAGCACCCGCTCTATCGCCGTTGTGCCAGCCGGAAAGCCGGGTTCGGCGTATCCCTCCGCGATTGCGGGGAGAAAGCCTCTCTTTTCCGCTTCCTCGCTGAAATCCCGGCGCAGATACCACAGGGCTTCCGCCAGTTCCCGGAACTCATTGTCCCGGGCGGCGGCAAGTTTCTCCTGGGCGGCGAACCTTCCGTCCTGCAGGAGGCCGGACACCATGCCGGCGGCTTTGCGCCAGGACACCAACGTACTGCCGTTTCCAAAGGCGGAGCGTCCCGGCGCAATGCGGAAGCCCTCCTGATTGAACCACAACGCGTAATCCTGTCCGGCAATGGTGATCCCCTTGCCGCCCTCGCCAAACTCCTGTTTCAGGAAGGAGGAGGCGGCAAATTCGCCGGGGCTTTTTTGAAAAAAGGCCACAATGCGCTCGATGCTGCGGGCCCCATTTCCGCCGCTGGTGAGGGCGCGGCCAACCACCGCCTCCGGCACTTGTCCGGCGGGAAGGGAAATCTGCCCCTGAGCCCGCCGGTCCTCCATCTGGACCTGGGCGATGTGCTCCACCTGCTCCTCCACTGTGGGGAAGAGGGAAAACAGGGCAAGGTCCGGCTGCGCAGGGGGCGGCGCTTCTTCCTCAGACGCAGAAACGGCGGGCTGTCCGCCCGCCGTCTGCTCCTCCGGATTTACTTGTAGACGATTTCCGCCAGCACCTGCTCCTCCGCCTGGGCTGTGAAGCGGTTCACCGCCTGGACCCACCCCATCTGATCCCGGGCTTTCATTGCCTCGTCCACCCCGTTCTGCCTCATCAGCCCGGCCACCATCTGGTCCACCTGCTCCTGAGCCTGCCGGTCGATCTCCCGCAGGTGGGGGTACAGCCGCCCCGTCAGCAGCATGGAGGTGTACCTCCCGTGGTGGTGTTCCTCTAGGAAGGTCTCCCGCAGCAGGCCATACCTGCCCAGGGGCGTCTCCTCCAGCTCCTCCGTTCCGTCCAGCGCCAGGTCCGGAATCAGGTAATCCCCCGCCCGCCTGTAGGTCAGTTCCTTCATCATGTCCGCTCCTCTCTTCTGTACTTTCTCGATTTAAAGTGTTAAATTGTTCTCTGGCTTTAGTATACTCTATCACCGCCGGTTTTGCAAGCCCCTGTTCCACATTTTTTTGCGGCGTTCCGGCCCGCTCCCGGTCAAACACTTTGACCGCCCGGCCAATCTCGTTCAAAAGCTCCATGGAAGCCCTGCCTGCGGCGTCGCCCAGGTGGTGGAGGACGGCGGGGGTGGAGAACTCGGCGATGCCGGAGAGGTCCCCGTCCTCCAGATACTCGCCGGGGTCCAGGCCGCAGCGGGTGAGGACGGCATACTGGACGCTGGCGGTGAGCGTCCTCCGGAAGCGGACCTCCAGATTGAGTTCATCCAGCTCCTCCAGCAGACTGCCCCCCACGTCATAGCGCAGGTCCGTCAGATAGTCCCGGTAAATCCCGTCCGCAACGCGGTGGGCCTGCTCCATGAGCTGCCAGCCAAAGTCCGCTTCCGCTGCGGGGCCGTACCGGCGCTCCAGCGCCGCCCCAACCGCGCCATATTTCTCCGCCGTCAGTTCCCACAGGTAGGGCGTCCGCGCCCCCCGCACCGGGCGGGTGTCGGTCACATCGAAGACGTACTCCAGATGAGGCCGTCCGCCGCCGTTCTTTTTGATGAGAGCAATGCCCTTGGACCCGGGCTTCACCCACCGCCGCATGGTCTCGTTCCACAGCTCCATACTGGCGCAGGCGGCGGCGTCCGGCCGCTGGGCGTAGATCAGGAGCTGGTCGTCAAAGGAATATTTATAGAGCCGGGCGGCAGTGGTTAAATATTGCTTCCAGCCGTCCGCGTTCCGGGTGACGCCGCGGGCGGTCTGGTCCGCCAGCTCGGAGACAAATTGCAGTTTATTTGCCATGAAACCCTCCTTTTTTCATCATATTAAAGAGGCCCGGAGGGACACAGCGTTCAGGCTGTATCCCTCCGGGCTTTGTCTGTATGAATACAGGTTATTACTCCGAATCCCCTGCGGCATTGACGGCGGACACCAGGGCATATACCGCGTCGTCCAGCGCGTCCAACACCGCCTCGTCCCTGCGGTCCGCCAGGTCCATGAGGCCCTTTACCGTGTCCTCGCACAGCCCCAGCCGCGCCGCCAGCTCTTCCGCGTTGGGGAAGCCGCCGGTATTCAAAAACCACTCGCAGGGCATCCCGAAGAACCGGGCGAGCGCCTGGAACTGGTACAGGTCCGGCACGCTGCTCCCATTGCGCCAGCGGTTGACTGTGGACACAGACACGCCCAGCCGGCTGGCCAGCTCCTTGGGCTCCGCGCCGCTGACGGCCAGCATCTGGTTCAGGCGGCGGCAAAATTGATTCTGCTTCATGTACGATCTCCTCCATTTTGATTTGGTTTCTTGTCAAACTCCAGCTTGAAACGGACGTATTTTCCGCCATCGTCGCTGAGGACCACTGTTGCGTCATAGAACACGCCCTTCTGCTCAGAAAACAGGCCGGTGACAGCGGCGCGCCCTGTTTTCAGCAGGGAGGCGGCGATTTCGGGTGTCAGCTCCTTGCGCTTGGCGGTAAAAAAGCGGTGGTTTTTCCACAGGGCAAAGCCGCAGGGGGCGCTGTCGTAATAGCTCTCGCAATAGAAGCTCTTTTTGCCCTCCACCACGTTTTTGCCGCAGCGGGGGCATTTGCCAACCGCCGTCCGCCCGGACTGGGCGAGGGCGTCAGAGGAGACCGCCGCGTTGCGGTAGGCTTCCACCAGCCCGGTGAGCATGGCGGTAATCCCGGCCATAAAGTCCTCCGGGGCCAGTTCGCCCCGCTCCACGGCCCCCAGCTTCTCCTCCCACTGCGCTGTCAGTTTGGCGGATTTGAGCTGGTCCGGCATGGCCCAGACCAGGGCGATTCCCCGCTCCGTGGGGATAAGCTGCCGCCCCCTCCGCTCCACAAATCCGGAGCGCACCAGCTTTTCAATGGTGGCGGCGCGGGTGGCTGGGGTTCCAAGTCCGCGTCGGGGCAAACTGCACTCCGCTGCGCCCGCCTGACGGCGAGCATCCGCTCCGCTCCGTTGCCCCTCCTTTTCCCCACGCAACCCGCTTCGCTGGGCTTGCGCGGGGGCCCCGTTTCCGGCATCGTCAGGAGCCTCCTCCGCCCCGGCTGTCTCCATGGCGGCCAGCAGGGTGTCCTCGGTGTAGCGGACCGGGGGCGAAGTTGCGCCCGCCCGCAGCAGGGCGTCCGCGCCCTCCAGCCGCTGGCCCTCCGCCAGCGCCGGGAGCGTGGGGGCGGAAGGCTCCGTCTTTTGCTTCAGCGCGGAGCGGAACGCCGTCTCAATCTCCCTCCAGCCCTCCGCCTTGACCGTGCGGCCCTTGGCGGTGAAGGATACCCCGCCGCACTCCAGTATCACGGCAGTTTCCGCGTAAATATGGGGCTCGCCCACGGCGCACAGCAGGCGGGCGGCGATGAGAGAGAGAATATTCCGCTCCCCGGTGGGCAGGGCGGCCAGATCCGTACCGGCAAGTTCCGCCGTGGGGAGAATGGCGTGGTGGTCGGTGACTTTGCCGCCGTCCACCACCTGGGCGGCGTGTACCGGGAAGGGCCGGCCCGCCAGGAAGGGCATCGCCCCCGCCGCCGCAACACACAGCCCCGGCAGGCCGTCCGCCATATCCTCCGTCAGATAGCGGCTGTCCGTCCTGGGGTAGGTGGCCAGCCGCTTCTCATAGAGGGCTTGCAGATAGTCCAGCGTCTCCTGAGCGGTGTACCCAAAGAGCCGGTTGGCCTCCCGCTGGAGGGCGGTCAGGTCGTAGAGCGCCGGGGGGTGCTCCGTCCGGTCCCGCTGCTCCACAGACTTCACCACAATCGACGTGCCCAGGCAGGCTGTGCGCAGCCTTTCCGCGTCCGTTTTAGAGGAAAACCGCCCGCTTGCGGCCCGAAGGGCCGGTGTATCCAGCTCCACAGTATAGAATTTCTCCTTTTTGAATTTCTGGATGGCCGCCTCCCGCTCCACCAGCAGCGTGAGGGTGGGGGTGAGCACCCGGCCCACGTTCAGCGTCCTTCCTTTATACAGGCACGTGAACAGCCGGGTGGCGTTGATGCCCACCAGCCAGTCCGCCTGGGCGCGGCAGAGGGCGGCGGCGTAGAGGCTGTCGTATGCCCGGCTGTCCGCCAGATGGTCAAAGCCCTTTCGGATGGCGGATTCCTCCATGGAGGAGATCCACAGCCGCTTCACCGGCTTCGTGCAGCCGCACAGCCGGTAGACCAGCCGGAAGATCAGCTCCCCCTCCCGTCCGGCGTCGGTGGCGCAGATGACGGTATCCACCTGTTCCTCCGCCATCAGGGCGGCCAGGGTGTCAAACCGTCCCTTGGTGTCCGGCAGAATCTGATAGCGCCACCGGTCCGGCACAATGGGCAGATCCCCGCAGCTCCATCTGGAGTAGCGGGGATCGTAGGCGTCCGCCGGGGCCAGCTCCACCAGGTGGCCCACGCACCAGCTCACCAGCCAGCCGCCGCCCTCCCAATAGCCGCCCCGGCGGCGGCCGGCCCCCAGCACCCCGGCAATGGCCTGGGCCACGCTGGGTTTTTCAGCGATTACTAATTGTATTTTCACCACTCCTTTTTAATAATTTCCGGTAGCAGATACCCAGACAGGGCGCGTCCCGGCCATAGGGACAGCCGTGGCAGGGGTGGCCGGGCGGACGCTCCGGCGCGGCCTGGGGCCGCTCCGGACCTGCGGGGGTTTGCTGCATCAGGCGCTCATAGGGGCTGTCCGTGAACCGGGTCATTCGCCGCCGTCCTCCTCGTAGTGATAGCCCTCCGGAAAATCCGGCTCTTCTGGCTCGCCACAGGGATACCGGGGCGCGGGTTCCTCCTCATCCTCATTGACGGTCTCCTCCGGCCCTCCGGTGAGCTCGTCCAGGTCCTCTGCCTCCGCCAGCTCCTTTCTAGGCTTATAGATTTTCAGGTAAAATCCGGCCCCGCCCGCCGCCAGGACCGCAAACACCACCAGCGCCATGGCTCCGCTGCCATTCTGTTCCGCCTGCTCCGGCGGGGTGTCCGCGTCCGTATGGACGGGGGCCGTACCGGCGCAGTCCTTCCAGGCCAGCATACAGACGGGGCAGGCCGCCTCCACCGCGCCGGGGACGCACTTGTCCTCGCAGGCACACACCGGCTCCGGCTCCGGAACGGCGCTCACGCCGCCGCCCTGGCCCGCGTCCTCCTCCGCCAGGGCCAGCAGGTCGGATTCCGTCACCGCGTTGAGAAAATAGACGTTCTCACTCCCCCGGTTCCGGTCAATCACCAGGTAAAACACATGTTCATCCGGGGTGGAGATGGTGAAAAACTCCCTGCCGCTCTCCGCCGCCGCGCCGGAGGCGCTGTCAATCACCGTCCCCTGGCCGCCGGGCGGGACAGAGGGCGCTGCGCTCCCGGACGCTCCGGCATCCGGCTCCGCGCCGGAGGCAGAGACGGAACCTGTCGGAAAGCAGCGGATGTACTGGGATTTTTCATAGGTTCTTCCGTCAAAGCCCACCGCCTGGACCTCCACGGTGCAGTTTTCCGTCAGCTCCACCACGCAGCGCCAGCGGTCCTCCGTCCGCTCCAGCGCCCCGGTCAGGTCTTGCCAGCCCCCGCCGCCCAGCTTCACCTGGGCCGACTGCGGGCCCGGCCCGGCGGGATCGGTGATGCAGATCTCCACCTCCGCCCGCTCCTCTGCCCAGCCGCCGGGCGGGGTGATGCGGATGGCAAGGCCGGGCGCGGGCTCCGCGCCGTCCTCCGTAAACGCCAAGGCCGTGCCCGCAAAGGGCACGGCCAGCGCCATACACATAAGTGCGCACAGGACCAGCCGGACCGTGCGCCCCATCGTTCTTGTCTTCATAGGCTCAATGTTCCTCCTCATTCGTCAAATTTGTCTGCGCCCCCTGAATCCGGTCCAACAGGCCCCGCAGTTCCTCCGGCGCGGCGGCGGCGCCCCGCACCGCCCGGATGATCGCCAGATTCTCCTGCTCGGTGATCTGCCGCTCCAGGTCCCGGACCCGGGCCTGCCACTGGCTGGACTTCTCTTTCGCCCGTACCAGCTCGTCTTTCAAGCGGTCAATCTTTTTCTCCTTCGGCTCACGCATGGCTGTTCCCTCCCGTCTTAGTTGGTATGTAGTCCGCAAACTGTTTCACCGTATGGAAAATCCGCCGGTTGTTTACCCACCGCTGGAGCTGGCGGGTGATCTTTGGGGCGCTGGGCCGCTCATAGACCATCACGTAGGGGGAAAAGCCCAGGTCCCGCAGGGCAGTCACCCGGTACAGGTCCTGAGCGTGGGTGCTGTTGTAGTTGGTGAGTACGTACACCAGCCGCCGCCTGGGGTCCCTGATGTTGGTCAGGTCCAGGAACCGCCGGAACCGGGGAATCAGGTCCGCCGTTGGATCGTCCCAGGCAAAGTGTACGGCTTTCGTCCGCACCCGGTTCAGCAGCGCCATGTTGTCCGGTGTGATCAGGCGGATGTCCAGGCCCTGGGTGAAGTCCACCCAGGCACCGCTCTGCGCAAGCTGTGACAGCAGCGTTTCATGGTCAGGGCAGGCCAGGAGATTGGCGTCCAGCAGCTTGATCTCCTTCTGACCGTCCCAAAACTCGGACAGGTCCGCAACCCGGCGGCTCTGCCGCCCCTCCTTGCCGGAGACAATGCAAAATCCGCAGTTTCTGGAACACCCACGGCTCAGGAAGCCGTAGGCGGCGTCAGAAAACTGCGGATAGATGCTGTAATCCGGATAGCTGTGCTCCACTTCGTCCGGGAGGTCCGGGCCGGGGCCGTAGCCCGTGCCGCCCTGTATGACCTCCCCGGCGTTGGTCACAGCGAAGGAGTCCCTGGAGTAGGTGTCCGTAAAAACCCGGCTTTTGTACACCCGGTCATACCGCCCGGCGGGGTCCCACCATGTTACACAATCGCCCCGCGCCTTGTGCCACGCGGACAGCTTCATCAGGCACAGGTTGGGCCAGTTGTGGCCGTCCACGTCAAGCAAACCAATGTTCAAATACCCATCACGCCTCCTAAAATCGTCATTTAAGGTTCCGGCATCCGGCCAAATGAGTAGAAATGCTGCACCCAATAGCGGCTGTTGATATCGGCGTATTGGATGGGATCGCCGCAGTGGATCATCTGGCCATTGCCCACATAGATGCCCACATGGGATACCGGGGTGTTGCAGGAAAAGGTTTTGGTGAAGAAAATCAGGTCCCCGGGTCGGGCGTTCTCTCTGGAGACCGGGGTGCAGAGGTTGAACAGGGCCTGCGCCCCCAGCCGCCCCACGCTCCAGCCGCTGTGATTGACCACCCAGGAGACAAATCCGGAGCAGTCGAAGGACGTACTGGGACTGCTTCCGCCCCAGACGTAGGGAAACCCCAGGTATTTCTGCGCTTCGGCCAGCATTGCGGCGTAGGTTTCATCCGTTACCGGCTCCCCGGGATAGTCCGGGATGGCCGGCCCGCCCGGTACGCCGGGGATCGCACCGCCGCCGGTCCCGCCGTCGCCGGTGTCCACGAAGTAATAGGGGTTCAGGTACGCGCCGCCGTGCAGGACCTCCAGGTGGAGGTGGGGCCCGGTGCTCTGGCCGGTGCTGCCCACCGCGGCGATCACGTCCCCGCGCTTCACTTCCTGTCCGGCGCTGACGTTCAGGCTGGCGCAGTGGGCGTACCGGGACTGATAGCCCTTTTCGTCCTCAATCACCACGCACAGGCCGTAGCTGCCGGCCTCCCCGGCGGAGACCACTCGCCCATCCTGAACGGCCCGGATGGGCGTCCCCTGGGCGGCGGCGATGTCCACCCCCCGGTGCAGGTTCTTTTCTCCGGTGACGGGGTGTACCCGCCAGCCGTATCCGCTGGACACACAGGCCAGCCAGGGGAAATCGAAGGGATTTCCATACGCCTGCCTGCCGCCCAGCGTTTGCAGATAGACCTCATAGCGGTCCGCCCCCTCGCCGGAGGGCAGACGCCCGGCGATGATGTCCCCCAGGGGCCGCACGGTCAGGGTGGTCTCCAGGACCCGCCAGTCATAGGGGTTCCCCTCGCTGTCATAGCGGGTCTCCACCACGGCCTCCCGGGTCAGGGCGTACTGCTCGCCAAACAGCTGGTCAAGCTCAGGCCGGACCTGCTCCAAGGTGAACGCGCCAAAGGCGGCGGAGAGATACCCCATGAGCTCGTAGGGGTTGTGGCCGATCTCCCCGATGCGATAGCGGTATTCGTCATAGCCCGGGTGATTGGATTCGGTCTGGGCAATGTCAAGCTGCAAATCGGTCTCCAGCTCGGAATAGTACAGGTCCGCGCCGCAGATATCCGCCTCATCAGCCGGATAGACGGCGGAGAGAAGGGGGGCCTGGACGCCGGGGAGCATGGCAGTGCAGGAGGCCATGCCGGCCACAAGGCACAGCACTGCCGCTGCCGCCAGCGCCGCCGCCAGAAGCGCCGTCTTGTGGCTGGAGAGGAACTCCGCCGCTGCCTGAACGGCTTTCCCGGCGGCAGTGGACGCCCGTCCGGCCTGCCGGGCGCGGGTTTGGGCCTCCCGGGCTGCCTGGGCATAGCGGCGTTTGAGCTTCTGCTTGTGGAGCCACTTGGCAAAAACCCGTTTCCGCTGTAAGTCCGGGTGCTCCCGGAGGGCGGTCTGCCACGCCAGGTTCCAGCTCGCGTCTGCCGCCTGCCGCTCCGCATGGCGCAGGGCCCGGAAGGGTGCGGCGCGGCGGCGGTTTTTCTGCCAATGCAGCAGCCGCCCGCCGCCCTGTTCCGCCAGCAGCTCGCCCCGGTGCGCGGCCTCCACCGCCGTGTTCTGACGCTCCACCTCCCGGATCTTGCCGTGGAGCTTCCCCACCGCCGCCGCCTGTACCGCCCGGCCCGCCCGGTTCAGGAGCGTGGGGACGGGCGCAGCCTGCCGGGGCTCCTGCTCAAAGCGCAGGCGGCGGCGCACCTTCCCGGCGGCGCTGTCGTACTGCCGCTCCAGACGGACCCGGCGCTGGACCGGTATCCGGGCCTGGGCCTTTTCCAGCCTTTGGGCGGACTGGGACGCACGCCGCTCCGCCTGCTCATACCGCCGCTGTTGGCGGGCCGCCTTGGCGGGCGTATGCTGTGCGGCGGTCTGCGTCTGCTCTGGTTCAAAGCGCAGGCGGCCCCCGGGCGGCCGTTCCTCTGCCGCGCAATCCGGCGGGGTGGAATTCATGCTGATGTCTGCGGGCTCCGGCGGGACTGGGCCCGCCGGGGCGTGGGCCGCAGTCCGCCGCCGTTTTACCCCGCTTTGGATCTCCGGGAAATTGGGCGGCGGCTTCTGCCGGTTGTTTCGGCAGGCTGTGGGAGACGGCTCACGCCGTCTCCCGTTCTGCCGCCGGGGCGGTTCCTGTGGGGTATTCCCGTTTTCGCCGGTACATCCGGGCCGCTCCGGCGGCGGGACTTCCACGGAAGGAACGCAATGAGGCAAGTCTGAACTCACGGCGGGATTCGCCTGTGCCGCCGCATCCGGTGGAGAAACCGCCCCCGGACGCTCCGGCGCATTTGCCGTATCCTGCGGGGCGGGCGATCCCCCATCCAATGCGGGCCGGGGCTGTCTGCGCCGCTTGGGCGGGGACGGAGCGCCAGTCTGAGCCAGGGGGCGCTCCGGGCCGAAGGAAATGTCTTCCGCCCGCCGGCTGACCCGCTGTTCCTCGCCGGTGGCCAGGTTCCGCTCCACCAGGCCGTCCCGGCCCATTTTCTGGACGGTCTTCCCCCGCGCCTGGAACCGTTTGCCGCTCATCGGGCCGCCTCCGGCGCTTTGCGGCCCTGCTCCGGCGCGGGGGCGGACTGGGCGGCAAGCTCCGCCTTGTGCTCCGCCAGCGCCCGGCGGATGGAGGGCCTCTCTTCCGCCTGCCGCGCCGCCCGCACAGCCTGCGCCGTCCGCTCCAGATGTTCCACACCGCCGATAGCGGCGAGGGCGGCGTTGTTCATACTGGACAGCAGCGTTTGGGCGGTCCGCATGGGGGCCAGCACCGCAGACTGAACGCGGCCCTCCTGCCCGCCGTCTGCCACCTGCGTCTCCCTGCCGGTTAAGGCCCGTCCGGCGTTCTTCCAATGACCGGCCGCGCTCCGCAGCTCGCGGCCGGCGTCCTCCACCTCTGCGATATGCTGCCTGATGTCTGTGATTATGCCGCTGATGTGTTCCCGCAAGCATTCCAGCTTATGTTTCACATTCATCGCGGCAACGGCTTTGTCCAGCGCCGGTACGCCAGCCTCTTTGAAGGTTTCTACGGCGTTCCTGGCGCAGTTTGCGATCTTCTCCCGCAGACCGGCCAGCATATCCCGCGCCCACTCCACTTTGTGCTCCAGGTTGGCGGCCACACCCTGCATGAGTTTCTGCACGGCGGGCTGCTTCTCCTGGGCAAGCTGGGCCTTGACCTCCTGCAATTCCTGGAATACCGCGTCAAACTGCCGGGTCATGCCGTCCATATAGAACATCAGGAGGGACAAATCCTGGGCCTGCCCCTGGCGGCTGTGTTCTTCAAGCAGCTTCATAAACTGCTGAATGGTCTCGTGATTCTGCAAAGGGTCCATGGGTGAACGCCTCCTTTACTGCTGTTCCGCCAAGTCCTCCGGGCGGGTGGTGAGCAGACGGTACAGCTCCGTGTCCTTGGGGAAGCGGTCCACAAAGGGGATAATCACATTCCCGTAAAACAAAAGCCCCTCGCCGGCGTTGGCGTTGGTCACATAGCTGAGCTGGTGGGGCGAGATGTTGAGCTGCCTGGCCAGAATCTGCCGGTCCCCGCCCGCCTGGTTGAGCATATAAATGAAGTCGGAGTTCTCCAATATGTTCTCGATTTCGCGGGAAGAGAGCAAATCCTTGACGTTTTGTGTGATTCCGGTCGGGATTCCGCCCCACTTGCGGAACCGCTTCCAAATCTCCACCGTGTAGGCGGCGGTCTGCTCCTCCCGCAGGAGGAGGTGCAGCTCATCCACGTAGAGCCGGGTGGACTTGCGGGCCTCCCGGTTCTCCGTCACCCGGCCCCACACCTGGTCCTGCACCACCTGCATCCCGAACTTTTTGAGCTGTTTGCCCAGCTTTTTAATCACATAGCACACGATCCGGCTGTTGATTTTCACATTGGTCCGGTGGTTGAACACGTTCAGACTGCCGGAAACGTAGATCTCCAGCGCCGTGGCCAGCCGCTGGGCCTCCGGCTCCGGCTGTTGGCACAAAAGCGCGTGGAGATCCCCCAGCACCGGCATCTTCTCCGGCTTCGGGTCCTGCAAATAGTCCCGGTAGACCATGTGGACACAGCGGTCAATCACCGTCTTCTCCACCGGCTCCAGACCGGCCTTGCCCCCCACAATCAGCTCCATGAGGGACAAAATAAAGTCGCTTTTCAGGGTCAGGGGGTTGTCGTCCTCGGAGTAGTTCAAGGTCAGGTCCATGGGGTTGATGTACTGGTCCGACGTGGGGGAGATGTCAATCACCTGGCCGCCCAGCCTCCGCACCAGGGGCGAATACTCGTCCTCCGGATCAATGATGGAAATATCATCCATTGTGACGAGGAACGCGTTGGCAATCTCCCGCTTGGCGGCGAAGGATTTGCCGGAACCGGGGGTTCCGAGGATTAGTCCGTTGGGGTTTTTCAAACGCTTGCGGTCGGCCAGAATCAGATTATTGGAAAGAGCGTTCAGGCCGTAGTATAGGGCCTCTCCCTGCATAAAAAGTTCCTGGGTGGTAAAGGGAACAAAGATTGCTGTGCTGCTGGTGGTGAGGCCCCGCTGAATGGCGATCTGGTTGAGGCCCAGGGGGAGGGAGGACATCAGCCCCTGCTCCTGCTGGTAGTCCAGCCGCCGCAGGGCGCAGTTGTACTTCTGGGCGATACCCGCCGCCTGGAACACGTTGTTCTCCAGCTTCTGCCGGGTTTCCGCCGTGTTCATCACCAACATGGTGACGAGGAACATCCGCTCATTCCGGGATTGCAGGTCCTCCAAAAGCGTCTTGGCCTCCGCGCCGTAGGTGGCCAGGTCGGACGGGAGAATATCCATATCGTACCCGGCCCGGACTGCCCTTTTCTGGTAGAGTAGGGAAGTGCCGCCTTGCCGCATTTCGGCGGTAGGTCTGCACCACCCTCTCCGGGAACCGTACGTACCCCTCTCGGAGTATACGGCTCTGTCATTGTTCGGTCAGTATTCACTCACTGATTATGTATCTCATGGTGGCACTTTTCACACACCACAAGCGTTTTCCGGCGTTTAGCTAACATTGCGATTTCCCACTGCTCTCTGCCCTTTAGATTTTTCAGCTTATTTACGTGGTGAATTTCGTAACGGTCGCTTTCCGTCGTGCCACACAGCTCGCAGACTTTTGCTTTCAGCCGCTTTTCAAGAGTAGTTACCGACTGACCATAAATAATAGCTGCATTGCTGATGGTGTCAGTCGGATTCTTTGCTCCTTTACAGTCGATATACTTCGCAAAGTATCGCCGTTTTGCGCCCGCTTTTGTTTCATACGGAACGCCCCAGTCGCCTTTGCCGTCTTTATACATGGCAATGACTTTTGAAATACTGCTTTTATGCTTCGCCGCAAGGGTTTTCAGACAGCTAAATTTCATAAGGTAGGATAGGTATTTCAGTCTGCTGAAATTACTCGCTATACCGTAGTAGTTGCATATTCCTCGCAGTTCGTCATTATAAACAGTGACGATTTCTAAATCTGTGAGCCGTAACAAATAGTTTCGATGTACGGGAAATAGTGTCCCGTCACCTTTCTGTATCGCGATTCCCTTTGAGAAGATAAATTTGTGGATTTTATCATCAAACGGTACAAGCAGTTCTGTGTGGTTATTTAATGTACGCTTTTTTGCGTTGCCTGGGCCGCCGCGTTTTATTTTTCCACTCCTTCGTACACACACGTCATAACCTAAAAATCTTGCACATTCGCTGCTGTGGGTGATGAGCGTCTTTTCTTCGCTTAATTCCATTTTCAGCGTTTGACCGATATACTCGGCAAGTTTGCTCTTAATCCACTGGCAGTCCTCACGGCTCCCTTTTACACCTATGATAAAGTCGTCTGCATACCGAACATATTTTAGTTTCTTGTCGGTCTGTGAAGTACACGGAATCGTCATCAGTTGCTTGCGCTTTAATTGGTATTCTGCAAGCAGCTTCTCTTTTTCCATGCCGTCTAACTTCTTCATGTGGTAGGAGAGCCTTTTGATTTCATTGTGCAATTCACGGTATTCAGGTGTGATTTTTTCCTCGCTGGGCGTATCAAATTCAGATTTCAGCTTCATCACATATTTATCCAATTCATGCAGGTAGATGTTGGCTAACAGTGGTGAAATAATACCGCCTTGCGGCGTTCCGCTGTATGTTTTATGGTACTGCCAATCCTCTAAATATCCCGCTTTCAGAAACTTGTAAATCAGCTTGATAATCCGGGCGTCCTTGATTTTATTGTTTACAAAACCTACGAGAGCCGCGTGGTCTATCGTGTCAAAGCAACCTTTAATGTCGCCCTCCACAAACCAACGTGTGCCGTTAAATTCCTTTTTGAGTGATGTCAGAGCCGTGTGACAGCTTCTTTTGGGGCGAAAACCATGCGATACTTTTAGGAAAACAGGTTCATACACCGCTTCCAGCACCATTCTCAGGGCTTCCTGCACCAGCTTATCCGTAAATGTGGGTATTCCCAACGGACGCTTCTTCTTAGGGTCACTTTTTTTGGAGATGTAGGTTCGTCTTACCGGCGTCGGCTGATAGGTTTCATCAGACAGCGATTTTATGATTTTTGCAATTTTAGCTTCGCTGAACCCATCAGCCGTATCATTGTTTGCTCCTTTCGTTGCCGCTCCATTATTGGCGTACAGGTGGTTATACGCTGTAAAATAGAGGTCAGGACGCAACAAGTAACGATACAGTTTTGTAAAGATTTCCTCTTTGTTTGCAAGTGAGTTTTTACTGATTCTTGCTAAAATTTCGGTTGTTGGTTGCATTTGAGGCTTTCCTCCCTAATCAACTTTTATTTTAGTACACAACAACTGCGTCCCTTCGCCATGTAGACGGCATTACCGTCCTCGGACTACTACGAACGCTCCGTACCCATGCAGGATTTTCAGGCTCTATAACCATAGCCGCTCTGACGGCGCTCCTGTTTAGGGTATCCCCAGTTAGCATTGTGTGTAGGTAAATGCGGATTGTCGGTTTCGCTTTCGTTTCCTTGCCATAGGTTCTCCTACAGATTGCATGAGATTGCCGATAACCGATTGATTGAGGAACATAATCAACCGTTCTCATGCCAGAGGTTTCAGACATTTTCCTCTACCTGACAATAACAGGAATTAGAAACTCACGTATCAGTAAACCCAACTTAAACCTCATATCCGCTTAACATTGCGGTTCAGTCGCACCAAAATGCCTTTAGGTGACTTACCGCTTTACTGCCGTGCTATGTTCCCGTGTCAGCTTTCGCCTTTCGGTTAGGCAGATTGTTTCCCGTGTTATCTTACGGGGTAGTACCTTACGCTACTTCACACAATGCCCTATCTGGGCGCACTTCC
>NZ_QWEK01000026.1 GCF_009935845.1 Pseudoflavonifractor sp. 524-17 | reverse complement strand
GCCTACAGGAATCCCTGCAACTTTATTTGACAAACCGTCTCAAAACGAGTATCATAGTTTCGCGCTTTGCACTGTAAAAGAGAAACACCCCCGAAAGAGATGATTGATATGATCGCAACCATTATCAATGTTGTCCTGATCCTGGCCGGCAGTCTGCTGGGCCTTGTTTTCAAGAACCGGATCAAGCCCCAGTTTTCCGCCACCCTCACCATGGCTCTGGGCCTGTGCGTCCTGGGCATCGGCATCTCCAACGTGCTGCGCACCTCTGACTCCCTGTGCGTGGTGGTGTGCATGGTGGCCGGTACCCTGCTGGGGGAGTGGATGAAGATTGAGGCCCGGCTGGACAGCATTGGGGAGCTGCTGCGCCGCCGGCTGCTCCGGGCCGGGGACAGCAGTCCTTTCGCGGAGGGCTTTGTCAACGCCACCGTTCTGTTCTGCGTGGGCGCTATGGCAATCAACGGCAGTCTGGAGGCCGGCCTTAACGGCGACTATTCCATTCTCATCTCCAAGGGAGTCATTGACGGCGTCACCTCGATTACCTTTGCCGCCGCCATGGGGGTCGGAACGGCTTTTTCGGTCATCCCCCTGCTTTTTTATCAGGGCGGCATGACGTTGCTGGCTCAGCTTGTGGGCCCTTATCTCTCCGGCGCCGTGGTTCTGTCCATGAGCGCCGTAGGCGGCGCCATTATCATCGGCATCGCGCTCAATCTCCTGGGCCTGCCCAAGGAGAAAATCCGGGTGGGCAATATGCTCCCCGCCATCTTTCTGCCCTTGGCCTACCTCCCTCTTTCCGCGGCCCTCAGCAGTCTCGGCGGGGGCTGAGGGTGCCATGGTGTACAAGTTTTCCCATAATAAAACCACTAAGTTTATTGAAGAAGTCAGTTTTTTTCAAAATTCCTCTTGCAACACGCTTCAAAAGGCGGTATACTATGCGAAGTAGCCGGCATAAGAAGCAGGGTACGGTACGGCTGATAGGAAGTGCGCAGCTGGCACGGGATTGCCGGGCAGTTGCCTTTTTTTGCAGTCGACTATGTTAAAAAAATAACAAGGCAATCAGGGAGGTATGCACTCAGATGGGATTTGTCAAGCTGGAGCGGCAGGATCACATCGGCATCGTCACCATCGACCGCCCAGAGGCGCTTAACGCCCTCAACAGTCAGGTTCTGACGGATCTGGACGGGATTTTAGACCAGGTGGAGGCCGACGACACCCTCTATGCCGTCATTCTGACCGGCGCGGGCCGCTCCTTTGTGGCTGGGGCCGATATTGCGGAGATGAAGGACTTCTCTTCCAGCGACGGAAAGCGCTTTGGCGTTCGGGGCGGAAGTATCTTTCTGAAGCTGGAGCATCTGTCCAAGCCGGTCATCGCGGCGGTCAACGGCTTCGCCCTCGGCGGCGGCTGCGAGCTGGCTATGGCCTGCGACATCCGCCTGGCCAGTGAAAAGGCCAAGTTCGGCCAGCCAGAGGTGGGGCTGGGCATCACCCCCGGCTTTGGCGGTACCCAGCGCCTGCCCCGGATCGTCGGGGTGTCCAAGGCGATGGAGCTCATCCTCACCGCCAAGGTCATCAAGGCAGAGGAGGCCAAAGAGATTGGCCTTGTCTCCGCGGTCTATCCCCCCGAGGAGCTGATGGACCGGGCCATGGAGCTGGCCCAGGCAATCTGCGCCAACGCCCAAATTGCCGTACGGGAGTCCAAGCGCTGCATCCGCATGGGGATGCAGGCCGACATCCATACTGCTTCCGCTTTTGAGGCGGAGGCCTTCGGCGTTACCTGCGGCACCGCCGACAAGGACGAGGGCATGGGCGCCTTTTTAGAAAAGCGCAGCGAGAAACACTTTGTCAATCGCTGATATTTTACACACAACCCAGAAAATAATTTGCAGGAGGACATTTTTATGAAAAAGATCGTTGTCATCGGCGGCGGCACCATGGGTCTGGGCATTGGCCAGGTCTTTGCCAACAAGGGAATCGACACTGTCATCCGCTCCACCAGCGACGCCAGCGCGGAGAAGCATAAGAACAGCCTGATCAAGAGCCTGGATAAGCGCATCGCCAAAGGCAAGCTGGACGAGGCCGGGAAAGAGGCCCTGCTGGCCAAGCTGACCTTCACCTCTGACCTCAGCACCGTGGCCGACGCCGATCTGGTAGTGGAGTCCGCCGTGGAAGAGCTGGGCCTGAAGAAGGAGCTCTTCGCCCAGCTGGACAGCCTGTGCAAGCCCGAGGCCATTCTGGCCACCAACACCTCCTCCATCTCCATCACTGACATCGCCTCCGCCACCAAGCGGGCGGACAAGGTGATCGGAATGCACTTCTTCAACCCCGCGCCGGTGATGAAGCTCATTGAGGTCATCCGGGGCGTGAATACCTCTGACGAGACCTTTGAAGCTATCTTCAAGCTCTCTGAGGACGTGGGCAAGCAGCCCGTCAAGGTAGAGGAGGCCCCCGGCTTTGTGGTCAACCGCCTGCTCATCCCCATGATCAACGAGGGCATCAATCTGGTGGAAAACCACATCGCCAGCGTGGAGGACGTGGACAAAGCCATGAAGCTGGGCGCCAACCACCCCATGGGCCCCCTGGAGCTGGGCGACTTCATCGGCCTGGACGTGTGCCTGGCCATTATGGATGTGCTCTACAACGAGACCAACGACCCCCGCTACCGCGCCTCCCTGCTGCTGCGCAAGATGGTCCGGGGCGGCCGGCTGGGCCGGAAGAGCGGCCGGGGTTTTTACGACTACAGCAAGTAACCTGATTCAGAACGGCCGGGTGGGCACACCCCGCCCGGCTTTCGGTTCCATATTTTGAGAAATTAAGGAGCAGATCAATTATGGATTTTCATCTGTCCAAAGAGCAGGAAATGCTTCGCAAAATGTACCGGGAGTTTGCCCAGAACGAGGTAAAGCCCCTGGCTGAGGAAGTGGATGAGAAGGAGATGTTCCCTGAGGAGACCGTCAAAAAGATGGCCAAACTGGGGATGATGGGCATCTACTTCCCCAAGGAGTACGGCGGCGCCGGGGCCGATGTGCTCTCCTACGCCATGTGTGTGGAGGAGCTGGCCAAGGTATGCGGCACCACCGCCGTCATCGTCTCCTCTCATACCTCCCTGTGCTGCGCCCCCATTTTTGAAAACGGCACCGATGAGCAGAAGGCCAAGTACCTGCCCAAGCTGTGCTCCGGCCAGTGGCTGGGCGCCTTCGGCCTGACCGAGCCCGGCGCCGGCACCGACGCCCAGGGACAGCAGACCACCGCCGTGCTGGACGCCAAGGGTGAAAATTGGATCCTCAACGGCTCCAAGATCTTCATTACCAACGCCGGCTACGCCAATGTGTTCATTATCATCGCCATCACCGGCGTCACCACCGACAAGCGGGGCCGTACCAAAAAGGAGATCTCCGCCTTTATCGTGGAGCGCACCGATCCCGGCTTCTCCGTGGGTAAGCACGAGAAGAAGATGGGCATTCGCGGCTCCTCTACCTGCGAGCTGATTATGGAGGACTGCGTCATCCCCAAGGACCGTCTGCTGGGCAAGCAGGGCAAGGGCTTCAACCTGGCCATGGCCACTTTGGACGGAGGCCGCATCGGCATTGCCTCCCAGGCCCTGGGTCTGGGGGAGGGCGCCATTGAGGAGGCCATCGCCTATACCAAGGAGCGGGTCCAGTTCGGCCGGCGCATCTCCCAGTTCCAGAACACCCAGTTCCAGCTGGCCGATATGCACACCCGGATGCAGGCCGCCCAGTTTTTGGTCTACTCCGCCGCCATGAAAAAGCAGAACCACGAGCCTTACTCCATGGACGCCGCCATGGCCAAGCTCTTCGCCGCGGAGGCGGCCAGCGACGTCACCCGCCGGGCCGTACAGCTCTTCGGCGGCTACGGCTACACCCGCGAATACCCCGTGGAGCGCATGATGCGCGACGCCAAGATCACCGAGATCTATGAGGGCACCAGCGAGGTCCAGCGGATGGTCATCTCCAGTAATCTGGGCGTGAAGTAAGGAACGGAGGGAAAATTATGAAACTGATTGTCTGTGTCAAGCAGGTTCCCGACACGTCCGGCGTCGTGGCGGTGAAGGAGGACGGCACCATGGACCGTGCCGCTATGGACACCATCACCAACCACGACGACCTGGCCGCGGTAGAGGCTGCCCTTCAGATTAAGGATGCCACCGGCTGCAAGGTGGTGGTTATCTCCATGGGCCCCCCGCCCGCCGAGGGAATGCTGCGGGAGCTGCTGGCCCGGGGCTGTGACGAGGCCGTGCTGGTCTCCGCCCGGGAGTTTGGCGGATCCGATACCTACGCCACCTCCCAGATCCTGGCCGCCGCCATTAAAAAGGTAGGCGTGGAGGAGGATGATATCATCCTGTGCGGCCGGCAGGCCATTGACGGCGACACCGCCCAGGTGGGCCCCCAGATCGCCGAAAAGCTCCACGTGCCCCAGGTCTCCTACGCCGCTGACATCCAGGTGGAGGGCAAGACCGTCACGGTCAAGCGGCTGCTGGAGGACGGCTATATGACCCTGAAGGTCCAGACCCCCTGCCTCATCACCTGCGTCAAGGAGCTCAACCAGCCCCGCTACATGAGCGTGGGCGGCATTATGGAGGCCTACAGCAAGCCCTACGCGGTCTATAACTTTGAGACTTTGAAGGACGATCCCCTCATCGACCTGGACACCATCGGCCTGAAGGGCTCCCCCACCAACGTGTACAAGTCCTTCTCTCCCCCGGTGAAGGGCGCCGGCATGATGCTGGAGGGCGCCGGCAAGGAGGCCTGCGAGAAGCTGGTCGCCCTCCTGGACGCCAAGCACCTGATTTGATGAGAGAGGAGTGAAGGAAATGTCTGAGTTCAATAGCCGGGACACCGCCGCCTTCAAGGGCGTATGGGTATTTTGTGAGCAGCGGGAAGGCGCTATCATGAGCACCTCTTATCAGCTGCTCAGCGAGGGGCGCAAGCTGGCCAACGACCTGGGGGTGGAGCTGTGCGGCGTACTGCTGGGCCACAATATGGGCGAAGGGGCCGTCAAGGCCCTGGGCGGCTACGGCGCCGACCGGGTTTACCTGTGCGACCACCCCCTGCTGGAGACCTACACCACTGACGGCTACACCAAGGTCATCTGCGATCTGGTTGCGGAGAAAAAGCCGGAAATCTTCCTCATCGGCGCCACCAACATCGGTCGCGACCTGGGCCCCCGCTGCGCGGCCCGGCTCCACACCGGTCTGACCGCCGACTGTACCCACCTGGATGTGGACGTGGCCAAGTACAAGGAATTTTTGAAGACCACCTCCACCATCGACGTGGACAACACTGTCTTTGAGGAGAACACCAACCTGAAGATGACCCGCCCTGCCTTCGGCGGACACCTGATGGCCACCATTATCTGCCCCCGGTTCCGTCCCCAGATGTCCACCGTCCGCCCCGGCGTCATGCAGACCCAGCCCTATGACGAGGCGGGGGCCGCCAAGACCGTCATTGACCGGGTGGCTGTCCAGCTGTCCAAGGAGGATATCCATGTGGACGTGCTGGAGGTGAAGAAGGCCGCTAAGAAGCTGGTGGATCTCATCGGCGCCGACGTGGTGGTCTCCGTGGGCCGCGGCATCAGCAAGGATGTGGCAAAGGGCATCGCTCTGGCGGAGGAGCTGGCCGACGCCCTGGGCGGCGTGGTAGGTGCCTCCCGCGCCGTGGTGGACGCGGGGTGGATTACCTCCGACCACCAGGTGGGCCAGACTGGCAAGACCGTCCACCCCAAAATCTACGTGGCCCTGGGCATCTCCGGTGCCATTCAGCACAAGGCGGGAATGCAGGACTCCGAGTGCATCATCGCTGTGAACAAGAACGAGAGCGCCCCCATCTTTGAGGTGGCCTCCTACGGCATCACCGGCGACCTCTTCAAGGTCACCCCCATGCTCACCGAAGCCATCCGCGCCCTCAAGGCCAGTAAGTAAATCATAAAAAACCCGGCGCTCTCTTTTTCAGAGAGCGCCGGGTTTTTGTGTTTTTTGCCTCACCGCTGCGTCACGCGGAAGATGCAGCTGTCCCCGTCGGGCTGGATGGAGATATCCACATCCTGGAAGGCAATGCCCCCCATGGCGGAATCGCCGGGGGTGTAGTTCTGGCAGAGCATGGCGGTCACATAGGACCGGCTGCCCTCATCCGCCACCTTTTTGATCACACTCAAATCCACCTTGGCGCTGCCGGAAAAGGGCACGCCGCTGGTAAAGGGGATCTCGGCCACCCGCTCATCCGTATAGCCCGCCAGGCGGAGGACCGCGTAATTATACAGCCCCGCGGACTGGGGAGAGAAGGTGTACCGGCCGGCAAAGGTGACGGTGTTGGTCCCGCTGACGGACAGCTCCAGATAGTCCCCATTGTCCCACTCCTGGCGGAAGGATTTCAGCAGGCCGTCCGCAGGGATATCCGTGCTGTTGACCAGCCGCCCCGCCGGGGTGTTGGTATTGGTGGAGGTGGGGGGATTGGAGGGGGCAGGCGTGGGAGCGGGATTCTGTCCGCCGGAGGGCAGGCTGTTGGACCCCAGGAACATCTGCACCCAGTAGTGGCCATAGCCGCCGGGGGCCTTTACATAGCCCACGCCGATGTGGGTAAAGTTTTTGTTGAGAATGTTGGCCTTGTGGCCGGGGGAGTTCATCCACTGATTCATCGTCCCCGCCGCGGTGCTGGACCCGGCGGCGATGTTCTCACCGGCGGTATAGTAGGACTGAACGTTGAACGCCTCCAAGGCGGTAAAGCAGTCGCTCCCATCCGGGCGCGTGTGGGAGAACAGCCCCGGCAGCTCCGTGGCCCGCAGCTGGGCCGCCTGGGTCAGGGGATCGTAGGTGGACAGGGCTGGCAGCCCCGCTTTGGCCCGCTCCTCATTTACCAGACGGACCACCTCCGCGGTCAGCTCCTCTGCGGACTGGCTGGGCGCAGGTGTGGGGGCAGGCGTAGGAGTGGGTGTG
>NZ_QWEK01000025.1 GCF_009935845.1 Pseudoflavonifractor sp. 524-17 | reverse complement strand
CTCAGCCTGTCGAAAAAGTCTGCCCTTCGGCAGACTTTTTCATATAAACGAGGTAAAATAGAGCAGGGTGAGAAAAATGATGGAAAAGGGAAAAATGGAGCGGGGCGTGGTGGAAGTGGTGGATACAGAGAGCCTGGTGCCACAAGAACACCTGCTGCGCAAGGTGGACAGAGCGGTAGAGTTCAGGAAACTATATGAAATTGTGGAGCCGTTGTACAGTGAGGAAGAAGGCCGGACCAGCATTGATCCGGTGGTTTTGTTCAAGATCGTACTGCTCCAACATCTGGACGGGATACCGTCGCTGCGGGGGACGCTGCGCAGGGCGCAGACAGACATCGCGTACCGGTGGTTTTTAGGATACACACTAAACGAGGAACTGCCGCATTTCTCTACGGTGAGCTATAACTTCCGGCATCGGTTCACAGAGGAAACGATAGAGCGGGTATTCCAATGGGTGCTGAATGAGGCAGGAACAGCGGGGGCGCTGTCTCCGGCGGCAGTGTTTATAGACGGAACCCATATCAAGGCCAGCGCAAATCTGAACAAAAAAATCAAACAGGAGGTGCCGACGGCGGCAAAGCGGTATCGGGATGAGCTGCTGGCGGAGATCAACACAGACCGGGAGGCCCATGGGAAGAAGCCTTTCGATGATGACGATGATCCGCCCAAGCCCGCTGGAAAGAAGCGGGACAACACCTCAAAAAAGAAGCTGGCGCGGCGGAAGAAGGCAGGCTTCAAAACAGTGACAAAAAGCACCACAGACCCGGATTGCGGTATGTTTGTGAAGGGAAAACATGAGCGGCAGTTTGCCTATGAGGCCCATACCGCCTGCGATAAGAATGGCTATGTGCTGGAAACGGTGGTTACCCCCGGCAACGTCCACGACAGTGTAGCGTTCGATGATGTTTATGACAAAGTGACACAGACCTTTCCGGAAATTGAGACCATTGTGGCGGATTCCGCATACAAAACTCCACACATCTGCAAAAAAGTGTTCACCGATGGCCGGGTGTTGTCCACTGCCTACAAGCGTCCCATGACGATGAAAGGCGGGCACGAGTGGTGGAAGTATGTTTATGATGAATACTATGACTGCGTGATCTGCCTGGAATACCAGCCCTTGGCATACCGTACCACCAACCGGGACGGTTACCGGGAATATTGCAGCGACCCAAAAATTTGTGCGCAATGTCCCACACGGCACCTGTGCACCCGCTCTAAAAACTGCGTGAAAACTGTCCTGCGCCATGTTTGGAAAGACTACGAAGAACTGGCCGATGACGCCAGATACACCCCGCAATACAAAAATCTTTATGCCAAACGCAAGGAAACCATTGAACGAGTCTTTGCCGATGCCAAAGAAAAGCATGGTATGCGCTATACGCTTTATAGAGGTCTTGCCCAGCTCTCCAAATGGGTGAGGCTTAAGTTTGCTGCCATGAATCTCAAAAAGCTGGCCAGATGGAAAGCAAAACGGCTATCTCATCTCTCTTTCCTCCTGTTTGCTGCCCTTATGTATCTTTATGCTTTGCGGCCTGCCAGAACTTTTTCCTGGCAGGCCGCTTTTCGACAAGCTGAGAGCAGGAAGTTAGAACCTAACTTCCTGCTCTTATTTTACGAATCCAACTCCAGAATTAAGCTCTCATAGGGCTCCAGAATAATCTCTCCCTCCAGTTCCCCGCTCCGGCCGCAGTTAGACAGGACGGCTTTGCCGGACAGATTCTGGCGGTCCAGAGGTACCCTTTGGGGCGCGGGGCCAAAGTTATGTATCACGGCCCAGGTGGTGCCTTCCCAGCGGCGGAGGTAGGCGAAGAGGTTATCATCCTCCTCCAGAACTGGGGTGTAGTCCCCGTGAATCAGCACAGGGTGCTCCCGGCGCAGGCGGATAAGCGTCTGATAGAAGGTGAAAATGGAGTCCTGTCTGCCCCGCTGCTCTGCGGCGTTGATGGCGGTATAGTTGGGATTGATGGGAAGCCAGGGGGCGCCGGTGGAGAAGCCGGCGTTGGAGGAGCTGTCCCACTGCATGGGGGTGCGGGCATTGTCCCGGCTGGCCAGCTGGGCCCGGCGGAGGGCCTCCTTCTCCTCCACCCCCGCCGCTACCAGAGAGCGGTAGAGATTTTGGGTGTCAATGTCGTCGTAGTCCCCGATCTCCGGCAGGGCGATGTTGGTCATGCCGATCTCCTCCCCCTGGTAGATGAAGGGGGTGCCAGGCAGGGTGTGGAGCAGGGCGGCCAGCAGCTTGGCCGACGCCTCCCAGTGGCGCTCCGCGTCGCCGTAGAGGGAGACCTGCCGGGGCTTGTCGTGGTTGCTCAAAAAGCGGGCCCACCAGCCCTCCAGCCGCAGCTTCTGATAGACGGCGTTGATCTGCGCCCGCATCTGCCGGGGGGACCAGCCCTGCAATTCCTCTATGGGGCTGACGAAAGGGATGGCCATGTCAAACTCTCCCCGGCTGCGGGCGGTGTAGTCCCAGTGGTCCTCCAGGCACAGGCAGGTGACCTCCCCCACGGTCATGAGATGGTCCGGGGCGCAGGTGGCCTGGACCAGCTCCCGGATGTACCGGTGGGTGCCAGGCAGGTTGGTGCAGGCGGCGGTGCAGATCCGCCCGTCGCCGGGATCCAGCGCCTCCAGATGTTTGTCCAGATAGCTGATGGCGTCCACTCGGAAGCCGTCCACTCCCTTGTCCGCCCACCAGCGGACGATGTCGTGTACCGCCGCGCGCACCTGGGGATCCTCCCAGTTCAGGTCGGGCTGTTCCTTGGCAAAGGAGTGAAGGTAGTACTGCCCCCGTTCCGGCACATATTCCCAGGCGCTGCCGCCAAAGACCGCCCTCCATCCGTTGGGCGGCCCGCCGTTTACCGGATCCCGCCAGATGTAAAAGCCGCTGTAGGGGCTGTCTCTGGACTGCCGGGCGGACTGAAACCAGGGGTGCTGATCAGAGGTATGGTTGAGCACCAGGTCCATAATCAGAGCCATGCCCCGCCGGTGGGCCTCCGCCAGCAGGGCGTCCCAGTCGTCCATGGTGCCGAACTCCGGCATGATCTGCCGGTAGTCCGACACGTCGTAGCCGTTGTCCACATTGGGGGAGGCGTACACCGGCGACAGCCACAGGGCGTTTACCCCCAGCTCCGCCAGATAGTCCAGCCGCTGAAGGACGCCCTTTAAATCTCCCACGCCGTCCCCGTTGGAGTCCTGAAAGCTGCGGGGATAGATTTGGTAAATGACCAATTCCTTAAACCAATCCTGCTTATGCTTCAATGTGCAAGCCTCCCAGATTCAATTTGATGGGGCCGTGTTCCACCGGGACCCAGTACAGGGCCTCCGCCCGCACCCGGTAGGCGAAGAGGTAGAAGGTATCCCCCTCCAAAGGCATTCCCCCCGAGTGCCACACAAACTCGTCCAGCACAATCACGTCCCCCGGGCGGAGAATGAGAGCCACCGCGTCCTCCGCCCTAGGCCGCTCCTGGTGATCGTGGATGTCCCGGGGCAGGCAGAGGGTGACCACCACCGGCCTGTCTCCACAGATTATCAGCTCCTTGGATTGGCGGTGCTGCTCCAGCTCCGGAATTTCCAGCTCCGGTCGGTAGCGGGCCTGCTCCACGCCGAAGCGCATCTCCCCCATAGGGAAGGTGTACTCCGCCGGCCAGCACAGGGAGTGCCCCGTGTCCAGCCCCGGCGGATGGTCCAGGGGGCGGGAGAGATACCGCCCGTAGGGGGCGAAGGGAAAGGTTTTGAGCTCCTGAGGAACAATCAGCATATGCGTACACGCTCCTTTACCGGGGCGGAAAAGTGATAGGTCCGCATTCCCAGCTCGTTGTCCATGGTCTGTCCCGCCATGGCGGGGAACTCCAGAAAGGCCGCGGAATAGTGACGCTTTGTCAGCACGGCGCCGTCCGCCCCGGTGAAGGCCAGGCGCAGCTCCGCCGGAGAATCGGGGCGGAAGTCCCACACTGCGTCTCCCACGTCGACTCGTGTGTCCGGCCCGATCTCCGCCTGAAATTCTCCCCTGGCCCGGCACACCCCGTTTTCCAGCACGGTATAGGCCACTGTACCCTGGAAGGTCTTCAGATAGTCGTTGACCAGGACGATCCGGAAGCCCTGCTGCGTTTTC
This sequence comes from Pseudoflavonifractor sp. 524-17, assembly GCF_009935845.1. GTDB lineage: Bacteria > Bacillota > Clostridia > Oscillospirales > Oscillospiraceae > Pseudoflavonifractor_A. Next base: position 56,800 of record NZ_QWEK01000025.1, on the reverse strand, counting down.
TGGGCGATGAGCGCCAGGGGGCCGCCGCACTCCAGCATGGCGTAGTATCCCCGCTTGGGGGTGCCGTAAAAATCCAGGATGCCGTAAAAGCTCTGGGGACACAGGTCGATAAACATAAACTGGAAGTACCCGGAGCAGGGGGCGTATTTCTGGAGGCGGTAGTGGTCGGTATAGTAGCGCAGCAGGCGGTACTGGTAGGCCTGAAGCCCTTCCAGATCGGGAGCCACGCTCTGCAGCGCCCCCCAGATCCGCCGGTCCCGGGTGAGGGCGCCCACGTCCCCGGGGACATCCATGCCGAACTCGGTGTTCAGCTTCTCTGTGGTCCCCGCGATCTGGGGATAGGCGGTGCCCACCGCCAGAGAACCGGTGTAGGTGTGGCTGTCCCCGCTCTCCGGGTCGTCCTCCTCCCGGGAGGCGCGGATGTAGGGCCGCTCCGGGTCCAGCTCCTTGAGGATATTCATCAGCTTCACGCACAGGGTATTCAGCATGATCTCGTCCTGGGCGGTCTGCTCCAGCAGGCCGTGGGTGAAGATCTTCCACAGGTCGGGCTCGTTGAGGGCCACCCAGCACAAGATGGACGGGTGGTCCCTGCGGATGCGCACCATGGCGGCGAATACCGCCGCCGCCCGCTCCATCCACGCCGGATCCGTGGGGTGATCCCAGTTGAAGTCGGAGTCCTGGATGACGAAGAGGCCCAGCTCGTCGCAGATGTCGTAGAAGGAATCCTTCTCCACATGGACGTGGACCCGCACGGCGTTAAAGCCCGCGTCCCGGATGAGCCGCAGATCCCGGTAGTACCGGTCATAGCTCAGCTCGGACAGATAGATGTCCCCAAAGTAGGAGGTGCCCCGGAGGAAGATGGGCCTGCCGTTTAAGGAGAAACGGGTGCGCTCCTGTGTGCGCTCCAAGGTGACGCTGCGCACCCCCACCTGCTTTTCCACGGTATCCAGAGCCGCGCCTTCCCGCACTAGGGCGAGGCGCACAGTATACCGGGCCGGTTCCCCCCGCTCCCAGCAGTTCCACAGCTGGGGGCGCTCCAGGGTGAGGGTCAGATCAATGGCGCCGTCCCCGCCTATGGGACACTCCGCCTCCGCCGCGCACCCCCCCATGGGGTCCAGAATCCTAACTGCCCCCCGGCAGCCGCAGAAGTTTCCCAGGGCCTTGGCGGTGATGCGTATCCTGGCGGCGGCATCGCCGGTGTGATAGGAGACGCAGGCGTTCCAGCCCCGCAGCAGCGCCGCCCCGGGGGTGAGGCGCAGCTCCACATCGTCCAGAATGCCCACCGGGTTTACGTCCCGCTGGATGAAGCCGTCGGCGTGTTCGTAGGTCCCCTTTACCATGGCCCGCTTCACGGAGAAGCAGCGCATGGCCTCGCCGCCAGTGAGGATCTGGTCGTCCCAGGGGGCCCACACTTTGACAAAGAGGCGGTTGTCCTTCTCCCGCAGCAGGCCGGTGACATCCAGCTCAAAGGGCTCAAAGTACCCCTCGTGCTCCCCCACAAGGGCGCCGTTGAGGTAGACCTTGCAGTAGTAGTCCACCGCCAGAAAGCGGAGCAGGGCCACACAGCCCGCCGTCTCTCCGGCGTCAAATTGGCAGCGGTACCACCAGGGCGCCTGGTTGAAATAGCGCAGGGCCCGGCCGTAGTAGGGCTGATCGCTGAGCAGCACCTGGAGGGCGCCCAGCCGGGGCAGGGGCTCGAAGTCTGAGAGCAGGTGGGCGCACTGGGCAAAGTCGAAATCCTCCCGGTAGAGGCCGAGGGTCTCTCCCAGGTCGTGGACATCCTGCATCACGGACCAGTCAGCTAATTTTTTCATATTTTTTCTATCCTTTCAGGGCGCCTTCCGCCATACCGGCCACAATGTATTTCTGGGCCGCGATAAAGATCACCGACAGGGGGATGATGGAGATAAGAATCCCCGCCGTCATGCGCTCATAGTGCTGGGCGTACTCCTCCGTAAAGCGGAGCAGACCCGCCGTCACCGGCAGCATCTCGTCCTTTGTCACGTAGACAATGGATAAAACCAGGTCGTTCCATACGTTGAGATAGTTCATGACCAGGGCGATGATAAGCACCGGCACCGACATGGGCAAAATGATGCGGAAGAAAATCTGCCAGGTGGGGCAGCCGTCCACCATGGCGGCCTCCTCGATCTCCCGGTTGATGCCCAGAAAATGGCCCCGGGTCAAAAAAAAGGTGAAGGAGATGTTCAAGGACACATAGAGGAGAATCAGGCCGGCGGGCTTGTTGAGCAGGTGGAAGGATTTTAATACCAGATAGTTGGGCAGCAGGGTCACATGGGCGGGCAGCAGCATCCCCAGCATCAGCAGCCCCACCAGGAAATGCTTCCCTTTGAACTCAAACCGGGACAGGGCGTAGGCCGCCATGGAGGACAGCAGCACAATAATAGGTACGGACACGGTGACGTAAAAGAGGCTGTTGAGAAAGTAGGGCTTGATCTTCTTCCAGGCAATGCCGAAGTTTTTCAGCGTGGGCTCCTGGGGCAGGGAAAACATGCCGTTCATAAAGAACTCGTTGGGGGATTTCAGCGCGCTGTTGACCAGATAGAGAATCGGCATGAGCCAGATGAGGATCAATGCGGTCATACTCACATAGATGGCGATTTTCTTGGCGTTTTTCATGAATCCTCCTAATTCTTCTCCATGCGGACCACTTTGTTGATAAACAGGGAGCCCGCCACCAGAATGAGGGAGAGCACAATACACATGGCGCTTCCCGTGCCGTACTCGTTGTAGCGGAAAATGGTGTAGTAGGACCAGGTGGCCATGACGTTGGTCATCCGGGCGGGCCCGCCGGCGGTCATCACATAGATGAGATCAAACACCTTGAAGGAGTTGATCAGGGTAAAGGTAAGCACAATGTTGATGGTATTTTTCATCTGGGGCAGAATGACGTAAATCAGACGCTGCCAGCCGGTGGCGCCGTCCAGCCGGGCGGCCTCCAGGGTGGACTCGGGGATGGACTTAATCCCCGCCATGAAGAGGATCATGCACAGGCCGGAGTAGGCCCAGGAGCCGGCGATGATGAGAAAGAAGATGGTGTGCTCCGGCGGGTCCTGCCAGTTCAGGGAGACCGCACCCCCGGATACCGTCTTGAGCATTGCGTTGATCAGACCGAAGTTGGGGTCGTACATCCAGCGCCAGATGAGGCCGATGGTGCTGATGGACAGCACGGAAGGGAAAAAGATGCAGCTGCGGAAAAAGGCGAAGCCCCGCCGCTTGCTGTTGAGCAGCACCGCCAGGGCCAGCCCCAGGCAGATGGGCAGAATCTCCGACAGCACCGCCCAGATCACGTTGTTCTTTACCGCGGTGCGGAAGATAGGGTCGGACTGGAAGAGGGCCACATAGTTGTCCAGGCCCACAAAATGGCGCTCATTGGTGAGGCCGTCCCAATAAAACAGGCTGATGACCATAGAGTACACCGCCGGGAAAATCATAAAGACCAGATAGACCGCGATGGGCGCCGCCAGAAAGATGTAGGGCGTCCATTTTATTTTTTTCCTGCTGCGCGGAAGAGACTGTGGATTCATGTCAGGTGTTCTCCTTCCCGGAATGGACTGGGGGGACGGCCGGCGCGGGCCAGCCGTCCCCCGGCATTAAAACCTGTGCGTCAATTTTGATAGAAGCCGATCTCTGCGGCGGTCTGGTCCAGCATGTTAGCCCCCTCTTCCGGGGTGATCTCCCCCAGCAGAACCTTGTCCAGCACCTCATAGAGCATGTCGGTGAGCTTGGGGGGCCAGCACATCTCATTGGTGGCCATATACGAGCCGTCCGGATTGGAGGCGTCCTCCACCAGAGAGGTACGCAGGGGGTCCAGCTTGGTCAGGTCAAAGGCGTCGTCCCGGATGCCCACAATGGATCCCCGCTCATCAAAGTCCGCCTGATAGGGGTCCAGAGAGGCGCAGATCTTCAAAAAGTCGATGGCCAGATCCTTGTTGGGAGAGTCGGCGCTGATATAAATGCCGTAAGTGAAGCGGTTGGAGCGGGACTGGTCCAGTCCGCTGGGAAAGCGGAAATAACCCCAGTCCTCTACGTTCTGCCCCTGGCTCTCAAAGGTATCCGCCTCCCAGGTGGCGCTGTATTCCATGGCCGCGTCGCCGGGGTAGAGCAGCAGGCGGCATTCGTTCTCCTCCGCGGAGAAATGGCCTTCCTGGAAGTACTGGGACAGCTCCTTCAGCTCCGCCAGGGACTGTACCACCTCGGGACAGTTCAGGCTGGCGCGGCCGTAGCACAGGTCGTTATGCAGCTCAATGCCGCAGTTCTTCTCCAGCAGGCCGTCAAACCAGCGGTTGGTGGCTGCGGGAACCTTCCCAGGATTGGCTATGGGAACGATCCCATTTTGCTGTAACGTCTCGCACACCTGGAGGAATTCCTCATAAGTAGCGGGGACCTTCAGGCCGTATTGGGCAAACACGTCCTTGCGGTAAAACACCCCCATCACCGTGCGGCGGATGGGCAGGGAGTAGAGATTGCCGTCAAAGAGGCTGCGCTGGTCGTCCAGCAGCGCGGGGTCGATGTTGTCCGCCCAGCCGTTCTCCTGGTACAGGCTGTCCAGCTGCTCCAGCTTGCCGCCGTCGATAAAGGGCTGGACCAGAGCGCCTACGCTGTAACCGAACATATCCGGCGCGGCATCGGAGCTGAAAGCGATGGTTAAAGCGTCAATCTCCTGCTCAGGGCGGCCCTTGGAGCCCAGTACAAACTCCACATCTGGGTGCATCTCATTGAACTTCTCGATGGCCACCCGGTAGAAGGCGTTGGTCTCCAGGTCGGTATAGTAGGATGACTCCCAGAATACCAGCTGCCGCTTCTCGCCGGACGTTCCAGAGGGACCGCTGCCGGAGGGTGCGCCGCAGCCGGCCAGCAGTGCGCCGGCCAGCGCCAGGCAGGACAGGGTTTTCGCGCTTCGGAGCAGTTGTTTCATGTACGTTTCCTCCTATGTTGATTGATTTGGGTCAACTCCCCCGCGCCCCGGCAGGAGAGGGTGCGACGAAACTCAGAAAGCTATCCCAGGCTGGACCCCCGGTGGATGACCCGGTGGCGCAGCTCAATCCGGTTTGTTTTGCCGGTCTGCATGGTGTCCGCCAGCATCTTCCCCGCCAGGGCCCCCATCTCGATGTAGTCCAGGTCCAGGGAGGAGATGTCCAAAATCTCGTTGGAAGGCCCGTTTTCCAGGGAAAAAACGGCCAAATCGCCGGGGACGCGGATCCCCTTCCGGCGGCAGTAGCGCAGCAGGTCCAGACAGATGGCGTCTGCGCTGACAATTACGGCGTCGGGCGTCTGGCCGCTGTGGCGGAATCGCTCCATTGCGGTGCAGACAGCCGCCTCGTCGTCCAGCCCTCCCGCCAGATAGTGCTCCAGCAGGGGCAGTCCGGCCTTGGCCAAGGCGGTGGTGTAGCCGTCCAGGTAGGCCCGGGTGGTAGCCAGGCCGGTATCGCTGGCGAAGAAGGCGATTTTATGCCGGCCCTGCCGGATGAGGGTCTCCATGATCTCCCTCATCGCCGCCCGGAAGTTATAGGTCACCTGGTTGATATCGGAAAACCCCTCGCAGGCGCCGATGAGGGAAAAGGGGATGCGGTTGTCCACCAGGTAGTGGAGGCTGGGATCGTCCGGAATGGAATAGAGCAGCACAATGCCGCACACATGGTAGGTAAGGGCGAATTTCTTAATGGTGTCCAGCTCCACCCCGCTGCCGGAGGCGGTGAGGATGTCATAGGCCTGGGCCTTGAATACGTTGCTCAGCCCAGTAAACACGTCCCGAAAATACTCGTTGCGGTAGAAGGAGCGGCACTGAAAGGGGGTGATAAGCCCCACCAGCTTGCTCTTGCTCTTTACCAGCGTCCTGGCCATCTCGTTGGGGAGATAGCCGTTTTCTCCAATGACCCGGAGAACCACCTCCTTGGTCTTGGGCTTTACGTTCGGCTCATTATTAAGCACCCGGGAGACTGTGGATTTGGAGACACCGGCCAATCGGGCGATATCAATAATTGTCAAATTCTCTCCCATATTGAACCCACCTATCAGACAGGAATCATTTTTGGAACGTTCCCATTTTCTTAATCATACCCTGTCTTTGTTCATTTGTCAATCATCTTCTGTGAATAGAACGCTGCTTTTTGTTCGGAATGACAATTTGATGTCAGGGGAAGCGCGTCCCGCCGCAGGCCGGCAGAAGACCTGGTAAGCCGGCGTTTCGCGGTTGTGAATACAGGTTCTCAGAGCGTGTTGAAGCGCTGAAAACCGCGCTCAGCCTGTCGAAAACGTGTTTTCGACAGGCTGAGCAGGCATTTCCTAACTTATGATTCCCCATCGGAGCTTCAGCTCCAGGATCCGCAAGACACTCTCATCCAGCCGCTGCTGGGAGATCGTCCCGTCCGCAACCGCGTCTTTCACCCCCTGAACCGCCCCCTTCAGGTTCATGGGGCACAGGAAGAGGTCCACGCCGGCCTGAAGGCCTTTTACGGCGATCTCTGCGCTGCTGTAGTGGTCGGACATGGCTTTCATCTGCAGGCCGTCGGTGATGACCACGCCGCTGAAGCCCATCTCCTCCCGCAGCAGGCCAGTGACCAGCTCATAGGAGAAGAGGGCGGGCTGATCGTCCACGTCGGAGACAATCAGGTGGCCGATCATCACCGCGTCCGCGCCGGCGTCAATGCCGGCCTGGAAGGGGAGCAGCTCCTCCCGGCGGATCTCCTCCAGGGGCTTGTTGACATAAACAGAGCCGTAGTGAGAGTCGGCAGAGGTGTCCCCATGGCCGGGGAAGTGCTTGAGGGTGCAGGCGGTCCCGCCGGCGTGGAAGCCCTCCACCGCTGCGGCCACCAGCACGGCGGCCTCCTCAAAGGAGTCGCTGTAAGCCCGGTCGCCGATGACGGTGTTGGCCGGGTTGGACCACACGTCGGCCACCGGGGCCAGGTCCATATTGAACCCACAGCTGCGCAGGTCGCCGGCGATGGTGCGGGCGTTGGACAGGGCAATATCCGGCCCCTGATCCTTATAATCCAGCATGGGGCCGAAGCGGGTGGTGCCAACGGTGCGCATCAGGCGGCTGACCCGCCCCCCCTCCTCGTCGCAGGTGAGGATCAAGGGGATGGAAGCATACTCCTGCACCTGCTGGAGCATGTTCGTCACCTGCTCCCGGCTGAGCAGATTCCTTCTGTCGTAGAGGAAGCCGGCTACCGGATAGGCCTCCAGCGCCTGGCGGGTGGCGTCGCCGGCGGCAGTGACGGTACCCGCGCCGGTGATGTGCTCCGGGGAGACGATAAAGAGCTGGCAAACCTTTTCATGCAGGCTCATCCGGCCCAAAATCTCCTGGGCCCGCTGGGCGTAGGGGTCCGCCGGTTCCGGCGTAGGGGTGGGCTCCGGGGTGGGCTGCGGCGTTGGCGTTGGCGTAGGCTCCGGTTCCGGCGTGGGCGCCGCCGTGGGAGAGGGGGACGCCGGCCCGGCGGGGCTGGGTGTGGGGACAGGGGCCGCCCCTCCCCCGCCGCGCCCATAGGACCCGGCCGCCAGCAGCAGGGAGGCGCAGGTCAGCGCCAGCACCAGCACCAGGAGAATCAAAAAGGCGGGCGGCAGGCCGCGGTCCTGTTTCAGTCGTTTTCCGCTCACGTCGCGCCTCCGTCAGTTCTCAAACTCGCACACAAAGCCCATGCTCTTGGCCATGGCGGGGACGGGGCCGGCGGGGTTGTTGCGCTGGTCGTTCCACGACCAGCCCCCCATGCTGGGGATGTTCCACAGCATGATATACCACTCCTCGGTGCCGTCCTGATCCACCCGGGAGGGCTCGCCATCCCCCCAGGCCTCAAAGGAGAACTCTTCGCCGGTGACCCAGTGGCCGAAGACGGAGCCGTCCTCCCCGTAGGAGGTATAGCCCCCCAGCCAGAGATATTTTACGTCCTCCGCCTCCGCCATGCGGATGATCTCGTCCATCTCGGCCTGGGAGGTGATGGTGGCCAGATGGCCCCCCATCTCCTGGCAGCGCTGGGTGGCCTGCTCCCAAGTGAGGGACTCCTTGAAGAGGACGTAGCGGGAGCCGCCGTGGAGGTTGACGCCGCCGTTGTCGTTGATGGTATGGACAGGCTGGAAGCTGAACTGCTCCTCCCCCTTGTAGCCGCCGCCGGTGACCTGGATGTCCAGATCCCGGGCGGCGTACTCGTCGGCGGTCTCGTCGCTGGTGTACTCCACACAGTAGAGCTCCTTCTGCTCGGCGTAGATGCTGTTGAAGATGACGCTCAGGTCGTAGAGATCGTCAATGAACCAGTAGCGGCCGCCGGTCTCCTCCGCCACCCGGCGCAGCACATTGGCCTCCACCGAGCCCCCTACGCCGATGATGTAGACCGGCACCTGGTTGACGTTGGCGTAGCGGATGACGTCGCTGGCGGTATAATTGCTCTCGTTGTCAATGCCGTCGGTAAAGGCGATGACGCAGCGGGCGCCCCCCTGGAGGGCGGCGTGGTTGATGCCGGCGTATACCGCGTCGTAAAAGGCGGTGCGGCCGTCGGCGGACATGTTGTTGATGCCGTTGATGAGCAGGGCGCTGTCGCCGGTGTAGGCGCACATCTGCTGGACGATGGAGTCAAAGGCCAGCACCTCCGCCCGGTCGCCCACGGAGAAGTGGAGGCTGTTGACAAACTGGATCATAACCGACTTGATCTTGGCCATGTCGGCGGAGTCGATGCTGCTGCTCTTGTCCGCCACCAGGTCGATATTCAGGCCCTCGTTTCCCTCCAGGGTGGCCACGGCGCGCACCTCCCGCTGGAGGTAGGCGCCCCCCTCAAGGCGCTCCTGGATGAGGAAGGCGTTCCCGTCCAGACCGGGAATTGTGTCGCCGGTCTGGGCGTCCTCCACCCGGAAGTAGGCCTTTACCACCGGGTACTCGCTGACGTCGGTGCTCACCAGGCGCACCGAGGCGGGCTGGAAGAAGGGTGTGTCATAGGCGGCGGAGCGGGTGAATTCCCGGCCCTCCACCTGGAAGGACACCTCCACCTCCCGGGTTTCCGCGCTGTAGCCCGCATCCTGGGTCTGATAGGTGAAGGTGAGCACGCCGTTTTCCTGGGTAAATTTGTAGGAGTCACAGGGAACGCCGTTCTCCAGCAGGGTAACGTCGGCGCGGTCCAGCTCCACCGGTGCGCCGCAGTCCAGACGGACCGTCATCACCGGGAAGTTGTCCAGCCTGACCGACGGGCTGGGGGGATCCAGCCGGGCCGCGGAGAGCAGGCGCTGCCAGTCCGGGTAGAGGGGGTCGTCCTCCGCCAGAGCAAGGCCGGACAGAAGGGCCTGCGCCTCATCGGGATTGTCCTCACACAGCCAGATCCGGGCCAGGCCCAGAGCGGCCTCGGCATGGTTGGGCTTACGCGCCAGGGCGGCCTGATAGTACTCCTCCGCCTGCCGGTAGTCCCCGCTGTCAAAGGCGGTTTTTGCGTCGGCCAGCTCTGCCTTGAACTGGTTGTTGTTGTCCACCCACTTCCAGGCGAAAAATCCCCCCGCCGCCAGGGCCAGGAGAAGCAGGGGGAGGATGACCGTGATGGGCCGGAACGGTTTTTTGACCGGCTGGGGAGGCTCCTCAAAGGGCGGCGGCGGAAACTGGGGCCCTGCCTGGGGCGGGACGGGGACAAAGGGCGCCCCCACAGGGGCCTGGGGCGGCGGGGAAAGGGGAATCTGGGGCGGAGCGGGAGTCTGGGGCGCCTCATGGGCGGCAGGCTCCGGCCCTGGAACTGGGGATGCTTTTACCGGCTGGCCGCAGTTCTCGCAGAACTTGGCGTCCTGGGGCAGCTGAGCGCCGCATCGGGTACAGAACACGGCATTTCCCTCCTACTTTTCAAACTAACGAGACAATTCCCTTGCATTTTACCCCGATTTATGACAAAAAGCAATAGAATACGGCAAAATCACCGCGCCCCAGCTCCGCTATTCTGGGGCGCGGTGAGAAAATAGGCGGTTTTTGTTATTTTTTCCCCTGCTCCTTGAGAAGGCCGTGCTTGATGTCCCACAGCTTCTGGGACAGGTCCACGTAGTAGGTGTGGGGGTTTTCAAAGCGCTTGACCTCGTCCCACAGGGCGTTGACCTGGGCGGCGCAGTAGGTGCGGATCTGATCCAGCGCGGGGGTGCGGTAGACCAGCTGGCCGCTCTGGAAGATGGGGACCAGGAGGCTTTTGGCCTCAAAGCCGTCGAAGAGCTTGCGCTTCCAGGTGGCGTCCGGGTCGAAGAGCTCCAGGGGGCCCTGGGGGAGCGGCTCGTCGTGCAGGGTGAGGAGATCGGCCAAAGCCTTCCCCGACTGCCGGGAGAAGAGGCGGTACACCTTTTTAAAGTGAGGGGTGGTAATCTTGGCCGGATTCTCGCTGATCTTGATTTTGGGGACGATGTTGCCCTGGGCATCCTCCACGGCGGCCAGCTTATATACGCCGCCGAACACCGGCTCGGACTTGGAGGTGATCAGCCGCTCCCCCACGCCGAAGGAGTCCAGCCTGGCCCCCTGGAGGAGGAGATCCCGGATGATGTACTCATCCAGGGAGTTGGAGGCCACGATCCTGCACTCGGTGAGGCCGGCGGCGTCCAGCATCTCCCGGGCCTTGCAGGACAGGTAAGTCAGATCGCCGGAATCCAGCCGGATGGCGCAGTTGGTGATGCCCTGGGGGAGAAGCACCTCCTGGAACGCCCGAATGGCGTTGGGCACGCCGGACTTGAGCACATTATAGGTGTCCACCAGCAGGGTGGCGGAGTGGGGGTAGAGCTTGCAGTAGGTGACGAAAGCGGTGTACTCGTCTGGGAACATCTGCACCCAGGAGTGGGCCATGGTGCCGCCGGCGGGGGCGCCGTAGCGCAGGTCGGCCAGGGTGCAGGCGGTGCCGGCGCAGCCGGCGATGTAAGAGGCCCGGGCCCCCAGCAGGGCGCCGTCCGCCCCCTGGGCCCGGCGGGAGCCGAACTCGGACACCGGCCGCCCCTGGGCCGCCCGGACAATCCGGTTGGACTTGGTGGCGATGAGGGATTGATGGTTTAACGTAAGCAGCAAAAAGGTCTCGATAAACTGGGCCTCAATGGCGGGAGCCCGGACGGTGAGAATGGGCTCCCCGGGGAAGATGGGCGTGCCCTCAGGCATGGCCCAGATGTCACCGGTGAAGCGGAAGTCCCCCAGATAGGTCAAAAACTCCTCGCTGAAGCCACCCTTTTTTCGGAGATAGGCGATATCCTCCTCTCCAAAGCGGAGCTGCTGGATGTACTGGATGACCTGCTCCAGCCCGGCGGCGATGGCGAAGCCGCCCCCGTCGGGGACGCTGCGGAAGAAAATGTCAAAGTAGCAGATCTGGCCGCACATGCCGGTCTGGAAATAGCCGTTGGCCATGGTGAGCTCGTAAAAATCACACAGCATGGTGTAGTTAACGCAATTATTCATGAGAAAACCTCTTTTCCGTATGGGCAGGCCGCTCAGGCCCGGCGGTTGGACACCGTGACCTGAATGCCCTCCAGCACGTCCAGGGCCTTTTCGTGGAGGACGGGATCATAGGAGGCGGTGAGGGCGGCGTCCACCAGGATCTCGGCCTCCGGCAGGGCGGCCTTGACCATGACGGCGTTGGTGAGCACACAGATATGGGAGACCAGCCCGCACAGCTCTACCTGGCCGTAGTCCCGGCCCTTCAGCCACTCCGCCAGGGCCAGAGAGGGGAAGGCGGGCTTTTCAAACCGGAGCTCCTCCGGTCCGGCCTGCGCCCCTACCTGACCGTACAGAGCCCACCCCTCGCTGCCCTGGAGGCAGTGCAGGGGCGGCAGCTTGCGGCCCTCCTGGGTCTGGCTGTAGTTGGACTGGTGGGTGTCCAGGGTGAATACCACGTCGTCTCCGTTGTCCCGATACGCCCGGGCCCGCCGGGCGATGCCCTCGTCCAGCGCCTCCGCGCCGGGGAAGCCCAGGGCGCCGTCCACAAAGTCCTTCTGATAGTCCACGATGACAAGTAATTTTTTCATGTTTTCTCCCGCTTTCCCAAATGTTCCGGCAGGCAGCAGCTTTTCAAAGCAGGGGTAGGGCAGGGGCCGGCCCCGGAGAGAGACCGCCCCCCGTTTGGCATACCCCCGCTTCACAAAGAGCGCCTGCATTCTGTGGTTGAGGGAATAGGTGTCTGCATGGAGGGCCCTAAGCCCTTCCCGCCGGGCCCACGCCTCGGCGAAGTCCAGCAGGGCGGAGGCCACCCCCTGCCGCTGGGCAGCCGGGTCCACCGCCGCCCGGTGGACGCAGCCGGCCGGTCCGATCCAGGCCCAGGGGACGGCGTCATACTCCGGCGCGGTGGATTGGTTGATACAGGCCACCCCCAGGATGGCGCCGCCGGGGGCGCAGGCGGCGTAGAGCTCCCCCCGGCGGATGTCGCCGGCGTACAGCGCCCGGGTGGGGTAGTCCGCCCCCCACTGGGGATTGCCCAGCTGGTTCATGTGGAGGACGGCCCGCCGGACCAGCGCCCAGATTTGGGGCAAATCCCCGGGCCGGGCGGCGCGGATTTCTACCATAGCGGCCGGTCAGTTGTCCGTGATGGCCACAGGACCCAGGGCGTCGTGGAGGGTGTCGGTAATGGCGCCGTGGAAGAGCCCGCCGGCGTACTGGTGGAGCTCCTCCAGCCGGGTGGGGAGCTGATCGCTGGCCAGGTTGCCGGTGACGGAGAGATCCTGGTCCAGAATAAAGCGGAGCTTGGGGCCCTGCTTGCCGGCATTGAGCATCCCCGGGCCGGTGTGGAGCTTGAGGCGGCAGTCCTCCCCCAATTTGATGTCCACATCCAGGGCACATTTGTTTACGTCCTGCTCGTTTACGTCGGGCTCCCCCAGAATGCCCAGGTAAGGGGACTGGATCAGATCGTCCCACAGCAGGTCCTGGAGCCCCAGGTTCTCCTTGGCCACGGCGTTGACATAGCGCAGGCCGGCCCGTTCAAAGTAGTCGGGCTGATAGATCTGGATAAAGGCGGCCAGGGCCTTGTCCAGATTCTGGGCAAACTCCTCCCACCGGGTGTAGCGCAGGGTGGACAGGGCGATAAAGCTGCTGGTCAGGTTGAGCTTCCACAGGCCGTCCTTGGAGATAAAGTGGTAGTTGGTGACGGCGGGGGGCTGCTCTACCTTGGGCACTCCGTTTTCCACCCCCACGACCTTGGGAGCCGGCTTCTCCTGCTTGGCCACGTACTGGGGGAAGTCGTGGCGGATGGCCTCCTGAAAGGCGGCGGGCTCGCTGGCGCCGATGGACAGGATGGCGGGAAAGCGCAGCTGGCAGATGACCTCTACCAGGGGGCTGCGGGTATAGAGACAGCGCTCAAATTTCGAAAAGAGCATAGCGGGTGGTTCCTCCTAAGTGAATTTTATTGGTGAAGTCTGGATCGCTGAGATGGCTTCTATTATAGTGCGGATTGGGAAAAGCCGCAAGTCACACATTTTCTGTTGAAGCAGTTCCGCCGTCAGGCAGGGGCGGGGAAATGTTCTGCTTTCCCCCTGCACCCCTTTTCAGGGGGAGGAATAGGATGAGTTATAACCAAGAAAATGGAGGAGAGGGCATGAAGCACAAGTGGAATATCTGGATCCTCGGCGGCGACCAGCGGCAGCTGCGGCTGGCGGAGCTGCTGGCGGCGGATGGCCATACGGTCCATACCTTTGCCCTGGAGCGGGGCGGGGAGCTGCGGGAGGAGGTGGCCCAGGAGGAGGAGCTGGAGGGGCTGGAGCTGGCGGACTGCGCGGTGCTCCCCCTGCCTGTGATGGGGGAGGGGAGCCTGCTCAACGCGCCGCTGTCCAGCGGCCGGTTTCCCCTGGCGGGGATACTGGACCGGCTGCGGCCGGGGCAGGTGGTGTGCGCCGGCCGGGTGAATCCGGCGGCCCAGGCGCTGGCCGCCCAGCGGGGGCTCACCCTGCACGACTATTTTGCCCGGGAAGAGCTGGCGGTAGCCAACGCGGTGCCCACGGCGGAGGGAGCCATTCAAATCGCCCTGGAGGAGCTGCCAGTGACCCTGCACGGGTGCCGGACGCTGGTTATCGGCCATGGGCGGCTGGGGCGGGCCCTGGCCCCCCGGCTGGCGGCCCTGGGGGCCAAGGTGAGCGTGGCGGCCCGAAGCTGGTCCGATCTGGCGTGGATCGAGGCGGAGGGCTTCGGCGTGGAGCACAGCGAGCAGCTGCGGGGCTGGCTGTGCGGCTATGAGCTGATCTTCAACACCGTCCCCAGCCGGGTGTTGGACGAGGCGGCGCTGGCGGATCTGGAGCCGGACTGCCTGGTGATTGATCTGGCGTCCCAGCCCGGCGGGGTGGACTTTGACGCGGCCCGCCGCCTGGGCGTAAACGCCATCTGGGCCCTGTCCCTGCCGGGAAAGTGCGCGCCGGTGACGGCGGGCCGGGCCATTAAAAATACCATCTACAATATTCTGAATGAGTTGGGAGTGTGAGTATGGAAGCGTTAACCATAGGATTTGCCTTCTGCGGCTCTTTTTGTACATACAGCAGAGCCATGGAGGCGCTGGAGGAGGTGGCCGCCCACTATCCTGTCATCCCCATTGTGTCGGAGCGGAGCGCCGCCACCGACTCCCGGTTCGGCAATGCCCACGATTTTATGCGGGAGATGCAGCGCATCTGCGACTGCCGGGTGGTGGACTCCATTGTGAAGGCGGAACCCATCGGACCCAAAAAGCTGCTGGACGCCCTGGTGATCTGCCCCTGCACCGGAAATACGCTGGCAAAGCTGGCCGCCGGAATGACCGACTCCTCCGTGACCATGGCGGCGAAAGCCCACCTGCGCAACGGGCGGCCCCTGATCATCGCCGTGTCCACCAACGACGGCCTGGCCGCGTCGGCCAAAAACATCGGTGCCCTGCTGGACAAGAAAAACGTCTACTTCGTGCCCTTCGGCCAGGATGACCCGGAGAAAAAACCCACCTCGCTGGTGGCGGATTTCAGCCGGGTGCTGCCGGCACTGGAGGCCGCGCTCCGGGGCGAGCAGCTCCAGCCCCTGCTGCTGGGAAACAAGAACTGACCGTCCCCGTCCCGCAGACCGCCTCTGAGCCCCCGGCTTGGGGGCGGCCTGCTGCGGGGAGGGAAAATTTGGCGCGGGGTTTGCCTTATTTGCTTGCCGGTTTGGGAAAGCTATGGTAAAATCAAAAATCCTGGAGAAAATGCAAACAATGCGGATACTAAGGAGAACAGATTCATGATTGAATTTCATACGCCGGAATTAAATGATAAACCTTGGGTGGACAAGCTGCTGGCCCAGGGGGAGGCATGGGGGTGCGAGTACAGCTTTACCAACCTGTACACCTGGCAGAAAACCTACCAGTTCCAGATCGCGCCGGTGGAGGGCCACCTGGGGGTGCGGCTGTGGGGCGGGCTGGGGCACAGCTATCTGTACCCCGCCGGATCCGGATCTATAGAGGCGGCCATCGCGGCCCTGGGCCGGGACGCGGCGGAACGGGGGGAGGACTTCCGGATGGTCTGCCTCAGCGGGGAGCAGCGGGAGGATTTGGAGCGGCGCTTCCCCGGCGGGTTTGACTTCGTGGCCGACCGGGACAGCTTTGACTATCTCTACGACATCCAGCGCCTGGCGGATCTGCCGGGCAAGAAGCTGCACAACAAGCGCAACCACATCAGCGCCCTGGAGCGGCAGTTTCCCGGCTGGACCTTTGAGGAGATCACCCCCGCCTGTCTGGAGGAATGCCTGCGCATGGACGAGGAGTGGCGCCGCCGCAGCCAGGGCAGGGAGGGGGCCGAGGGAGAGCTGACCCTGGACAGCGAGGACGCCGCCCTGCACACCGCCATTGAACACTTCCAGGCCCTGGGGCTGGAGGGCGGGCTCATCCGCGTCTACGGCGAGGTGGTGGCCTTCACCATGGGAGAGCCCCTGAACCCCTGGTGCTATGATGTCCGTTTTGAGAAGGCTTATAACGAGCTGCGGGGGGCCTATCCCCTGATCAACCGGGAGTTCGCCCGGTGGGTGCGGAAAAAGCATCCGGATATTCAGTTTTTAAACAGAGAGGACGATATGGGCGTGCCCGGCCTGCGCAAGGCGAAAGAGTCCTATTACCCGGACAGAATGGTGGAAAATCACAGCGCAATCCAGAGAAAACCCCTGTTTTGAGGGCAGTATACCGAAAAATGGCGGCAGAAGAAAAAAGAGGACGCGCTGCCATGGCAGACAACTGTCTATTGACGCACTGTATTTTTTACGGTAAAATAAATAAATATCTAAGCGCAGTGGCTAAGAATAGCCGTGAAAAACACGAACTGTAGGAAGTGAGAAAATGGCGAAATATGTGGTGAAGCGTGTGCTGATGGCACTGCTGACCGTCCTGGTGGTGGCGTGCATCACGTTCTTTCTGATGAACGCGATCCCCGGCAACCCGTGGCTCAGCGACAAAACCCCCTCGCCTCAGGTGCTGGAGAATCTGAACCGCAAGTACGGTCTGGATCAGCCGGTCCACATTCAGCTGGTGAAATACCTGGGCAACCTGAGCCGGCTGGATCTGGGCGTCTCCATCAAGATGCAGAAGAACTACCCGGTCATCAATATCATCAAGGAGATGTTCCCGGTGTCGGCCAAGATCGGCGGCTTCGCGCTGCTGTGGGCGATTCTGGTGGGTGTCCCGTTAGGCTGCGTGGCCGCCTATAACCGGGGCAACGCGGTGGACAGCGTTCTGCGGGTGATCTGTACCGTGGGCATCTCCCTGCCCTCCTTTGTAGTGGCGGCGCTGCTCTCCTTCCTCTTCTGCGGCGGACTGCCCAATATGAAGATATTTCCAACCATGTTTGACGGGACGTGGCAGAGCTATATTCTGCCCTGCTTCGCCCTCGGCTTCTACCCGATGTGCTATATCTCCCGCCAGAGCCGGGCGGCCATGCTGGACGCCATCAATCAAGAGTACATCAAGACGGCCCGGGCCAAGGGCCTGCGCACAGGGAAGGTTATCTTCAAGCACGCCCTGCGCAACGCCTTGATTCCTGTCATCACCTATCTGGGTCCCCAGGTGGCCTTCACCCTGTCCGGCGGCTTCGTGGTGGAAAAAGTGTTCAACATCCCCGGCCTGGGCCGCTATTTCGTCCAGTCCATTCAAAACCGGGACTATCCTGTTATTATGGGTACCACCATTTTCCTGGCCACCTTTATTGTAATGATGAACCTGGTGGTGGATCTTCTGTACAAGGTGGTTGATCCCCGCATCAACCTGACGAAGGGAGGCAAATAGGCGCTATGGCAGGTAAATTTAAACACATGGGTTCCCTCCAGATTGACGAGGCGTATCTGGCCGGCCTGGGCGACGCGGACTTTGCCCCCGCCAACCAGGAAGAGAAGGCGAATTTTATCGCCGACCGGAAAAGCATCTCCTACTGGGCGGACGCCTGGCGCCGGCTGCGCAAGAACGTGGTGGCCATGGTGGCGCTGGTGGTGCTCATTTTCATCGGGCTGTTCGCCTTTGTGGGGCCCGCGATTGTGCCCTACGGCTATGACGAGTTCAACGCCGGCGCGGAGAACCTGCACCCCTGGCACTATACCCTGGAGGATCAGGCCCGTCTGGCGGAGGCCACCCAGAGCGTCTCTCCGGAAGAGGCCGTGGCCAAGGCTCAGGAAGAGGCGGCCGCCCAGGGCAAGACCCTGACCTCCATTGAGATCGCCAAAATCCGGGCCCAGGCCAACGTAAGCAACCAAGTCACCGACGAGGACGGCAACGTGCTCAGCGGGGACGAGCTTAACGCCTATATGCGGGCCCAGCTGGGCATCAAGGCCCGGCCGGGAGGCTACTCCGTGGGCGAGCTGGAGCGCATGGCCAACGGGGAGAAGGTCTTCCCCCACCTTTTCGGCACGGACCGCAACGGCCGGGACTATATGGCCCGGGTGATGATGGGCACCCGCATCTCCATGATCGTGGGCGTGGCCGCGGCGCTGCTGGTGCTGATCATCGGCGCCGTCTACGGCTCCATCTCCGGCTACTGCGGCGGCAAGGTGGACGTGGTGATGCAGCGTATTGTGGAGATTATCTACTCCATCCCCGAGGTGCTGGTCATTCTGCTCATCTCCATGGTTATGAACGACACCCTGAAGGAATACGTCAACCTGAACCGGGGCAACCCCATCGCCCAGCTCATCAACCTGCTGGGCTCCAACCTCATCGGTATGTTCATCGCCTTCGGTATGCTCTACTGGGTCACCATGAGCCGTATCATCCGGGGCCAGATCATCCAGCTCAAGGAGCAGGAGTACGTTACCGCCGCCCGGGCTCTGGGCGCCTCCGGCGGGCGGATCATCCGCCGCCACCTGCTGCCCAACTGCATGGGCCAGATTGTGGTGACCACCTGCCTGCAAATCCCCTCCGCCATCTTCCTGGAGTCCTTCCTGTCCTTCCTGGGCGTGGGCGTGTCCGCCCCCCTGCCCAGCCTGGGCTCCATGGCCTCCGACGCGCTGAACGGCCTGAATACCTACCCCTACCGGCTGTTCTTCCCGGCAATCATTTTGAGCGTTATGATTTTGTCCTTTAACCTGTTTGGCGACGGCCTGCGCGACGCGCTGGACCCCCGCCTGAAGAAATAAGAGAGGAGGCGCGCGTATGGATCTCAACAAAGATGTACAGAACACCGGCGGCGAGCAGGTCCAGCCTGTGCCGGGCCAGAAGCTGTTGGAAGTGCAGGACCTTCACGTCTCCTTCTTTACCCCCGCCGGCGAGGTCAAGGCGGTGGGCGGCATCTCCTACGAGCTGAATTACGGCGAGGTCATGGGCATTGTGGGCGAGTCCGGCTCCGGCAAGAGCGTGGAGGCCTACTCCATCATCGGCCTGCTCCAGTCCCCCGGCAAGGTGGTGGGCGGCTCCATCACCTTCGAGGGGCAGGACGTGCTGGCGTTCTCCAAGTCGGAAATGAGCTCCTTCCGGGGCAGCAAGGTGGCCATGATCTTCCAGAACCCCATGACCTGCCTCAACCCGGTCTATACCATCGGCAACCAGCTGATGGAGGCGCTGCGGGCCCACGACAAGTCCATCTCTAAAGAGGAGGCCGCCAAGCGGGCCATGGAGATGCTGGAGCTGGTGGGCATCAACAACGTGCAGAAGCGCATGAAGCAGTACCCCCACGAGTTCTCCGGCGGTATGCGCCAGCGGGTGATGATCGCCATGGGCCTCATCTGCCACCCCAAGCTGCTCATCGCCGACGAGCCCACCACCGCCCTGGACGTGACCATCCAGGCCCAGATTCTGGAGCTGATGAAGGACCTGCAGAAGAAGACCCACATGGGCATTATCTTTATCACCCACAACCTGGGCGTGGTGGCGGAGATCTGCGACAAGGTCAGCGTTATGTACGCCGGCAAGATGGTGGAGCAGGGCAAGGTGGACGATATCTTCTATCACCCCGGCCACCCCTACACCTTGGGCCTGCTGCGGTCCATGCCCCGGGTGGACGCGGAAGAGCATGAGCGGCTCATTCCCATCGAGGGCACCCCGGTGGACATGCTCAACCCGCCGGAGGGCTGTCCCTTTGCCCCCCGGTGTGAGAGCTGCATGAAGATCTGCCTGCAAAAAATGCCCCCCTACGTGGAGCTGGGCGAGGGCCACCGCTCCGCCTGCTGGCTGCGGGTGCAGGAGCAGCTGAAGAACCAGAAAAAGGAGGGGGAGCACAATGGCTGAGGATAAAATCCTGCTGGAAGTACAGAATTTGAAAAAGTACTTCCCGGTGAAGGGGGTCAAGGGCCCCGGGGTCCAGGCCGTGGAGAACGTGTCCCTCTACATCCGCAGGGGGGAGACCCTGGGCCTGGTGGGGGAGTCCGGCTGCGGCAAGACCACTTTGGGCCGTACCATTCTCCGCCTGCACGAGCCCACGTCGGGCCGGATCATCTATGACGGAAAGGTGATTTTCGACGGCGGCGGCCTGCCGGAGCCCGTGCGGGACGCCGAGGGCAACGTCTGCCGGGACGAGGCCGGCCAGCTCAAGTATCAGACCGAGGCGGGCGGCGGCGATTCCCAATACGTCCCGTCCAAGTTTTACGCGGAAAAGATGCTCCCCTACCGCCGCAAGATGCAGATCATCTTCCAGGACCCCTCCGCCTCCCTGGACCCCCGCATGACGGTAGGCGAGATCATCGGCGAGGCCATCGACATCCACAAGCTCACCAGCTCCAGGGCGGAGCGCACCGAGCGCATCAAGGAGCTGCTGGGCCGGGTGGGACTGAACACCGAGCACGCCAACCGCTACCCCCACGAGTTCTCCGGCGGCCAGCAGCAACGGGTGGGCATCGCCCGGGCCCTGGCGGTCAAGCCGGAATTCATCGTCTGCGATGAGCCCATCTCCGCCCTGGACGTGTCCATCCAGTCCCAGGTGGTGAATATGCTGGAGGATATGCAGGCGGATCTTGGCCTGACTTATCTGTTCATCGCCCACGACCTCAGCGTGGTGCGCCACATCTCCAACCGGATCGGCGTGATGTACCTGGGCAGTCTGGTGGAGCTGGCGGAGAGTTATGAACTCAACCGCCGCCCGCTGCATCCCTATACACAGACGCTGCTGTCCGCCGTGCCGGTGCCTGACCCGGAGGTCAGCCGCAGCCGCCAGCGCCTGGTGCTGGAGGGGGATATCCCCTCCCCCATGAATCCCCCCAGCGGCTGCCGCTTCCACACCCGCTGCCCCTACGCCACAGAGAAATGCAGCCAGATTACCCCGGAGTTCAAGGAAGTGGAGCACGACCACTGGGTGGCCTGCCATCTGATGGACAAGCAGTAGGCAAAACCTTCTGAAGGGATAAATTTAGATAGAAAAGCGGGAGAATACACGGTATTCTCCCGCTTTTCTGCGGAAAATCTGACGCGCTGCCCAGGCCAGGCAGAGATTATTTAACAATTTTGAAACATTTGCTTTACAACAAGAGTTTGCCTATGTTATAATGACTGCACGCTAGCAAATGGAAAGGCCCCCGGGGGCCTTTCGCTGTCCTAATTCAATTAGGACAGATGTTCTGTGTTGTATCCCGCTGCTTCAGCGTAACGATACAAGATAACAAGGAGGTTCTAGCATAATGGAGAAGAAAAAGCTTCTTTCTCTGGCTCTCGCGGGAGCCATGTCCGTGACCCTGCTGGCCGGCTGCGGCGGCGGCACGACCCCCAACCCCGCGCCCAGTGACGCCGGCGGCACGACCCCCAACGGGGGCGATACTCCTGGCGGCGCGTTTAACCTGTCTGTGTGCATCGCCTCTGAGCCCCAGACCATTGATCCCGCCCTGAACAGCTCCGTAGACGGCGCCATCATGACCCAGCACGTCTTTGAGGGCCTGATGAAGTGGGGCGACACCGGCTCCGCCATCGGCGGCACCCTGAACAGCGCCGAGCTGGTCAACGGCCAGGCCGCCAGCTATGAGAAGACCAACAACAGCGACGGCACTGTGACCTACACCTTCACCCTGCGGGACGACATCAAGTGGTCCGACGGCCAGCCTGTTACTGCCGGCGATTTCGAGTACGCTTGGAAGCGCCTGGTCACCCCCGCCACCGCCGCTGACTACGCCAACATGGCCAGCATGATCCTCAACTGTGACGCCATCTACTACGGCCGCGACCCCGGGACTCAGGAGGTGCTGACCGCGGTGGACGCCGAGGCCTATGCCGCCGAGGGTAAGGAAGTAGCTTATGACGACCCCAGCACCCTGGCCGTCACCGCCAAGGACGACAAGACCCTGGAAGTGATCCTGTCCTACGACTGCCCCTACTTCCTGGAGATCGCCGCCTTCCCCTCTATGCTGCCTGTGCGCAAGGATATCATCGAGGCCAATCCCGACGGCTGGACCCACGACCCCGCCAGCTACATCGGCAACGGTGCCTACAAGATGACCACCTGGGATCACAACTCCCAGATTATCATGGAGAAGAACCCCGAGTACTATGACTACGCCAACCTGGGCCCCGAGACCATCACTTTCAAGCTGATGGACGACCAGAACGCCATGCTTAACGCCTACAACTCCGACGAGCTCCAGTTCATCAACGATATGCCGGTGGATGAGATTCCCACGCTGCTGTCCGACGGCAAGATGGACATCGTGGACTACATCGGCACCTACTATGTCTGCTACCAGACCCAGAAGGCCCCCTTCGACGACTGGCGGGTGCGTAAGGCATTCACCCTGGCCATCGACTCCAAGTACATCGTGGAGAAGGTGACCCAGAGCGGCGAGGTTCCCGCCACCGGCTTTGTGGCCGCCGGCATCTATGACGCCGAGGGTTCCGCCGGCGCCGACTTCCGCACCGTGGGCGGCGACTACTGGAATGCCCCCCTGGATGACGCCACCTACCAGGCCAACCTGGAAGAGGCCAACAAGCTGCTGGACGAGGCGGGCTATGAGGACCGCTCCACCTTCCCAGTGGTCACCTACCTGTACAACACCAGCGACAACCACAAGGCCATCGGCGAGGCCCTCCAGTCTCAGTGGAAGAACGGTCTGGGCGTGGAAGTGAAGCTGGAGAACCAGGATTGGTCCGTCTTCCTCCAGACCCGTAAGGACGGCGACTACGAGATCGCCCGCAATGGCTGGATCTCCGACTACAATGACCCCATGGCTTTCCTGGATATGTGGGTTACCGGCGGCGGCAACAACGACGCCCAGTACTCCAACCCCGAGTATGACGCCGCCATCCGCGAGGCCAACAGTACCTCCGATCCCGCTGCCCGCATGGCCGCCATGCACAAGGCCGAGGACCTGATCATGGGTCAGGACTGGGCGCTGGGCCCCATCTACTTCTATACCCAGAAGTTCATGCTGAAGAGCGACGTGCATAACGCGTTCTACACCCCCCTGGGCTACTACTTCTTCATGTACGCCACCCGCGGCTAATTGTCCCCGGGCTGACGGAGGGTCAGTGAATAAGTATGTATAAAAGGCGGCGGAGCATTTGCTCCGCCGCCTTTTGCGCCGCTTCCCAATCCGTTTCGTGTTGCCGGTCAAGGCAGGGAATAAATATGCGCCGGAAAACGGCGCAGGGTGATCAGCGTTGGAGGTATCATTATGAAAAAAGCGGCATTGATTATGGGAATCATTTTTTTGATGCTGACGTTTGCGGGCGGCGGATATGTTCTTATCAATCATGGGGAAGTAAATGCTGGATACGCGGCGGTTCCCAGCCTTTTGGCCCTGATATGTTTTGGATATTGCCGAAAAAAGTGACCAGTTTTTGCATGGGGTGGATGTGTGCCGTTTCGAAGGAAACAGCAGCGGCAGCACAGGCGCCCTGTACAAGAGCGCGCGCGAGGCGGAGCGCAATTTGGAGGGATTGGAAATATCCATGAAAGCCTTGCATTTTCTTGAATATCGTGTATAATCGTAAAAATAGGAACGCTCCGGACGGGTGACGGATGCACCCTGCACCTCCGGAGAAGATAGAGGGTAAGGAGAAGATGAACATGAAAAAACTGTTTGCCATAGGGATCGCGGCCGCCCTGTCTTTGGGACTGCTGTCCGGCTGCGGCAGCGGTACCGCCGCCGCCCCCTCCGCCGGGCCGGAGGGAAGCGCCGATCCAGAGGGAACCCAGGGCGCCTGGACCTCGGTAGAGGACCTGAAGGGCAAGAGAATCGCCGTGCAGGAGAGCACCACCGGCAACGACGTGGCCAAGGAGATTGAGGGCGCCGAGGTAAGCACCTTCAAAGCCGCCGCCCAGTGCGCCATGGAGCTGCTGAACGGCCGGGTGGACTGTGTGATCATCGACACCAACTCCGCCCAGGCCCTGGTGGCCGCCAACCCGGACAAGCTGGAGCTGCTGCCCTTCCCCGCCTCTGAGGAGAGCGAGACCTACGCCATCGCCACCCAGAAGAACGATGAGGGCGCGGTGCTGGCGGCGGAGTTCAATACCGCCATGGCCACGCTGAAGGAGAACGGCACCTTTGACGCCCTGGTGGCCAAGTACATCGCCAAGGACGATAGCGTTACCCTGCCGGAGCTCCCCGCTGTGGACAATCCCAAGGGCGCCATTGTCATGGGCACCAACTGTGAGTTCGAGCCCTTTGAGTTCCTCGCCAGCGACGGTACCCCCACCGGCTTTGACGTGGACTATGTAAAATATCTGTGCGCCGAAATGGGATATACTGTGACCATTGAGAACATGGACTTCGATGCCCTGATTCCCGCCCTCCAGTCCGGCCGGATCGACTTTATCGCCGCCGGCCTGACCCGGAATAAGGAGCGGGAGGAGAACGCCAACTTTACCGACGGCTACTATGAGGCGGTTCAGTCCATCATCGTGGCAAAATAAGAAGGAGCAGCCAGAGCCTGCGCCGTGAAAACGGCGCAGGCTTGTCCTGCATTTCGGAAAAATGGGAAAGAGGAGGCGGTAGTTTATGGAGGGTCTGACCTGGCTGAACACCTTTGGGACGAAATTTTACAAGGCGTTTCTCTTTGAGGATCGCTGGAGGCTCTACCTGAATGGCCTGGGCGCCACCTTGAGCATCACTTTGGGGGCGATTCTCATCAGCACCGTGTTCGGTATGGTGCTGTGTCTGATGAAAATCTCCAAATACCCGGTGCTTCGAGGCCCGGCCAAGGCGTACATCGACATTATCCGGGGCATCCCCGTGGTGGTGCAGCTGCTCATTATCTATAATGTGGTTCTGGTGGGGGTGAACAACAAGATAGTCATCGCGGTGATTGCCTTCGGCATCAACTCCTCCGCCTATATGGCGGAGATCTACCGCTCCGGCATCAACGCTGTGGACCAGGGACAGATGGAGGCGGGGCGCAGTCTGGGCCTGACCCAGACCCAGACCATGTGGCATATCATTTTCCCCCAGGCGCTGAAAAACTGCCTGCCCACCTATACCAGCGAGTTTATTGTACTGGTGAAGGAGACGGCGGTGGTGGGGTACATCGGCCTGATGGACCTGACCAAGGTGTACTCCTCGGTACAAGGCATGACCTACGACGCCATGGCCCCTCTGCTGATCATCGCGGTGGCCTACTTCTGCATTACCAAGGTGCTGGCCGTTATCTTCGCCCGGATGGAAAGGAGGCTGCGTCAGAGTGATAAACGTTGAGCATTTGAGCAAATCCTTTGGAACGCACCTGGTGCTGGACGACATCTCCGAACACATTCAGGAGGGAGAAAAGGTGGTGGTCATCGGCCCGTCTGGGTCGGGAAAGTCCACTTTCCTGCGCTGTCTCAACCTGCTGGAGACCCCCACCAAGGGGAAAATTACCTTTGACGGCACGGTTATCACCGACCCCAAGACCAACATCGACCTGGTCCGCCGCCAGATGGGCATGGTATTCCAGCACTTCAACCTGTTCCCCAATATGACCATTCGGAAAAACATTACGCTGGCCCCTGTGCGCACCGGTTTGATGAAGCAGGAGGAGGCCGACCAGGAGGCAGACCGCCTGCTCAAGCGGGTGAATCTGTCCGAGAAAGCGGATACCTACCCCGCCCAGCTCTCCGGCGGACAGAAGCAGCGCATCGCCATTGTGCGTGCCCTGGCCATGAAGCCAAAGGTCATGCTCTTTGACGAGCCCACCTCTGCCCTGGACCCGGAGATGGTGGGCGAGGTGCTGGATGTCATGAAGGAGTTGGCCGAAGAGGGGATGACCATGGTGGTGGTCACTCACGAGATGGGATTCGCCCGGGAAGTGGGCTCCCGAGTGCTCTTCATGGATAGCGGGCATATTCTGGAGCAGAATGAGCCGAAAGCCTTCTTCGCCAATCCAAAGGAACCCAGAACCGTGGAGTTCCTCTCTAAGGTTTTGTAGATAGTGTTCTCTCCCAGAGGGCGCCTCACCAGGTGTGGGTGCCCTCCTTTCTTTTCGGAAAAGAAAGGAGAGAGAAGACAGGCAGGAACGGAAAATGAACCGCGCCGGATCCAGTGCAGCTAGCCGCCGGACAGCGTTCCTGGATTGCGGCTGTTAGGTCTTTTGGTGCATATGAAATGGACAAAAAATATGTTTCTTTTACCTTTCGTGTGGATGAATTGAAACACCGGCGGTTTTGCGAATCGCAGCTGGAAACGAATCGATGTCAGTGCTATAATCAAAGCAGAAAATCGGAATTCCTTGAGATTCGCTCATGGAAATTGAAAGAGGAAGATGGCATATGACAAAATACGAAATAGACAGCGAATTGACAAAGCTGGCAAAGCAGAACAGAGGTATTCTTCCGTGTATTGTATTTTACCATGGTGGAGGATTTTTACTGAAAGCGTCAAGGGCACACTATCAAGTGGAGCGGCACCACCGCCAATGCCGCCACCAACTCCGCCAAGGAGAAAGCCATGTACGATGAGCTGCACAGCGGCGCTGTGGGCGAGCTGGTGGCCTACTCCATCAACAACGGCACCGTCACCCTGAGCAAGCCCAATTACGCCAACACCGCCCGGGCGATCTATGTGGAGACTGACGAAAAGTACACCTCCAACTCCAGCTTTGACTTTATCACCGGGAACTACACCAAGTCCACCGTTGGCAATGAGACCATCTACACCTACCCCGTGGTACTGGAGGACGGCACCGTCACCACTCTGGCCTCCCGCACGACAGCGGCCTGAAGGACAGCCAGGTCCACGAGTACCAGACCGACGGCAGCTACTACAGCTTCGACGGCGCCAGCCAGAGCCGGATGGTCAACAAGCTGGTGGTGACCAGCCTGGGCTCCAACGCCATCTCCGTGGCCGATGTTGAAAACGACGCCATCCGCAAGGACAGCTTCGCCATCAATAATGTCACGGTGTGGAATGTCCAGGACACTGGCAACGTCTTCAAAACCAGCCTGGCCAAGAACCAGAAGGCGGCGCTGGTGCTCACCGACGGCGCGACTTTCAACGTGGCCGCTGACAACTACACCCTGAAAGTCACTGTGCCTGCAGCCTTGAAGGCCACCATCACCATTGGCGGCGAAAAGATGCAGGAGGACGCCACCGGTTCCCTGTCCTGTCCCTTCACTGTCGATGCCGGTGCTGAGGTTGCCATCGCCATCGCTGTGAAGCCCGCGGATGAGAAGGTCAGCGCCACCACCCGCGTGCTGAAGTACACCGTGATCGGCAACGCCGAGATTACCCCCGGCGGCACTCCGGAAGAGACCGAGCAGCAGATCAAGGACAGTTTTGACAAGGGCGCTGACGTCAGCGTGACCGGCGATCTGGAAATGACCGGCGGCACCGTGACCATCACCGAGGCTTTCACCGGCGAGATCAGCCTGACCCCCCTGCCTGCGGGCCAGACTTCCGCCACCCTGACCATCGGCGACGAGACCACTTCGATTGACCTGGATCTGACCAACCTGACCGTTCCCGAGGGCTACACCGTTACTTTGAACGGTCTTGACGTAACAAACAACGTCGTGGTTGAGAGCGGCCACACCCTGAATGTGACCGGCGACCTGAATGTGACCGGCAATCTGATCCTGGGCAGCAGCACGAAGAACCTTACCGGCCGTCTGGTCATCGGCGGCACCTTGACCGTCTCCGGCGAGTTCTCTGCCACCAAGGACAGCGTCATCGAGTTCAAGGCGGGCGCTTCCGTGGACTCCGAGCTCTTCACGAACTTCCTCATCGGCGACGATGTGATTACTGCCGCCGGCGATGTTGCCGGCAAGACCTTCACCGCCAACGCTGAGGGCAAGATGGTTGCCCCAGCCGGCACCACGCCTCCCGCTGAGACTGCTACCGCCAATGTGACCTTCGCTCTGACCACCCCCCGAGGACGCTGACAACACCATTACGGTCGACCAGACCGCCAGCCCCAAGACTGTAGCCGTCACCGTCACCGTCGAAGAGACTGGCAAGACCAGCATTACCTACAACGCCACCGTCACCGTGGCCGGGTCTGACAACGACCAGGAGACCCCCGCCAGCATTGGCGGCACCGGCAAGGACGACATCTCCATCGTGACCGGGAGCGAGGGCGCTAAGGCTAAGTATTCTTTCGAGCTGACCGGTAAGGTTCAGGCTGACGTGGACAGCAAGGAAATTGATGGTGCAACCATTACTTGGGATACCGACCTGGATACCACGATGAATGCTTTTGTCACCAGCTATACGGCGGACGACGCCAAAACTTATGTACCTACATGGGCCGACAACAAGCTGACCCTGGAGGCCAAAAGTGTTGGTGTAGTGGCGGATGCTCCCACCACCGATATCGAAGCTGATGGCAGTGTCATAACTGCCGCTGAAGAAGTTCCTGGCGCTGCTGCTGTGACCGCTGTCACCGGTACGGTTGCGAAGGGCGACGGCCTGCTGGCCGCGGTTGAGGCTCTGACGGGTCTTGATAGCGCAAGCGGCGCCGCGATCTCTGTCCAGTATACCAGCGGGACCTGGAAGATCACTGTTGCAGGTGCGTCTGACGGCATTATGGCTACCGCTGCTGTGGTTAACGGTGTTCTGACCCTGACGGCGGAGTCCGGCACCCTGCTGACTGTCACTGCTACTGAGGCGCAGTTCCAGAGCGCTTTTGGGATGGCTGTTGCCACTGGCCTGACCTACACCGCCGTTACCACTACTGCGTAAAAATCGTACCTACGCTTTCACCCCCGGACCGAATGGTCCGGGGGTGCTTTTTGTGCTACTTGAAGGCCAGGTAGAGATAGGTCTTGCCTTTGACATTCAGCTCCACATCCAGGGACTTGTAGTAGACGGGAAAGCCCTTGGAGTTGGTCTCCAGGGCGGTGACGGGGGTGCCAGGGCCCTTTCAGGAAAGGGCCCTGGACTCCCCCAGCGCGGGGGCCCAGGCGGCGCACCGCGCCGCCACTGCCTCAGCGTCCTGACAGTCTTTCAGGACAGGTGATCCCTGCGTACGTCTCCTGCCAGACCAGGCTTTATGTGCCGGGCCGACCAGGGAGGCCCGGCTCTTCTATTGTAACGTAAGCGCAAGACTCTGGCTGGGACCGCGCTGTCTGCCAGACTGGCACATCGGCACGGCGGATATCGGCGTGTTGGGCGTAACCAATATGCTGGAGGCCATCCGAACTGTCAAGCCTGAGGCCCGCTTCTATCAGGCGTCCACCTCAGAGATGTTCGGCCTGGTGCAGGAGATTCCTCAAAAAGAGAGCAGCCCATTCTACCCCCCGCAGTCCCTATGGCGTAGCAAAGCTGTACGGCCACTGGATTACAAAAAATTACCGGGAGAGCTATGGCATGTTCGCCTGCTCCGGGATCTTGTTTAACCACGAGTCTGAGCGCCGGAGCAAAGAGTTTGTGACCCGCAAAATCACGGATGCTGCGGCACGGATTAAACTGGGGATGCAGGATGTTCTGGAACTGGGGAATATGAAATAGCAGGACTTCTGGATCAGTGTGAGAAGCGAGAGGTTTTTGGAATTCCGGTGCTGGGCGGCGACGAGCAGCAGAGGGAGCCGTTATATCGCGGCGGCGCTTGCTGGGGATTCGCCGCCATTGGGGACAACTTTGCGCGGGAAAAAGTAACGGGAAAATGGAGAATATCGGATATCAGATGATATCAGTGGTCAGCAGATATGCTGTGGTGTCCCCATTTGCGGAGATTGCGCCAGGAACACTTGTGATGCCCGGCGCGGTTGTAAACGCCTGCGCGCATATCGGAAGAGGCTGCGTTTTGCGGAACGAAATATGCCGTTGCGTGCAGCAATAGTACCGTCGCGCTGCACTTGGCGCTGAAGGCATTGGGGAATGGCCCTGGTGATGAGGTCATTATGCCGGCCCTGACTTATATTGCCACCGCTAATGCTGTGACCTACTGCGGCGCTACACCTGTGTTTGCGGACAGCGAGTGGGACACTTGGAATGTGGATTGTGCGGATATTGAGAAGAAGATCAATAAACACACTTGGCAACAAAATTATCACCTGCGGCGAGGGCGGGATGCTGACCACCAATCAGGAGGAGCTGTACACCAGGACGAAGCTGCTGCGTTCTCAGGGTGCGGATCCGCACAAGCGCTACTGGCACACTACAGCGGCCTATAATTACTGCATGACAAATTTACAGGCTGCGGTGGGCTTGGCTCAGTTGGAGAAGATGGAGTGGCATCTGGAGCAGCGTCAGCGGGTGGCGCGCCTGTATGAAAAGTACCTGCCTCGGTTGAGAGATTTGGTCACAGTGCAGGCCATTCCCGAACCGGCCAGCCATGTATACTGGATGAACTCAATCATGCTGTCGGACAAGGTTTCCAAAAGCCGTGATCAGGTGCTGGAAGAGCAGAATATAGAAACACGTCCCCTGTTCTATCCCATGCACGTTATGCCGCCTTATGAGGATCATACTGTGGAGTGCCCGGTGGCGGAAAGCCTGGCGGCGCGGGGGCTCAATCTTCCTTCTCAGGGAGAGAAAATATCCTGTACCGGGGTTTGCTGCTTGGGGCAACGCCGGACGAGATTGGGCAGAAGATGGATGCAATTTATAGAATTCACAGATATTGGGGAGTTTATTGATTATCCTGTCAAAGCCTACTCAACTGGTATGCTGGTTCGGCTGGCTTTTGCAGTCTCTACCCGCCTGGAGGGTGAGAGCCTGCTGCTGGACGAGGTAATCAGCGCCGGCGATATCACCTTTCAGGCAAAGGCAAAAAAGCGAATCTTTGACCTGATGGACCAGGCAAGGATTATGGCCTTTATAACACACGGCCTGGCAACGATGCGGGAAGTTTGCAATCGCGCAATCTATTTAAAACAAGGAAAGATTGTGCTGGATGGTACGCCAAAAGAAGCGGCAGATGCATACTTAGACAGTATTATAGTAGTATTACTTAAAAATGCTCAATCTGAAGTGAGTTGTTTACGGAAGAAGAAAGCAGCAAAAATAGCCTGATCGAGGGAGACGAGTTTTGGAAGGATTCGACGCAGGGTGCGTTTTATCCAAGCCCAAAAGTGCTCAATGGGATTCAGCTCTGGAGAATATGGAGGAAGGAAGATGAGATAGCATCCAGATTTTGGGGCAAGAGAATATAGGGGTATATTCCCGCAGATCTACCCAGTTGTCAAGAGCGTACTTGGCAATTTTCATGGCGTCCGCCTTGTCGGTCTTAACCTTACAGATGGAACCTGCGCCGCTCTGCTTGATGAACAATGGATTTATCACAGTCACTCGGATTCTATACTTGTGCAGCATTGCCGCCACCGGCTCATGATACCAGCCCGCAGCCTCCATGAGAGCCTTGGTATCTTCCCCCAGCGCAAGGATGGCAAGCGCCATCTGCTCCAGGCATACTCCTTTGGCCGCAGATCTCACCAATTGGCCGCAGGGCCGCCATCATACTTTTCCTGTTCGATACGTCAATTCCTACTGCGTTCATACTCTCCCCCCTGTGTGATTGGATATGGCGCCCGTCCCTGTTTCTTGCCGCTTGTTCAATCTCCTGGATGACACGAACGCACTGGCTTGACCAATGGTTCTACCTGCGCAAATTGAATGCTGTGAATGAGAGAGGCGGCTGACGGACTCCGTTACGGACGTATTAGACCAAGGACAACAGTCTCAGGCCATTTACCCCCATTCTGCAACTTCACCTTTGAGTTGACAAAAGACACGGCTGGTTGCCGTGCCTTAAAGCGTAATTTATATTGCAGGAAGGACAAGGATGAAAAAATGTATTTTGGTTTTCAGAAAAAATGCTGATTCCGGTACAGGTGTATGCAAAACATTGATCATGCGAAGACTGCCAATCAGCTGGAGCGGGGGATGAGCAGGATAGAATAAAAACAGTGCCGGCAGGGGGAAAAAGCGGGGAATCGGGATTTTATGGAACAATTTTTACTATGATTTAGCAGCAGGCAAACTCGCATAGAAACATGCGCTGGGGTAATGCTATGTGCGGATTCCCAATCCAAATAAATTCGTTTGAAGGAGATGCATGTTATGTCTACCACTTCTAATCAGCCTTCTGTCCCCGGCGCCCGCGAGGCCCTGAACAAGTTTAAGATGGAGGCGGCCCAGGAGGTCGGCGTCAACCTGAAGCAGGGCTACAACGGCGACCTGACCAGCCGTGAGGCCGGCTCCGTGGGCGGCCAGATGGTCAAGAAGATGATTGAGGCCTACGAGAACTCCATGAAGTAAATTCCACTCAACACAGGGGCTGGACAGCGGGACTGTCCGGCCCCTGCCGGCCTGTCGAAAACACTTTTTCGACAGGCCGCTTGTATTTCGCTTTCAAGACCGATATAATGAGGAAAAAGAGAAAGGAAGTGCAGTACAATGTCGAATATCTGGCATGACATCGGCCCGAAGCGCATCCAGCCGGAGGACTTTGTGGCAGTGATTGAGATCCCGAAGGGAAGCAAGAAAAAATACGAGCTGGACAAGGAGACTGGCCTTATCATTCTGGACCGGGTGCTCCACACCTCCACCCACTATCCCGCCAACTACGGCTTTATCCCCCGGACCTACGGCGACGACGGGGACCCGCTGGACGTGCTGGTGCTGTGCGCGGAGGCCATGGATCCGCTGACCTTGGTGCGGTGCTACCCCATCGGCTACATCTCCATGCTGGACGGAGGAAAGAACGACGAAAAGATTATCGCCATCCCCTTCTCCGATCCGACTTATAACACCTTCCAGGACTTGATGGACCTGCCAAGCCATATCTTTGACGAGATGGCTCACTTTTTCACGGTGTATAAGGCGCTGGAAGGAAAAGAGGCCGTGGCCGGGGATGTGAACAACCGGGCGGCGGCAGTGCGGGTCATCCGGCAGGCGATGGACCACTATACGGACTGCTTTCTGGGGGGAAGAGAGGAAGCTCCGGGTTCTTAGTGCGCAAAGCTGAATGCTTCAGCGAAGGGCACAGCGATTCTTTAAACAAAATTTAATGCTTTCACCGTTCCTTTTCCGGGGGAAACATGGTAAAATCAGTACCACTGACAATGGAGAGGAGCGAGAGGAATTGATGAAGCAAGGGTATGACTGCCTGGTCATCGGCGCGGGCTTCGCCGGCGCGGTGGCCGCCCGGGAGTTGGCTGAGCGGGGCGGGAAGCGGGTGCTGGTGCTGGAGCGCCGGAACCACATCGGCGGCAACGCCTACGACCTGCTGGATGAGGCAGGGGTACTGATCCACCAGTACGGCCCCCACATCTTCCACACCAACGACAAGCGGGTGTTTGACTACCTGTCCCGCTTCACCCGCTGGCGGGACTACCAGCACCGGGTGGTGGCCAACGTCCACGGCAAAGAGATGCCCGTCCCCTTCAATCTCACCAGCCTGGAGCTGGCCTTTGGGAAGGAGAAGGCGGCGGAGCTGGAAAAAAAACTGCTTGACACTTACGGCGCAGAGAAAAAGGTGACCATCCTGGAGCTGCGTCAGAACTCCGGCCCGGAATTGGCCGCCCTGGCTGATTATGTATATGAAAATGTCTTTCTCCACTACACCATGAAGCAGTGGGACCAGTCCCCAGAGGAGATCGACCCCGCCACTACCGCCCGGGTGCCGGTGTTTCTCTCCCGGGATGACCGGTATTTTCAGGACCAGTACCAGGGAATGCCCCAGGAGGGCTATACCGCCCTGTTCCAGGCCATGCTGGATCACCCTAACATTACGGTGGAGGTGAATACGGACGCCCGCGCCCGGCTGACCCTGCCCCCGGAAGGCGGCGCTCCTCTGCTGGACGGCGAAGCGTTTCACGGTTTCGTCGTCTACACCGGCGCGGTGGACGAGCTTTTTGACTGCGTCTATGGCCGGCTGCCCTACCGCACCCTGGAGTTCCGCTTTGAGACCCACCCCGTCACCTTCTGGCAGTCCCACGGTACGGTGAACTATACCGTCAGTGAGCCGTGGACCCGGATTACAGAGTTTAAATACCTGACCGGGCAGGAGCTGCCGGGGAAGACCACCATTGCCAAGGAGCTCTCCCACGCTTACACCGGCGCACCAGGGGAGACGCCCTATTACGCGGTGATTAACCCGGAAAACAACGCCCTGTTCGGGAAGTATCAGGCCATGGCCCAGAGCTATGACAACTTTTACCTGCTGGGCCGGCTGGCGGAGTACAAATACTACAACATGGACGCCATTGCAGCCCGGGCCCTGGCGCTGTGCGATGCTTTAATCAAAACCGGGCAAGTCCTTTGACGATAACCGAGGAGTGTTAAGCTGAATATGGAAAAAATAATTACCTTCGCCGTGCCCTGCTATAACTCGGCGGAGTATATGGACCACTGCGTAGAGACGCTGCTGGCCGGCGGGGAGGACATTGAGATCGTTCTGGTGGATGACGGCTCCACCAAGGACGATACCCCCGCCATCTGCGACCGGTACGCAGAGCGGTACCCCGGCATTGTGAAGGTCATCCATCAGCCCAACGGGGGCCACGGCGAGGGGGTCAACCAGGGGCTGCGCAACGCGTCCGGCCTGTACTACAAGGTGGTGGACTCTGACGACTGGCTGGACACGCAGGCGCTGCAGAAAGTTCTGAACCAGCTGCGCACCTTCGCCAAGCTGCCGGAGCCGGTGGATCTGCTGGTGTGCAACTATGTGTATGAGCATGTGGAGGACAACACCCAGAAGGTGATGCGCTACACCAACGTATTTCCCGAGGAGCGGGTGTTTACCTGGAAGGACATCGGCCGCTTCCGCCCCTCCCAGTACCTGCTGATGCACTCGGTCATCTACCGCACCCAGCTGCTGCGGGACTGCGGGCTGGAGCTGCCCAAGCACACCTTCTATGTGGATAACATCTTTGTATACCAGCCCCTGCCCTTTGTAAAGACCCTGTACTACATGGACCTGGATCTGTACCGCTACTTTATCGGCCGGGCGGACCAGTCGGTGAATGAGCAGGTGATGGTAAAGCGGGTGGATCAACAGGTGCGGGTGACCCGGCTGATGATCGAGGCCCATGATTTGAACCGGGTGCGGGAGAAGCTGCCCAGGCTGGGGCGGTATATGTTCAACTATCTGGCCATGATGATGACCATCTCCTCCATCTTCCTCATCATTGACGGCTCGCCGGAGGCACTGGGGAAGAAAACCCAGCTGTGGGAGTACCTGCGCACGGTGGACCAGCGGATCTACCACAAAATGAAGTACCGCTCCCTGCCGGCGGTTTCCAATATTCCGGGATACCAGGGGCGTAAGCTGTCGGTAAAGCTCTACCGGGTGGCCCGGCGGATCTATAAGTTCAACTAAAAAAGGGAGTACCCAGGAATGCAATCCTCCTGGGTACTCCCTTTTTCAGAGCATGAATTCCACCTTGACCACCTTGCCCAGCACCTTGATGCTGGTCTTGTGCAGGTCGTAGATCTGGGGCTGGTGGATGGGGTTGGTGGACTGGGGCATAAGGGTAACGGTGCTGTCGGTGGTGTAAAAGCGCTTGACGGTGGCGTCCTCCCCGTCCACCAGGACCACGGCTACCTCGCCGTTTTCCACCTCGTCCTGCCGGCGGACGATGATGAGATAGCCGTCGTTGATGCCAAGGGCGTTCATACTGTCGCCGGTGATGCGCAGGGCGAAGTACTCCCCGTTGCCGTTGAGGTCGGTGTAGGTGTATCCCTCAATATTCTGCTCAGCGTAGATGGGCAGACCGGCGGCGATGCGGCCCAGGATGGGGATGCGGTGGGTGGGGGTATAGGGGAGCGCCTCCGGCGGGAGGGGGGCGCTCTCCAGCCCCAGAAGATAGGCCGGGGTGGTGTCCAGTGCCCGGGCCAGCCGCTCTACAGTGGCCCGCTTGAGATTGACCACGATCCCAGACTCATACTTGTGGATTGCGGCCTTTTTTACGCCCACCAGCGCGCCCAGCTCCTGCTGGGAGAGGTTTTTGGCCAGACGGAGGGCCTTGATGCGCTGACCTGTGGTCATGGAACACACGTCCTTTCCTGGAAGTGTCTTAATAATAGATCATGTGAGGGAAAAAATCAAGAAAATATCTTGACAAGATACAGAAGGCTTGCTATACTGGGAATATCTTAAAAAGATACGATGGGGCGGTAATAAAACTATTCTTTCTTATTGCCCTGAGAATATCTGAATAAGATACTAAGGAGGGAGTATGGCCACACTGAGAGAACTGTCAGACGCCTATCTGGAGTCGGCGGCGCGGCTTCGGATAGAGATCCGCCTGCGGGAGGCGGGGCTGAAGGACCTGCCCCAGGACCGGCGCCTGACGGCGGAGCACGATCTGCGGCTGCTGTATCAGATGCTGCGGGAGGCAAGGGAGGTCGGGGAGATTGCCAGACACTACTACGACCCGCCCTACTGGCGCAGCCGGAAATATGTGTGCTGACCTGGCGGCGGAGTACCGGGCCACGCTGGACAAGCTGCTGGAGAAGGAGCGGGCGCTGGTCCAGGCGCTGGAGGGGGAGCCGTCCCATCAGAGGCGGTATGAGCTGGGGCTGGTGCGGGAGATGATCCGGGACAGCCGGGCGGCCCTGCGGCAGCTGCGGCCCAGGGGGAGGGCGCCGGCCCGGAAGTTTGTCAGCCTGGAGGGGCAGTCCTGGCAGTGGGCGGAAAAGCAGCGCTGGGATCGGCTGGAGTCCAGCGGGCGGGACAACCGGGCGCGGCTGAGTTGGATGCGGGCGGTGCTGGACGACGGAACGGCGGAGATGACCGGCCGGCAGCGGCAGGTGTTTGAGCTGCTCTACCGGGAGGGGATGGCGGCGCCGGCGGCGGCGGAGAAATTTGGGGTGAGCGTAAGCACCATCTACCGTACGGCCCGGCGGGCGGTGGAAAAGCTGCGGCGGTATGCCGAGGGGCGGGAGCTGGTGCGCACCTGCGTTCGGGAGGACGGCTCCGTGGACCTGCGGCGGGTGGTGGCGGAGACCGCCTTTCTCACCCAGCGGCAGAGGCAGGCCCTGCTGCTCACGCTGGACGGCCTCAATCAGCGGCGGGTGGCGGAGACGATGGGGGTGAACCGGTCCACCGCCGGGCGCACCCTGCGCCGGGGAGAACGGCGGCTGAAAAAGCTGACCCGCTACCTCAACGCCCGGGAGCTGCGGGCCATCCGCAACGAGAGGATTCAGCGGGCCTCCCTCAACTGGCGCAAGAGCTGCAAGGAGCTGGCGGCAGAATACGGCGTGAGTCTGTGGCTCATCTATAAGCTCACCGCCAATACCCGCCGGTGGGAGGGAATGACCGCCCTTCAGTACGACATCTGGCAGCGAAAGGAGGGGGGACAGACGCCGAAGGAGATCGCCGCAGCCCTGGGCACAGACGTAAAAAACATCTACCAGGCCCTGGTGCGGATTCAAAAGAAGCGCGCCGGGCCCAGAGCCGGGATACAGCGAGGCGGGCTGGCGGAAAACAGTTGCCTGCAAAGCAAGGTATTTCCGCCGGGCCGGTGAGCAGTATCCCGCAGCGCCGGGCCCAGAGCGTGACAGGAAGAAGCGCGCCGGGCCTGAAGA
Organism: Pseudoflavonifractor sp. 524-17; assembly: GCF_009935845.1. Lineage (GTDB taxonomy): Bacteria > Bacillota > Clostridia > Oscillospirales > Oscillospiraceae > Pseudoflavonifractor_A. The sequence continues at coordinate 19,554 of NZ_QWEK01000025.1, read as the reverse complement.
ATGAGGAAAAAAGAGAGGAGCGTGACGGATGCAGCGGGTTGTCATTCCATTTGAGAACTGGAGCATTGCGCCGCCGGAGGGGGCGCAGCTGTGGCAGTACGACCATCTGGCCCAGCGGCTGGAGGTGGCGGGGGCGCTGCCGGAGGGGTACGAGTGGTATCTGGACGTGCTGTGCCGGGGACAGCGAAACACCATCGCCCTGGAAAAGACGCAGCAGGGGGCGGGGACGGCCATGACGGCGGAGATGCTGGCAGAAGAGGGGTGGTACGCCCTTCAGCTTCGGGGCGTGCGGGGGGAGACGGTGCGCCACAGCAACGTGGTGCGGGTGCTGGTCCATCGGTCCATTGGGCCAGGGGCGCCCTGGCCGGAACTGCCCCACGTCCTCCAGCAGCTGGAGGCCCGGGTCCGTGAGACGGCGGAGCAGGTGCGCCAGGCGGCCCTCCACCCACAGAAGGTGGGGGAAAACGGGAACTGGTGGGGGTGGGATCCCGCGAGCGGGGCCTATACGGACACAGGCATCCCCGCCGGAGCCGGGGGAGTCACCCGGATTTATGCGGCGGGAGACCCCCTGCCGGTGGTGGATCAGGCGGTGGCACTCCCCCTGGCGGATGGGAACCAGGCAGGCCTGGTGAGGAGCGGTACAGGAGAAAACCAGGTGGCCGTAAACGCGGACGGTTTTATGGAGGTGGTTGGCCTGAATGTGGACCGGCTGGCGCAGACGCCGGGGAAGCGGCTTATTCTGGCCTGCGGCTCCAGCCGGGAGGAAGCGGACGAGAAATGAGCACACAGAGGTAAGGAGGTTTTTTATGGCGAATCAGACCATTTCAGCGCGGGTGCAGATGAGAAAGGACACAATCTCCAACTGGACGGAGCACAACCCCGTATTGCTGCGGGGAGAGGCGGCGGTGGTGGAGATCCCGGCCCAGGGGGAGGAGACGTCCCAGATTCTGCTGAAGGTGGGAGACGGGGCGTCGGCATTCTGCGATCTGCCCTGGTCCGCCGCTATGGCGGCGGACGTGTACCCCTGGGCCAAGGCGGCGGAAAAGCCCGCCTATCAGGCCGGGGAGATCGGCGGACTGGCGGAGTACGTGGCCGGGGAGATGCAAGACAGCAACACCCGCTACCGGCTGGTGGCCGCCGGGGAGCGGGGCGTCCGGCTCCAGGCCCAGGAGCTGGGGGAGAGCCAGTGGAGCGATGTGGGGGAGCCGGTGTCTTTTCCGGCGGACGTCCCACCTCAGTACACCTTGGTAAAAAAGGCGGCGGCGGAGGGAAACGCGCTGGCCACCTATCAGCTGCTGCGGGACGGTACGCCGGTGGGGGAGAGCGTTCAGATCCCCAAGGATTACCTGGTGCGCTCGGCCCAGGTACACACCGCGGAGACGGCGGGCCAGCCCTATGAGGGGGCGGCTCCGGGGGACAAGTACCTGGATTTCGCAATCAATACCGCAGACGGCAGCGGCCAGGGGGAGCACATCTATCTGCCGGTGAAGGAGCTGGCCCAGACCTATACCGCCGGGGCGGGGATTGCCCTGTCGGCGGAAAACTGCCTGTCCGTCCGCCTGGGGGAGAACGCCAACGGCCTGGCAGCCCAGGACGGGGCGTTGGTGCTGGCGGAGGCCACGGACCAGACTGGCGGCGCCCTCTCCGCCGCGGGATATATCAAGCTCAGCGGCGTGGAGGCCGGTGCCCAGGTAAACCGGATTGAGACGGTGAAGGTCAACGGGACCCCGGCGGAACTCCAAGGAAAGGAGCTCTATCTCACCATTCCCGGCGGCGCCCTGGCCCAGCTGGACCAGGTGGGAAAGGGCCAGCTGTCCCCGGAGCTGTCCGCGGAGCTGGAAAGCAAGGCGGAGGCCAGCTGCCTGGCGGCGGTGGCCCAGAGCGGCAACCTGCGGGATGTGGTCCAGACCGAGGGGGACTGTTTGATTCTCCGCTGTGGCGCCGCTGCGGAAGGATAGGGAGGCGCTATGGCAAGCAAGGAATTCAAGGCACGGGTGTGCCTGCGGCGGGACAGCGGGGCCAACTGGGCGGCGGCGGATCCGGTGCTGCTGCGGGGAGAGGCGGCGGTATCCGGCGAGGATGGCCGGGTGGAGCTGAAGATCGGGGACGGGGTGCGGCCCTATTCCCAGCTTCCCTTTGCGGCCCCGGGGCCCCGGAGCGCCCGGCTGATTGTGGGCGCTGCCTCCGCGGGCTGGACCGCCGCAGACTGCGACTGCCTGTGTGACGGCACGGACGACCAGGAGGCGCTCAACGCCGCCATCGCCGCTCTGCCGGCGGGCGGGGGCGAGATTGTACTGCTGGACGGGGTGTACTCCCTCACCGCCCCGGTGGAGCTGAGCCGGGACAATGTCTTTTTCACGGGGAACGGCCCGGGGACCGTGCTGGACGGGGGGGCGGACTTCGGGGCCGCGGGACTGCTGGCCGTCACCGGGAAGGGGTGTACCGTCACCCGGATGACCATCGGGGGGCCCACCCCTACCTCCGCCACCCTGCGCCACTTCGCCCTGTCCATGACCGGGGCAGAGGGGTGCGAGCTCTCCCGCTGCCGGATTGAGGGCCACTCCCCCAGAGGGGTGGTGATGAGCCGCTGCACCGGCTGCCGGATTACAGGCAACCGCTTCCAGGACAACGGGGCCATGGACCTGATCCTCAGCACCTGCGACAACAACTTTATTTCCGGGAACGAGAGCGTCCAGAGCGCCGGCGCCGGATGCTTCTGCTCCATGAGCAGTTCCAACGGGAACATTATCACCGGCAACCGTTCCTATGACAACAAGGAGGGGGTGCGGATGAGCAAGTGTACCGGCACGGTCCTCTCCGGCAACCACATCAGCCGGGGGGCAGGCACCGCGGCGGACTATGCCGCCAGCGAGTACACGGTTTTTCTCTCCGGCACGGGGAACAGCGCCAACCTGGTGTGCGGCAATGTGCTCTTGGGCAAGGACGCGGTCAGCGGCGGCGGCGCCGGCAATTTGATTGTACAGAATCTTGTGGAGTAGGAGGGTATATGGAACAGTATACAGTAACGGTGAAGGAAGGGGTAAATATCCGCTCCGGCCCGGGAGTCCAGTATGAGAGGACAGGGCGCTATCCCCAGGGGGCGGCGGTGGCGGTGACTCAGGTCAAGGCCGGGTGGGGCCGGACCCCCCAGGGTTGGGTGTGCCTGACGTACCTGGAGCGGGCGGCGTCCCGCCGGAGGACGGACAACGGCACGGAGATTCGACAGGATCTCATCGCCTCCGGGCGGAAAAACCGGCCGGGCGGGAGCAATCCCAGACAGTACATCACCATTCATGAGACGGGAAACCGGGCCGAGGGGGCGGACGCCGCCGCCCATGCCGCGTATCTGAAAAGCGACGCCGCGGTCCAGGCCCAGGTGAGCTGGCACTATACGGTGGACGAGAATATAATTATGCAGCACCTCCCCGATGGGGAGGGGGCCTATCACGCGGGGGACGGGGCCGGCGGGCCAGGCAATACCCGGAGCATCGGCATTGAGATCTGTGTAAACGCCGGCGGAGATTTTGCCAGGGCCCAGGAGAACGCCGCGTCGCTGGTGCGGCTGCTGAGGGAGGAATATAAAATCCCCTTGGGGAACGTGGTGCCCCACAACCGGTGGAACGGAAAGGACTGTCCCTGCCAGATCCGGCATACCGCCGGGGGATGGGAGCGGTTCCTGGCCCTGTGCGGGGACGGCGCAGGCGGGGGGGCCGGGGATCTGTCCGCCGCCGTGGACCGGCTGGCCCAGGCGGGGATCGTCACCGCCGCGGACTACTGGAAGCAGGGGAAGGGCTACTGCGACGGCAACGTGGTGTGCCTGCTGCGGGGCATGGCGGACTACCTGAAACGGGAAGGCCGCTGACAAAAACAAAACGAGCGGGCCGGAAGCAAAGGCTTCCGGCCCGCTTTGGAATTTCTGGGCAAAATTCAAAATTAGAGATAGAGGACGGTTACAATAAAGTAGTAGCCGTCAAAGCCATCCTCCGGGGCTACCGTGTCAAACGAGGCGGCCTGGTTGGCGGAGGAGTTGAGGTAGATCAGAGTGTCGTTAGAGGCGCGGCCGATGAAGCTGTTGCGGGTGAGCAGGGCGTCATAGTCGTCAATAAAGCCGGAGTCCTCAGGCATGGTGCTCAGGGGATAGAAGTACATGGTGCCCAGCCCCTCGGGGTGGGTGTAGCTCTTGGAGTAAGAGGGAATGCCGGACAGATTTTCCAGCATAGGAACCTTAGAGTTGGGATAGCAGCGGGTGGAGGGCGCGGGAGTAGGTGTGGGCGCGGGAGTAGGCGTGGGGGCGGGAGTAGGCGTGGGCGCGGGGGTAGGCGTAGGAGCGGGGGTGGGGGTGCTGCCGTCAGAGGAGAGCAGGACGGTCTTGGTGTTAGAGTCCCAGCCCACGCCGATGCCCAGGGCGCTGGCCACGCCGCGGACCGGCAGGTAAGTAACGCCGTCAATGGCGAAGGGCTCTACCACGTTGCCGCTGGCGTCCTTGGGGGTGACGGCCTTGCCGTCCAGGGTGATTTTAATGTCGCTGTAGTTGAGTGTGGCCTGCTTGGAATAGGGGGCGGCCACCGCGGTGGAGATGAGGCCCACACAGGCCAGAGTCACCAGGACGCCGGAAAAGAAGCTGCGCCAATTACGTTTCATAGTTCTGTTCTCCTCTCATCTTGTTAAAAATCCTCTGCGGGGAATTCAAAATATAGTATAGCACAGATTTTTAAAATATGGAAGTGCCAGAGTGAAAAAAATCAAGGATAAGGGGCGCCCGTTACGAAGCGGGGATGGTGACAGAGACCAGGAAGTAATGCCCATCGTAGCCGTCCGCCGGAGTGACGCTGCCGAAAGTCACCGACTGGCCGGTGGCGGCACTGCGGTAGATGAGGGAGCCGGATCCGCCGCCGGAGACGCTGCCCACAAAGCCGCTGCGGGTGAGCAGGGCATCGTACTGGTCGGCAAAGCTGCCGCCAGGCATGGAGGTGGCGGAGTAGTAGTAGGTGGTGGTAGAGGCGTCAGAGGGGTAGGTGTGGCTCTTGGAATAGGCGGGAACACCGGACAGGTTTTCCAGCATGGGGACGGCGCTGCCGGGATAGCAGCGGGTGGGATTGGCGGGGGTTGGCGTCGGTGTGGGGGTGGGCGTGGGCACGGGGATATAGCCGCCGAAGACCAGCTGGACGGTATTGGTGTAGGCGTCCCAGCCCACGGACATGCCCAGGGCGCTGGCCACGCCGCGGACCGGCAGATAGGTTACGCCGTCGATGGCAAAGGGCTCCACCACGTTGCCGTTGGCGTCCCTAGGGATGACGGTCTGGCCGTTGAGGGTAATCTTGATGCTGTTGTAGTCCAGCTTGGCCCATTTGGAGTAGGGGGCCGCCCCGGCGGCGGAGATCAGGCCCACACAGACCAGCGTGAGCAGAATACCGCAGACAAAGCCGCGCCACTGATGTTTCATAGAAAAAACTCCCTTCTTTTGTTGGTGAACCTATTATAGCATAAAGCCGGCAGGTTTTTGATGGAAATCAGTCAAAATTTTCCCGCCTGAAAAAATAAGGGCACACACTGCAATTACAGTGCGTGCCCTTGCTGCTGGCGGGAACAGGTAAGAATCGAACTCACCAAGGCGGGATCGCCGCCCTCTACGGTTTTGAAGACCGCGGGGCTCACCAGATACCCTTCTGCCCCCATATCCCCTATTATGCCGCCGGGGATGTCTTTCATCCACGGCAAAAAATATTATAGCCGAAAACAGGGGAAAGATCAATTTCCATTTCTAAATAAAGAATATTCACAACCGGATTAGGTCTTGTTTGACAACTGGCGCAGCGCCAGGTGGAGAGGGATTTTTTAATGCGGTATGGCAAAAAAACGCTGCTTGGGCGTTGTGGCTTTTTTCAAACAAGGGCCTGGAGGGCGGGCTATCCCTCCGGACGCTTGAGGAGGGTGCGCACGTCGCCGGTCTTGCGGGTGATCCCGGCGCTGTCCCAGTACTCCAGCAGGGCCAGGGCATACTTGCGGGAGACCCCCAAGGTGTCCCGAAATTCGGCCAGAAGCAGCTCCGGCTTCCGCTCGAAGAGGGAGAGCAGGCCGGCCACGGCTTTTTGATAAAAATCCCGGCGGAGGAGGATCTGGGGGGTGAGGGCCACCAGCGCCCCGTCGTAGAGCAGGCGGGTGACTACCTGACGGGCGCCCTCCTGCTTCTTGCCGAAGGGGGCGAGGATATCATCCAGATTGTCGGGGGCCAGGGCGGCCTTGCCGTACTGGTCCAGAAGCTGGTCCTTCAGGCCGGTATAGAAGGAATTCCACACCACCTGGAAGTCCGGCAGGGCGATGGTGGGGCCCTCCAGCCGGAGGCCCCGGTGAGCGGCGTAGTAGCCCACCAGGGCGTCCACCGCGGCGGGGGAGGCGGAGGGGAGCAGCTTGTTGCGGAACTCCCCACGGTTCATGCCGGGCTGGAGGGGCTGGGCCCTATGGTAGTCGCCCAAAAATTTGACCGCCTTGTCCCACAGGGCGTCCACCGTGTCGTGGCTGGCGAAGCGGCCCCCCAGCTCCACCACCTGGCCCTGCTCGATGAGCTCCGCCAGGGCCTCCTCCAGCTCTGCCTCGGTGAGACCGGCGGATTTGGCCAGGTCGTGGCGTTTGGGCAGGCCGGCCCCCGCCTGACGCAGAGCCTCTGTCACCTGCTTCTCCGACGAGCCGGAGGCCCGGGCGGCCAGCCCCTCCAGCACCTGGGGGTCCGCCCGCTTGTGGCGGCCGGGACTGGCGTTGAGGATGACGCCGCCCCCTACCGTCACCGTGGGGGAGAAAAAGCGTACCACGTAGTGGTCCCCGTTCTTCACCGCCACCGCCTCCTGGAAGCGGAGCTGGGCAAAGCCGGTCTCCCCGGGCTCCAGGGTGTCCCGGCCCAGAAGGACGCATTTGCAGATTAGCTCCCGGCTGCCGTGGTGGAAATGGAGCCTGGTGTCGTTTTTAATCGAATAGGGGGCGTCCCGCAGCACCATGAGCTGGACATCCATCTGCCGGGAGAGAACCATGGAGCCGGGCTTGGCAATGGTGTCCCCCCGCTTGAGATGGGCCTTTTCAATGCCGGACAGGTTTACCGCCACCCGCATTCCGGCGGTGGTGCGCTCCTCCGGCTGGTCGTGGTTTTGCAGGCCGCGGATGCGGGCTTTCCGGCCGGCAGGGTAGACGCACACCTCCTCCCCCAGAGCCATGGAGCCCTCCAGCAGGGTGCCGGTGACCACGGTGCCGAAGCCGTCCACAGAGAAGACCCGATCCACCGGCAGGCGGAAGGGCCGGTCCTGATTGCGCTGCTGGGCGCCGTCCACCAGGCGGACAATGAGCTCCTTCAGCTCCTGAATGCCCTGGCCGGTGTAGGAGGATACGGCGATCATGGGCGCGTCCTGGAGAAAGGTGCCTTGGACGGTTTCCCGGGCCTCCTCCTGGATGGCCTCCAGCCACTCCTCCTCCACCATGTCCGCCTTTGTGAGGACGATAATACCGTTCTGCACCCCAAGAAGGGAGAGAATGCCCAGATGCTCCCTGGTCTGGGGCATGAAGCCCTCGTCCGCGGCGATGACCATGAGAACCACGTCCATGCCAGCGGCGCCTACCAGCATATTGCGGATAAACTTCTCGTGGCCGGGGACGTCGATGATGCTGGCGGTCTGTCCGTTGGGCAGCGTGAGCTGGGCAAAGCCGATCTCAATGGTAATGCCACGCTTCTGCTCCTCTTTCAGGCGGTCGGTGTCCACCCCGGTGAGCGCCCAGGTGAGGCAGGTCTTGCCGTGGTCCACGTGGCCGGCGGTGCCGATAATGATATGTTTCATGGGAAGAAGCTCCCTCCTGTACAAATTCTAAACGGGCTGCCCGGCGGAGAACACAGACGCTAAAGCCCGCATAATCTCCGCCCAGTCCTCCTCCGTGAGGGTGCGGGGGTCCAGGACATACTGCTCCCGCCGGACCCGGCCCACAATGGGGGTGGTCCAACCCCGCAGGCGCTGTTCCAGCGCTCCGGCGGACAGGGCGCGGGGGGAGAGTTCCACCACCCAGGTGGGCAGGGGGACGCCGGGGAGACTGCCGCCCCCAACCTCCCCGCTGTCCGGGGCGATGGTAAAGGCGCAGAAAGAACCAAAACGCTCCTCCAGCCGGTCCCGCTGCCGCTGGGCCTGAAGCTTAAGCTCCTCCGGAGTGGTGGTGAGCATGGCCAGGGTGGGGATGCGCTGGGCAGCCAGGGCGGAGTCCTGATAACAGCGCAGAGTGGCCTCCAGCGCGGCCAGAGTCAGCTTGTCAATGCGGACCACCCGGGCGAACTGGTCCTGACGCATCCGGTCCAGGTAGGACTTGCCGCCGATGACAATGCCGGCCTGGGGTCCGCCCAGCAGCTTGTCCCCGGAGAAGCAGACCACGTCCGCCCCGGCAGCCACGCTGTCCTCCACAGTGGGGCCGTGGGGGACGGCCAGCTCGGTGCGGCGGAAGAGGGCGCCGCTGCCCAGGTCGTGGAAGACCGGGACGCGGAGTTCCCGCCCCAGGGCGGTGAGCGCCTCAATGGGGACCTCCTGAGTGAAGCCGATGATTTGAAAGTTGCTGGTGTGGACTTTGAGGAGGATCTCCGCCCCCTGTTCCTCTACCGCCCGGCGGTAGTCGTCCAGGTGAGTTTTATTGGTGGTGCCGACCTCCACCAGAAGGGCGCCGCTGCGGGCCATAATGTCCGGTATCCGGAAGGAGCCGCCGATCTCCACCAGTTCTCCCCGGGAGATCGCCACCTTTTTCCCCGCGGCCAGGGCGGAGAGCATCAAAAATACTGCGGCGGCATTGTTGTTCACCACCAAGGCGGACTGGGCGCCGGTGAGGGAGCAGAGAAGCCCGTCCACGTGGGAGAAGCGGCTCCCACGCCGGCCCGCCGCGATTTCATATTCCAGGTTGGAGTAGCCCCGGGCGGCCTGGTAGACCGCGTTGGCGGCGGTCTCCCCCAGGGGGGCCCGGCCCAGGTTCGTGTGCAGCACCACGCCGGTGCCGTTGATCACCGGCCGCAGGTGGGGCCGGCAGGCCAGCTCCGCCCGGCGCACCGCGTCAGCGGCGATCTGGTCCGCTGTGGGAAGGGCGGTCAAGGCGCCGTCCAGCACCGCCTGGCGCAGGCTGTCCAGCGCCAGGCGGGCCCCGTCCCGCAGGGCGTGGTAGGGGAGGGAGTCCTGAGCCGCCGTCAGGGCGGGGTGGGTGAGAAGCACGTCCATTTTCGGGAGGTGCTGAAGCAAAGACTTGTCCATAAAAGCCTCCAGTCCTGGGCCGCCGGAGTGCGTGACAAGGGCCGCCCGAGGGGGAAATTTGATTCATCGCGATTGCAATTGTATAGGAAAGAAGATTACACCTTGGAGAGATCGTAGGGGGTGGTCTGATAGACATAGTAGTTGAGCCAGTTGGTGTAGAGGAGCTGGCCCGCGCTGCGCCAGCGGACAATGGGGGGCTGGGTGGGGTCATCGCCGGGGAAGTAGTGGGCGGGGACGGCGATGTCCAGACCCTTGTCCACATCCCGCCAGTATTCCCTGGCCAGGGTGTCCGGGTCGTACTCCGGATGGCCCATGATATAGAACCGGCGGCTGTCCTGGGTTTTGACCGCAAAGACGCCAGCCTCCTCAGAGTCGGCAACCAGCTCCAGCTCCGGCCGGGCCAGAATGTCCCGGGGCAGAACCTGGGTATAGCGGGAGTGGGGGGCGAAAAACCGGTCGTCAAACCCACGGAACAGGGGAGAACTGGGCTTTAAGACCCGGTGCTCATAGACGCCGAAGAGCTTATGGGGAAGACTGTGCTTGGCAACGCCGTGGTGGTGGTAAAGCCCGGCCTGGGCCCCCCAGCAGATATGAAGAGTGGAGTGGACGTGGGTGGTGCTCCAGGTCATAATCTCGCAAAGCTCCGGCCAGTAGTCCACCTGGTCAAACTCCATATTCTCCACCGGCGCGCCGGTAATGATCATGCCGTCATACTTGCGGTCCTTCACTTGGTCAAAGGTGGTATAGAAGGAGGCGAGATGGGTTTCGTCTGTATGGCGGGAGATATAGCTGCTGGTCTGCAAAAGCTCTACCTGAATCTGAAGAGGGGTGTTGGACAGCTTGCGGAGAATCTGCGTCTCAGTGACGATCTTTGTGGGCATCAGATTGAGGATCAAAACACTCAGAGGGCGGATGTCCTGGTGCATCGCCCGGTACTCCGTCATGACAAAGATGTTTTCTCCCTCCAAAACCGCCCGGGCAGGCAGAGAGTCGGGAATGCGAATGGGCATGGCCGATACCTCCATTTTACAGTGTTGGACCGATTGTATTATGTAATAGCGTACCACATTTAATATAGAGGCGCAACCGCGGGTTTTTAGGGGACATATCCCGTAAAAAAGAAAAGGGAGGAAAAAGTCGAAGAAAGTAGTTGACAAAGAGGAGGAGAGCTGTTATACTAGCGAAGCGCCTTGAGGGAGAGCAGTTTTGGAAGGGACAGAGCGGCGGAAAGCAAGAGCGGTTCTGGAAAAAAGGGCTTGACAAGCTGGCGCGAGTGTGGTAAACTAAGCGAGTTCGCATCGCACGGCGAGTTGGATGAAAGTGCGGAAGGGCCTGGAAAAGAGGCTGAAAAAAGCACTTGACAGCGAGCGCGAGATGTGATACAATAGCGAAGCACCGCAGTAAGCGGTAGGGCGTGTACCTTGTAAATTAAACAACGTGAAGAAAACACGAAGCACCAGAGGACAAGAAGTCCTTTGCAAGCAAAAGAGTTTGTGAAGGGGACTTTAAGAAATTTCTTTGAAGCTAAGGAAAGCTTCGATAAGATGATTTAAGCGGCTGGAAGGCTGTTTAGATACCATTTTATTGAGAGTTTGATCCTGGCTCAGGATGAACGCTGGCGGCGTGCTTAACACATGCAAGTCGAACGGAGAGCCCGGGAAGGAGTTTTCGGACAACGGACTGGGTATCTTAGTGGCGGACGGGTGAGTAACGCGTGAGTAACCTGCCTGGGAGTGGGGAATAACACAGAGAAATCTGTGCTAATACCGCATAATGCAGTTGAGTCGCATGGCTCTGACTGCCAAAGATTTATCGCTCTTAGATGGACTCGCGTCTGATTAGCTGGATGGCGGGGTAGAGGCCCACCATGGCGACGATCAGTAGCCGGACTGAGAGGTTGGCCGGCCACATTGGGACTGAGACACGGCCCAGACTCCTACGGGAGGCAGCAGTGGGGAATATTGGGCAATGGGCGCAAGCCTGACCCAGCAACGCCGCGTGAAGGAAGAAGGCTTTCGGGTTGTAAACTTCTTTTATCAGGGACGAAGCAAGTGACGGTACCTGATGAATAAGCCACGGCTAACTACGTGCCAGCAGCCGCGGTAATACGTAGGTGGCGAGCGTTATCCGGATTTACTGGGTGTAAAGGGCGTGTAGGCGGGAATGCAAGTCAGATGTGAAAACTATGGGCTCAACCCATAGCCTGCATTTGAAACTGTATTTCTTGAGTGCTGGAGAGGCAATCGGAATTCCGTGTGTAGCGGTGAAATGCGTAGATATACGGAGGAACACCAGTGGCGAAGGCGGATTGCTGGACAGTAACTGACGCTGAGGCGCGAAAGCGTGGGGAGCAAACAGGATTAGATACCCTGGTAGTCCACGCCGTAAACGATGGATACTAGGTGTGGGGGGACTGACCCCCTCCGTGCCGCAGTTAACACAATAAGTATCCCACCTGGGGAGTACGATCGCAAGGTTGAAACTCAAAGGAATTGACGGGGGCCCGCACAAGCGGTGGAGTATGTGGTTTAATTCGAAGCAACGCGAAGAACCTTACCAGGGCTTGACATCCTGCTAACGAAGTAGAGATACATCAGGTGCCCTTCGGGGAAAGCAGAGACAGGTGGTGCATGGTTGTCGTCAGCTCGTGTCGTGAGATGTTGGGTTAAGTCCCGCAACGAGCGCAACCCCTATTGTTAGTTGCTACGCAAGAGCACTCTAGCGAGACTGCCGTTGACAAAACGGAGGAAGGTGGGGACGACGTCAAATCATCATGCCCCTTATGTCCTGGGCGACACACGTACTACAATGGCGGTCAACAGAGGGAGGCAATACCGCGAGGTGGAGCAAACCCCTAAAAGCCGTCCCAGTTCGGATTGCAGGCTGAAACCCGCCTGTATGAAGTTGGAATCGCTAGTAATCGCGGATCAGCATGCCGCGGTGAATACGTTCCCGGGCCTTGTACACACCGCCCGTCACACCATGAGAGTCGGGAACACCCGAAGTCCGTAGCCTAACCGCAAGGGGGGCGCGGCCGAAGGTGGGTTCGATAATTGGGGTGAAGTCGTAACAAGGTAGCCGTATCGGAAGGTGCGGCTGGATCACCTCCTTTCTAAGGAGAATTCCGGTGATGAAAGATTGCCGGTAATGTCCTAAGGTCAGGACTTTGGTGCGGAGAGCGGATTCACGTTGTTTAATTTAGAGGGTACACGTAGATGGGGGTTTAGCTCAGCTGGTAGAGCACCTGCTTTGCAAGCAGGGGGTCACCGGTTCGAGTCCGGTAACCTCCACCAGGACTCTCAGGACAATGGACTTTGCGACGACGAGGGCCAATAGCTCAGCTGGTTAGAGCACACGACTGATAATCGTGAGGTCGGTGGTTCGAGTCCACTTTGGCCCACCACCTGCTTTCTTCCGAGAAAGAAAGCAGGCAAAGAAAGCTTTAATCAGGCCGCATTTATGTGGATTCAAGAGTGGATTGAAGCGTCCGAGGGATTGGGTGTTTCAATCTGGCCTTGAAAGAGGGCGGAAGGTCTGTACCTTGAAAACTGAACAATGTAGATTGAAAGTAATGCGAAGCAAGCAACAGAGGGCAAAAAGCAAAAATTGTGGAACAATGGGTAGAAACAATTAAGCCAAATGAACTCTGAGGCCTGCATAATTCTTAGAGAACCGGAGCTTTCCCGAACGAAACCCAACGAAGTGGTTTCGCGAGGGAGAGGAGGGGCAAGGGAGCGGATGAAGTTTTCGGCGCAGCCGGAAACGGAAGGAGCGGACTTTGCCCCGACGAAGGTCAAGCTAATAAGAGCGCAAGGGGAATGCCTTGGCATCAGGAGCCGACGAAGGACGTGACAAGCTGCGATAAGCCTGGGGGAGCTGCACATAAGCGTTAATCCCAGGATTTCCGAATGGGGAAACCCGGCGGAGCAATACTCCGCCAGCGTGCGTTGAACCAAATAGGCGTACGCGGGGAACCGCCTGAACTGAAACATCTAAGTAGGGTGAGGAAGAGAAATCAACCGAGATTCCGCTAGTAGTGGCGAGCGAACGCGGAAGAGGCCAAACCGGAGGATTTATCCTCCGGGGTTGTGGACTGACACAACGGTATGATAGGCTAGGCGAACGGCATGGGAAGGCCGGCCAGAGCGGGTGAGAGCCCCGTAGCCGAAAGCTGAGTGATACCAGTCAGGATCCAGAGTACCGCGGGACACGTGAAACCCCGCGGGAAACCGGGTGGACCACCATCCAAGCCTAAATACTACCTGATGACCGATAGAGGAGCAGTACCGTGAGGGAAAGGTGAAAAGGACCCCGGGAGGGGAGTGAAATAGAACCTGAAACCTTGTGCTTACAAGCAGAGAAAGCACGTTAAGGTGTGATCTCGTACCTTTTGTAGAATGGTCCGGCGAGTTATTGTTACTGGCAAGCTTAAGGTATTGAGTACCGGAGGCGCAGCGAGAGCGAGTCTGAACAGGGCGTATAAAGTCAGTGGCAATAGACCCGAAACCGGGTGACCTATCCATGGGCAGGTTGAAGTGGGGGTAAAACCCCATGGAGGACCGAACGCACGTTCGTTGCAATGACCGGCGATGACCTGTGGATAGCGGTGAAATTCCAATCGAACCCGGAGATAGCTGGTTCTCCCCGAAATAGCTTTAGGGCTAGCGTTGATTTAGATTACCGGAGGTAAAGCACTGAATGGGCTAGGGGCCGATAAGGTTACTGAACCCTATCAAACTCTGAATGCCGGATAATTGATGGTCAGCAGTCAGACAGTGTGAGATAAGTTTCATTGTCAAAAGGGAAACAGCCCAGACCCACAGCTAAGGTCCCAAATACATGCTAAGTGGAAAACGATGTGGAGTTGCGAAAACAACCAGGATGTTGGCTTAGAAGCAGCCACTCATTAAAAGAGTGCGTAATAGCTCACTGGTCGAGTGACTCTGCGCGGAAAATATAACGGGGCTAAGCATGTAACCGAAGCTTGGGCTGCACAGCAATGTGCGGGGTAGGGGAGCGTCGAATATGGGGTGAAGTCGCAGCGGGAGCAGCGGTGGACTGTATTCGAGTGAGAATGCCGGAATGAGTAGCGAGAATTATGTGGGAATCATAATGGCCGAAAATCTAAGGTTTCTTGGGGAAGGTTCGTCCGCCCAAGGTAAGCCGGGAGCTAAGGCGAGGCCGGAAGGCGTAGTCGATGCACATACGGTAGAGATTCCGTAGCCGCCGAACTTTAAGCACGCTGACACTTTGGAATAGGAGAACCCGGGCGTTGGTAGACCCGGGCGTAAGGGACCGAAATATAGTAGGGAAGTCTCCGATGTCCAGAGGCGAGAAAAGGCGTGAGGGATACTAAGGCGCCCGTACCGCAAACCGACACAGGTAGATGAGGAGAGAATCCTAAGGCCAACGGGAGAAGGGTTGTTAAGGAACTCGGCAAATTGGCCCCGTAACTTCGGGATAAGGGGCGCCTCCTACGGGAGGCCGCAGTGAAAAGGCCCAAGCGACTGTTTACCAAAAACACAGGTCTATGCTAAATCGAAAGATGACGTATATGGGCTGACGCCTGCCCGGTGCTGGAAGGTTAAGAGGAGGGCTTAGCCGCAAGGCGAAGGTCTGAATTGAAGCCCCAGTAAACGGCGGCCGTAACTATAACGGTCCTAAGGTAGCGAAATTCCTTGTCAGGTAAGTTCTGACCCGCACGAATGGCGTAACGATTTGGGCACTGTCTCAACAGCCCACCCGGCGAAATTGTTGTACTGGTGAAGAAGCCAGTTACCCGCAACTAGACGGAAAGACCCCATGGAGCTTTACTGTAGCTTAATACTGGAAATCGGTAAATCATGTACAGGATAGGTGGGAGGCATGGAAGCTCGGGCGTTAGCTTGAGTGGAGCCGCCCTTGGGATACCACCCTTGATTTGCTGGTTTTCTAACCTGCGGCCGTGAATCCGGTCGGGGGACACTGTTAGGTGGGCAGTTTGACTGGGGCGGTCGCCTCCAAAAAGGTAACGGAGGCGCTCAAAGGTTCGTTCAGCACGGACGGAAACCGTGCAGTGAGTGTAAACGCAGAAACGAGCCTAACTGCGAGACCGACGGGTCGAGCAGTAACGAAAGTTGGAGTTAGTGATCCGGCGGTATGTGAGTGGAAATGCCGTCGCTCAACGGATAAAAGCTACCCTGGGGATAACAGGCTGATCTCCCCCAAGCGTCCACAGCGACGGGGAGGTTTGGCACCTCGATGTCGGCTCGTCGCATCCTGGGGCTGAATTCGGTCCCAAGGGTTTGGCTGTTCGCCAATTAAAGCGGCACGCGAGCTGGGTTCAGAACGTCGTGAGACAGTTCGGTCCCTATCTGTTGCGGGCGTAAGAGATTTGAAGGGAGCTGTCCTTAGTACGAGAGGACCGGGATGGACGTACCTCTGGTGCACCAGTTGTCCTGCCAAGGGCACAGCTGGGTAGCTATGTACGGACGAGATAAACGCTGAAAGCATCTAAGCGTGAAACTCCCCCTAAGATGAGATCTCTCACTCGAAAGAGGTAAGGCTCGATGTAGACTACATCGTAGATAGGCCAGAGGTGGAAGTGCAGTAATGTATGGAGCTGACTGGTACTAATAAGCCGAGGGCTTGACCTAAGAAGGCAAGAAGGAAGTGCAGGCGCTTGCAGAGCATTATTTGAGAGTACATTGTTCGGTTTTGAAGGTACAGACGGGTTGAGTGAGACCTTGCAGAGAGAGGAAGAGCGGAAAGGTAAAAGCTTTCTTTGCATACTTTCTTTCTCGGAAGAAAGTATGCACCTTTAGCTCAGTTGGTAGAGCAACTGACTCTTAATCAGTGGGTCCCGGGTTCGAATCCCTGAAGGTGCACCAGAGTCCCACTGGGACGTCAGGCGTCCCGGTGGGGCAAAGAAACTCAAATCGAAGCCCAGCAAAGGGGGTTCGATTTGAAGAGGAGGAGCAAGGGAGCGGCATGAGGGATGGCTGAAAGGCATTCTGAATGAAGCGGACTTTGCGACGACGATGGCCCGTTGGTCAAGCGGTTAAGACGGCGGCCTCTCACGCCGCAAACATGGGTTCGATTCCCGTACGGGTCACCAGCTCAGAAGTGCCGCTGACGGCACGAATCCCCGCCTAGGGGCGAGGCTTCTAAGCCTTGCGCGGAACTTCTTCGCTTCCGCATCAAACCCACTGCGTTGGGCTTTGATGCGGGGGAGAAGGAAAGTACTTGACAAGGCGGGAAAATTAGATATAATACTTACTGTGAAAAGAACGGTAAGGAGAAGAAAATGATGGAAGTTTCTTTTGCTTACTTTTCTTTTCAAAGAAAAGTAAGTTGGTGTTGATTGCGGTGAGGGTCCACCCGTTCCCATTCCGAACACGGAAGTTAAGCTCATCTGCGCCGAAAATACTTGGCTGGAGACGGCCTGGGAAGATAGGTAATGCCAACACGGAAAGGACAGATTCGAAAGAATCTGTCCTTTTTCTTTTCTGCAAAGAGGATAAATCAGTCTGCCCCGCCGTTTTATTAATGCGGCGGGGCGGACTGGGTCTTATGGAAGAGTTACTTCTCCAGCTACACTGTGTTCGAAGTAGTCCCGGATTGCATCAGGGGCATTGGTCTGACCCAGAACCCACATGAGCTTGGTGACAGCAGCCTCGGTGGTCATGTCCCGGCCCTGAAGCACACCCTGGGCCAGAGCCCGGCGGCCCACCTCATAAACAGCAAAATTGCTGGGCTCATAGAGACACTGACTGCACACTACCACAGTGACACCGGCCTGCGCCACCCGCTGAAGCTTGGCCACGAGATCCCGGCGGACAAAGTGGAGCCCGCCCGCGCCAAAGGCTTCAATCACAATGCCCTGGTAGTGCATCAGCAACAGGGCGTCAAAGATCTCCGGATCCACCCCGGGGGTCAGCTTCATCAAAAACACCTTGGGGGATAGGGCGTCCCGGAGGACGCAGCTTTCCTCCCCGGTGAGGGGCAGGGCGGCGGGGTTGATGTTCAGCCCGCCGCCGGAGGCCTGGGCCGCATAGGGCCAATTCACACTCTCAAAGGCGTCAAAGCCAGTGGTGCGTATTTTCACCGCCCGGGTGCCCAGAATCACCTTCCGGTTAAAGGCCACAAAGACTCCCCGCTGGCCGCTGGTGGCCATAGCCAGGGCCAGGCGGAGATTCTCCTGTCCGTCAGACAGGGGGTGCTCAATAGGTAGCTGAGAGCCAGTGAGCACCACCGGAATGTCAATTCCCTGAACCATAAAGGACAGGATAGCCGCTGTATAAGCCATGGTGTCAGTGCCGTGGGTAATGACAATGCCGTCGTAGCTTTCCCGGGCGTCAAATACATGCCGGGCGATGATCTGCCACTCCTCCGGCTGGATATTGGAGCTGTCCATGCGCAGGATATCCCGTACTGTGATTTCGTATTGGCTCAGTACGCCAGAGGGGAGCATATCCGTCAGGGCCTCTCCGTCCAGGCCGGGAGCCAAGCCGCTCTGCGTGGGCTGAGAGGCGATGGTACCCCCGGTGGCAAGCAGTAAAATTTTATTTCTCAAAATTGCTCCGCCTCCTCCACGCACCGCTCCAGCGCCTCTGCCATGATCTGCTCCACGTCATTAGTGATGATGTCCAGTCCATCGGCGGAGATGCAGCGGAACTCCGGAATATGCAGCCCGTGACAAATGGCCTTGAGCTGATTGGCCCCCATCTCCAGCCACTGGGTCTCCGGTGTATTGAAATATCCCCCGCGGGTGGTGAGAAAGAGGCATTTTTTCGCCCGGCTCAAGCCGTGGCTGACCCCGTCCGCGTCGTAGTAAAAAGTGAGGTTTTTGCCGGAAATCCGTTCAAAATAGATGCGCAGTACAGAGGGGAAGGACTGCTCCCAGAAAGGGGCGGCAATGACCAGCTTGTCTGCGCTGGTGAACTGGTGGGACAGGGCGAACACGGGGTCATCGGTCTTTCCCGCCTCCAGCAGGGCCTCCTGGGCGGCGAAGGTGTCGGCGTAGAGAGGCTCGATGCGTTCCCGGCCCAGATTACGCTCAATAATGGTATCCTCCGGGTGGAGGGCGGTGTACCGGTCCAGAAAGCAGCGGGCCAGACGCAGGCTGCGGGACTGCTCTTCCCGCAGACAGGCGTTGAGAAACAGAACTGTAGGCAAATTGATCACGCTCCAAGTTTCATTTGTACTACTATTGTAGCAGTATTTGCCGGGACCGTAAAGTCCAGATTTGGCACGGACTGCGGTGGTTCCGTCCTACGCCGGCAGGCTTGAGAAGTTTCGTCCATCAAGGGGGAAGGAACAGCTTCTTCTTGATTTTTGTTGGGAAATTTTTTCGGGAAATAAACGTTATGTATTCAGAGGCTGCCTGGCAAAAAGCGCTCTCGCCCTCTTTACAATTGAATAGGCAGCGGCTGGTCCAATTCCAGGCGGTCCGGCGCGACTTTACAGGTGTAGGCCAGCAGGTCCACGCCCGCCGCCGCAGAGCGCCGCAGGGCGTCGCCGAAAGCGGGGTGGGTACAGTCGTTGGGAGAAAAGTGGACAGCTCGGGCCATCTGGACCACAAAGCAGACCGCCGCCTCATAGCCGGCTCTCCGGCATGACATCAGCTCCTCCAGGTGCTTCACCCCCCGCTGGGTGGGGGCGTCGGGAAAGAGAACCAGGCCCTCCTCCTCCAGCGTGACCCCCTTCACCTCCACAAATCCCCGGCGGTCTGGGCCGGCCTCCCAATAGAAGTCGAAGCGGGAAGAGCCGAACGTGCGCTCCGGGCGGAGCAAGGTAAGATTTTGGACAAACCGTCCCTCCAAAGCCCACTCTTGAAAGACCTTGTTGGGGGCCTGGGCGTCCATATTGATGAGCAGTCCGCTCTTGTCCGCTGCGACGAGATCATATTTGGTTTTTCGGTCAGGATTGGCGCTCTCCTCCAAATAGACGGTACACCCTGGGACCAGAAGCTCCCGGCACCGGCCTGTATTCTTTACGTGGACCACTTCCTCTGCGCCGTTCAGCTCTACATGGGCGATGAAACGGTTGGGGCGGGAGAGGAAACGGGCCTGCTTTATGCTGTGGTACTGCATGGAATCACCTCTGGGGGTGATTTTAACCGATAAGGGGACAAATTGCAAGACGGTTCAGAGGGGATCCCTCCGGGGATGCCCTGCGCGGGCGGCGTCCGGGGCCCTTTCCCGAAAGGGCCCCGGAACCCCAAAGGGCTCAAGGGGGGTCGCCCCCCCTTGAGAATCCCCCATAACGATAGGCCCACCCGGCGCACCGCGCCGGATGACTGCCGTGCCGATGTGCCAGT
>NZ_QWEK01000024.1 GCF_009935845.1 Pseudoflavonifractor sp. 524-17 | reverse complement strand
GCCGCCGCGGGAGCCGGGGCCGGGGACTGCGCGGGGGCAGACACGGCGGGCGCAGGGGCAGCCGCTGCCGCCGCGGGGGCCGTCCCCTTGGGCCGTCCGTACCGCTTCAGGTCGGAGATAGTGATCATGCCATTGATGCCGGTACCGGTAATGTGGGCGTACTCCAGCCCCCGCATCTCCGCCACTTTTTTGGCTCTGGGGCTGATTGCTACCTCCGCCGGCGCGGCCGCGGGGGCAGGGACGGCAGGAGCCGCAGCAGAGACGGCGGGCACGGAACTTTCCCCGGCCTCAGCAGGGGCAGCCGCCGGGGCGCCCGCTGCGTCAATGTCCTCCTCCATGGTGTCCGCCAGAATGCAGATGGGCTCGCCGCAGGGCGCGCTTTCATCCTCATCCAGCAGCAGCTTGCGTACAAAGCCGCCGGCGGTGGCCTGGGCGGTGTTGGTCAGCTTTTCTGAGTTGATTTCCGCCAGGGGGTCGCCCTTTTCCACCTTGTCGCCCACCTTGACCAGCCACTCAGCAATGGTGCCCTCCTCCATGGAGAGTCCGAATTTTGGCATCTCTACCTGTACTGTCATATCCCTTTTCCTCCCATATTTCGTTTGCGGTCAGCTCAGGAAGCTGCGCTCCAGCAGCTCATAGTCGATCTTTCCGGCGTGGAAGGACCGCCCGGTGTTTACGTTGTGGAACTGGCACTTGGCGATGGAGTGGACATCTACCTCCACATTGAAGAAGTTTCGCCCCGCCTTGTCAAACACATCCACAAAGAGCTCTCCGTATTTGGGAGAGGAGCTCACGCCTACCATCTTATGGATGACCGTCTCAATATCCTCATCCTTGGCGTCCACCCAGAACTCCGCCTCGCTGCCGTAGATCAGCGCGTCGTTGATCCGTCCCATGGTCTTCAGCTCGTCCTTGACAATGGGGGCGATGGGGGCCCGGCCCCGGCACATGACAATCTGTTCCGCGCTGAAGCCGTTGCGCATCATCTTGTGGCAGGACTGCTCGATAATGCGGGCGGACACCTGCATTGAACAGGTAATACACGTGCTGTCGCTGATGAGAATATAGACGTTCTCCGGCTTTACCTGGCAGGCCGCCGCCACCTCTTTGGCCAGGTCATCCCCAGGCAGGCGGATGTCCTGAAGGCAGACCACCGCCCGGTCGTAGCTGTCCCGGTAGGGCGTCATATGGATGTAGTGGTCGCTGTCCACCACCGCCTGGGAGCGGGCGGGACCGGAGGCAATAGTGGCGTACTCCCCCTCGCCCAGACTCCAGCCGGCGATCTGGGAGCCCATACAGGCGATCATGGGTTGCTCCAAAAAGACCTCCACCGCGGCGAAGGAGTACGCCTCGTTGAGCTTAAAATTCCCCAGCTGCACAATGGCCAAATCACCCAACGTAGCCCGGGTGAACAGCAGCGCCGCCTTCCAGCTCCCCTTGCAGTTCAGGCCCATATCTACCACGGTGGCTCCGCAGCCCAGCCGGGTTACCTGGCAGCCGATGGCCTCCGGGTCCTTCAAAATCTCATCTACTACGCCCATTACGTTCTTCGTCAAACTAAACACGCGATTACCTCCTTCAAGTCTGGTTTCATTCCGTCTGTGCGCCGTGTTTCTCTGTCTATGGCAAACGCCGCGTCTGAGTCTGTCATTCCAATCAAACCCCTTGCAGCTGGTGCTTTCATGGTTATAAATTTTGCTCTTTTCGTTCCGCCGGCGGCGGGGAGGCCAGAGAAATTGCCTGATTGGCCGGCGGCCCGGAAGTGCTCCGAACCGCCGGCCCAGAGGGGATTTATTCGTACTCGTTGGGAACGTGGATTTCGCCGGACTCAATCTTGGCGATGGTGTCATCCACCGCGTCCAGGACCTCCTGGGGCACCTTGCTCTTCAGATTCTCGTTCCACACCAGACGCACAGCGCCGTCGGCCATGCCGCTGAAGAGGATCTGGGGCTCATCGATGCCGGCCATAATGGCCTTGACCGACGCGATGTAGGCCATGTTGTAGTCGCAGATGCCGGAGACAATGCAGGATTCCGGCGCGTCCGCGCTGTAGTCCGCCAGGGCGCCGATGGAGTACACGCCCTTCTCGTTGGCGGCCTTCAGGGAGCCCAGGGTGCCGGCGTCCGCGTTGGAGAAGACGAAGTCCGCGCCGGCGTTGATCTGGTTCATGGTGGTCTCATAGGCCTCGTTCATGTCCACGTTGCTCAGCACCGCGTACATACACTCCATATCCGGGTTGACGCTCTTGGCGCCCAGCTCCATGGAGCGGGTGGTCTTGGTGTAGGCGGGGAAGTCGCCGCCCACCATCATGCCGATCTTGCCGGTCTGGCTCATCATGGCCATGAGCACGCCGGCCACATAGGTGAACTCCTCATAGGTGATGTTGAAGGGGAACTGGTTGGGGCCCATCTCGGTGCCGCCGCAGGTGACGAACCATACGTCCGGGTAGTCCCCGGCGATCTCGGCGAAGGGGCTGGAGTACTCGCCGCCGTGGCCGAAGATGATGTTGTAGCCCTCGTCCGCCAGGGCCTCCGCCTCGCTCTTGATCTTGTCGGCGGTGGGCGCCTCGATGACCGTGACCTCGCAGCCCAGCTCGTTCTGAACCGCCATGCCCGCCTCGGCGCCCAGCTGGCAGAAGCCGCCGTCGGTGGGGGATCCGGGCACCAGCACCGCAACCTTCAGGCCGGAGGCGTCTGCCTGATCGCCGCCGCCGCTGGGGGGTGCGCTCTGCTGGGCAGAGGGCTGGCTCGGATCCTGGGACGGAGGCGTGGAGGAGCCTCCTCCCTGCTGGCCGCCGCAGCCCGCCAGTCCAAGGGTCATGGACAGTGCAAGGGTAATCGCAAGCAGTTTTTTCATGTTGTTTCCTCCTTATTTTTGTGGGGATACCGTCTATCATCGATCCGCTGTGCGACAGCGGTTATCCCTGTTGTAGGAGTAGGCTTATTCGTACTCGTTGGGCACGTCGATCTCGCCGCTGGCGATCTTCTGGGCGGTCTCGTCCGCCAGGTCGATGACCTCCTGGGGAATCTGGGACTTCAGGTTCTCGTTCCACACAAAGCGCACCGCGCCGTCAGCCATGCCGGTAAACATGATGCCGCCCTCATAGGTACCCTCGGCCACCGCTTTTACCGCGGAGACATAGGCCATGTTGTAGTCACAGATGCAGGAGATCATGCAGTTATCCGGAGCCTCGCCGCTGTAGTCCGCCAGGGCGCCGATGCAGTAGATGTTCTTGTCCACCGCCGCCTTGATGGAGCCCAGGGAGCCCTCGTTGGAGTTGGAGAAGATGATGTCCGCGCCGGAGTTGATCTGGTTCATGGTGGTCTCATAGGCCTCGTTCATGTCGATGTTGGTCAGCACGGCGAACATGGTCTCAATGTCCGGATTCACCGACTTTGCCCCCAGCTCCATGGCACGGGTGGTCTTGGTGTAGGAGGGGAAGTCGCCGCCCACCATCAGGCCCAGCTTGCCGCTCTGGCTCATCTTTCCGGCCACCACGCCGGCCACATAGGTGGACTCCTCAAAGGTGATGTTGACGGGGAACTGGTTGTCAGTCACATCGGTGCCGCCCAGGGTAATAAACCAAGTGTCCGGATACTCACCGCTGATCTCCGCGAAGGGGCTGGCGTACTGGCCGCCGTGGCCGAAGATGATGTTGTAGCCCTCTTCCGCCAGGGTCTCAGCCTCGCTCTTCATCTTGTCGGCCGTGGCCGCCTCGATAATGGTAATCTCACAGCCCAGCTGGTTCGCCACCGCCTGGGTTGCCTCCGCGCCCAGCTGGCAGAAGCCGCCGTCGGTGGGAGAGCCAGGAACCAGCGTCGCCACCTTCCAGTCAGACAGGCTGCCTGTCTGGGCCGGCGGCGCACTTTCCGGCGCAGAACTGGGCGCGGCACTTGGCGCCGAGCTGGGCGCCGTGCTCTCCGCCGGGGGCGCCGACGCCTGCTGGCCGCCTGAGCAGCCGAACAGGCCCACCCCCAATACCAGAGCAAGGGCAAGAGATACCGGTCGTTTCATGGAATCGTTCCTCCTTATTAAAAAGCGTTTGCCTGCAATGGCTACGACTTGATATAGGGCACGCCCTGGGCGCTGGGAGCGCCCACCCGCTTTTTGCTCACCGCCACAACGGCGACCACGGTGGCCACATAGGGGATCATCATAATAATGTTGTTGGGGATGGCCACGCCCCAGTTCTGCACCGACATCTGAAGGGCGTTGGCTCCGCCGAAGAGCACGGCGCCCGCCGTAATGCCCAGAGGCGTCCACTTGCCCAGGATGACCACGGCCATGGCGATAAAGCCCTTGCCGCCGGTCATGTCCTCGCCGAAGGCGTTGGTCTGGGCGATGGAGAGGTAGGCCCCCGCCAGACCCAGCAGGGCGCCGCTGGCCAAGGTGGTCATATAGCGCATTTTGATGACGTTGATGCCCAAAGAGTCCGCGGCCTTGGGGTGCTCGCCGCAGGCGATGATCTTCAGGCCCAGAGAGGTGCGGTACATAATGAACCACACCGCCGCCACCAGGAAGTAGCCGACGTATACCAGCGCGTTGTGGTTAAAGAGCATGGGTCCAAGGACGGGAATGCTGGACAGCAGCGGAATGGGGATGCTGGGGAAGCTCTCCACCATCATACCGCTGATGCCGGTGCCCACCTGGTAGAACAGCTTCCGGTACAGCACGCTGGTGACGCCTGCGCCCAGCATATTGATCGCGGCGCCCACCACCACCTGCTGGGTGCGGCAGCTGATGGCCAGCACGGCAAAGATTCCCGTGAACAGCACGCCCACAATCATGGCCACCACCGCCCCCAGCCAGTAGCTTCCCAGCAGGCGGGCCGCGGTGTATCCCGCAAAGGCGCCCATGAGCATAATGCCCTCCGCGCCGATGTTCATCATGCCGGCCCGCTCGGCAACGGACAGGCCCAGCGCCGCAATCAGCAGCGGGATGGCCATACGAACGGTGGCCGCGAGGAAATAAGACAGTTGTTCCATCACTTAGGCCTCCTTCTTTGCCGCTTTTTCCGTCTTCTTGCCCTTGCCTTTGAGGAGCATCTTGCTCACAGCGGCCAAGGCCACAAAAATAATGATGATGCCCTGGAAGATGTTCACGAACGAGGCAGAGACGTCGGCGGCCCGCTGCATGGCGGTAGAGCCTGCGTTGAGGAAGCCGAACAGCAGCGCGCTGAAGATGACCCCGATGGGGTTGTTCCCCGCCAGCACCGACACCGCGATGGCGGTGTAGCCGTAGCCGGGGGACATGTTTTCGAAGAGATAGTGGGCGTTGCCGGCCAGCTCAATGGCGCCGCCCAGGCCGGCGATGCCGCCGCTGATCAGCATGGCCTGCACCATGGTGGTCTTTACGTTCACGCCGCCGCACTGGGCCGCCGTGGCGTTATAGCCCACCGCCCGAACCTCATAGCCGTAATAGGTACGGAAGAGCCAGACAAACATGACCACGGCGATGACGCAGCCCAGAAAGAAGCCGATGTGCAGCCGGGTGTCAGGCAGGAGGTAGTGCAGATAGGCCTGATCGGCGATCTTGAAGGACTGGGGCTCCACCTGGCTGGTGTCCCGCAGGGGGCCGCGGACCAGAAAGCCCAAAAACTGGAGGGCAATGTAGTTGAACATAATGGTGGTAATGACTTCGGACACCCCATGGCGGGCCTTCAGGTAGCCGGGGATCACGCCCCAGACGGCCCCGCCGATGGCGCCGGCCACGAACATCAGAACCACCAGCACGGGGCCGGGGAGCATTTTGCAATAAATGCCCACATAGCCCGCCGCGATGGCGCCCATGAGGAACTGGCCCTCCGTACCGATGTTGAACACGCTGCACCGGTAGGACACCGCCACCGCCACGCCGGTGAACAGCAGGGGGCTGGCCTTGTTCAGGGTATTGCCGAAAGCCTTCATGTTGCGGAAGGTGGCGCTCCACAGGGCGCCGAAAGCCTTCCCCGCGTCATAGCCGGAGACGGTGAGCACAATCCAGCTGATCACGATGGCCGCTAAAATGGCCAGCGCCGGCATCCAGATGGATTTGATGGCGTTTTTCAGCTTTTCCATGGATTACACCGCCTCCCCCTTCTTCTCCTTGCTGCCCCGGCCCGCCATCAGCAGGCTGAACTCCTCCAGGGGGGTGTCGTACTGCACCTCGCCCATAAAGGCTCCGTTGTAGATAATGAGAATGCGGTCGCTCAGGGAGATGATCTCGTCCAGGTCGGTGGAGATGAGCAGCACCGCCTTGCGCCGGCTGCGCTCCTCTACCAGCTTGTTGCGCACAAACTCGGTGGCGCCGATGTCCAGGCCCCGGGTGGGCTGGATGGCCAGCAGCACATTGGGCTCCCGGTCCACCTCCCGGGCCAGAATCACCTTCTGCTGGTTGCCGCCGGACAGGCCCCCGGCCAAATACTCAATATCCGCCGGGCGCACGTCGAACTCCTCCACCAGCTTTTCCGCATGGCTCTGGATGGCGTCCCGCCGCATAAAGATGCCTTTGGCGTACTTCTCCGAGCGCTGCATCCCCATAATCAGGTTTTCCTTGATCGGAAGCTGGAGCACCAGGCCCTTTTTCAGCCGGTCGTCTGGGATGTGGCCCAGGCCCTCGTCCAGCCGCTCCCGGATGGCGGCGGCGGTAACGGTATTTCCGTTAAGCTTGAGCTCACCCCGCTCGATCCTGCGCAGGCCCACAATGGCCTCGCCCAGCTCCAGCTGGCCGTTTCCGTCCACCCCGGCGATGCCCACGATCTCGCCCTCCCGGACGGTGAAGCTCACGTTCTTTACCGCCTCCAGGCCCTTATCATTGCGCACCGTCAGGTCCTTGACCTCCAGCAGGGCCTTGCCGAAGTCCGCGCCGGTGATCTTCCGGTCCAGGTCCACGTCCCGGCCCACCATCATGCGGGCCAGCTCGTTTTCGTCGGTGTCCGCCACACGGACGGTATCCACCACCCGGCCCTGGCGCATAACGGTCACCCGGTCGGCGTAGTTGAGCACCTCGCTCATCTTGTGGGTGATCAAAATGATGGAGTACCCCTCCCGGGAGAGGGCTTTTACCGAGTTGAACAGCTCCACCACCTCGTCCGGGGTCAGCACTGCGGAGGGCTCATCCAGAATCAGAATACGGGCCTTGCGCATGAGGACCTTCAGGATCTCCACCTTCTGCTGCACCCCCACCGGCACCTGCCAGATGACGGCGTCCGGCTTTACGTTGAAGCCGTACCGGTTATTGAGCTCCTCCACCTGGCGCTGGAGATCCTTCCGGTCCAGGACAAAGCCGGTCTCCTTCATGCCAAGAAAGATATTCTCCGTCACGGTGAGCTGGGGAATGAGCATGAAGTGCTGGTGGACCATGCCGATTCCCTTTTCAATGGCGACGCTGGGGCTGTCCATGTGGACCTCCTCCCCATTGATGAGGATGCTGCCCTCATTGTGGACATAGAGCCCGTACAGGATATTCATCAGCGTGGATTTCCCCGCGCCGTTCTCCCCCAGGAGCGCGTGTACCTCCCCCTCCTCCAGGGAGAAATTTACGTCCTCATTGGCACAGAAGTTTCCAAAATACTTGTAAATGTGCCGCATCTCAACTACATTCATTCCATCGACTCCTTTTTTCTCCCGTGTGGGAGCTATGGCGCAGCGGTGGGGAAAGGCCCCGCTCCGGGCCCGGGGCTGAGGGAGTCCTTCAGCCCCGGGCACACATCAGTTCCCATACACGCCGGGCGTCCGCCGGCCCTTCCGCCGCCGGTTCCGGGCCGCCTTTTGGAAGGGTTTAATACTCCACCACGCTTCGGATGCCCCGGATCACCTTGTCCAGATTGGGCATCACGAAGTCCTCCATGCAGGGGGCGTAGGCGGTGGGCACGTCCTCCGAGGTAATGCGCTTCACCGGCGCCTGGAGGTACTCAAACAGCTCCTCCGAGGCGGCCATGGCCCCCAGCTCCGCGCCGAAGCCCATGAACTGCGGCCCCTCCTGCACCACCACCAGCCGGCCGGTGGTGCCGACAGACTGGATGATGGTCTCTTTGTCCAGGGGGAAGAGGGTCCGCGGGTCGATGACTTCCACGCTGATGCCCTCTTTTTCCAGCTGATCGGCGGCCTTCAGGGCCAGTTCCGTCATCATCATGGTGGCCACCACGGTCACGTCGGTGCCCTTGCGCTTGATCTCCGACTTGTACAGGGGCAGCTCGTAGTACTCCTCCGGTACCTCGCCCTTGCGGTTGTACAGGCCCTTGTGCTCCAGGAAGATCACCGGGTTGTTGTCCTTGATGGAGGCGTTGAGCAGGCCCTTGGCCTCGTAGGGGGTGGAGGGAGCCACCACCACCAGGCCAGGGATGTTCATCAGCCAGGGCTCCACGCACTGGGAGTGGTGGTAGGCGCAGCGGATGCCGCCGCCGGTGGAGGCCCGCACCGTGATGGCGGCGCTGGCCTCGCCGTTATACATAAAGTTCATCTTGGCGGCGTTGTTGACAATCTGGTCAAAGCACACCCCCAAAAAGTCAGCGAACATAATCTCCGCCACCGGCCGCAGGCCCAGGGCCGCGGCGCTGCTGCACAGGCCGATGATGGCCTGCTCCGACAGCGGCGTATCGTAGGCCCGCTTGGGCCACTTCTGCCAGATCCCCTGGGTGATGCCGAAGTCGCCGCCCATCTTGGCCACGTCCTCGCCGATGATAAACACATTGTCGTCCCGCTCCATGGACTGATGCAGCGCCTCGTTGAGGGCCTTACTGAAGGAGAGCTTTCTAGGCATCGTGAACTTCCACCTTTCTTCCCGCGTATACGTGCAGCATGGCGTCCTCCGGCTTGGGGTCCGGGCTGTTCATGGCAAACTCCACCAGGGCGTCCACTTCAGCGTTCACGTCCGCCTGGACCTGGTCGAACTCCGCGTCCGCCATGCCCTGTCCGGCCAGATGTTCCCGCAGCCGCTTGATGGGGCAGCGGTTGTTAATCCAGTCGTCTACCTCCTCCTGGGGGCGGTAGGCCGCCGGGTCCCCCGCGAAGTGGCCCTGCCACCGGTAGGTCATCAGCTCCAGCAGCACCGGGCCTTTTCCCGCCCGAGCGTGCTCCGCCGCCCGGGTGACGGCCTCATACACCGCGATGACGTCGTTGCCGTCCACCACCTCGTGGGGGACGTTATAGCCCTCGGCCCAGGTGGCCAGCTGCTTGACGTTGTAGGCCTCGGAGTAGTGGGTGGCGATGGCGTACTCATTGTTGGCCAGGATATAGATCACCGGCAGCTTCCAGGTGGCCGCCAGGTTGATGCTCTCATGGCAGGCGCCCTCGCCCAGGGTGCCGTCCCCCATGAAGACCGCCGTCACATCGTCCTCGTCCTTATATCTGGCATAAAACGCGGGACCCAGGGCAGACACCACGTTGGAGCCCTGAATGCCGTTGTTGCCCATATTGCGCACCTTCAGATCGGTCACGTGCATGGAGCCGCCCCGGCCGCCGTTGATGCCGGTGGCCTTGCCGAAGATCTCGGCCATAACCGCCTTTTTGTCCGTGCCGAACAGGCTGATGGCGCCGTGGCACCGGTGGTCCGGATACTTGTAGTCCGTGGGCCGCAGGGCGTAGACCGAGCCCACCTGTACCGCCTCCTGACCGGTGCCCAGGTGGACAAAGCCCGGGATAAAGCCCTTTTGGGAGTACTCGTCCACCTTATCCTCAAACCGTCTGACAAACACCATGTCATAATACATTTTTTTCAAGGTCTCTACATCCAACACGAAAACATCCCCCTTTTCGTCTTCACGCTTCAAATTACAGGTAGTCGCCGAAAAATTCCACCGCGGCGCCTTTAAAACCCCTGGCCTCATCCGAAGACAGGTGCATAATGGTCTGGGCCACGTCCCAGGGCTGGAGCATCTTCTCCGGGGGCACTGTGGCCCGGTCCTTGATCTCCGCGGTGTTGGTCAGCCCAAGAATGATGGTGTTCACATTCAGCCCGTAGGGCCGCACCTCCTCCATCAGGGTCTTGGCGAACGCCACCACGCCGCCTTTCGCCGCAGCGTAGGCGCCATACCCCGGGAAGGCGTGCTGAATGGCGCTGGAGGCGACGTTGACAATTTTGCCGTACCGCCGCGCCTTCATCCCCGGCAGCACGTGCTTGCAGCACAGGAACGTGCCGTCCAGAATCACCCGCAGGGGGACGTGCCAGTCCTCCAAAGACATCTCGTCGGCCATGCCGCCCTTAAAGACCGCCGCGTTGTTTACCAAAATATCGATCTGTCCCCACCGGTCCAACAGCTGCTTGACGGCGGCGGCCACATCCGCTTCCTCGGACACGTCGCAGGGAATGGCCACGGCCTCCCCGCCGGCGGAACATATCTCCTCCTCTACACTTTGGATGCTCTGCTGCGTCCGGGCAATCAGCCCCACCTTCGCGCCGGCGGCGGCAAACTGCTTGGCGGTCTCCCGTCCCACGCCCTTGCCGGCACCGGTGAGCATCACCACTCGGTTGGTAAAGTCCATCGGTTCACCTCTTTCCAGATGATGGAATCTCAACAATTTCTCAAACGCTCTGCACAATTTGTATTGAAGCAAGCCCCGTGCCAACTTTAGATATTTTTCTGATTTTCTCTTTACATTTCTAAATTGCTTTTGGTAAAATAGACGTAGACTTTTACCCGAGGAGGCGTTTGGCTTGGAATCCTTTCATTTTTCTGACTATAAGCGGGACATCGACTGGGGGGCACTGCGCGCCGCCCCCAGGGAGGAGCTGCTCCAGGAGCTCCGCCTGACCCGCAGGCTGTACGACGCGCTGGACGCCATCATTGAAAACTCCAAGGACGGCTTCTTCATCACCGACGGACAGGGCCAGGTCATCAAGGTCAACCGCAGCTATGAGGAGCTGGCCGGCATCTCCCGGGAGGAGCTGGTGGGCCGGCACATGTCCCAGCTGGAGCACACCCTCATCTCCGAGTCCGCCTCTCTGGTGGTTTTGAAAACGGGAAAGCCCGTCACCATTGAGCAGGATTTTTACCACACAAACCGCCGGGCTTACATCACCAGCAGTCCCATTTTTGATGAAAACGGGGACATTATGATGATTGTCAGCAACAACCGGGATTTTGAGGAGATCGACCAGCTGCGCACCAAGCTCATCCGCGCCCAGGCCCTGACCAGTGAGTACCGCTCCTGGCTGGACGCCATCAATCAGCAGCTCTATCAAAAGCCGGATATTGTGGCTGAGGACCCCAAAATGCTGGAGCTGCTCTATCAGGTCACCAAGCTGGCCCCCACTGACACCACAGTGCTTATCACCGGCGAAACCGGCACTGGCAAGGAGGAGATTGCCAAGTGCCTCCACGAGAACAGCCCCAGGGCAAAAAATCCCTTTATCCGGGTCAACTGCGGCGCAATCTCCCCCAATCTCATCGACAGCGAGCTGTTCGGCTATGAAAAGGGGGCTTTTACCGGGGCCTCCGCCTCCGGCAAAATGGGCTATTTTGAGGTAGCCCACAGGGGCACCCTCTTTCTGGACGAAATCGGAGAGCTCCCCCTGGACCTCCAGGTCAAGCTGCTGCGGGTGCTCCAGGAGCGGGAGATCCTCCGCCTGGGCGGCACCCGGCCGGTGAAGGTGGACGTGCGGGTGGTGGCCGCCACCAATCAGGACCTGGACCACATGGTGGAAGAGAAGACCTTCCGGCAGGACCTCTACTACCGCCTCAACGTGGTCCACCTCCAGCTGCCGCCCCTGCGGGAGCGCACGGGGGACATCCGCCCCCTGGCCCAGAAATTTCTGACCCGCTACAATGAAAAATACCACACACAAAAAGAACTCACCCGCCAGGCCCTCCACGCCATGGAGCAGTACGCCTGGCCCGGCAATGTACGGGAGCTGAAAAATATTGTGGAGCAGGTGGTTATTATGTGCGAGAGCCACCGCATTACCGCCCGGGACCTCCCCTTTTACGCTCAGTCCGGTCATACCCACCCCAATTTTCTCGATCTCAATCAGCCCCTGGATTTGGAAGCCATGCTGGAACGGATGGAATATGATTACATCCGTCAGGCATACAGCAAATTCGGCACCCTCAAGCTGGCCGCAGCGGCCCTAGGAATGAACATCAGCACATTTGCAAGAAAGAAGCGGATTTATAGTGAAAAATACGGAATTTCGGAAGAAATCAAGTAGTTTTTCCGGATTATCATTTCCGAGAATCAAATTGTTAAAAATGACAACGCAGACAGTCCCCTTTTTTCAAGGGCTCCGGTACGCTTTAATCCTCCCAAATAGTCAAATTTGACAACAAAAATGTAATCGGTTTCATTCTCAAAAGACAGGCCCCCCAGCCGCTGGAACTCCAGCGGCTGGGGGCCTGCTCAAATGTCAGCGTCCCTTATGCTTTTCTCTGCGCTTCTCCTGGCGGAGCCGGAACATACGCGCCTCCTCCGCCCGGTCTCTGCGTCGGCGGCGCTGCAAGCGCGCCTCCTTCTGCTGCTCCCGCTGGAGCTGGATTGCCTGCTGTGCTTTGGTCCCCACGCCGTGTTTTTGATCCCTGGCCTCCCGGCGCATTCGCTTTGGGGAGCGGGCTGGGCGGCCGGCGCCCTCCCCCTCCACCGCCGGGCCGAAGGAGATCTCTCCCCAGCGGCGCAGCAGAAGCTCGTACACCTCGCTGTCCCGGGGCTGGGATCCGCACCGCGCCGCATCCGGACTACCGACCGGATCGTGTTTTTATCCCCGCGCTCCAAAGTATACCAGAGCTTCCCTCCCCCCGCAACAAAAAATCCGGAGGGAAACGAATTTTGCTCTTTACAAACGTGGAAATCCCTGCTATAATAACCTCGCACTTCGGTAGAAGGGCAAACCTGCGTCCGTAGTTCAATTGGATAGAGCGTCAGATTCCGGTTCTGAATGTTGGGGGTTCGAGTCCCTTCGGGCGTGCCAGCTCAGAAATTCCCTGTACCGCTCCGTTTCCGCCTTGCGGCGAAAACTGCGCTCTACAGGGAATTTCTTCGCTTTCGGCCCCGACTCGCTCCGCTGGACTCGGGTCCGAGAGGACGGGGACGCGGCGGGGTAAGGTTTGCTTTGCTCCCTTCTCCCTTTTCTGCATATTTGATCACTGCCGCCGGAGCAAAGTTCGCTTTGCTCCGGCGTTTTTCATTCCTATCCTTAACTGATAACTTACATTGCTTACATTATATATTACATAAAAGGACTTGATGAGATGTTGGATCGGGAGCAGGCGCTGCGGTTCTGCCGGGCCCGGCGGGCGGCAATCGCTTTGGAGTATCAGAATTTGAATGAGGCCCAGCGCCAGGCGGCGCTGGCCACGGAGGGACCCCTTCTGCTGCTGGCCGGGGCGGGCAGCGGAAAGACCACAGTGCTCATCCACCGGGTGGCCAATCTGATCAAGTACGGCAGGGGCTCCGACTGCGACGAGGTCCCGGACTTCGTCACCCCGGAGGACCTGGCGTTTTTAGAGGATTACGCCGCCGGCGGCGGGGACGGGCCCGGCGCCAAAGCCCGGCAGGAACGGCTGTGCCGGCTGGACCCGGCGGTTCCCTGGTCTATTCTGGCCATCACCTTCACCAACAAGGCCGCCGGCGAGCTGAAGGATCGGCTGGAGGCCATGCTGGGCCCCCAGGCCAACGACATCTGGGCCAGCACCTTTCACTCCGCCTGCGTGCGCATCCTCCGGCGGGACATTGAAAAGCTGGGCTACGGCCGCTCCTTTACCATCTACGACACCGCCGACGCGGAGCGGGTGGTCAAGGACATCCTGCGGGAGCTGAACCTGGACGAGAAGGTCTTCCCCCCCCGGTCCGTCCTGTCCGCCATCTCCCGTGCCAAGGACACCCTGACCCTGGCGGCGGAGTACCAGACCCAGTGGGAAAAGACCGGGGACGCCCAGCAGATCCGCATCGCCCAGATCTACGCTCAGTACGAACGCCGCCTGCGGGAGGCCAACGCCCTGGATTTTGACGACCTGATTCTCCATACCGTCCGCCTGCTCCAGCAGTATGACGACGTGCGGGCCTATTATCAGAAAAAATTCCGCTATATCCTCATTGACGAGTACCAGGACACCAACAACCTCCAATACCAGCTGGCCGCCGCCCTGGCGGGGGGATATGAGAACATCTGCGTGGTGGGGGACGACGACCAGTCCATCTACCGCTTCCGCGGGGCCACCATTGAAAATATTCTCTCCTTCGAGCACCAGTACAAGGGGGCCCGGGTCCTCCGTCTGGAGCAGAACTACCGCTCCACCAAGAACATTTTGGCCGCCAGCAACGCGGTCATCCGCAACAACCAGGGCCGCAAGGGCAAGGAACTGTGGACGCAGCACGAGACCGGCGAAAAGGTGAAGTGCTACACCGCTATGAACGAGCACGATGAGGCTCAGTTTGTGGCCGCTCAGATCCTCTCCGGCCTCACCGCCGGCCTGCGGTGGAAAAGCCACGCGGTGCTCTACCGGATGAACGCCCAGTCCAACCAGCTGGAGCAGGCCTTCAAGCGCAACGGCATTCCCTACCGGATTATCGGCGGCATCCGCTTCTTTGACCGGGCGGAGATCAAAGACATGCTGGCCTATCTGTGCGCTGTCAACAACCCCAACGACAACCTGCGCCTGAGCCGCATCATCAACAATCCCCCCCGGGGCATCGGGCAGAAGACGGTGGACACCGCCCAGGAATTGGCCGCCCGGACAGGCCGCTCCCTGTGGGCGGTGATCAAGGCCGCCCGGGAGTTTCCCGCGCTCCAAAAGGCGGCGGCCAAGCTGGGGCAGTTTACCGAGCTTATTGAGGACCTGCAGCGCCTGGCCAGGGAGCTGCCCCTCCCCGATTTTTACGAGGAGGTCATGGCTCACAGCGGCTACGCTGTGATGCTGGAGGGCAAGAATACCATAGAGAACCGCACCCGGCTGGAAAACGTGCGGGAGCTGTCCTCCTCTATCCGGAACTATGTGGAAAACGCGCTGGAGGCCCCCACCCTCTCCGGCTTTCTGGACGAGATCGCCCTGTACACCGACCTGGACAGCCATGACGCCGGGGAGGACTGCGTGGTTATGATGACCATGCACTCCGCCAAGGGGCTGGAGTTTCCGGTGGTCTTTGTGGTGGGCGCGGAGGAGGGAATCTTCCCCGGCATCCGGGCCATCGGCGAGCCGGCGGAGATGGAGGAGGAGCGCCGCCTGTGCTATGTGGCCATGACCCGGGCCAAGGAACAGCTCTACCTCACCAGCGCCGCCCAGCGGATGCTCTTCGGCCGCACCAGCGCCAACCGCCCCTCCCGCTTTCTGGGGGAAATCCCCGGAGAGCTGGTGGAGCAGAGCGGGCGCGCCTGCCGCTCCGGGGCGGAAGACAGCCCCTTCCCCCAGCAGCGCCGCCAGAGCATCCGCCGGACTTACAACCGCGGCTACTCTTCCACCGGCCCGGCCGGCTCACCCGCCCGGCCGGCGGGGGGCCCCCTGCCCAACCTGCAAAAGGGGGACACCGTCACCCACAAGAGCTTCGGCCGGGGGCTGGTCACCGGGCTGACCCCCATCCCCAAGGGGGGAGACGCCCTCATTGAGATCGCCTTCGACAGTGGCGGCACCCGGCGGATGCTGCTGAAAACCGTGGCCGCCCTGCTGAAAAAAGAGCCGTAGCCCCTTTGCGGCTACAGCTCTGTAAAACTGCGGATGTACCGGTGGCAGCTGGAGCGCAGCTCCTCCTGCCGGTCCTGGTAGAAGGAATCGTACACCCCCACTACCTTCAGACCAAGCTCCCTGGCGGTGCGGCACGCGCCGGGGGAGTCCTCAAAGAGAGTACACGCCTGCGCGGTCTGCTTCAGCTCCGCCAGCACAGTCTGAAAATACCGGGGGTCCTGCTTCTCAAATCCCAGGTCCTGGGCAAAGAAGATTTTGGGAAAGTACCCCGTCAGGCCGTGCCGCTCCAGCGCCGCCCCGCACAGCTCCGGCACGCAGGCAGTGACCAGGGCCATCTTTTGTCCCTGAGCCTGCTGTCGGGACAAAAACGCCCTTACCCCCGGCTTCAGAGGGACCCGGCAGGCATAGGCGTCCCCCGCCAGCGCCAGCCACTCGTCCATAATGGCCTGGGGGCTGTCCGTCAGGCGGTAGTAGTCCCGGGTAAATTGCGCCGCCGCCGGAAAATAGGAGTGGCCCACGGTGTAGCTGTATTCCTCCGTGGGCGTCAGCCCCCGCCGGGCCAGAAAGAGCCGGTCCACCTCCACCCACACGCCGTTGGAGTCAATGAGGGTGCCGTCCAGGTCAAATAAGAGCATAAAAACCTCCAAACTAGGGCCCATGCTACAGCCAAAACCGCCAGGGAAAGGCGGTGGCCTCTTCCGCATAGTCAATGCCGATCCGGGGCCCGGTGTGAATGGTGCCCACCCTCTCGTCACCGGGCCAGGGCGGAGCGCCCACGTCCGCCAGAGAATCTGTGACATAGAGGGTGTCTCCGGTGAGATCCAGTCCATCAAAAGCCGGGGTCAGGGCCAGCGCCCGGCACAGCTTGCCGGGACCGTTGAGAAAGTGCTTTCTCTGGTAGGGGGTAAAGTCCCCCTGCCCCCGGCCGAAGCGGTTTTGGGCCATCGCCTCCCCGCCCAGGCGGGCCTCCCCCGCCCGGAGGAGGACGGCGCAGGGCTCCCCCGCCGCCTCCGTCACCAGATTCAGGCAGGTGTACATGCCGTAAATTAAATACAGATAGGCCGTTCCCGGCGGGGCGAAAAGGGTCTCGGTCCGCTTGGTGCGCTTATAGCCGTAGGCGTGGCAGGCCTTGTCAACGGGGCCGACGTACCCCTCCGTCTCGGTAATGCGCACCGCCAGCGGGCCCGCCGCCGTCCCCCGCACCAGGTATTTGCCCAGCAGCTCTTGTGCCACAATGAGCGTATTCCGGTTATAAAACTCCCGTCCCAGTTTTGGCATAATGCCACTCCTTGCTATCGGTTGGATGATTCTTCTATTATAACACCAAACAGGAGGTTTCACAATCCATGAACGAGACCGTGATGCGGCGGCTGGCAAAGCCCATGCTCTTTGCCGCAGCTTTTATCTGGGGATCTTCCTTCTTCATCATGAAGGGGGCGGTGGACGTGATCCCTATTTTCTACCTGCTGGCCATCCGCTTCACCGGCGGCGCGGCCCTGCTGGCGCTGTTCTGCGCTCGCAGGTGGAAAACCTTTACACGGGATTACCTGTGGCGGGGGGCCATCATCGGCGGGCTGCTCTTTCTGGCCTACGCGGTGCAGACCTTCGGCCTGGCGGAGACCACCCCGTCCAAAAACGCCTTCCTCACCGCCGTTTACTGCGTCATCGTCCCCTTTTTGTACTGGCTTATCGCCAAACAGCGGCCTGACCGGTACAATATTCTGGCGGCGGTGCTCTGCGTCAGCGGCGTGGGGCTGGTCTCCCTCACCGACGCTCTGGTGATCACCCGGGGGGACGCCCTTACCCTGTGCTGCGCGGTGTTCTACGCCGGGCACATTGTGGCGGTGGCCAAGGTCTCCCCCAAAAAGGATATCTATCTGCTGACCGTGTTCCAGTTCGCCTGGGCGGCGGCGTACGCCTGGATCTGCGGCCTGCTCTTTCAGGATTTTCCCCCTGCGGCAGTGCTGCTCAACGCAGACATGCTGATCCAGATGGGCTACCTCATCACTATGGCCACTACTGTGGCGCTCCTGTTCCAGAACGTGGGACAGGTCTGGTCCGACCCCGCTTCCGCGGCGGTGATTCTCTCCCTGGAATCGGTGTTCGGTGTGCTGTGCTCTGTGCTCTTCTACTATGACCCCGTCACCCCCCGGCTGGTGGCCGGCTTCGCCCTGATCTTCGTGGCTGTGGTGTGCTCTGAGACCAAGTTTTCCTTTCTTCAAAAAAGGCCTCAGACGGCGGCCAAATGCTCTCTCAAAAAGAAATCCTAGCGGTTTCCTCCCGGGGCGCGCCGCTCCGGGAACCTTCCGCCCGGCTTGGGAATAGAATGGAGGTGCCAGATGGAATACCGGGAAAACGCCCTGACCTATGAGGATTATCTCCGGCTGAGGGCGGCGGTGGGCTGGCGCAATTTTTCCGGTGCGCAGACCCAGCGCGCGCTCCGCGCCAGCTTATATACCGTAACCGCCGCCCACCAGGGCCAGATCGTGGGAATGGGACGGCTGATCGGGGACGGGATGTACTATGTCATCGTTGATGTCGTGGTGCATCCCCGCTTTCAGCGCAGGGGAACCGGCAGTAAAATCACGGATATGCTGACAGAATACGTGCGGCGGGAAACCCCCGCCGGCGGACGGTCCAGCATACAGCTCACCGCGGAAAAAGGGCGCGAGGCTTTTTATGAAAGGGCGGGGTTCAAGCCCATTCCTCATGATCACTGCGGCTGCGGCATGAGAAAAGTGATTTACAGCGCGGCTCCAGACGGCGCGGGGCAGGACGCGGACTGCCCCGGCGGAAAAAATTTCTCTTGACAAAGCCGGCTGCGGCGTGTATACTTCAGTGCAACCAATGAAATAGCTAAAACCAGTGATGAAGAAAAGTAGCCGGCGCGGCAGGCGCAAAGAGAGTCCCGGATGGTGAGATCGGGGCGGCGGGCGGCCGGTGAATGGTCTTCAGAGGGCGGCTTGAACGGGAAACCTAGTAGAGGCCGACGGGTCCCCCACCCGTTATCCATCGGGCGCGTATGATGGTACGCGAAGCGAGCGGACGCCGCAAGGCGTCAATTTGGGTGGTATCGCAGAAGCAGGCGCTTTTGTCCCATGTGTGGGACGAAGGCGCTTTTTGTTTCCAAAAACGGCCGTTGGCAGCGGCCCCTCCATCGCCGCCCAGAGCACTTTTATTTTATGGAGGAACACGACATGAAAAAGACTCTGTTTACAACCGCACTCTCTCTGGGCGCCGTCCTGACCCTCACCCTCACCGGCTGCGGCGGCGGCAGCGGCGCGGCCCAGTCCCCCGCCCCCGCCGGCGGCCAGACCTACCGGATCGCCATCGTCCAGCAGCTGGACCACGCCTCTCTGGACGAAATCCGCGCCGCCATCATCGCCGAGCTGGAGGCCCGGGGAGCAAAAGAGGGCTTTACCGTGGAGTACAAGGAATACTTTGGCCAGAACGATCCCACCCTTCTGGGCCAGATCGGCGCCCAGGTGGCCGCGGGGGACTATGATCTGGTCATCCCTATCGCCTCCATGGCCGCCCAGTACATGGTCACCGCCACCGAGGAACAGAACATGCCTGTGGTCTACGCCGCCATCAGCGACCCGGAGGCCGCCGGCCTGACGGGGATCGACCGGGTCACCGGCACCAGCGACGCCCTGAACACCCCCTTTATCCTGGACATGATGCTGGCCTATAATCCGGAGGTAAAAAATGTGGGCCTGCTCTACTCCCTGTCCGAGACCAACTCCGCCGCCCCCATCGCCCAGGCCAAGGAGTATCT
The DNA here is from genome assembly GCF_009935845.1 of Pseudoflavonifractor sp. 524-17. GTDB lineage: Bacteria > Bacillota > Clostridia > Oscillospirales > Oscillospiraceae > Pseudoflavonifractor_A. Next base: position 56,807 of record NZ_QWEK01000024.1, on the reverse strand, counting down.
GGACGCAAAGGGCATCGGCTATGTGGAGAAGACCGCCAGCGCCGCCAGCGAGGTAGTCTCCGCCGCCAACAGCCTGGTAGGCCAGGTGGACGCCGTCTTCACCCCCACGGACAACGTGATCATGGCCTCTGAGCTGGCCATCGCGGACACCTTTAAGGACGCCAAGCTCCCCCACTACACCGGCGCAGACTCCTTCGTGCGCAACGGCGCCTTCACCACCTGCGGGGTAAACTACACCGAGCTGGGCACCTACACCGCCGGCATGGCCATTGACGTACTCCAGACCGGCGTCATCCCCGAGTACCACGTGATGGAGGGCGGCATCATCACCGTCAACACCGACACCGCCGCCGCCCTGGGGGCGGACTACAGCGTCTTTGCCTCCATGACCTCTTCTCCTCTTAACGAGGTCGTCACCACCGAAGAATAAAAAATAGGGTCCTGTGCCCCCGCAACCGTGCGGGGGCACAGCGCCATGAAAGGAGTTTTTTCTGTGCTGATTGTCCTTCAGGGCGCGCTGGAGCAGGGCTTCTTGTATGCCCTGGTGGCCCTGGCCCTCTTTCTGAGCTACTCCATTCTGGACATCGCCGACCTGACCACCGACGGCGCGTTTACCCTGGGATGCGCCGTATCCGCCACGGTCTGCCTGGCAGGCCACCCGGTGCTGGCCCTGCCTATGGCGGTGGCCGCCGGGGCGGCGGCGGGATTTGTCACCGCCTTCCTCCAGACCAAGCTGGGGGTGCCCTCCATTCTGGCGGGGATTATCACCAATTTCGGCCTCTACTCCATCAATATGATGGTCATGGGGGGCGCAAACCGGCCCATCGGCCTGAAAAACCAGACCGTCTTTACCCTGGCTCAGGGCGCCGGGGTGCTGGGGGGCTGGGCCAAGCTGGCGGTGGCGGCGGTGATTGTGCTGGCCGCGGGCGGCGCTCTGGTTTTCTTTCTTGGCACCCGCCTGGGGCTGTCCATCCGGGCCACAGGGGACAATAAGGACATGGTCCGGGCCTCCTCCATCAACCCGGTGTTCACCATCACTGTGGGGCTGTGCGTGGCCAACGCCCTCACCGCCCTGTCCGGGGGGCTGGTGGCCCAGTACATGAAGAGCAGCGACATCAACCAGGGCACCGGTATGGTCGTCATCGGCCTGGCCAGCCTGATCATCGGCCAGACCCTGATCGGCAGGGGCGGCATGGCCCGCTGCGTGGCGGCGGTGCTGCTGGGCAGCGTGATCTACCAGCTCTTCTACGTGGCCGCCCTGCGCTTCAACGTGCCGGGGGAATATCTGAAACTGATCGCGGCGGTGATTGTGGCCGGGGCCATCGCCATGCCCGCACTGAAGCAGTGGGCCGGGCTGCAAAAGCGCCGCCATGCCGCCCGCCGGCACAGAGGAGGGGAACGCTGATATGCTCAAGCTGGACGGAATCTCCAAAACCTTTTACCCCGGCACCGTCAACGAGAAACGGGCCCTGAACCGCGTCACCCTCCACCTGGAGCGGGGGGATTTCGCCGCCATTGTCGGGTCCAACGGGGCGGGAAAGTCCACTCTGTTCAACGCCATCGCCGGGGTCTTTTTTGCCGACGCCGGCGCCATTACCGTGGATGGAACGGATTTCACCTTCCTGCCGGAATACCGCCGCAGCCGCCAGATCGGCCGGCTCTTCCAGGACCCCATGCGGGGCACCGCCCCCAATATGACCATTGAGGAAAACCTGGCCCTGGCCTATCTGCGCACCGCCAAGCACCAGACGGCCTTTTTCAGCCGGGTGAGCCGGGAGGAAAAGAACTTCTTCCGGGACCAGCTGGCCCTGCTGGACATGGGGCTGGAGGATCGGATGCGCCAGCCGGTGGGCCTGCTCTCCGGCGGGCAGCGGCAGGCCCTCACGCTGCTTATGGCCACGCTGGTGCCCCCCAAGCTCCTCCTCCTGGATGAGCACACCGCCGCTCTGGACCCCGCCACCGCGGAGAAGGTCCTCTCCCTCACCAAGGACATTGTGGCCCGGCACAAGCTGACCTGCCTGATGATTACACACAACATGCACTCCGCCCTGGCCCTGGGCAACCGGACGCTGATGATGGACGCAGGACAGATCGTCCTGGACCTGAAGGGGGAGGAGCGCCGGGGGCTCACGGTGGAGGAGCTGCTGCGCCGTTTCCGGGCCGGCGCGGGAAAGGATTTGGATAACGACCGAATCCTTCTGTCGGAATAATCCGTCAAAAGGCATTGCCTTTTTCTCTCAATAGGGATAGAATAGACCCATCATTCCAGAACTATGAGGTAAATTCAATGGCAGATATTCTATATATCGTTGTTCCCTGTTATAACGAGGAGGCGGTGCTGCCGGAGACCTCCGCGCGGCTCAGGGCCAAGCTGGAGGCGCTCATCGCCGCGGACAAAATCTCCCCGGACAGCCGGATTCTCTTTGTCAACGACGGCTCCAGGGACCGCACCTGGGCGCTCATCAGCCAGCTCCACCAGGAAAACCCTGTCTTCTCCGGCGCCAATCTCACCCGCAACCGGGGACACCAGAACGCCCTTCTGGCGGGGCTGATGACCGCCAAGGACCGGGCGGATATGGTCATCTCCATGGACGCCGACCTCCAGGACGACATCAACGCGGTGGACGCCATGGTGGATCAGTACTACGCCGGGTGCGACATTGTGTATGGCGTGCGCTCCAGCCGGGAGAAGGACACCTTCTTCAAGCGCTTCACCGCCGAGGGCTTTTACCGGGTGATGCGCTTTCTGGGGGCGGACACGGTGTTCAACCACGCCGATTACCGCCTCATGTCCAGGCGGGCGCTGGAGGGGCTGGCGGAGTTTAAGGAGGTCAACCTCTTCCTGCGGGGCATTGTGCCCATGATCGGCTACACCACCGGCATAGTGGAGTACCAGCGGGGGGAGCGCTTCGCCGGAGAGAGCAAGTACCCCCTGAAAAAAATGCTCTCCTTCGCCATGGAGGGCATCACCTCCCTGTCCACAAAGCCCATCCGGTATATCACGCTGCTGGGGTTCTTGATCTTTCTGATCAGCATGATTTCTCTGATCTACTCCATTGTCCGCTGGGCCAACGGGGCCACCGTGCTGGGCTGGGCCAGCGTGTTCTGTTCCGTGTGGGCCATTGGAGGACTGATTCTCCTGTCTTTGGGAATTATTGGGGAATATATCGGAAAAATCTATCTGGAGACCAAGGGGCGCCCCCGTTTCCTGTTAAAGGAGGTGCTGGACCGGCATGAAGAAAACTAAGCTGCTGGACGCCTCCGTTCCAAAATTTCTGCTGGTGGGCGTGGGCAACACCCTGCTGTCCATGGTGCTGATGTTCCTGCTGGAGGGCCTGGGCTACTGGCCCTCCACCGCCATCGCCTACGTGGCCGGCGCAGTGATGAGCTTTTTTCTCAACCGGCAGTTTACCTTCCACAGCGAGGAGACCATGGGCCGCTCTGCCGTCAAATTCGCCCTCAACGTGGCGGTATGCTACGTGCTGGCCTACGGCATCGCCCAGCCCCTGATGTTCATCCTCCCCCGGCCGGAGTTCCTCGCCCCGGTCTGGTGGGAACGCCTGACCAAGCTGGTGGGCATGGGGCTGTATACGGTACTTAACTACTTCGGACAGCGTTTTTTCGCCTTTCGCAAGGGCAAATGACAAAATAAGCGGGGGCGTTTTGCACTGCGGCTGTCGGTATGTCTGGCTTTTATGCTTTACATATCCGCCACAAAAGTGTGCTGACTGCCCGGTAGCGCGAGCAGTCAGCATAGAACATCTATCTACTGAATCGGGCTGACCGTCGTAACAGCGCCCTTCTGTTTTTATTATACTACCTGCCCTTAGTTTGTCAAGGAAAAGGATCCGCGGGACGGCCTGAGCCGTCCCGCTTATTTTTTGTCCTCTTGCAGCAAATGGCTGTACTTCACCAAAAGGTCCTCCACCGCCTCGTCCAGCAGTCTGGATTTTGGGATTCTGGATTTCTGCGCCACAAGGTCCAGCTGCGCGGCGAGTTCTTTTTTTAGAGAAGTTGACAGACGGATTCGGTTTACAAGCATCGCTTCTGGCACAATGCCACCACCTTACATAACCTTACGGAATGATACATGAGTATAGCGCAAGCGGAAAATAAAAACAAGGGCTTGCAATTTAGGCTAAATAGCGTATAATTCATGAAGGAGGTGTTATTATGGACGAGCAAAAACAGGAGGAGCTTAAAACCTGCCAGTACTGCAAACATTTTCTCCGCCACTACACTAAGTGCCGCTACAAGCAATTTTTCCCCCTGGATGTCGGTCACTGCATCAACCCCCGTCTTCGGGATAAGCGGATCGATACGCCAGCCTGCCACCGGTTCGTTAAGGCCGCAAAGCCTAAGTAGTGCGGGGAACCCCCGGGGGAGCGGCCCTGCGCGGGCGGCGCCAGGGCCCTTTCCCGAAAGGGCCCTGGACCCAAAGGGCCAGAGGGGGGATCATCCCCCCTCTGGACTCCCCCAGCGCGGGGGCCCAGGCGGCGTGCCCCGCCGCCACCACTGCCTCAACGTCCTGAGAGCCTTTCGAGATAGGTGATCCCTGCGTAAGTCTTCTGCCAGACCGGGTTTCATGTGCCGGGCCTCCCCAGTCGGCCCGGGGGGAACGTCCTCTGTGGACAAACCCCCGGGCCGACCAGGGAGGCCCGGCGCTTCTATTGTAACGTAAGCCCAAGACTTTAGCTGGGACTGCGTTGTCTGCCAGACTGGCACATCGGCATGGCAGTCATCCGGCGCGGTGCGCCGGGTGGGCCTATCGTCATGGGGGATTCTCAAGGGGGGGCGACCCCCCTTGAGCCCTTTGGGTCCAGGGTCCTTTCGGGAAAGGACCCTGGCGCCCGCTGCGTAAGCGGCCCGTGCGGCGAGCACATATCCCAGGGCCCCCCTGCTCCATAAGATACCCCTGTGCATGAAACGGCAGCGCGGCGTTGGGCCGGCAATAGACGCCGTCTGGCTGGAGGATCCTGGCTTTCGCGGTATCCCGGAGCTGGAGGGCCAGGAGACGCTCCGCCTGACGGCGGACGGCCGGATCCCGGAGGGGGACCAGCAGCTCCACGCGGCGCTCAGTGTTGCGCCGCATCAGGTCGGCAGAGCCCAGGTAGAGCGGGTGGGAGGGGCCCTGGCCGAAGGAGTAGAGCCGGGCGTGCTCCAGAAAACGGCCCACCAGGCTGGTAACCTGAATGTGGTCGGTATAGCCCGGAACGCCCGGCCGCAGGCAGCAGATCCCACGGACAATGAGATCCACCCGCACCCCGGCCCGGGAGGCCAGCGAGAGGGCGCGGATGATGTCCCGGTCGGTAATGGCGTTGCACTTGAACACAATGCGGCCCCGGGGGCCCTTGGCCGTCTCTGCCTGGATGAGGGCCAGCAGCCGGTCCTTGAGGGAGAGGGGGGCGGTGAGCAGCACCCTTCCCTGACCAGGGAGTTTTCCCGCGGCCAGGCTGCGGAAAAAGGCGGCGCTCTCCGCCCCAATCTGGGGGTCAGAGGTGATCAGGGACAGGTCGGCATACTGCCGGACGGTGGACTCGTTGTAGTTTCCGGTACCGATTTGGGTGAGATAACGGGGCCCTCCCAGTCCGGCGAAGGTGATCAGGCAGAGCTTGGCGTGGACCTTATAGGCGGGGCCGCCGTAAAACACCCGGCAGCCGGCCTCCTCCAGCCGCCGGGACCAGGCGATGTTGTTGGCCTCGTCAAAGCGGGCCCGCAGCTCCAAAAAGACTAGAACCTCCTTGCCGCGCCGGGCGGCGGTGCAGAGAATCTCCATCAGCCGGGCCTGCCGGGCCAGGCGGTAGACGGTAATCTGGATGGAACGGGCGCGGGGGGAGACAGCGGCCTCCTGAAGCAGCGCCAGAAAGGGCGCCATGCTCTGATAGGGAAAGGAGAGAAGCACGTCCTGCCGCCGCACCAGCGCCAGCATTCCCCCCGGGGGCGGCAGAGGGGATTTGGGGCGGAACGGGGGATAGTACAGGGCGGGGGCGCGGACAGCGGACTCCAGCCGGGCGATGATCTGGTCCGGGTTCATGGGCATGGCGGAGAGGAAGAACTGCCGGCGGTCCAGGTCCAGAAGCCGGGCCAAGGCGCGGGCCAAAAAGGGGTCCAGGGGGGAGTCGCTCTCCAGCCGGACCGCTGCCAGACTCTGCCGCCGCTGGAGCAGCCGGCCCACATAGCGGCGCAGGTCGCTGTCCTGGGGATCCAGGGGTCCGTTGTCCAAAGGGAGGCGGACACTGCGGGTGATCCGGATACAGCTGCCCCCGGATATCTGACAGCCGGGGAACAGGTCAGGGAGCCGGTCCAGGAGCAGCCGCTCCAGCCGCACAAAGGGGAAGCCGGCGCCGGGGAGGGGGATAAGCCGGGGGAGAGCGGCGGGAATGGGGAGCAGTCCCAAGACGGTGTGTTTCCCCCGCTCCAGCCGGGCGGCGACGGCCAGCTGGCCGCCGGCGAGGAGGGGAAGGGGGTGGAACGCGTCTACAATCTGCGGGGAGAGAAAGGGAAAAATGGACTGCCGGAACTGCCGGTCCAGGGCGGCGCGCTGGCCGGGGTCCAGCGTCCCAGGATCCAGGTCCTGAATCCCCTGGGACTGAAGGGCCTCCATCAGCGTGTTCCAGGTCCAGTCCCGGCCGGGACACAGGGTACCCACGGCGGCGCACAGCGCCAGCATCTGCCGCCGGGCGGCGGACTTCCCATGATCTGCGGCGGCCAGCTGGGCCAGACGGGCCATCCGCACCATGAAAAACTCGTCCAGATTGCGGGAAAAAATAGCGGCAAAGCGCAGGCGTTCCAAGAGCGGAACCTGCTCGTCCAGGGCCTCCTCCAGAACCCGGACGTTAAACGCCAGCCAGGACAGCTCCCGGTCCTGGGTATAGTGCTTCAACTCCACTCTCATTGCCCGTCCAGCCGCCTTGTCCCCAGCACCCGGGTGAGGAGGTAGCCCTCCCGCACGCCGCAGTCGCTGATAAAAATGGTCTCGCTGTGAAAGGTCTGGGCAATCTGGCGCAGGACCGCCATGCCGGGGAGGAGGGTGTGAATGCGCTCTGGGACGGTCTGGAGGAGGAGATCCAGATTCTTTCTCCGCTGGTCGCAGAAGCGATCCAGAAGCTGGGAGATGACGGCGCAGGAGAGGGTGCGGTGGTCAGGGGGGAGGTCCGCCTGCCAGCGGGCCAGCTTGCCAGCCGCCCGGACAGAGCCTCCCACCCCGCAGATCATCGGGCGGCGGTCTTGAGGCAGATCCAGCTTGTCCAGCTCCTTGGCCACCCGGCGCTGGATGCGCGCGCACTCCTTTGGCTCAGGGAGCAGCTGGGAGACATAGCGGTGGAAGAGATTGAGGGAGCCCACAGGGATGGAGAGGGCCCGCTGGACCGCGCCGCCGCGGAAAAAGACCAGCTCCGTGCTGCCCCCGCCGATATCCACCAGCAGTCCGTCCTGGAGAGGGAAGGCGCCGGTGGCGCCGATGAAGTCCATGAGGGCCTCCTCCTCGCCGGAGAGGACCTCAATCTGGCAGCCAGTCCGGCCGGAGAGAAAGTCCAGGGCCTCCTGCGTATTGGAGATATTGCGCAGTGAGGCGGTGGCAAATACCGCCAGGCTGGGAATGGACAGGCGGTGTACAATGGCGCAAAATTGGCAGATCACCTCTGCCGCCCGCTCCAGCCCCAGGCGGGACAGACGGCCCTCCGAGGAGACATAACCCGCCAGCCCGATATGGCTCTTCTCCCGAAAGATGGGTTTGAGGGCTCCTCCGCCGGCCTCATAGACGGACAGACGGATGGTATTGGAGCCGATGTCAATGACACTGTACATAGAGACTCCTCCCGTTGGTGTGGCGTCTTGACGGCAGCCGCCTGAAACAGCCGCCGGGGCATTCTGATGTTCTCTCCTATTATGGAAGAAAAATTTTAAAATATCTCTTGACAACCCAGGAGAATTTTGCTAGAATGAACCTCGCCGCTGTGGCAGAGCGTTGCGGCAGAGTATGGGGGTATAGCTCAGCTGGGAGAGCGCTTGAATGGCATTCAAGAGGTCAGCGGTTCGATCCCGCTTATCTCCACCAAAGTAAAAGAGGACAGTAGGCCGCTGTCCTCTTTTACTTCCCACCTTGAGGATAAAAAGATGACAGGGAAAGTTTTCTCCGGATATTGACAGATTGTCCCCTGCCTGCTATAATAGATTTCGTTGTCTGGACGATTAGCTCAGCTGGTAGAGCATCCGCTTGACGTGCGGGAGGTCACAGGTTCAAGTCCTGTATCGTCCACCATAAGAAGCCGCTGCATTTGTTGAGAATGCAGCGGCTTCTTTCTTGATTTTCGGCTGATTTCACGGTTGAAAATAAAAAACGCTGTATGGGCTATGAGACTGTACCCTACGCTGAGCCCTGTCCCGCGCAGGAGCCTCCCATGAGGGCGCATGTCTACCAAATTTTTATCAAGGAACCCCCGGAATCCGTTGTACTGCAATGGATTCCGGGGGTTCCTTTTTCAGCGGTTTTCCGCATTGCAAGAAGTGTTGCCCCCTTGGCGCCCGCCGCGGAAGCGGCCTGCCCGGCGAGGACAAATTTCCCGCGGGGTATCACCCCCATTATTTTACACGCAAGCGCTCTCCCCCACCTTACGGACGCAGCACCGGTTCGCCCGATACCCGGGAAACCCGCTGTAGGGATCCAAGTGGGTCTCGCTGACCAGGTCGTTGGCGTTGGCCTCCCGGTAGCCATGGTAGAAGTGGACCTCCCCGGGCTGGACTTTGGAGGTAAGGCGGGCTTTAACCCGGACGGATCCGGTGGCAGTGGAAATCTCGATCCAGTCGTCCTGGGCGATGTGGAAGGCTTCCCCGTCTTCGATGCTCAGATCGGCGGTGGGCTCCGGGCGCAGACTGCGCAGCCAGGGCACCTCGTGGAGGCGGGAGTGGATGGCGTTGGGCAGACGGGCCCCGGCAATGAGCTTGAGGGGATAGGCTTCGGGATCGCCCGGGTTGTCGTCGTAGGGATCCCGGTAGGTGGGCAGGGGATCCAGCCCGTGGCTCTGGCTGAACTCCGCCACCGCCTCAGACCAGAACTCAAACTTCCCGCTGGGCGTGGGGAAGCCGTTTTTCAGCAGCTCACCGGCCACGTCGGGATGGGCGCCGGGGACCTTAATAGGCAGATCGCTGGCCTTCATCTGGCCGATGGTGATGTCCAGGTCCCGCAGCATAAAGGCGATCCCCGCCTCGTACCCCTGGCGGAGCAGAGGGTCGTCCAGGTCCATCACGGCTGCCAGCTCGGCCAGGATCTGCACGTCGTTTTTGGACTGGTACAGGGGGTCGATCACCGGGTTGGTGAACTGGGCGAATCCGCCTGGGTAGGCCTTGAACTCCCCCCGCTCGAAGCTGGTACAGGCGGGCAGCACAATATCGGCGTATTTGGCGGTGTCCGTCATAAACAGGTCGATATCCACGAAGAAATCCAGGGTTTTCAGCGCCTCATAAAACTTGCGGGTGTTGGGGAACATTTTGGCGTTCATGCCGCAGGCAAAGACCGCTTTGATGGGGTAGGGCGTCCCCTCGGTGATCTGGCGCAGCAGGTCCATAGCCTGGAACTCATCCACCAGCTTGGACCACAGAGGGAAGCGCTCCTGGCCGATGCGGGGGCGGCTGCTCTTGGGCGCCCGGCAGCGGTAGTACTCGTGCTCGTGGGTGAGATAGCCGGCGCTCTGGTCATAGTAGGTGATGGTCTCCGGCAGGCAGCCCCCCACCCGGTCGAAATTTCCTGTCAGAGCGTTGAGGCAGATCATAGCCCGGTAGTTCTGAAAGCCGTTGATCTGGTGGGCCAGGGGGGCGGAGGACTCCTGAATGCAGGCCGGGCCGCTGGTGGCGTAGATCCGGGTGGCCTCAAAGATGTCGTCCGGGTTCAGACCGGTGATTTTGCTCACCCGGTCCAGGTCAAACTGGCTGACATATTCCTTGTACGGCTCAAAGCCGTGGGTGTACTTTTCAATATAGTCCAGATCCGCCCAGCCGTTGTCAATGATCAGCTTGGCCATACCCAGGGCCAGGGCGCCGTCGGTCCCCGCCCGGATTTGCAGGTGCATGTCCGCCAGCTTGGCGGTGGCGGGAGTCTTGCGGGGGTCGATGATAATAATTTTCCCGCCCTTGTCCTTGAACGCCTGGAGCCGGGGGAGGGCCAGGTGCTTGGAGTAGTAGGGATTCAGAGCCCAGCCCAGCAGGACGTTGGAATTGCCCATATCCGGACCGGCGGCGTACAGGCCCGCCGTGGCCTCCCAGGCCATGACGGCGGATTTATAGCAGGTGGAGCACTCCGAACCGTAGTTGACGGAGCCGAAGGAGTAGGCGAACCGGTGCAGGAACTGCCGGTACCACTTGGTATAGCCGGAGAAGAAGGCCACGCAGTCGGGGCCCAGGGTGTCCTTGACGGCGTTGAGCCGCTGGGCGATCTCCCCATAGGCTTCCTCCCAGGAGATGGGCTCAAATTTGCCCTCTCCCCGCTCCCCCACCCGGCGCAGGGGGGTGCGCAGGCGGTCCGCCCGGTAGATGTACTGCCGGCTGGCGTGGCCCTTGGCGCACAGCTTGCCCTTGTTGCGGGGGTGGTCCTTGGTGCCCTCTACTTTAATGACCTCCCCGTCCTTGACATAGGCGTCAATCCCGCAGTGGGTGCAGGGACAACAGATGTCGCAGATGGTACGCTTCACGGTGATCCCCGTCTCGGGGCATGGAATTTTTGCCTTTAAAAGGGCTTCAATCTTTTCCATCTTGTGCCTCGCCTCTGAATTAAAGGGTAAACAGCTTGCCCAGCTTGGGGATTTTGACCCCCACTCTGGCGTGGCGCAGGGCGCCCCACAGGGTCACCTGGTTGCTGGTCACCACAGGCAGGCCGAAGTCTGTCTCAATGGTCTCAATGATATCCAGCACGTTCAGGCCGGTGCAGCTGATGAAGATACAGTCGGAATTGGCGATATCCATCTGCTTTACCTTCTGATACACAAAGCTGGGCTGGATATCCGCGATGGACTTTTCGCTCTGGTGCATTCCCTGGATGCTGGTGACCCCGATGCCGTGGGACTCCAGGAAGTGCTTTTCAATCTCGTTGGTGTCGTCGGGATAGGGGGTAATGGCGGCCACTTTGCCCACCCCCAGGCGGGCAAAGCCCTCCATCAGCACTGTGCTGGTGGTCAGGCCGGGGGCGCCGCTGGCCCGCTCGATCCGGCGGATGCACTCCTGGTCAAAACCGGGACCGCCGATGAGGCTGCCGGAGGTACAGCCGAACATAACCAGATCGTGGCGCCGGGTGGAAAAGACCTTGGCGCAGTCCTCCAGCAGGTCGGCCATCTCCATCAGCCCCTCGGGGCTGGGCATCCCGCCGAAGGGAACCCGGGTGGTAATCACTCCCACGCCGTCGGGGACAAAGCGGTGGAAATCCCGCTCCATGGAAGCGCCGGTGCCTGGGTTGATCAGGCCGATTTCCGCTCTCCAAGCATACATATCAGATTCCTCCTTCTTACAAACTCTCAAGTCAGGCGCAGGGTCTGTCCCACGCCCAGCCGGCGGGCCTTTTCTGCCAGGCGGGCGCCCACCGCGATATCCAACGTGCCCATGCCCATGTGGGAGAAGACAATGCGCTCGCGGTCGCTCTCCCGGCCAGGAATCCTGCCGCAGATAATCTCCCCCAGGGCGCCGTATACGTCCTCCGGGCGGAGCAGGTGGCCGAAATTAGGGTGCTCCAGAATTTCAATGCGGTCGGAGTCCCGGTTGCCCACCACCCACTTGTCAAATTTGCGGCTGATGGCGGGCTCGATGTCGTTAAAGGCGAACATGGCGTCCACCAGACAGCCCTCCCGCAGCCACTCCTCCCGGATCAGGGGGGTGCGGCAGGTGGTGGCGGTGAGGAGGATGTCCGACTGCTCCGCCAGGGCCTGGGGGGTGGGGACGGCCTCCAGCCGGGCGCGGACCTTGTCCCCCAGCCGGGCGACGCACTCCTCCACCGCCTGGGGGGAGGCGTCGCACAGGAGGATGCGCTCCAGCTGGAAATTCTCGTCAAAGGAGCGTATGGCGGAGCGGCCCTGGGCGCCGCAGCCCAAAATGCCCAACGTCTTCGCCCCCTTGCGGGCCAGATATCTGGCGGCCACCACCGCGTGTCCCCCCGCCGTACGCATATTGGTAATGGCGGTGGCGTCCATAATGGCATAGGGCATTCCGTTGTCCTCGTGGCTGAGGATGAGGACATGGGCCCAGATGGTGGGGTAGTCCTCGGGCTGGGCGGGGTAGAAATTGGTCCATTTTACCCCCGCGGTCTTCAGGTTTTCCAGACAGCCCGGCATGGCGAAGATGCAGTTGGCCCGGTTGGGCCCCACCCGCATCACCTCTTTGGACGGCACGATCATCTGTCCGCTGCCGTCCGCCCGGAAGGCATCCTCCACAGCGTCCACCACATCCCGATAGGTCAGGATGGACTCCACCTCCTGCTTGGACAGAAACAGGACCTCTACCTTGGGCTCGCTCATAGGGCGGCACCCCTCCTTTCTCAAAGGGGCCGGCCAGCCGCCGGCCCCTGTCTGCCCTTTGGCTTATCCCTTCAGGTACTCGCCCAGAATGGACAGGTCTTCCACGCTCTCCAGACGGTCCATGATGAGATCCACCAGCTTGCCGCACTGCTCAGGGGTGAGGATGGTGGCGGTGGCAATGCGGAAGTTTTCGATGCACTCCTCCCGGGTGTAGGGATTGCAGGGGTGGCCCTTGGGGTAGTGGATGGAGTCCTCGTATACCGTGCCGTCCTTAAGGGTGATCTTCATCTCGTAGGTGGGATAGCCCCCCTCCCGGAACTTATCAAACTGGGAGCTCACCCGCTCTACCCGGCCCACGCCCTTGAAGCGGTTGGCCATCTCCAGAATCACCGGGTCCTTGAGATACTTCTCCTCGGCCCACTCCCAGCCCAGCTGGGGACCCCGGAGATACATGGCTAGGCAGAAGGGGATGGAGAACTGGGCGCGGACGGTGGAGGGATAGCCCTCGGGCCAGTTCTCGCTGCGGTTGGGGATGAAGGGGGACATCTCAATGGACTCAATGTCGTCGGCCTTGATATGGTTGGCGGTGACCATGCGGTGGAGCAGGTCCATGGGGGCCTGGATCCACATATTCACCGGCCAGTTCTTCAGCAGCATGTCCATGAGGTAGTAGTGGCTGCCCAGCTCCTTGTCAAACCAGTCCCAGTCGCACTGGTCGGACACGCCGAACCAGTAGCCGCCGTACTCCTCCAGGGCGTCCATCAGGGTGGTGATGCCCTTGTCCACAATGAGGGAGCACTCCACCCCCAGCTTGGCGGTGAGGCCGTAGGTATAGTGATAGAAATCGGTGTTGGTGGCGTTGATCTGCTCTGTGGCCACAGGGCACATACCGGCGGCGGTGCCGATGAGCTGGTTGAGCTTGGGCGCGCTCAGGCCCAGCAGCTTGCCGGACACGGCGGCGGGGGCGAAGATCTGCCAGCAGTACAGGCCCCAGCCGGCGTCAAACCGTTCGGGGGTGGGCTGCACCGCCATAGCGATGCGCTGATAGACCTCGAAGCCCCCCACAAAGGCGGTGAGGTAGTCTTTGCCGGACTTGCCGTAGGCCTCGGCCACCGCCAGGCCCGCCGGCACCGCGCCGGAGCTGGGGTGCCCGGTCCAGGAGCAGTCCTCCCAGTCCAAAAAGTCGCTCATCATGCCGTTGGCGAAAGCGGCGCTGGTGACGGAGACCTTCGTCCCGTCGCCGAAGATGGTGGCCCCCCTGTCGCTGGCGCCCATCACCTTGGCCACCTCCACCGCCTCCCGGACAGTCTTGGCCTTGGCCGCCCCCAGGGCCACGCCCACCGTGTGGAGGGTGACCATCTTGGCCCGCTCGATGACCTCCTGGGGAATGTCCTCATACTTCAGGTTGGCCAGGTAGTCCGCCAGGATCTGTGTGTACTTCTTCATAGTGCACCTCCAAAATATTTGTCTGGGTTGTTATAGAAAAATACCTATTGAAAAAAGGAAACAGAGCGAATATAATGAACTCCACTACACAGATGAGGGGTAATCTCATATGCGGACAGAGTATCTGGAATATCTGCTGGAGGTGGCGCGCACCCGTTCCATCTCGGCCGCGGCAAAAAAGCTGTTTATCGGCCAGACCACGCTGAGCGCCATCATCAACTCGGTGGAGAACGAGCTCAACGTGAAGATCTTTCAGCGCACCCACCGGGGGGTCAAGCTCACGGAGCATGGAGAGCGGGTCATTGCCATTGCGGAGGATATGGTGGAGAAAAACCGCCAGCTGCTCAACCTGAGCGCGGACATTACCCCGGTCCGCCGGAATATTCCCTTGGTGGCCTATCCCAGCGCGTGCAGCGTTCTGGCCCTGTATCTCAGCGCCCGGCTCCGCCAGGCCAAGGACGAGCCCACCCTGTCCATGCTGGAGTGCGCATCCAACAAGGTGGTCAGCTCCGTGGCCAACGGGATGGCCAACATCGGCGTGGGGGCCTCCGGCCACGCGGAGTTCTTCAACAACCAGTATACCGCACACAACAACGGCTTCGCCTTTGAGCCCATCTATAACGACCGCTTCTGCCTGTGTGTCAGCGGGCGCTCCCGGCTGGCGGAAAAAGACTGCGTGGACGTGTCCGCGCTGGGGGAGGAGCATCTGGCAGTAACGGAGCACCACCCCTCCTCCTCCTCCACGTCGGTGGGCTGCGTGCTGAGATACGCCCGCTGCTTCTCGGTGTTCAATAACATGGGGGTGGTGAAACGGGCGGTGTTGGCGGAAAATATGGCGGCGGTGCTGCCCCGGCTGTCCTTCTTCAACGACGATCGGGTGGCCTCTGGGGCGCTGCGCCTCATCGACCTCACCGGGTTTGAGACGGGGCTGACGAACTTTATCCTTGTCAACCAAAAAGTAGGGCTGAATGCCTGCGAAAAACAGCTTACCGAGTTTATCCGGGAGTTTTATCAGGAGCTGGAGCAGCGGGAGAAAGCGGGGTGTCTTGCCGGCAACTCCATCCTACCCAATCCCAGCGGCGGCGTCCAATAGTACTTGCTGTTGGGGGGACAACAAAAAAACTGGTAACACAGGGGCGCCGGGCCTCCGTTGACAGCCCGGCGGGCACCTCCGGCGGGGAAACACCCCCAACCGCCGTTCCTGGCCGGAGAAGCCGCCTGAAATGCGCTCCCCTCCGCCGCCGGACCCCCGGCCGGCCCGCCGCAATCATAATTCTTGCTGACTGGCCTGCAAAAAGAACGCTCATCCCGGCCTTGCCAGGAGGGGCGTTTTCCTTTAGACTAAATAAAAAAGAAGGAGGGAACAGACATGAAGCAGCTATTGGTTTTAGAGGGAAGCCCCCGCCGCGGGGGGAACAGCGCCGCCCTGGCCGGCGCCTTCTGCGCCGCGCTGAAGGGCTGGCAGGTGGAGCGGGCCGCGGTATGCACCATGAAAATCCGGGGATGCGCCGCTTGTGAGCAGTGCTGGACCCGGGAGGGAAAGCCCTGTGTGCAGCGGGATGACATGAACGATCTGTGTCTGAAGATCGAGGCGGCGGACGCTGTGGTCTTCGCCACGCCCATGTACTATTTCGGCTTCCCCGCCCAGCTGAAGGCGGCCATTGACCGTCTCTACCCCTACTGCAAGGGCAACTGCCCCCGGTCCATCCGGGGCAAGCGGTGCTTTCTGCTCACCTGCGGGGCCACCAGCGAGCGGGAAGAGTTTGACGCCCTGTTGGAAAATTACCGCATTCTGGCCCGCTACGTGGGCTGGGAAGACATGGGGATTCTGGCCGCGGACAGCCTGTATGAGAAAGGCGCCGCAGAGGGCACCCCCTGGCTGGCCCAAGCCGCCGCCTTGGCGGATCGCTTGGCCGGCGGGGCGTCCTGACCGGCCCTCCCTTCCCCCCAATACCTCTCTTGAGGATAACACCCGCCGAAAAAGCGCCGCATCCTTCGCAACTCCTGTCTTTCCACGCACTGAGCCCGCCGCAGGCCAATGAACCGCCTGCGGCGGGCTTTTTTATGCTTCTCAGGGCTGGATCAGGCCGGCCAGCTTTTTCAGGGAGCGCTGGACGCGCTCCTTTTTGTAGTCCTCCTCCTCCACGCAGCGCAGGGCGCCGGTGGGGCAGTTGCGGACGCAGGCGGGCTCCAGCCCGCAGTGAATCCGGGTGACGCAGCCGTCGCATTTGCGCATTTTCCCCTCGGCGCTGAAGGAGGGGGCTCCAAAGGGACAGGCCATGGAGCAGCTGTGGCAGCCGATACAGCTGGTGTTGTCAAAAATGGTCAGGCCGGTGGCCTCGTCCTTGCTCAGGCAGCCGCAGGGACAGGCGGTAATGCAGGGGGCGTCCTTGCAGTGCATACATGCGGTGGCCATGTAGGTATACTTGTGGCCCCCCGCGCCGTCGGGCTGCTCCAGATCGAACACAATCCGGAAGGGGGCCTCGCAGCGCTGGGTGTCGATGTCGTTCTGATCCATGCAGGCCACGGCGCAGGCGCCGCAGGCTGAGCACTTGTCCATGTCCAAATCAATGATTAGGGCCATATCAGTTCCGTCCTTCCAAATAGTCAATCAGCGCGGCAGGCACGCCCTCCCGCTCCAGCCGGCCCCGGCCGGCCGGGCCCAGGCGGGCCCCCTTGTCCTCCAGGGTCTTGAGGAGAAAGCGCTTGAGTACGCCGCTGATCCGGTACTCATCCAGGATATTGACGCACACCGGCAGGCCGGCGTGGGTGACGATATCCACCCGGCCCCTCCGCCCCGGCAGGGGGAAGGTCTTGCAGGTTCCGGCGATCCGGTTGTCCCCCAGGCCGATGAAGTCCATGTCCATAAAATGAGTGATATTGTGAGTGATGTTGCCGGGATAGACCGCCAGGGGCGTGACGCCGGCGATATTGGCCCCCGCCGTCTCCCCCTGGCGGGCGGCGTTGTCCCACAGGCCGATGATCTGGGCCTGCCCCGTGAGCAGATTGAGCCCCTCGCAGCAGTCTCCGGCGGCGTAAATCCCGGGGGCGGAGGTCTCCATGCGGGTGTTGACCACAAAGCCCCGGCCGGTCTCTATGCCCTCCCCGGCCAGCTGGGTGTTGGCCCGGGTGCCGATGCACAGCAGGGCCATATCACAGTCCAAGCGTTCCCCGCCGCCCAGGCAGACGGTCAAGCCGTCCGGGCGGGACTCAATGGCCTCAATGGGGCGGGAGAAGCGCAGGCCAATTCCCCGGGCCTCCAGACGGGCCTGGATCTCCCCGGCCACCTCCGGCAGAGCGGCGGTGGGGAAGATGTGGGGCGCCATGTCCGCCAGGATGACCGCAACTCCCTGTGCCTGAAGGAGCTCCACCAGCTTGATCCCCACCATGGACGCCCCAATGACCACCGCCGACTTGACGCCGCCTTCCAGCCGCTGCCGGAGGAGCCGGGCGTCCTCCACCGTGCGCATACAGAACACGTTGGGGGCGTCTGCCCCGGGGATGGGGGGCACCAGGGCCCGGGCGCCGGTGGCCAGCACGATGTGGTCAAAGGATTCCTTGCCGCCGTCCCCCAGGGTGAGGCAGCGGGTTTTGGCATCCAGCGAGACGACAGGGCAGTCCAGGTGCAGGGTGAGGCCGTACTCCCTCTTAAGGACCTCCAGCCCGCCGAAGGGGAACATACCCTCCCAGGCCAGCTTGCCTGCCACATAGTAAGTGGTGAGCATGGGGTTTGCCGGGGGATCCCCAGCGTCGCTGTAGATATGGATTTCGCCGCTGTAGCCGTGCCGGCGCAGGGCCTTTACCGCATGGAAGCCGGCGCAGCCAAAGCCGATAATTGCAGTGCGTTGCATGACACAAGCTCCTTTTCCCGGCCTCACAGGGTTTCGATGATCTGGGGCAGGGACAGATTGGGGGGGTAGCCCAGATTTTCCAGGGTGCGGCCGTGGGCGAGATAGTCCTGGCCGTTGAGCTGGCCAGCCATCACCACAAGGGCCTCCAGCAGGGGGACGGAAACCCCCAGCCGGCGGGCCACGGACACGGCAAAGGCCCCAGCGCACAGGCCGTCCTCTGTGAGATAGCGGTGGGCGGTGTCATAGGGCCCGTCCAGGGTGAGGAACACATCCAGTTGGGGGTTGTGCTCCGGGTCCAGCAGACGGTTCATGTGGATCATGGGGTCGCTGTGCTCCTCGTACCCCATAGCGGCGATGACCCGGCGGCGCTCCTCGCTGGCCAGCTCCGCCAGGCGGATGGAGGCGGGGGTGAGCCCGTCAGTAAACAGGTTGAACTTGCTGCCCTTCTGGTCAATGGAGCAGGCGGACAAAATGGTGGCCCCCAGATGGGTGACAAAGTTGTTGGAGTTGATGGCACAGTCGAATACGTTGACACAGGGCGCCATCTCAATGCAGCCGGCATAGGCGTCAATGACCCGCTGGTTGTCGCTGGCGGGGAGGGCGGCGAAGCTCTTGGCCCGGAAGGGCATCCCCACGGTGGCCTCCGCCCCGCCGGTGAGCCGGGCGGGGAAGAGATTGCCCTCCAGCTCGGCCAAGGTAACGTCCGCCGTTACCCCCAGTTCCGCAAAGACCTTACGGAACACGAAGGAGCCCAGATTGCCGGGAGAGATGAGAATATGCTGTCCGTCGTGGAGGTGGGGGGCGATAAGGCGGGCGATCTCCTCGTGGCGGCAGGCCACCACCGAGATAATCAGCAGATCCCCGCTGGCCGCGGCGGCGGCGAAATCATGGGTGACCCGGTGAATGGGGGCGAAGCCCCGCTCTTTCCCCCGCAGGAGAATCCCGCCGCTGTCCCGGATGGCCTGGAAGCGGTGGGCAAATTCCTCATTGTCGCAGAGGGTTATCTCAAAGCCCTTGAGGGTAAAATAGGCCGCGGCGGCGTGTCCCGTGGAGCCGCCGCCAAAGATACTGATGGTGCGGAACATAATGACTTCACTCCTTGTATTTCCAGAATATAGCATATCAGAGTCAGAGATGCTTTGTGTGATAATACCAGTCCAGGCCACGGGGCAGGGCGCTCTTTTTCTCCGCGTAGCCCCAGTTTTCCAGGGGAAGCTCCCGGATGAGGGAGAGCACCTGATTGGGGTCTTCCCCCGCCTGGGCCAGCTTTTCCAGCAAAATGGCGGAAAAGCCCTCCTTGCAGCGCAGGTCACGCCCGGGGAAGCAGTCCATTTCGACCAGCAGATAGCCCTCTGTTTTTGGGGGCGGGAGATAGAAGTCCTCAGGGGCAAACTCCAACAGGCGGATGCTGTAGCTGTCATCCTCCAGCGCAAGGCCCTCCTGAAGGGCGGCGCGGACACAGCCTACGATGGTTTGCTTTTGCTCCGGCGTACGTCCCCGGCGCATACTGACGGTAAGTACAGGCATGGCTTCCCCTCCTTAGCAGCGCGCCTGGCGCCGCCGGTCCCTGGACGCAGACCAAACCAGCGGCGCCGTTCAGGCAGCCTGGGCAACCCAGGTGTGCGGTCCGGATCGCCTGTCTTCATTCTAGCCCCCGCCCCTGCCGCCGTCCAATCGTTATTCCTGCTTTCCTGTTACCAAGAATTCTGCTACCGTGGGAGCAGAAAGGCCCGTTGGACGGGCTGCCGCCCCGGCTCTATACTAATTTTAGAAGGGGGTTTCTCTACCGAGAATCCTGTTTCTTACCATGTCAAGATCTGAAAGGAGCGCGAGGTAATGAATCCATTCTTAACCCGGGCTTACCAGCTTCAGGACGAGCTGGTGGAACACCGCCGCTGGCTGCACCGGCACCCGGAGCTGGGCCACAATCTGGACGAGACGGCGGCCTATGTAAAAGATCGCCTGCGTACCCTGGGCTATACGCCCCAGGACACCGGCGACCACGGGGTCACCGCCCTGGTCGGGCCTTCCACCGGGCGGTGCATCCTTCTGCGGGCGGATATGGACGCCCTGCCCATGCGGGAGGACACTGGCGAGCCCTTCCGGGTGGAGGAGGATCGGATGCATGCCTGCGGACATGATCTGCACACCGCCATCCTTCTGGGGGCGGCCCGCCTGCTGAAGGAGCGGGAGGGGGCGCTCAAGGGACAGGTGAAGCTGGTCTTTCAGCCGGCAGAGGAGGTGCTCACTGGCGCCCGCAGTGTGATTGACGCCGGTATTCTGGAGCACCCCCATGTGGACGCCGCCTTTGCCCTCCATGTGGATGTGGCCAGCCGGTACCGCCCCGGCACTCTCACCATGCACCGGGCGGGGGTGGCCTCCGCCTCCTGCGACCGGTATATCATCCACATCCAGGGCAAGGGGGGCCATGGGGCTACCCCTCAGGAGTCGGTGGACCCCATCAATGTGGGGACTCACATCTATCTGGCCCTTCAGGAGATTGTCAGCCGGGAGGTGCCTCCCAGCGCCATGGTGGTGCTCACCCAAGGGATCTTCCGGGCCGGGGACGCCCCCAACGTGATCCCCGGCGCCGCCCGGCTGGAGGGGACCCTGCGCTGCTACGACAACCAGGTGCGCCGGCAGGTGCTGGAGCGCATGGAGCAGATCATCCGCTCCACCGGCGAGGCCTTCCGGGCCGAGGCCCGGCTGGAGGTCACCGGAGGCTGTGCCCCGGTGTATAACGACCCGGCGCTTTTTGAGCAGGCAGCAGGTTGGATCGAAGAGCTGGACGGCAAGGAGTGGATGGATATTGACGGCCAGATCTCCCCCGCCTCGGAGGATTTTTCCAACTTCCTGGAGCGGGTGCCCGGCGTCTTTTTCTTCGTCACCGCCGGAGACAGCGCCGAGGGCTACACCTACTCCATGCACCACCCGAAGGTGGTCTTTGACGAGCGGGCTCTGCCCCGGGGCGCGGCAGGCATGGCCTGGCTGGCCTGGCGCTGGCTGGGGGGAAGCCCGGAGGGGGATGCCTAAGATATTCCGGCGTTCCAGACAGAAAATTTCAGCCGGGTATCGTTTTTTCTGTTGGCTTTGAACCAAAAACGGCGATTGGACAGCCTCTAAAATCGCAGATATACTTTTTACAGACCTGGGCAGCCAGTCCCGGCATTGTGTGCGGATGTACCTGCCAAGACAAACTGGACGAGATGTGAAAAGGAGGGGCCTTGATGAATCAAAAGGAAAATGGACAATTAACACGTACTCTGACCCTGTTCCCTTGTATCATGATCATGGTAACATCCGTCATCGGCGGCGGCATTTTTACCGTCCCCGGTGAGATTATGGCCATTGCCAAGGGCAGCGGCCCGAACATCGTGGCCTGGATTGTGGCCGCAGTGGCGGTGCTGCTGATGGGGCTGGTCTACTGCGAGCTGGCGCCGGCGCTGCCGGGGGCGGGCGGACCCGCGGTCTATCTGCGGGAGGCCTACGGGGACAAGATGTCCTTTTTCTACGGCTGGTTTGCCATGCTCAACAACTCTGCGGTACTGGCGGTGGTCTCCATCACCTTTACCAACTATCTGAAATACTTCATTCCCCTCAGCGGCTTTCAGTGCAAGCTGGTGTCCACCGGACTGCTGCTGCTGGCCATGCTCACCAACGTCCGGGGCGTAAAAATGGGCGCCACCGCCACCAATATCCTCACCATTACCAAGCTGGTGGTGCTGGGGGCGATTATCGTCGGCGGCGTGTTCTTCCTGGTCCCCGCCAACTTCCAGCCCGTGGCCGACGCGGAGCTGGGCTGGGGCACTACCTTCTCCGCCGCCATCCCCGCCTTTTTCGCCTTCAGCGGCTATAACCAGCTGACCTACATGAGCGAGGAGATCAAGGACCCGGAGAAGACGCTCCCCCGGGCCATCCTGCTGGGTATTGGTGTGATCTGCCTGTTCTATGTGCTGCTGTCCGTGGTGTGCGTGGGCACGCTGTCTGTGGAGGTGCTGTCCGGCAGCACCAACTCCGTCACCATGGCGGCGGAAGTGATCTTCGGCAAGGCCGGCGCCGCCGTGGTGTCCATCGGCGCCCTCATCTCCATCTACGGGCTGATCAACGCGGGATTTATGTCTATGCCCCGGGTGGCCTTCAACGTGGGCCGGGCGGGCCTGTTCCCCGGCTTTTTCGCCAAAATCCATCCCAAGTACGACACCCCGTACTGCTCCATTATCACCTACTGCTGTCTGTCTCTGCTGCTGATGTGGACGGGGAGCTTCAGCACCCTGCTGACCATGGTGGTCTTCGTGGGCAAGATCTCCGAGTTCCTGGTGGCAACCTCTCTGGTGGCCCTGCGCAAAAAGCGCCCCGATCTGAACCGGCCCATCAAAATGCCCCTCTACCCCGCCAGCGTGATCCTCTCCATCGCACTGACCGTCTTCCTGGCCGCCCGAGTGCCGGTAAAGCAGATCTTCCTCAGCCTCCTCTTCTGCGCCACCAGCGTGCCGGCGTATGTCATCTTTGCCCTGCTGAAAAAGACGGGGAAGAAAAGTTGATGCTGTTCATATCAGTTTTTTCCTCGCGGCGGGCGGCGCCAGGATCCTTTCCCGAAAGGGCCCTGGATCCAAAGGGCCAGAGGGGATGTCCCCTCTCTGGACTCCCCCAGGCCGGGGACGGGCGGCCTCTGAATTTATCGGAAATTTGGACAAACTAGTTTCGCACGCCCGAAAATCAACCAGCAGACAACACCTCACGCCCATGTCGTATACTCTGCAAAACTTGACAGCCGCAGCAATTCAAGAACGCTGTCCGACGGCCGCCTGGGCTGGCACAACGTACCAACCCCGTGGCGGCCGTCAGATCCGCTTCTTGAATCGCAGCGGCTGTCAAGTCATACTGTGTTATCGACGCGGGCTTTGTTCTAATGTCTGAAGTGATCGGTACCGGGCGCGGGTGAAACTGCTTTGAGTCTGCCTCTTACCTGGACATAGAGGCCGCCCGCCCGGGACCCCCAACCTCTGTCAATGGAACTGCCTTTACCCCCCCGTGTTTTTCCAGCCAATTCGCGGCGCACCCCGCCAGCACAGCCGCCCCCAGGGGGAGGACCTCCTCGTTGAAGACGATGGCCGGGTGGTGGGAGCCCGCTCGATTATAGATCTCCTCCGGCCCGCCGGCGCCGATGCCCATGAATACGGAGGGCACCTTCTGGGTCACCTCGGCGAAGTCCTCGCTGCCCATCTGCCGGGGCAGCTCCTCCAGGCGGGTCAACTCCCCGGCGTAGCCCGCCAGCTCCGCGGCCAAATCAGGCTGGTTGTGCAGGGAGGAGACTCCGGCCAAAAATTCCACCTGGCAGCGGCCTCGGAAGGCGGCGGCGATCCCCTGGCTGATCTCCGCCAGCCGCTCCTTGGCCAGGGCCCGGTTGTGGTTGGAGAAGGCCCGGATGCTCCCTGTCAGCTCCGCCGTCTCCGGAATGGAGTTGTGCAGCTTTCCGGCGTGGAGGGTACACACCGTCAGCACCAGGGGGTCCTGGGGATCCACCTCCCGGGCGTTTACCTCCTGGAGGGCCAGCAGAATATGGGCGGCAATATTCACCGGGTCCACCGCGTTCTGGGGAATGGCCCCATGGCCCGCCTTGCCGGTGACGGTAATGCGAAAACTGTCTGAGGAGGCCAGCGCCGGCCCTTTCCGCCAGGCGATGGTCCCCACGTGCATGGGACCGGGGAAGACATGAAGGGCCAGCGCCGCGTCCACCCTGGGGGACTCCAGAATCCCCGCCTCTACCATGGCGGCGGCCCCTTCCAGGCTCTCCTCCCCGGGCTGGAACATCAGCTTGACCCGGCCCTTCAGCGCCTCCTCATGGGCCTTCAGCAGCCGGGCGGCCCCCAGCAGCATGGCGGTGTGGATATCATGGCCGCAGGTGTGGGCCCGGTTTCCCTGGGCCGCAAAGGGCAGACCGCTCTCCTCCGCCATACCCAGGGCGTCCATATCCCCCCGCAGCAGGAAGACCGGCCCCGCCTCCGGGCCGATGCACGCCGTCACGCCCCCGGCCAGCCGCTCCGGCCGGCAGCCCATGGCCTCCAGCTCCTGGCAGACATAGGCGGTGGTCTGGGGCAGCTCCATGCCCAGCTCCGGCATCTGGTGCAGCCGGCGCCGGCAGCGCACCAGCTCCTCTCCGCACTCCCTGGCCTGCTGATACAGCGACTTCATCTCCAGCATTTCCGTACTCCTCTCCGGCGGCTTTGGATGCCCGCGATCCAAATACGCCATTTTTTCTTCCCTACTATTCTGAGCAAATCTGGTGCCAACCCCTCCCCCTTGTTTTTAAACCTGTATTCATAGGTACTGAACGCTGGAATTGCCGTTGCGAATACCGCTTCTTTCTTCCCGGCGCTGGACATTTCTTTCTCTTTTCGTTATAATGAGCCTGATAAAATGGTTTAATAGGAGAAAAGGGGTGGCCATATGGCAAAACGGCTGGCGATTATCACGTGGGACGCCGGCTCCGTCCATCTCTACGCGGATCAGGTCCGGCAGTTTTTTGGGGATCTGGTGGAGATACACACCTACAGCGTCCAGGCCGGGACGGCGGAGCGGGTGGAGCCGGCGGAGGTCTATCTGGTGTCCACCTGCGCGTTTACCTATCGGGATATCACACAGCTCCTCCCCGACAACGGCCCCGTCGTTATCAGTGAGGTCCACATCACCCGTGAGAGCCTCTCCCGCCTGCTGGAGGTTCCTCACAACACCCAGGCGCTGCTGGTAAACATCAATCAGCCCATGGCCACCGAGACGATGGCGCTGCTCAACCAGCTGGGCGTGACGAACATTCAGTTCGTCCCCTACTATCCCGGCGCGCCGGAGCCGCCCCGGCTGGCCTGGGCCGTCACCACCGGGGAGCGGCGGTACGTCCCCTCCTGGGTGGACCACGTGATGGATCTGGGCCCGCGCCTGCTCAGCGGCAATACCTTTATTGAGCTGGCCTTTCATCTCAAGTGCGAGCACATCATTGACCAGCCCGCCTTTCAGGCCTATCTGTCCACCCTGGCCGAGCGCACCTACAGCATTCAGCGGATGTTCCACCGGTCCATCCAGGTGGAGAGCCTGTTTGACCTCTTCCAGCAGACCTTGGACGCGGGGGTCATCGGCGTGGACTCCGACGGCACCGTGTTCGCCTGCAACGCCAAGGCGGAGGAGATTCTGGACCTCCCTGTCCACCAGCTCCTCGGCCACCGGGCCAAGGACTGCCTGGCCCTGCTCCCCATTGAAGAGTGCTTCTCCCACCAGAAGGCCATCCACTCCCGGCTGATCGATATCAACGGCAGTCCTGTCAATGTCAGCCTTCAGCCTGTGCTGCGCGGCGGCCGGTTTATGGGGGGCTTTTGTATTCTCCAGCGCTTCCGGGATGAGGAAAACCGCCAGCAAAAGGTGCGCCGCCAGCTTTTGGGCAAGGGCCACGTGACCAAGTACACCTTTGACAGCATTGTGGGCCAGAGCCCCACCATGCTGGCCGCCAAGGCCCTGGCCCAGAAAATGGCGGCCAGCAGCGCCGCCATCCTCATCAGCGGGGAGAGCGGCACCGGCAAGGAGCTCTTCGCCCAGGCCATCCATGCCGCCAGCCCCCGCCGGCAGGAGCCCTTTGTGGCCATCAACTGTGCCGCCATTCCCGACTCCCTGCTGGAGAGCCAGCTCTTCGGCTACGAGGCCGGCTCCTTCACTGGGGCGCAGAAGGGCGGGCACATCGGCTTTTTCGAGGCCGCCCGCCGGGGCACCCTCTTTTTGGATGAGATTGAGGCCATGAGCCCCATGCTCCAGGTAAAGCTGCTCCGAGTGCTCCAGGAGAAGGAGATCGTCCGGCTGGGGGGCGTGGATGTGGTTTCGGTAGATGTGCGCGTCATCGCCGCCACCAACGAGGATCTGCCGGCCGTGGTGCGCCGGGGCGGTTTCCGCAAGGATCTGTTCTACCGGCTTAATGTCCTCCCCCTCCAGCTCCCGCCCCTGCGGCAGCGGGGGCAGGACGTGCTGCTCCTGCTGGAGTATATCAAGGAGGCCCTTGGGGCCCGGTTCTCCCTCAATCCCGCCGCCCTCCAGGCGCTCACCCTCCACCCCTGGGACGGCAATGTGCGGGAGCTGCGCAACTGCGTGGAGTACCTGGCCTATCTGGACAAGCCCCTGATCCAGCTGGAGGATCTGCCGGCCACCATCTTTTCCCCCGCCGCCCTGGAGGCGGGGGAGAACGCCTCCGGCATCCCCTCCTCCCAGCCCGCCTGGGGCGGGGACGTGGCCGGCCAGACCATCGCCCGGCTCCGCCAGCGCACCGGCAGCGACTTCGACTGTTACGCCTTCGTCCTCTCCGCTCTAGGCTCCGGCGCCTCCGCCGGACGCAAAAGTTTGTCCGCCCAGGCCGCGGCCCGGGGACTCCCGCTGACGGAGCAGACCGCCCGCACCGTCCTGCTCCATCTGGAGGAGTGGGGGCTGGTGGACATCCGCCGCGGCCGGGGCGGCAGCCGCCTCACTCCCCTGGGCCGCGCCCTCTCCCTCCGTCTGGAAAAGGAGGCGTCCTCCTCCCCCATTTTCTAAATTGGTGGTTAATGGGCGAAAATGGGTTGACTAAATGGGTGAATTATAGAACTGAACGGGTTGCTTTATTCAATTTTTCCGGATAAGGCAACCCATTTTATTTTTGTTTTCTATGACCCCTTGTGTGCGATGTAAAATTTATCGCTGCTTTTTCGGGTAGAATAAACAAAAATTTCACAAACTTTAGACTTGGCATACCGACTGCATAATAAACAGTTGTTTGACAGAAACTGCCGTTGGAGCTGTTTTTCCTCCAGCCGGCAGGAACATCAACGAAGGAGATGAGAAGCATTGCAGTATGACTTTAATGCGCCCATTGACCGCTGGAATAATTTCGCGGTGAAGTACGACGAGATGGAGCAGAAGTACGGCCGCCGGGATCTGATCCCCATGTGGATTGCCGACATGGATCTGAAGACCGCCCAGCCCATTCTGGACGCCATCGACGCCCGGAACCAGCAGGGTATGTTCGGCTACACCAGCCGTCCGGAATCCTATTTCCAGGCGGTGTGCGACTGGCAGGCCAGGCGCAACGGCTGGCGGCCCAATCCGGCCCTGTGCGTTTTCACGCTGGGGGTGGTCCCTGCCCTGTGTACCTGCGTACGGGAGTTCTCCAACCCTGGCGACGAGATTCTGTTCCTCACCCCCGTTTACGGCGAGTTCTTTGACTCGGTGGAGAACTGGGGGCGCAGGCCCCTCACCGTCTCCCTGAAGGAGACGGACGGCCGCTACGACGTGGACTTTGACGCGCTGGAAACCGCCCTCCAGCGCAGACCCCCCCTCTTCATCCTGTGCAACCCCCATAATCCCGTGGGCCGGGTGTGGACGCCGGAGGAGCTGCGCCGCATGGGCGAGCTGTGCGTCCAGTACGGCGCCCTTATGGTCAGCGACGAGATCCACAGCGACCTGATCCTCTTCGGCCACAAGCACACCCCCCTGGCCTCTGTCAGCCCGGAGATCGCCGCCCGCACCATCACCTGCACCTCCGCCACCAAGACCTTCAACCTGGCCGGCCTCCAGGCCGCTACCGTCACCTTCCCCAATCAGGAGCTGCTGGACAAGTACCAAACGTTCTGGAAGGGCCTGGATGTCCACCGCAACAACTGCTTCAGCCTGGTGGCGGTAGAGGCCGCCTTCCGCCACGGGGAGGAGTGGCTAGAACAGCTTATCGCCCATCTGGAAAGCAACGTCCTCTATGTGGAGGAGTTTTTGAAAAACCATATTCCCGAGATCACGCTCCGCCGGCCGGAATGCACTTACCTGCTGTGGCTCAACTGCAAGGGGCTCGGCCTCCCCGGCGACGCGCTGCCCCGCTTCATGACGGAGCAGGCCCGTCTGGCCCTCAACGACGGCCGGGGCTTCGGTCCTGTGGACGGCGAGGGATATATGCGCATGAACATCGCCTGCCCCCGCTCCACCGTGGAGAAAGCCATGGAGCGGCTGAAGGCCGCCGTGGACCGGCATATGGGCCGCTGAGAGAGGGCCCCTGTTCCTGATCGATCCCTCCCTCCGGGGAGGAGGAGATATATTTGAAAAGAGGAGGATTCTACATGTCCAAGAAAGGAAAAACCTTGGAGAAGAAGAGTTGGATTGTCCGCTTTCTGGACGGTGTGGAACGCGCCGGCAACGCGCTCCCCAGCCCCGCCACTATCTTCTTGATCCTGACCCTGGCCGTTATGATCATCTCGGCCATCTGCGCCTCCATGGGCGTATCCGTCACCTACGAGGCCATTGACACCGCCAACGGCAATGCCATTGTAGAGAAAACCGTCCATGCGGTCAATCTGTTCTCCGGTGACTCCATACGCCACCTGATCACCACCATTGTGAGCAATTTCTCCGGCTTCTTCGCCCTGGGCACCGTGTTCACCATCATCGTGGGCGTCAGCGTGGCCGACGGCTCCGGCCTGATCTCCGCCCTGCTGCGCAAGGCCGCCACCTCCGCCCCCAAGACCCTCATTACCGCTATGGTAGTCTTCCTGGGCATCATGTCCAACATCGCGTCTTCCACCGGCTACGTGGTGCTGGTCCCCCTGGGCGCCATCCTGTTCATGGCTGTGGGCCGCCACCCCATCGCCGGTCTGGCCGCCGCCTTTGCCGGCGTGTCCGGCGGCTGGAGCGCCAACCTGCTCATCGGCACCAACGACCCCATGTTCGCCGGCATGTCCACTCAGGCCGCCAACATGCTGGACCCCAACTACGTAGTCTCTCCCGTGTGTAACTGGTTTTTCATGTTTGTCTCTACCTTTGTGGTCACTGCCGTCGGCACGCTGGTCACTGACAAGCTGGTAGAGCCCCGCCTGGGCAAGTACGAGGGCGCGGTGGAGAGCGTCTCCAACAGCCTCACCGCCCAGGAGAAGCGGGGCCTGCGGTTTGCCGGCATCGCCGCGCTGGTCTATGTGGTGCTGGTCCTCATCACCGTGGTGCCCCCCAACGGCCTGCTGCGCAATCCTGAGACCGGCGCCGTCCTGTCCAGCCCCTTCATGAGCGGCATTATCTTTATCATGATGCTCCTGTTCCTCGTCCCCGGCATCGCTTTCGGCGTGGGCGCCGGCACCATCAAGAACGACAAGGACGTTGTGGAGCTGATGACCAAGGGCATCGCCGGCATCTCCGGCTTCATGGTGCTGATCTTCTTTGCCGCCCAGTTCACCAACTTCTTTACCTACTCCAACCTGGGCACCATCCTGTCCGTGGCCGGCGCCAACTTCCTGAAGAGCATCGGCTTCGTGGGCCTGCCCCTGCTGATCTGCTTCGTCATCATCACCGCCCTGCTTAACCTGCTGGTGGCGGTGGACTCCGCCAAGTGGGCCATTATGGCGCCCGTCTTCGTGCCCATGTTCATGCGCCTCGGCATGTCCCCGGAGCTGACTCAGGTGGCCTACCGCATCGGCGACTCCTGCACCAACATCATCGCCCCCACCATGCCCTTCTTCGTGCTCACTGTGGCTTTTTTCCAGAAGTACGACAAGAAAGCGGGCATCGGCACCGTGGTGTCCACCATGCTGCCCTACTCCCTGTGCTTCCTGCTGGGCTGGATCGTCCTGCTCATCATCTGGTATATCACCGGTATTCCCCTGGGCCCCGGCTCCCCCATGTTCTATCCCGCCTAACCAAACTAACTCCATTACAATCGTGCAGGACTGCGCGCGCCGGGCGCGCGCAGTCCTTGTCTTATCACCATGCCAAAGGAGGAATCCATCATGCAACCCAAAGAGGGTAAGATCAAAGAGCTGCTGCGCCGCAACGGTTTAGACGGCGCCATTGTCTCCTCTCCCGAGAACTTCCACTACGTCACCGGCTTCGCCGGACACCAGCACACCGTGTCCCGCCAGCCCGGCTTCTCCGTGGCTGTGGTATCCGCCCGGGAGGACGTGCCCACCCAGCTGACCACCATGGACTTTGAAGTGCCCACCTTTGAGAAGAAGAGCGCCGGCCGGTTTCTCGTGCGCAAGTACGACACCTGGGTGGGCGTCAAGACCTGGGACGAGATCGCCCGCGGCGCCGTTCTCCCCGCCCCCGCTGTGATGGAGAGCTCCATGGACGTGCTCAAGCAGATGGTGAAGGAGATGGACCTGGCGGACAAAAAGCTGGGCCTGGAGCTGGACTATCTCACGTTGGGGTATTATAATGGTCTGTGTCAGGCTTTCCCTGACGCCAAATATGAAAATATTTCCGACCTGTTCGTCTTCGCCCGCAGCGTAAAGACCCCGGAGGAGATTGAGATGTTCCGCACCCTCTGCCGGGCGGCGGACGCGGGCTTCACCGCCGTCAGCCAGATCGCAAAGCCCGGCGTCAGCGAGCGGGAGATGGTCCAAACCTTCCGCCAGACCGTTATCGCCACCGGCGCGGCCGCGCCCAGCGCCTGGTCCATGTTCTCCACCGGCGAGTCCGGCTCCCGGCTGACCATCCCCGGGGATGCCGTCATCCAGCCCGGCGACGTGGTCAAGTTTGACGCCGGCGTCAACGCGGAGTTTGATTTCTACACCACCGACACCTCCCGCTCCTGGGTGATGGACGGCGCAGACCCCGCCCTGTACCGGCTGAAGGACCGCCTGTACGAGGGCCAGCGCCGGATGATCGCCGCCGCCAAGCCCGGCCTGCCCATCTGCGATCTGTACCACATCGCCTGCGACTATGTAAAGGATGCCTATCCCTCCTACCGCCGGGGCCACCAGGGCCACAGCATCAGCATGGGCCCCGCTACCGCCGAAGCGCCCTATATCAACGCCGCCACCCAGCGCCCCCTGGAGGCTGGCATGGTCCTGGCTATGGAGGTCCCCTGCTATATCGGCGGGGTCAACGGCTTCAACATCGAGGACATGGTGCTCATCACCGAGGACGGCTGCGAGGTCCTTACGCCCAACACCCCCCACTATCTGTAAGCGAGATTGAATACCGTGGACCGGGCCAGCCGGCCCGGTCCACAGCCACGGAAAGGAAGCGGTTTTATGAAAGTTCTCATTGTAGGCGGTGTGGCCGGCGGCGCCGGCGCCGCCGCCCGTCTGCGCCGCAACGACGAGCACGCGGAGATCATCCTCTTTGAAAAGGGCGGGTTTATCTCCTTCGCCAACTGCGGCCTGCCCTACTATATCGGCGGCGCCATTGCGGAGCGGGCCAGCCTCCAGCTCCAGACGCCCGAGGCTTTCCGCGCCCGTTTTAATGTGGATGTGCGCATCTTCCACGAGGTCACGGCCGTGGACTGCGCCGGCAAGACTGTCACCGTCACCGACCACGCCACTGGCAAAGCCTACACCGAAACCTATGACAATCTGGTGCTCTCCCCCGGCGCATCCCCCATCCGGCCCCGTATGCCGGGGATGGAGGACAACCACGTCTTCACCCTGCGCAGCATCCCCGACACCTACGCCATCTATGACCACATCCAGCAGGCCAGGCCCAAGACCGCCGCGGTCATCGGCGCCGGCTTCATCGGCCTGGAAATGGCGGAAAATCTGGCCCACCGTGGGCTGAAGGTCTCCGTGGTGGAGGCCGCCCCCCACGTCATGGCCCCCATGGATCTGGACATGGCCCACCCGGTTCACAATTATATCCGCGCCAAGGGCATGGGACTGTACGTGGGCAAAAAGTGCGCCAGCTTCACCAAGGATACCGTGGTGCTGGAGGACGGCACCGCCCTCCCCGCCGACATGGTGATCCTCAGCATCGGCGTCATGCCGGAGACCCGCTTCCTCCAGGGCAGCGGGGTGGAGCTGGGCCAGCGGGGGGAGATTCTCATCGACGGCCAGATGCGCACCAGCGCTCCCGGCGTCTTCGCCCTGGGCGATGCCGCCGTGGTGCGCAATATCGTCTCCGGCCGCACCCAGGTCATCCCCCTGGCCGGCCCCGCCAACAAGCAGGCCCGCATTGTGGCCGACGTAATCTGCGGCAAAGACGCCTGCTACAAGGGCAGCCAGGGCACCTCCATTATGAAGTTCTTCGATATGGTGGTGGCCTGCACCGGCGAGAAGGAGGAGAGCCTTCAGGCCGCCGGCACCCCCTTCCGCAAGATCTTTACCGTCTCCTCCAGCCACGCCGGATACTACCCTGACGGCGCCCAGATGACCATCAAGCTGCTGTTTGCCCCCGACACCGGCAAAGTACTGGGCGCCCAGATCGTGGGCGGCGAGGGCGTGGACAAGCGCATCGACCACCTGGCCAACGCCGTGCGCTTCGGCCTGACGGTCTACGACCTCCAGGAGATGGAGCTGGCCTACGCGCCTCCCTTCTCCAGCGCCAAGGATCCGGTGAACATGGCCGGCTTTGTGGCCCAGAACGTGCTGGAGGGCATCATGACTCCCTTCTATGCCGAGGAGGTGGCCAATATCCCCGAGGACGCCCTGTGCCTCGACCTGCGCAAGCCGGAAGAGCTGGCGGAGTGGGGCGCCATGCCCCCCAACTTCCGCAACATCCCCGTAGACGAGCTGCGCGGCCGCATTGGCGAGCTGGATTTGACCAAGCCCGTCTATGTCACCTGCCAGATTGGCCTGCGGGGCTATCTCGCCCAGCGGATGCTGGAGCAGCACGGCGCCAAGGTCCACAACCTGTCCGGCGGATACACCGTCTACTCCGCCTATGTGAAGGATCTGGCCAGCCAGGGCGACGGCGAGCTGAAAAACTGTACCTCCTGCGGTATGCAGGTGGAGCGATAGAGAGATAGGAGACGCACTATGCTGGAACAGGCCACTTACCAGACTTATGTCAATATTCTGAATAACGAGCTGGTCCCCGCCCTGGGCTGTACCGAGCCCATCGCCATCGCCCTGGCCGCCGCCAAGGCCAGGCAGGCCCTGGGCGTCATGCCGGAGCGGATCACCGCCGCGTGCAGCGGCAATATCATCAAAAACGCAAAAGGGGTCATCGTGCCCACCACCGGCAATATGAAGGGCATTGACACCAGCGCCGTCCTGGGCGCCGTGGCCGGCGACCCCGCTTTGGACCTGGAGGTTCTGAGCAAGGTGGGGCCCGCCGACCTGGAGGAAACCCGCCGGCTGCTGGCGCAGGGCATCTGCACTGTGGAGCTGCTGGACACCCCCGCCCGGCTGCATATCCTCATCACAATGTCCGGCGGCGGACACACCGCCCTGGCGGAGATCCGGGACGAGCACACCAACCTGATCCGGCTGGAGCGGGACGGGGACGTCCTGCTCCAAAAGGAGGAAGCCGCCGTCCAGGAGACCCCAGAGGACAACGTCTTGGACAGCCTGAATCTGGCCGATATTCTGGAGTTTGCCAATACGGTAAATCTGGACGACGTGCGCCCCGCCCTCTCCCGCCAGGTGGAGTTCAACACCCGCATCGCCCAGGAGGGCATGACCCACGTCTACGGCGGCCGGGTGGGCGCCACCCTGATGCGCCACTATGGCGGCGATGTGCGGGTGCGGGCCCGGGCCATGGCCGCCGCCGGAAGCGACGCCCGCATGGGCGGCTGCGTCCTGCCGGTGGTCATCAACTCCGGCAGCGGCAACCAGGGCATCACCTGTTCGGTGCCTATTGTGGTCTACGCCCAGTATCTGGGCGCTTCTGAGGAGACCATGTACCGGGCCCTTGTGGTGAGCAATCTGGTGGCTCTGCTGCAAAAGCGGGGGATCGGCCGCCTGTCCGCTTTCTGCGGCGCGGTGTGCGCCGCCTGCGGCAGCGGCGCCGGCATCACCTACCTCCACGGCGGGGACTATGAGACCATCGGCCGCACCATCACCAACACCCTGGCCAACGTCTCCGGCATTGTGTGCGACGGCGCCAAGGGCAGCTGCGCCGCCAAAATCGCCGCCTCGGTGGACGCCGCCATCCTCGCCCACGAGATGTCCATGGACGGCAACACCTTCGGCGCGGGCGAGGGCCTGGTGAAGGAGAGCGTGGAGCAGACCATCGCCAGCATCGGCCGCATGGCCGCCGAGGGTATG
Organism: Pseudoflavonifractor sp. 524-17; assembly: GCF_009935845.1. GTDB lineage: Bacteria > Bacillota > Clostridia > Oscillospirales > Oscillospiraceae > Pseudoflavonifractor_A. The sequence goes on along the minus strand of NZ_QWEK01000024.1, from coordinate 23,054 downwards.
CGGGAGACCGACGCGGAGATCCTGAAGATCATGATTGACCAGGGTTCCGGGTGCTGACTGTTTAGTCAGTAAATAATTTCTGAAACCGTGGTAGGAGACAGCTTTCTGTCTTCTACCACGGTTTTTCCTTTCGAAATCTGATATCTCCAGACTCGCAGTATACAAACTATACAGTTTAGCTTGTATTTTTGCCAGTTAAAAATCAATGATATTTGGACTTATGGATAAAATGGACACCTCATAATTCGATTTTGTTATTTCGCCCAGTTTTTTTTCGAATTTTTCCTTTCCTTTGTAAAAAATCTCCCAGCCCCTTGACGCGCAAATTCATATAGTATTATAATCAGTATAAGACTTAGCCAAATAAATGCTGCTGTTTCCTCTTTTTTTATTTGCTTTGTCTAAACATGCGGGTCTGGGAGCTGGCTGGACGGCACACACGCTGTATATCCTCCCATCAGGCCCGAAACAACACATATGGAGGAGAGATCTCAATGAGAAAGAAATTCATAACCTTGCTTCTGGCCCTTGCCATGTCTGTCTCCCTGTTTGGCTGCGGCGGCGGACAGGGCAGCCAGCCCTCCGCGGCTCCCAGCACCGGCGCTGACAATCCCAGCACTGACAATCCCGGCGGCGGCGAGGGGGTTGACTACTCCGGCATGAAGATCGCCGTGCTTCTGGCCGGCCCCGCCAACGACAACGGCTGGAACGCCACCGCCTACAACGCCCTGACCAACATCTGCAACAAGTATGGGCTGGAGCCTTTGGCCTACTCCGAGAGCGTGGCCGCCTCCGATATGGAGGAGTTCCTCCGGGGCTACGCCCAGGACGGCTACGACATGATCGTGGGCCACGGCTCCCAGTTTGTGGACGCCATCCACGCGGTGGCCCCCCAGTTCCCTGACTCCAAGTTCGTGGTCTCCTTCGCCGGCGAGGGCACCGAGCAGTCCCCCAACGTGGCCGGTGTGGGCCCTGTGAACTCCGGCTTCCTGGCCGGTGCCGTGGCTGCCTCCGCCTCCAAGAGCGGCAAGATCGTCATGCTGGGCGGCGAGGACACCCCCTCCATCGCCGAGCTGGTGGATATGTTTGAGCCCGGCGCCAAGTACATCAACCCCGACATCACCGTGGAGACCGCCTACATCGGCACCCTCACCGACGCCGACCGGGCCAAGGAAGTGGCCCTGGGCTACACCAATCAGGGCTTTGACGTGCTGTGCGCCAGCGCCAACAACGCCGGCCTGGGCGTGCTCCAGGCCGCGGACGAGGCCGGCGTCTACGCCATCGGCTACAACGCCGACCAGTACGACCAGGCCCCCGACGCCGTCATCGTCAGCGTGGTGCGCAACTTCGAGGGCATGTTCGACAACATCTTCCAGGAGATCGCCGCCGGCACCTTCGAGCCCAAGATCTACTCCTACGGCCTGAAGGACAACGGCACCATCCTGTCCGACTGGCACGGCTGGGACGAGAAGCTGCCTGAGGCCAAATCCGCTATGGATCAGCTCTTTGCCGATCTGGAAAGCGGCAAACTGGACAAATAACAGTAAGTTGGCGCGGGGGGCGGCACTCGCCCCCCGCATTTGCTTTAGATTGGAGCGTGTACCATGCAGAAGTTTGACAAAATCAAATTCCGCAACAACATGTCCACGGCGGCCCGGCAGGCCATCATCTCCATTCTGGCGGTGGCGGCGGCACTGGCCATCAGCATGATTATCATCGCCGCCATGGGTGTGGATCCCGGCCGGGCCATGTCTAAAATGCTGAGCGGCGCCCTGGGCAACAAAAACGCCGTGGCCGAGACGCTGGTCAAAATGACCCCCCTGCTCTTCACCGGCATCAGCTACGCCCTGGCCAACCGGTGCGGCCTGACCAACATCGGCATGGAGGGGCAGCTTTACATGGGCGCCCTCTTCGCCACCATCTCCGGCGTCTATCTCCCCGGCCTCCCCCTGGCCATCCATCTCCCCCTGACCATGCTGGCCGGCTTTGTGGGCGGCGGCATCTGGGGCTGGATTGTGGGTGTGCTCAAGGTCCGCTTTGGCGCCAGCGAGATTATCACCACCGTTATGCTCAACACCGTGGCCATCCAGCTGGTGCAGTTTATGGTCAACGGGCCTATCACCGAACCCCCCGGCAATGACGCCCAGAGCTCCCCCCTGCTGGACAGCGCCCGCCTGCCCATTATCCTCAAAAACACCCGGGCCCACCTGGGCATTCTCATCGCGCTCCTGTTTGTCTACCTCTTCTGGATGTTCCTCTGGTCCAGCAAGAAGGGCTATGAGATCCGCGTCTCCGGCCAGAACCCGGACGCCGCCCTCTACTCCGGCATCAATACCAAGCGCAACGTGGTGCTGGTCATGCTGCTGGCCGGCGGCGTGGCCGGCCTGGCCGGCGCCACCGAGGTTATGGGCGTCCAGGGCCGGCTCTTCCCCACCGTCTCCCCCGGATACGGCTTTGACGGCATCGCCGTGGCCCTCATCGGCGCCAACACCCCCCTGGGCATCGTGGCCGGCGCTTTCCTGTTCGGCATTCTCCGGGCCGGCGGCAACTCCATGCAGCGGGCGACCGGCGTACCGGTGGCCATCATCAAGGTTATCCAGGCCATTGTCATCCTCATGGTAGTCGCCACCGCTATCCTGCGGGAAGTCAATCTCAGGCGCAAGAAGCCTGAGGCGAAAAAGGCATAGGAGGGACGAATATGGACGTTATCAATATTCTGGGCGGTCTGCTGTCCTCCGATCTCCGTATGGCCACCCCCATTCTGCTGGGGGCCCTGGGCCTGCTGATTATGAACCGGGCCGGCCTTATCAACATCGGATGTGAGGGCATTATGCTGGTGGCCACCTTCGTGGCCGTGGCAGGCACCTATTACACCCATAATGTCTGGCTGGGCATGGTGTGCGCCATGCTGGTGGGCGGCCTGATGGGCCTGCTCTTCGCCTTCCTCACCGTCAGCCTGCGGGCCAATCAGGTGGTGGTGGGCGTGGCCTTCAACACCATGGGAGCGGGCATGAGTACCGTACTGTACCGGATGCTCTTCGGCATGGACTTCGTCTCCGTGAAGGACTATGCCTTTACCCACGTCTCCATCCCCGTCCTCAAAGACATTCCCCTCATTGGCGACGCCCTCTTCCACCAGATGCCGGTGGTCTATCTGGCCTTTTTGCTGGTGCCGGTGGTGTCCTACTTCCTCTTCCGCACTCCCGCCGGCCTGAACCTGCGCTCTGTGGGCGAAAACCCCAAGGCGGCGGACACCCTGGGCATCGACGTGTATAAAATGCGCTACGCCGCCACCATTGTGGGCTGTATGCTCATGGCCATGGGCGGGGCCTTCCTGTCCACCGGCCTGCTCAACTCCTTCCAGGAGGATATGACTGCCAACCGGGGCTTTATCGCCCTGGCCGCTGTTATCTTCGGACGCTACAAGCCCACCGGCGTCATGCTGGCCACCATGCTCTTCGCCTTCGGCCTGGCCGTGGCCAACCTGCTGCCCTCCATCAACTCCCCCATTCCCTACAACTTCGTCACCATGATCCCCTATATCCTGACCATCGTGGTGCTGGCCGGATTTGCCGGCAAGACCGTGGCCCCCGCCGCGGCGGGCAAACCCTACAAGAAAGGCTAGGTGACCGTCATGTCTGAACTGATTCTGGAAATGAAGCATATCACCAAGCAGTTCCCCGGGGTTCTGGCTAATGACGATGTGAACCTCAGCATTGAAAAGGGCGAGGTCCACACCCTCCTGGGGGAGAACGGCGCGGGAAAGTCCACCCTGATGAACGTGCTGTGCGGCCTGTACCACCCCACCTCCGGTGAAATCTGGCTGGAGGGGGAGAAAGTCCGCTTCAGCTCCGCCAAGGACGCCATGAACCGGGGCATCGGCATGGTACACCAGCATTTCATGCTCATCCCCACTCTCACGGTGGTGGAAAACTGCCTTATCGGCGCCAGGTCGGACAGTATTCTGAAGCTGGACCTGGCCGGCGCCGCCCAGCAGATCAAGGCCCTGGCCGACGAGTACAATATGGACGTAGACCCTATGGCCAAGGTGTCCGACATGCCGGTGGGCGCCCGGCAGCGGGCGGAGATCATCAAGGCCCTTTTCCGGGGGGCCAAGATCCTCATTCTGGACGAGCCCACCGCCGTCCTCACCCCCCAGGAGACGGAGGAGCTGTTCAACATGGTGCGCAAGCTCACCAAGGACGGCTACACCGTCATCTTTATCAGCCACAAGCTCAACGAGGTACAGGAGATCAGCGACCGCATCACCGTCCTGCGCCAGGGGAAGAGCGTCACCACCGTAAAGAACGACAACATCTCCGTCAACGAGCTGGCCCGCCTGATGGTGGGGCGCGAAGTGGACATGACCGTCACCCGGCACGAGACGGACCAGTCCAAGGCCATGCTCACTGTCTCCTACCTCACCTTGGGGCAGAAGTCCGGCAACCGCCTGCTCAACGACGTCAGCTTTGAGATCCACAAGGGCGAGATCTTCGGCATCGCCGGCGTGGACGGCAACGGCCAGGGGGAGCTGGTGGAGTGCCTCACCGGCCTGACCAGGGCCACCTCCGGCACCGCCATCTATAAGGACCTGGACCTGGCCAAATCTACCACCCGGGAGATTATGAAGAGCGGCGTCTCCCACATCCCCCAGGACCGCCACAAGAGCGGCCTCATTCTCTCCATGAATCTGGCGGAGAACATGATTTTGCAGGACTACTATCAGCCGCAGTTCGGCAAGGGCGCCCTGCTCAACTGGAAGTACATTAACACCTTTACCGATCAGCTCATTCAGGACTTCCAGGTCAAGGCGCCCAGCCGTTTTGAGCTGGCCCAAAACCTCTCCGGCGGCAACCAGCAAAAGGTCATCATCGCCCGGGAGGTCAGCCGGGAACCCGGCCTGCTCATCGCCATGCACCCCACCCGAGGGGTGGACGTAGGCGCCATTGAGTACATCCACAAGCGCATCGTCCATGAGAGAGACCAGGGCCGTGCCGTCCTGCTGGTTTCCACCGAGCTGGAGGAGGTCCTCAAGCTCTCTGACCGGGTGGCCGTGATGTACGAGGGCGAGATCGTAGGCATCGTGAAGCCCAGTGAGGTCACTGTGGAAGAGATGGGCCTGATGATGGGCGGCAAGCGCCTGGCGGAGATCCGCTGAACTTTTCTCACGGATAAAAACGTAGGGATTGCCGTCCTCTAGGGGCCCTGCGCGGGCGGCGCCAGGGCCCTTTCCCGAAAGGACCCTGGACCCAAAGGGCCCAAGGGGGGTTGACCCCCCTTGGGGAACCCCCATACGATGAGCCCACCCGGCGCACAGCGCCGGATGACTGCCATGCCGATGTGCCAGTCTGGCAGACAACGCGGTCCCAGCTGGGGCTTTACACTAACGTTACAATAGGAGTGCCGGGCCGACCAGGGAGGCCCGGCACATATTGTGTAAGTCTGGCGGGAGACTTACGCAGAGATCACCTATTTCGAAAGACTCTCAGGACGTTGAGGCAGTAGTGGCGGCGCGGTGCGCCGCCTGGGCCCCCGCGCTGGGGGAGTCCAGAGGGGGGATCCTCCCCCCTCTGGCCCTTTGGGTCCAGGGCCCTTTCGGGAAAGGGCCCTGGCGCCCCCCGCGCAGGCGGTCGCCCGGCGCAAAAGAAACCGGACAGCACAGACACGTGCCGTCCGGTTTCTCTTATGATGTACGCTTAGAAAATGCCAATCATACCGCCGGCGAAGCCGATAACCACCATCCCCAGCAAAATCTGGGTGGCGTTGAACTTCTCCTTGCGCAGCAGGGCGTAGACGCCCAGCGTCACAGCCAGGGGAAGCAGGCCCGGCATAATCGCGTCGAAGAGCTGGCTCTGGAGGTTGAATTCCTGCTCGCCGATGTTGAAGGCAATGGCGGTCTGGAAGGAGACGGAGGTGGCCACCAGGCCGCCCATAACCGTACAGCCCAAAATTCCCGCCGCGCCGATGATCTGCTTCATCCGGCCGCCGGCCAGCATGTCGGTAATGGCCCGGCTGCCCAGCTGATAGCCTTTCATCCAGCAGCTGTAGGCGATGGCCATCAGGATAATGGGCAGGCCGATGAGAACCAGAAGAGGACCGAACAGGTTGCCGGTACGGCCGAAGCTGATGCCCAGCGCCACCAGCAGGGGGATGATGACGCCTTGATCCAGCGCGTCGCCGATGCCGGCCAGGGGGCCCATCATGCCGGTTTTGACGGCGTTGATGGCCTCATCGCTGATGTCCGCGCCGTTGGCCCGCTCCTCCTCCATGGAGAGGACGGCGCCGTGGATCACGGTACCTACGTTGGGGTTGGTGTTGAAGAAGGTCAGGTGGCGCTGGAGGCCGGCCACCTTCTCCTCCTTGTTGGGATAGAGCTTGGCGATGATGGGAGCCATGCACATGGCGAACGCGCCGCCCTGCATACGCTCGTAGTTGTAGTTGGCGTGGGAGAAGAACTGCCACAGCCAGAAGGATCTTTGGATATCCTTCTTATCCAGCTTCACGTTAGCCGCCATAAGTCGCACCCTCCTTGTTCATCTGCATATAGATCAAGGCGAACACCACGCCGAACAGAGCGACGCCCACAATGCTGATCTGGAAATAGGCCACCAGCAGGAAGCCCACCAGCAGGAAGGGCATGGTCTCGTTCTTCAGAATGGCCCGCAGGTTCAGGCCAATGCCCAGGGCAGGCAGCAGGCCGCCCACGACGCCCAGCGCGTGGAGGATATTGGTCCCCTCGATCATGTTCAGGAAACGCTCCATCAGGGGTACGCCAGCCATCAGAATGACTAGGGCGACGATGACCTTGAACACCAGCATCATCACCGCGCTGGGCAGCCAGTTCATCCGCATGACGCCCTTCTCGTCGCCCTTGGCGGCATAGCTGTCCGCCCAGTGGACGAAGAAGGAGTCGATGGTCATCTTGCCAACCCACCAGATGGTGCCCAGCAGGCCCAGAGGGACCGCGATGGCCAGGGCGACCTCAGTGCTGACATTGGTGGCCAGGGCCAGCGCGGTTCCGATGTAGCCCGCCACGGCCATGTCCGACGGCATGGAGCCGCCCACATTCAGGTGGCCCAGATAGATCAGGTTGATGGTGGCGCCGATAATCGTGCCGGTTACGGGGTCGCCCATAACCAGGCCCGTCAGGAAACCGGCGACGATGGGGCGCTGCAGGACGTAGTAGCCTTCACCGAAGAACCAGGGGGCGTCGGAGAAGTAGTACAGCAGTCCGATGATGAACGCTTGCAGCCAATTCATAACAATTTACCTCCTCTTTAAGACATTCGCTTGCGTTTGGCGTCGTGTATTTAAAAGGCGCGTGTAAGCCCACACCTGTCTACCTTAGGGCTTGTATTCATAACCGGGGGCCAGATTGCCGCGGGGCGGCAAGGCAGCGTTTCGTCCCTGTGAATACAGGCTCTTATGTTTTCCAACAGGCTTTCAGACGCAGAGATAAGGAGGAACGGACCGATCAAAGCTTTACCTTGTCGATCTCGATACACTTGCCGTCGGGAACGATCTGGCAGAAGACCCGCACTCCCTTGGCTTCAATGGCCTGAAGCTGGGCCAGCTCGTCCGGAGAGACCTGGATGTTGCGCAAAATCATCTTCCGGCCGGCCACATAGCCCATGCCGCCCAGATTCAGCTCCTTCATGGGGGCGCCGCTGTCCAGCAGCTTGGCCATTACCTCCGGCGTCTTGGCCAGCACGATGGTACGCAGCTCCGGCGGGTCGTTCTGAATGGCCTCTATGGCCTGCTCTATGGTGAGGACATGGACATCGTAGTCCTTGGGCACCGCCATCTTCATCACCTGGCACAGAAACTGGTCCTGGGCGGTCTTGTCGTCCACCACAAAGATACGGGTGGCCTTATATACCTTGCTCCATCCCGTCATCACCTGGCCGTGGATCAGCCGGTCGTCAATCCGATAGAAGACTACGCTCATACCCTTCCCTCCCTTTCTTTGATCACGTCATCCGCGTTTACAAACGCCTCCCGGCCGGCCTCCATGGCGGCGGCAACCAGCTCGCCCGGCCCCATCTCCTCCCGCAGGGTCAGGATCTCCAGCAGCGCCGGAAGGTTATAGCCGGACAGGGCGTGTACATGGTGTTTCATCACCATCAGCATGGCGGTGTTGGAGGGGGTGCCGCTGGGGAGATCCGCCAGCAATAAGGTGTGATCCGGGTCTCCGAACCCCTCAATGGCCTTCTCCAGCTTTTCCGCAAAGTTGTCCGCAGTGTCCCCGGGATAGAGGCCAAACACCTCCAGCTGTTCCTGAGGACCCAGAATCATCTCCGCAGCCTCCCGCATACCGGCGGCAAAGGCTCCATGGCTAATCAAAATCAGGTTGATCAAACTCATTCATTCCTTCCCTCAGGAAATTTTCAGGCCGGCGCAAAAGGGATCCCTTTTGCGCCGCGCGGCGATAAATCGCCGCTTTTTAATACTGTCTGTGGTATGGGGGCTGGCTTAATCCACGCTCAGGTCAATGAGCACCCGGTAGGTCTCCGGGCTGGCCGCCCGCTCAAACGCCTTCTGGCATTGGATCAAGTCATAGCGCTCCGTAATAAAGGGGGCAACATCGATGAGGTGATAGCCCAGCAGCCGGGAGGCGGTCCAGAAATTCTTAGCCGTGGGGCTGTAGGAGCCTGTAATCCGCTTCTCGCTGTAGTGAATCTTGTTGGGGTCGATCTGGATGGGCCCGCTGGGGTGGAAGGACCCGTAGTAGACCATCCGTCCCCGCTTGGCCAGACAGTCCAGGTAGTCCTGGGCCAGAGAGAGCACGTTGACGGTGTAGAAGCACACGTGGGCGCCCCGGCCGTTGGTCAGGTCCATGATCTTCTGAATAGGATCCCCTTCCATGGGGTCCACCACCACATCGGCCCCCATGCGCCTGGCCATCTCCCGGCGGGGGGCGTCGGGCTCCACCAGGATGGTGCGGGCGCCCCGCTTTTTGCACAGTACATTGTGGAGCTGGCCCATAATGCCGCCGCCCACAATCACCACGTCTTCGCCAAACTCGATCTCCGCCTGATCCAGGCTGCCCAGGCAGCAGGCCAAGGGTTCGGCAAAAGCGGCCGTGGCCAGATCCGCCTGTCTGTCCGGCAGGGGGTAGACCCGCTCAGACCCGATGGCCAGATACTGGGCAAACCCGCCGGTGCCCGGTATTCCATCATACACCCGACCCTTGGCCTTACCGGTACACTCGTTGTCGTGACCCCGGTAGCACTGCTCACATTGGCCGCAGCTGTCATAGGTCTTGACCACCACCCGGTCGCCTACCGCCACATTGGTGTAAGTTCCCTCGCCAATGGCGGCCACGGTGCCGGAGATCTCATGGCCGGGGACGAAGGGCAGGGCCATGTCTCCGCCGGCGAAGATCCGCTGCTCCCAGGTACAGATGAGGCACTTTTCCACCCGCACCAGCACCTCTCCCGCGGCGGGCTTGGGGGTGGTGAGCTCCTTCACCTCCGCCTGACGGGGCGCTGTGATAACAATTCCCTTCATTTTCTCTGGAATCATAGTCGCTTTTCCTCCCGTCTTACAGGCCCTGAATGCCGGACGCCTTTTTTCCGTTGTGGACCAGGTCCACCAGGGCCCGGGTGACCGCCTCCGGGTCGGGATGCTTCCAGATATTGCGTCCGATGGCCACACCGACGGCGCCCACGGACATGGCCTGCTCAATGCACACAAACAGATCGGACAGCTGGCTGGTCTTCTCGCCGCCCAGCACTACCACAGGCTGATAGGAGGCGGCAATCACCTGCCGGAATTCCTCCGGCGTGCCGGCAAAGGTGGTCTTGATGATGCTGGCGCCGTACTCGCAGCCGGTACGGGCGGCCAGACGGACATTTTCCACCGTCTTGGGCACGTCGCTGCCGAAGCCGCCGGGGAGCATCTCCGCCATAACCGGCATCCCCCAGGCGTTCCCCTGGGCGGTCAGCTCGGCCACGTTCTTCATGCAGTCCTGTTCCGTGGGGGTGCCGGGGAAGCCGTTGCAGGCCACCGCGTCGGCGCCCACCCGCAGGGCATCCTCCACAGAGAAGAGCATTCTGGGGTGTCCGTTGGCTGCGCTGGGAATGGCGGAGTAGCCGCCGTCGCAGCGGAGAATCAGGCCCACATGCTTCAGGATGTCCCGATACTTGTTGGCGATTCCAAAGGTAGTCAGCACCGCGTCGGCGCCGCCGGCCACGATGGCCTCCAAAATCTCACCTGTGCGGTCCAGGGCGGGGTTGACGTTCAGACCCATGCCGTGGTCCATGGCCGCAATGACCGTCCTGCCGTCCTGCCGGAAAATCTTGCCCAGTCGTCTCATCTTGTTCTGCCTCCTATTTTACTGCACTGTCCCGACCGCTGTCTATAGGATCTCTTCACAGATCTCTCTGACCTTTGGAACGACCTCCTCTTCGTCAGGGCCGTCCATAAAAAAGGTGATGGAGTCGCCCTGCTTAATCCCCATTCCCATTACCGCCAGCAGACGGCCGGCATTGACCTTTTTCCCGTCTTTTTCAATCTCAATGGCCGACTGCACCTGCTTGGCCAGCTTGACAAACATCCCTGCGGGGCGTGCGTGCATCCCCAGCTCGCTTTTTACGGTATAGGTATACTCTTTCACGTCTATCCCCCTCTTTACAAAGGTTCCTGCCTTTTGCGGGAGTTCCCAACGGATGTTTTTATTATACATAGTAATTTCCGCCAAAGCAATGGGGTGACACACCAATTTTAACTGGTCATTTTTATCGTCATCCCACAAATTTTGACGAGAACTTTTGGATTTACTCTTGCATTTTAGGGCAAATAGACTATACTATATTTAAAGCCATTTCATTCACCGGCATTTACTGATACGATTTGGGAGGCGACTGACGATGAAATTACCGGCTCCAGACTTGGTTGTGGAGTTCCCTTTTACCCTGAAAGATTTGTTAAACCTGAGCTCTATGGCCGGGGCACACCTGCTCTCCGGTCTGGATCAGCTGGATCGCCCCATTCTCCGGGCCAATGTGGTGGAGAGCGCCAGCCTGTCCAACTGGTCAAAGCCGGGGGACTGCGTCATCAGCTCCGGCTATTCCTTCCGCAACCAGGACATGCTGCTGCTGGACGAGCTGGAGCAGCTCAAGAACGCGGACATCGCGCTGCTGTGCCTGAAGCCGCCCCGCTTCCGCCAGGGGCTCTCCCCCGACGTGGTGCAAAAGGCGGTCAGCCTGGGTTTCCCCCTGATTGAGCTGCCCATGACCGCTATTTTCTCCAACATTGTACAGGAGATTATGGAGAAAATATTCCAGCAGGAGTCCAAAGCCTTCCAGCTGGTACAGGATAAGATAGAGCTGCTGCTGGACGCCTTTATGCGCGCCGATGCGCCGGAGGCCACCCTCACCGCGGTGGAGCAGGCCATCTCCAACCCCCTGATGATCTTTGACGAGGAGAACGAGCTGCTCATCTCCCCCCAGACCAGGACTATGCTGGGCCTGTCCCTCCAGGACGACATCATCAAGCAGCTGTACAAGCGCAACGACCGGGACACCCTCTCCATCCCCCGCAACGGGCAGGTTGAGCAGGTCCCCGTCCATTTCTTTGACATCGGCGGCTCCAGCGGCATCCGCGTCATTATCCTGGAGTACTATGGCCCCCTCACCGCCATGGATCACCATGTGATCCGCCGCATCAGCCACCTGCTGGCCGCGGAGATGAAAAACACCATCGCTTTGAAAAAGGTGCGGCGCAAGTACAAGCAGCAGTTTGTGGAAAACTGGCTCTTCGGCCAGCTGGGGGATCCGGTGAACATCTGCGTCTCCGCCCAGACGGACGGATACCGGGTGAGCGCGGACCGGGAATACTGGGTCGCCATCGTCAACCTGAATACCCCCCGCAACGGCACCGCCTTTGTGGAACAGGATGTGAACATCATCCGCCACATCATCCGCAACCTGGACTCCAACATCATGTTTACCATCCTGGAGGGCAAGCTGGTGCTGGTGGTGGAGAACCGGCCGGACAGCGATCTCTCCCTTCACGAGCTGTCTCTGCTTATGGACAAGCTCAACTATATCATGGACAAGGGGGATATGAGCTTCTGCATCAGCGATCCCTATTCCGTCCAGGATCTCCCCAAGGCCTATCAGCAGGCCAAGACCGTCAGCTCCATCAGCCTGCGGTGCAACATCTGGGACCACGTCATCACCTACCAGAAGCTGGGCGTACTCTATCTTCTGGCCCTTCTGCCGGAAAACGAGATTTTGGAGCAGTATGAGGAAAAATTCCTCCGCCCCCTCAAGATGTACGACACCGGCCACCGCACCTCTCTCATGGAGACCCTGCGGGTCTATCTGGACTCCAACTGCAACACCCAAAAGACCGCCCAGCTGCTCCACAGCCATTATAACACAGTTGTCTACCGTTTGTCACAGGTAGAGCGGCTTTTAGGCTTCCCAATTCACGATGTAGAGACCCAGCTTCAAATCCGCATCGCCTATAAGCTGGATCAGCTCCACACCTTCGGTAAGGGGTAGTCCTTGTTTTCCTCCGCAAGCACAAAGGTCCTGTGGACAGACGATGCCATTCTGTCCACAGGATCTTTTTACTCAAAGTACACTTTATGTACCCTCTTATAACCCTTCCAGTCCAATTTTTGGCCGCACCGATCGCAGAATGTCATAAAATTCCGCTCCATCGTAATAGAACAGCGCGGACACACGTAGTATCCCGTCTCTCCGTACAGTCCGGAGGAGAAAATCCGGATCTCTGCCACCCGCATTCCTCTCCGGTAGCCCGCCAGCCGTGTATACTGCCGCAGCAAAAACGTCAGCAACACCGGGCCCCTTCAAGCACCCGCTTTTCTTACGCGGTTCTGTACCACAAGGAGATCTTCCATCGGGGTATCAAGCCTTTGGCTGATTCTGTAGAGTACGGATATTGACACGTCAATATCCTGCTTTTTCAGATTCCGGACGTGCCGGTCGCTCAACCCCACTTGCTCCGCAAAAGCCTCCTGATTCAACTTGGTCATCTCTACTCCTTTGTTAAATTTCTCACGGTCTAACAACGCCGTCATTGTCATTTTTTTCACCTCCCTCCATACTCATAGCATAGTCGGAGATGTTTAAAATGACCAGGAATTCAAGTTCCCTTTTGTCGAATTTCGTCAGTTTTGCTCAAGAATAATGGGCCCGCGGCCAGCGGGCCCATTGCTGCATCTAAAAGTTAGGGGGCCTTCACCACAGGTGTTACGATTGTCCTGCTGTCATAGTCGTCTTTTGTTGCAACAAAAACTGTCACCGCAGCGAAATATGAAGCACCGGCCTTTCCAAAGTACGGGTAGGAGCCTGCATGAAGACTCTGGCCAGAATTGTTAATTAGCCCGTTCCCTACTGTACCAGTAATGCTCCAGGCATGAGAACCATCAGAGTTCAAAATCTCAATTGAAGATACACCAACGGAAGTGGGAAGTTTACTAGCACCAACGTGATAGCTGACCCATATCTCTCCACTGCTTGTCCCTGGTGCTAGAGAGACATAGTAATCAGATATTGTAGGGCTAGCTCTTACTTCTGTTTCCATGGTCTCTGTAGCAGATACCATCCCAATACATCCAGACACCACCAATAGTATAGCAACAACAACTGCTGAAATTCGCTTCACGCTTATTATCCTCCAATCGAATCAATAATAGCAATTAGCTCTTCTTCAGAAAAATTTCCAGAGATCGCCATAACCAACGCTTCTCCATCTGACCAAGTCGCAGTTTTGCTATTCGAGTTTGATAGTGTGTAGAATACCTTCCCTGATGCACTGTATACTTCAACACTATCTGGATCTTTTTCAAAATCCTGTTTTTCTGTATTTAGCATCGCTCCATAGTCATGTATGCGTATACTAAAAAACTTACCAGTATCATTGGAAAAGTCACAGAAAATTATATTCTCGTCCTTATTCTTTGAAATCACCGGTCCCGCTGTCTCAAATCCGTCTGGATACCAGGTTGGCGCCAAATCTTCTGCAATTCCACAATCATCCAGAGCGTATTGGAGCATCAGGCAGTAGTGCTCGTTTCTCTCATTCTCCACAGGCGCACTTCTGCCTGCGGGGGACGTGAAATGGAACAGCTCCCCGCTCCAGCGGCTGAGCGCCCCCAGCACATCAATACCAATGGCCTGGGCCATTACCACGCTGAACAGGATCACCCCGGCCACCGCCGCCACAAGCCCGCGTCTTCTCACGCCGCCTGCGGCGGGCTTTGGCTTGCAGCAGGGCTGTCCCTCCGGGAACTGGGTCAGATAGAGAGAGATACCATCTCCTTCCGGAATATTATAGTACGTCTGGAACTCTGCCCAGGCTTTCTCCACGTCGGGAATGGCCCCCGTGGGATTGGCCCGCTCCCGCCTCACTATCACCTCCAGTATGTAATCAATCATCGCCTCATCACCGCCTTCTGGCGAATCGGACTCCAGCCGGAGCAGCTCTTCCAGCTGTTCCGTGTCGAATTGGTTCAGATAGGCATATTTCTCGTCCCGATCCTTTGACGCCATCTCGGAACCTCCTTCTCATATAATATATAACCGCACCCTGCGGAATCTGACATCCTATCTTAAAATTTTTCCCCTTTTATTTTTTCTTTTTTCGCTCCTGCTCCGGAAACGCCTTGTACAGCTTCTTTCGAACCCGTTCCAGGCGCTTTTGGCTGGTGTAGATGGTGATCCCCAGCCTTTGGGACACCTCCAGATGGCTTTTCTTCTCAAGGGTAAGCCATTTCAGCAGCTTGAGATCCTCCGGGACAAGGACTTCCCGGATCTGCTCTACCGGCGAGGGGCCCTGCCCGCATTGCCCCACGCCTGTCTCCTCCGGCGCCGCCGGCTCGCGGAAGTGCTCGGATTCCAGGGACAGGTACCGGCTGACATAGCGTCTCTGCCACCGCCAGTACACCAGAATTTTGTTTTTGGCCGTCTTTTTCAGCCAGCCTATCTGATTGGGATGCCGTATCAGTTCATCGCTTTCTCTAAGGGAATTCAGTGCGTCGTGAAAGACATCCTGAACAATATCCTGTGATACATCGTAATTGTCCAGCCTTGCGTTGACGTATACAAACAATACCTCAAAATACTGGCGGTAAAGGCGCTCCACAAACTCATTCGCTATCGCCTCTCTGGACTCCGTAGACTTAGACGGCACCGTTGTTCCCCATCCTCTCTGCTATTCTCTATGTTTTCCTTTCTTTTCCCTTGCGTCAAACTCCTCCACACAAGTCCGAATCAGCTTTTCGATCCCCGAGAGGTACTCTGCGGACTGATCCCTCAAAAGCACATTGATGTTTTCCAGATACGTCCTCGGACTTGGCGGATTTACCAGCGCGTCGCAGCTCACGTACAGGGCCTGCGCCACGGCGCACAGGGTGTAGACCTTCATCATTTTCTGTCCCCGCTCCACGCGGGAAATAAATGCGGTGCTGATACCGATCCGTTCCGCAAGCTCCGCCTGGGTCAGACCGGCTTCCTCCCGGTATTTTGCCACATTTTGTCCAATTATCCTTTTGATTGCTTCAATATCCACTTTGCAACCCCCCATTTGGTAGAATTATATTGTCCAAATAGGGAGATATCGAAGCACCATTGGTTCTATTTTATTTAACCAAATATCAGATTGCAATCCCTTACAGGCAATAAAGCAAAAATTTGTTCTGTTTGCACATGAATCCCACCGTTATTTCCGCCAATTATTACATTCAAATACAATAATGTACCATTTTATGAATCAAAGAGGCCCCCGGACCGCATTCTATATCAGAATGAGTCCGGGGGCTTCTTTTAGAATTTTATCACAGTGCCCTTATGACAGCCAGCGCTGGACATCCTCCAGCAGCTCGATGGCCTTGAATTTGACCACATACCCTTCGCTCTCCCCAGTGATGAGCGCCACCTCCTTGGCGTTCAGCCCTCCCTCCAGGGCGGCGGGTACTGTCTCGCTCACCGACCCCAGACACAGGGGCGGGAAAACCACACACCACCAGTTTTGGCCGTCTCCCTGGCCGATGACCACCCGCAGGGCGGTGTATGTCCCGCAGGGCAGGGCGAAATCGGTGTATGTCTTAGTGGGGAACCACACATTTTCCTCTACAGATACCGTGACGGCATAGGGATATCCCTCCGCCTCCACCACACCGGCGGCGGCCTGGGCCAGCTCCGGCAGGGCGTCTTTTAAGATTGCCTCTGCCTCCGCCCGGCCGGCGTCAGGAGGAATGCGGCCCTCTGCCTCCGCCAGGACCGCGTCGCGCACCTTCAGCTTCAGCGCCTGGTCCTCTTCGCTGTCCGAGTTGGCCAGCACATGCAGCCGGATCACCTTCTCCGCCAGGGCGGCCTGCTCCGTATCCAGCCTGGCTCCGCACAGCAGAACCACAGCCACCGCTGCCATCAGCGCCGCCTCCCACCGCCGCAGCCTTTCGTTGACGGCCCTCTTTTTTTCCCGTTTTCCCATCGTCTCTTCTCCTTTGTCAGCCCAACGTCATGGTATAAAATCCAATCCCCCAGCAGATGGTGGAGGCCGCCGCCCCCATGGCCACATACGCCGGAGCGGGGATCTTCCGCAGCAGCCGCCCCAGGGGCGTGTTCCGGCGGACATAGCCCTTAGCCACCTTCCGGGCCTCCTGAAGGACCTGCTCTGCCGACACCCCCTTCTGGCTGAACGCCTCCTCCTTGACAATAAAAATCGCCTCTTCAAAGAGACGCGGGTCGGGGGACTTTACCACAATCACCCGGCGGGACACCCCTTTTACCACTTCCCCACATCCTTTCCGCTTGTTTCTTCCAGTATGGCCCTTTTATGGAAAAATCATACCCTCTCTGTAAAATTTATCTCACCGCGCCGGCGCATAACCCCGCGCCTCTTCCCGTACACTAAAAAGCAGCGGCGGCATGTCCGGTACGCGCCGCAGCTTTATTCCAATTTCGCTCCGGGCGGTCCGCCCGGACAAGGAGGCGCTCACATATTGTATCAGGATAAAAAGCGGCTCACCAAGGGGCTGGTGCTTCTGTTCGCGGTAAATATTTTGGTCATCTGTCTCTTTCAGAACGGCGCCCTTGCCGCCACTTACCGCCAGGGATCCACCGGCGAGCCGGTGCGCACCATACAGACCAAGCTAAAAAACTGGGGCTACTACACCGGCAGCGTGGACGGCATCTACGGCAGCGCCACCACCGCGGCGGTCAAATACTTTCAGCGATCCAACGGCCTGACGGCGGACGGTATCGCCGGCCCGGCCACCCTGGCCGCTCTGGGAATGCCATCCAGCGGCGGCGGGAGCACCACCGGCGGCCAGTCCGGGGAAGTAGAGCTGCTGGCCCGGGTCATCTCCGCTGAGGCCAGAGGAGAGCCCTACTCCGGCCAGGTGGCTGTAGGGGCGGTTATCCTCAACCGGGTGAACCACCCCTCCTTCCCCAACTCCATTGCCGGCGTAGTCTACCAGCCCGGCGCTTTCACCTGCATGGTGGACGGACAGTTTGACCAGCCTGTGGCCGACTCTGCCGTCCGCGCCGCCCGAGATGCCATCAACGGCGCCGATCCCAGCGGCGGCGCCATTTATTACTTTAATCCCAGCACCGCCACCAGCGGCTGGATCTGGAGCCGGCCGCTGATCAAGGTCATCGGGCAGCATCGGTTCTGCGCTTAATTGCTCCGTGGTGCATAGGAAATGGACAAAAAATATTGTCCATTGGTGCTGCTTCTCCGATGAATTCAGAGGCCGCTGATCCGCCCCAGCCCCACCCTTGCGGGCCCATGTCTACCAAATGTCTACCAAGGAAACCCCGGAATCCGTTGTGCTGCAACGGGTCCCGGGATTTCCTGCGTTCCGGGCAGAAGAAATGTCTACCAAATGTCTACCACGGGAACTTCTGCGCCTGATTTTTGGCGCTTTTGAGGCGGTTTTCAGCAGTTTTCCGCCCGTTTTTCGCGATGTAAGAAGTGTTATACTTTCCTGGCTGGATAACAACCCCTTTTGACTCAAATTTTAGCAAGGAGGAACATCTAGATGAGAAACCTCAAGAGAGCTCTCAGCATGGGCCTGGCGTCCACGATGGTTGCCGGCATGATGGCCACCGGCGCTGGTGCTGCGAGCTTCAACGATTTCACCGACAAGGATGAGATCGTTCACAAAGAGGCGGTCGCGATGGTGACTGAGCTGGGTGTCATCGCCGGCGTACCCGGCGGCGGATATGACCCCGCCTCCAACATCGACCGCGCGTCCTTCGCCCGCCTGTGCTGCGTCGTCCTCAACGGCGGCGTGGAGCCCGTGCTGGGCGCGGACGTAAAGTCCACCTTCACCGACACCCAGGGCCACTGGGCCGAGGCCTACATCGCCTACTGCGTACAGCAGGGCATCGTGGCCGGTCGGGGCAACAACACCTTCGCCCCCGGCGACAATGTGACCGGCTCCGCCGCGGCCAAGATGCTGCTGGTGGCGCTGGGCTACAACACCCAGTATGAGAACATCGGCGGCGCCGGGTGGCAGCTGACCACCGACACCCTGGCCAACTCCGTGGGCCTGTACGACGAGCTGGAGAACATGAACACCTCCGAGCCCATCACCCGCGACCAGGCGGCCCAGATGATCTACAACGCCCTGAATGCGGACACCGTGAAATACGAGATGGTCACCGGCATCTCTCCCAACGGTCAGGTAACTGTTACTCCCCAGCGGGTCTTCGTCACCCGGCTGGCCGGCGGCACCACCCGCAACGTGAGCCTGCTGGAGGACAAGTTCAAGGCCGTCAAGGTTGAGGGCATCGTAGTTGCCAACGACTACGCCGACCTGGGCGCCAGGAACACCGACAAGGACCGGGACACCAAGGGCGGCGTGGTCGGCTCCGCGCTGGACAGCGGCCGCACCAAAATCCTGGTTACCAACGGCGAGGACCAGGGCGCCTACGCCGACAACCGCGAGTACACCTTTGTCACCCAGACCGAGGCCGATCAGCTGGGCCGGGGCGTGTATTTCTTCGTCAAGCCAGACAGCACCTCCCTGAAGTCCAAGGTGCTGGGCAGCGTCATCACCAGCGATGACAACAAGGAGTTTAGCGACTACTCCGGCGACACCATCAACAAGATGGCCGACAAGAACAACCTGGACATCACCCCCGACACCAAGGTGGCCGAGAACTACGCCTCCCTGCGTACGCTGGACGCCGCCCTGGCCGCCAAGAGCGGCACCACCGGCGTTGAGAAGATCCTCATCGACACCGACAACGACGGCGATGTGGACTACGTTCTCCTGAACACCGTGGAGCTGGGCAAGGTCACCAAGTACTCCGAGAAGGACGACGGCTCCATCACCGTGGCCCGGGCCGGCGGCAAGACCTTCACCGCCGACGACAAGGACGACGTGGTTGGCTTTGAGGACGTGGCCCGGGACAGCGTGGTCCTCACCTCCTACATCGGCGGCCGCCTGTATGTGGAAGAGGCGGAGTCCGTTACCGGCACCGTGGATGCCTACAAGCTGAAGGAAGTGAACGGCGACAAGACCGACTATGTGGGCACCGCCAAGGGCAGCTACACCAGCAACCTGACCGTGGACGGCACCAACTACACCGTGTCCTTCGCCCCCACCTACACCGACTCCGCTGATTTCTTCGCCGCCAGCGATCCCGCCGACAAGGGTATTATCGGCAGCGACGCCACCTTCTACCTGGACGGCCAGGGCTACATCGTCGCCCGCACCGAGGTGGACGAGGCCGCTTACCAGTACGCCTACGTCTGGGGCGCGGAGGCCGGCGGCTCCATCGGCACCGACCGGGTGAAGGTCACCCTGGCTGACGGCACCACCAAGACCTACGAGCTGGACAACAAGAGCGACATCGATGTTGTGGGCGGTGATACCGATACCACAAACTTCCTCGTCAACGAGGAAGATATGCGGGGCCTGATCTTCTCCTATACCGTGAACAAGTCCGGCGCGATCAAGCTGATGCTGCCCAAGGGCGGCGCGGTTGAGACCGCTGACGGCAGCTTCCCCGAGCACGACAAGGGCATGACTGCTGTCAAGCTCACTTCCTCCAATGCGGATCAGGTGGACATTCTGACCGCGAAGGATCTGCGCGGCGCCGGCACCGGCAAGACCCCCGAGCTGCGTACCTATTATGCCAATAACTCCTCCGTGTTCTTCTATGTGAACACCAAGGCCAACGGCGAGATCGACAAGGTCTCCGTGTACGTGGGCCGCAGCAACGCCCCCTCTGTGGACGGCACCAAGGGTTCCGCCCTGCTGGCCCTGAACAGCAAGTTTGACATCGGCGCCGTGGCCCTCACCGACACCTCCGCCAAGGAGGAGGCCGGCGACCACCTGTTCGTCTACAACAGCGGCTATGTGACCAGCGACTATATCAATGTGGGCGCTATCCTCAACGGCGAGACCGAGGGCAAGGACATTCACGTCTCCCGCTACCTGGGTTCCGATGTGACTAACAACACCGTGGTCAAGGACGGCCTGTACCTGTACACCGTGGACACCAACGGCGACTACGAGCTGACCAGCCCCGCAGGCAACAGCTTCTATGTCACCGGCTCCGTGAAGCGCCAGCCCATTAAGGACACCCTGGTCCTGGACGGCGGCACCGGCGAGGAGTACAAGATCACCGACAAGTCCGTCATCATCGACAACACCAGCAACCCCAACCCCGCCGACGGCATCCTGGGCGGCGCGGTGAACCTGAACGACGACGTCTGGGTGCTGGTCAACAGCAGCGACGAGATCCTCATGGCTTACTATGTCACCCCCGATGAGAAGGGCGGCGATGGACACGCCGAGTACGATCCCACTGTGGCCATCAGCGGCAGTAGCCTGAACGTCCGTTACTACTACGGCGACGGTATGCCCAGCAACGCCAAGATCGCTGAGCTGGTCCGCGAGAAGTATGACGACGTGGATCGGGTAAGCATCCGCGATGGTAAAGTTATCATTAGCTACAGCGACGGCTTTACCGATGAGCTGACCATCAACGGCGTGCCTCTGGCCAGCGTCACCTACAACGGCAAGGACCCGGGCTTCCTGGCCAACGGCGAGACCCTGAAGATCACCGACCAAGCTAACAGCACTCTGCTGGCCAAGAGCGGCACCACCTACAGCGCGGCCACTTCTATCGGAAGCAGCACCGCTGTTGGTACTACCTTTACTCTTGTTGCCACAGTTAACAACAGCACGAAGGACATTGTCCTGTATGACGGTTACGGCTACACCAACAATGTGGGCACTGTCTCTGTGAAGAACGGCGACACTCCTTACGCCAGCGGAACAACCAGCTATGTCCCCTCCGGTACCGTTCTGAGCGTCGCCGCTAGTGCGGACCAGACCATCAGCGCTGCGTACAATGGCGAGACCAAGGAGATCAACAAGACTACCACCGCTGTTGACTTCACCATGCCCGCCTACAACGTGACCTTCTCCCAGGCCGCTACCCCCACCGCCGCCACTGTGACCTTCCAGAAGAAGGCCGCCATGGCAGGTGAGGCCGCATACGCCAGCGGAGTGTACACCGCCCAGGACGGCACCAAGTTTGACATCACCTGCACGGGTGTTACCAACGTCGGCGACGAGGCCACCATCACGGTTAAGCCCCAGAAGGCTCCCGCGGCCGATGTTACCATCACTCTTGAGGTCAGTGGCGGCGCTAAGATTGGCGATGCTGTACTGAAGGCCGGAAGCACTAACGCCTTTACCATGTACTACACCACCGCCGCGGCCAGTACTACCATCGACATCTCCGACGGCACTACGCCTGCGCCCACAGCTATTACTGTTACTGTGACCAACGGCGATGCCAACAACAAATTGACGCTGGTTGGCGGCGGTGATGTTGCTAATGCTGATACCACAAGCACTTATAGTGTGACTGCTGAGGCAAGCAAGATGGTTAAGGTTGGCAGCAACTACTACGAGAATGGCGACACGATTCCTGCTCAGGCCAGCGACTTTAGTGCTGAGTTTATGGATAAGCCTACTGTAACTGTTGCGGCTACTGCCGTTACTAAGAACGGTGTCACTGCTACGCCTACTGCTATTGCTCAGACCGCCAAGATGCCTGGCGATACCGTCACAGTGACTGTAACTCTTAGCGGTACTGCTTCCGGTGATGCTGTATTCAGCTTTGCTGATTTGACTGGCACATATGCGGTTGGTACCCTTTCCGGTACTGCTGGCACTGATTACGTGCTTGATGCTAACACTAGTGTGACAGTTAAAGACACCAAAACTGCTACGGGAACCTTTACTTTTGAATTTGAAATCGGCGCAACCTCTGTTGCCCCTGCTTTGGCACAGTAACTAAGTTTTTCATAACAACAAGCACCCCCGGGTCCAAATGGGCCCGGGGGTGCTCTTTTGCCCTTATCCCAGGGCCAGGTAGTTGTAAATCCAGGTGCTGTCGTTGGTGCCGGCGCCGCCGCTCCCATAATAGACGGTGAAGCCGAAGCCGGTGAGGGTGACGTACAGGTTGTTGCCGTTCTTTGCGGGGTACCCCAGCAGGGCCAGCCCGCCCCGGTGCCTTCCGTCCCCCTGCCGCAGGCCCGCGGCAGCCTCCACAAACACCGCCTTGGGAGAGAAGGGCAGGGAGATGGTCCGGCTGGCGGCATTGTTGCCGGTGTAGCTGCCGAACGCCATGCGGCACCGCTCCGCCACCGTCTGGGTGACGGCCTGGAACCGCTGGTCCACGGCGCTCTGGTCCGCCTTGCCGTTCACCTGAGTTTGCAGGGCGGCCAGCGCGGTTTTCTCTGCCTTTTGCCCCAGGGCGGCGTCGATTTTGGCAAAATCCTCGTTAAAATCCGTCCGCCGGAACTGGTCGCTGCCCACCCACTGGTGGAGCTGATAATTTGGTGTGTAAGCTGCCATGCTGCATTCCTCCTTCGGTGGATTGAGAGGGACTCTACTGCTTTTGAACGGAAAGAGGCAACTTTTTCCTTAAAACGCGGGGGAGCTCCCGGGGAGGGCCCTACGCGGGCGGCGCCAGGGGCCTTTCCCGAAAGGCCCCTGGACCCAAAGGGCCCAAGGGGGTTGGCCCCCCTTGGGGAACCCCCGG